>NZ_JNXD01000004.1:0-371261 GCF_000725785.1 Streptomyces flavovariabilis | reverse complement strand
TGGCGGCCTGTCCCGGGGTGGTGGCTGCGGCGGCCGTGATCCGTGAGGACCGGCCCGGTGACCGGCGCCTGGTCGGCTACGTCGTACCCGACGCCGATGCCGAGCCCCAACCCACGGCGATACGCGGGCGGTTGGCCGGTCGGCTGCCCGACTACATGGTTCCCGCAGCGGTCGTCACCGTCAGCGAACTGCCTCTGACGCCCAGCGGGAAGCTGGACCGCAAGGCGCTGCCCGCGCCGGACTACACGAGCGCCGCCACCCCCACCCGCGCCCCCGGCACCCCGCAGGAGAAGGCCCTCACCGCTCTCTTCGCCGAAGTCCTCGGCCTCGACCCAGCCCGCATCGGCGTCGAGGACGGCTTCTTCGCCCTCGGTGGCGACAGCATCAGTTCCATCGTGCTGGTCAGCCGCGCCCGTGAGCAGGGCCTCGGCCTCTCACCCCGCGACATCTTTCAGCACCACACGCCCAGACAACTGGCGCATGTCGCCCAGCGGTTGACGGACGGCGGCGGCACCGCCTCGGAGGCGGACGACGGCACCGGTCTGGTGCCGCTGACCCCCATCATGCGGTGGCTCGTCGAGCCGGAGCACGCGTTCGAGGCGTTCTTCCAGTCGCGACTGGTGCAAGTCCCCGCGGGCATCGACCACGACCGGCTGGCCGAGATCCTGCAAGCCCTCATCGACCGTCACGACGTACTGCGGGCCCGTCTGACAGGGGACGGCGCCCAGGACGACTGGGCCCTGCGCATCCCTCCGGCGCGGAGCCCGCAGGCGCTTACGGCCGCCGAGGCCCTGTTGCGGGTGGACTGCGCCGGTACGACCGCGGCCGAGCGCGAACGGCTGCTCGCAGAACACGCCATGCGGGCAAACGGCCGTCTGGCGGCGCGTGACGGAGTCATGCTGCAGGCCGTCTGGTTCGACCACGGCTCCCAGGAGCCGGGCCGCCTGTTGCTCACCATCCACCATCTGGTCGTGGACGGCGTCTCGTGGCGCATCCTCCTGCCCGATCTCGCCGCCGCGGGCACAGCCGTACTCGCCGGGCGGACCCCGGAGCTGGCGCCGGTGCCGACCTCATTCAAGCGCTGGGCGGAGCAACTCCGCGCGCTCGCCGGCGAGCCCCGCGGCACAACCTCCCTGCGACACTGGACCGAGACTCTCTCCGTCTCCGAACCGACCCTCGGCGTACGCAGGTTGAGTGCGCACGACACGGCGGAGCAGCTCGACACGTTGCGCGTCACGGTGCCGGTGGCGCTGTCGGAGGCGCTGCTCACGCGGGTGCCCGGCGCGTTGCACGCCGGAGTGGAGGACATCCTAGTGACGGCGTTCGTGCTCGCGCTGGCCCAGTGGCGGACCGCGCATGGCACGGTGGGCGTCTCCGGGGTGACATCCGTCCTGGTCGATGTCGAAGGGCACGGCCGGGAGAGTCTGTTCGCGGATGCCGACACCTCGCGGACGGTGGGCTGGTTCACCGCCATGGCCCCGGCGCGGCTCGATCCCGGCAGGGTGTCGTGGGGCGAGGTCAGGCGGGGCGGGAAGGCCGTCGGTCGGGCTCTGCAGCGGATCAAGGAGCAGCTGCGCACCTCGTCCGAGCTGCGCATCGAGTATGGGCTGTTGCGCTACCTCAACCCGGAGACCGAACCGGTGCTCTCCGCGCTCCCCGGGGCACAGGTGGCGTTCAACTACTTCGGGCGGGTCGGCGTGGGCCGTACCCACCCTGCCGCGGACTGGCAGCAGGTGGACGGCAATCCGGCCACTGGCGGCCTCGATCCCCGGATGCGTCTGACGCATGCGCTGATGGTCAACGCGGCGGCAGCGGACGGCCCGTCGGGCCCGGAACTGTCGGCGACGTGGTCGTGGCCGCGTGACGTGCTGGCCCGCGAGGACGTGGAGCGGCTCGGCGAGGGCTGGGTCACGCACCTCAAGGCGCTGGCCGCGCACGCCGACGGCCCCGACACGGTCGGCAGGACGCCATCGGACCTGTCCCTCGTCAGCCTCAGCCAGGACCAGATCAGCCGGCTTGAGAAGAAGTGGCGTACGAGGCGGTGACGCCCTCGCGCGCGTTCCCGCCACCGCCCTGTTTTGATCATGTGAATTGGAGTGTGATGTCACAGTGACCGCCGTCTACGAGGACGAGGCCGTCCGTTCCCGTGTTCTCGAATTCCTGTTGCGGTACGTGGACGACCCGGCCGAGCTGGAAGGCATGCAGCTGATCACCGGCGGGGTCCTCAGCTCTCTGGCGACCGTTGCGCTCATCAGTCACCTCGAGAAGGAGTTCGGCATCGAGGTGGACGACGACGACCTGGAGCTCGAGAACTTCGACACGCTGGACAGCATCGTGCAGTTCGTGCGGGGGAAGCGGCCATGAGTCAGCCACCGCCGACCGCGGACGAGCTGGGTCGACAGCTGCTGCCGCTGGCCGACGAGATCGAGACCGCGAAGGCGGTACCGCCGGGCGTCCTCAAGGCGGTGGCCCACTCAGGTGCGCTGGCCGCGATGGTGCCCGCGGAGTACGGCGGACGCCCCCTGAGCCATGTCGAGTACGGCGAGCTGAACCGGGCGGTGGCCCGCACCTCGGCGTCACTGCAGAGCCTGCTGACCGTGCACGGAATGGTGTGCGCGAGCCTGAGCCGGTGGGCGCCCGAGGGCACCCGCAAGGGGCTGCTGCCGCGCCTTGCCTCCGGTGAGCTCCTGGGGGCGTTCGGACTCACCGAGGACAGTGCGGGCAGTGACGCCCAGGCCATCGAGACGACGGCGACGCCGGAGGACCCGGAAGACGCCGGTGCCGCGGATGCCGTGTGGCGCCTGGACGGTGTGAAGCGCTGGCTGTCCTTCGGTCAGGTCGCCCACTGCTTCCTGGTCTTCGCCAAGCACGGCGACCGCAGCGTGGGCTTCCTCGTCCAGCGGGACGACCCGGGGGTCACGGTCGTTCCGAGCCCCGGCACCAGTGGCTTCCGCAGCGCCATGCTGGCCGATCTGCACCTGGACGGCTGCCGTGTCCCCGCCGAGCGGATGGTGGGCCGCCCCGGCTTCGGCGTGACCCAAGTGGCCGGCAGTGCCCTGTCGTTGGGCCGGCTCTGTGTCGCCTACGGCTCCCTGGGGCTCGCCGAGGCGTGCTGCGACGCGATGCTCGGCCACACCAGCAGCCGCAAGCAGTTCGGCGGGCGGCTGATCGATCTGCAGCTCGTCCGCGGTCTCGTCAGCGACGCCGTGGTCGACACCGAGGCGGCGCGGCTGCTGTGCGCGCAGGCGGCGCGGGCCATGGACGCCCAGGACGACTGGCTGATACAGCACGTACTGACCGCCAAGCTGGCGGCGTCCCGCGCGGCGGGCACGGCATCGGCCGCGGCCGCCCAACTCCACGGCGCGGCGGGCCTGGTGGACGGGAGCCCGGTGGACCGCTGGGTGCGGGACGCACGCGTCATGCAGGTCATCGAGGGCAGCACACAGCTGCTGCAACATCTGCTGGCCGAAGAGAGCCTGCAGCGTTTCCGGGTACGCCGTCGGCACCCGCGGTATCCCTTCGCACAAGGAGCTGATCGTGTCGAGTGAACTGGTGAAATGTGTCGTCTGGGACCTGGACGACACCGTGTGGGACGGCGTGCTGTCCGAGGGGTGCGGAGTAGAGCTGCGTCCCGGCGTCCGTGCGCTGATCGACGCGCTCGACCAGCGCGGCATCCTGCAGTCGATCGTCAGCAAGAACGACGAGAAGGCGGCGCTCGCCGAGCTCGAACGGCTGGGGATCCGCCAGTACTTCCTCGTCCCCCACGTCTCGTGGCAGCCGAAGTCCGAACTGCTCCAGGGCATCGCGAAGCGGCTCAACATCGGGCTCGACACTGTGATGTTCATCGACGACTCCGCCTTCGAGCGGGCCGAGGTCGAGTTCGCACACCCGCAGGTGCGGTGCGTGGACGCCGCCGAGATCGCGGACCTGCTCGACCGGCCGGAGCTCTCCCGGCCGGTCACGGAGGACGGGCGCGGCCGCCGAATGATGTACATGCAGGCGGAGGAACGCAGCGAGTACGAGAAGTCGTACGCCGGGCCGCAGGTCGAGTTCCTCAGATCGCTCCGGATGCGTCTCACCCTCGCGGTGGCCACCGCCGAGGACCTGGAGCGCGCCGCCGAGCTGACCGAGCGTACCCACCAGCTCAACACGACCGGTCTGACGTTCTCCAAGGCGGAGCTGCGCGAACTGATGGACCGGCCGGACCAGACGCTCCTGGTCGCCCGCCTGGAGGACCGCTTCGGCGCATACGGCACGATCGGCCTCACTCTGGTCGGCACGACGGCCGAAGAGTGGCGTATCCGGCTGTTCCTGATGTCCTGCAGGGTGATGGGCCGCAACGTCGGCGGCGCGATCCTGCGGTATCTGGCCAAGTCCGCCGAGGCCGAACAGGTGCGGCTGACGGCGGACTTCAAACCCACCCAGGTCAACAAGCCGATGTACACGGTCTACCGCCTGGCCGGCTTCAAGAAGACCGCGGCCGAGGGCCCGGCACAGGTACTGGAGATGGCGCCCGGACTGCAGCACGGCTACCCCGACTACCTCACTCTGTCACTGCCCGACGCCAAGGACTGATGTCCCGCGCGTCGCCATCAGCGCGTCGAAGTCGGGGAACTTCAAGGCGATGTCACTGCCGGTGAAGTTCCCGACCCAGCCGTCCTCTTCATGGAAGAAGCGAATGACCGTGAACGACGGCGAAGCCCCCATGTCGAACCAGTGCCTGGTCCCCCGCGGTACCCCCAGCAAGTCCCCGGCCTCGCACAGCACGGCATGCACCTCACGGTCGATGTGCAGATAGAAGGCCCCCGCGCCCGCTACGAAGAACCGCACCTCGTCGTCATCGTCATGGGTGTGCTCCATGAGGAACTTTTTCCGCTCGGCCTTGGCGGTCAACCGCCATCCCAGATCCTTCCGCGGCCGCAACCCGACGACGTCGACGGTGGCGAACCCCTCGGCGGCGACCAGACCGTCCACGGCGTCGCCGTACGCACGCAACACCGCCTCGGGGTCGGGCTCTTCGGGCCCCTCACGCAACGGCCACTGTTCGTAACGAACCCCGGCGGGTGCCAGCACAGCGTCGATCTCAGCGGGATCGGTGGTGCGGCGTAAGACTGTGCCAGGGCCGGATTCCGGCCACGTGGTCAACAGGGTCAAGGCACACTCCTCAAGGCGTAGGCAACTCACGGCCATCGGCCACGGTAACCCGTTGATCGGTTCCCGAGGACGCGATCGGCGAAGCAATTCATCGTCCCGCGAGCCGTGGTCAGCGACCGGAATGTGCTCCGGCAGGCCGGGCCGCCTCCCCTCGCCTCGTCGAACGGCTCGCCCCCGGTCGGCACCGCACCATCGGGGGCGCCCTCAGAGGTCGCTCGGCAGGCCGAGACCCGTGAGGGCGCCCACCGGATCCAGGTCGGGGGTGCCTCTCGGCCACCAGTCGTCGTGGCCCGGCTCGGACTCGTAGGCGTACCAGAGGCCGTCGCGGCCGAGACGGAGCTGGACGTGGCCCTGAGGGTGGGTGAGGTGGTTGCGCCAGGGGCGGAAGGCGGGCAGGTCGGCGGCGAGCAGGAGAGGGCGGGCCCGGTCGAACCGCCCGGCCGGCGGGTCCCACGGCTCCTCCAGTACGGCGAGGCCCTCCAGCCCGCCCTGACGCCAGGCGGCGACGGCGCGGGCCAGCTCGGGCGGGGTACGGCCCGCCGCGGAGGCGAGGGACGAGTAGAGCGCCCGGGTGCCGGCGGTGAGTCCCGCCCCGGGGCGGGCGGCTGCCAGACGGACCGCGTCCTGCCAGAAGGTCAGCTGCCCGACCGGGTCACGGCCGGTGCTGAGCAGGGCGTGGGCGCGGGCGGCGGCGTCCGTGGCCAGCTGGTCCAGCGCGAAGGGGTCCGGGCCGCCGGGCGCCGCCGGGTAGGCCGGGGGCTGCTCGGGGTGCGGGAGCGGAGGAAGGGGCGCGGGGAGAGGCCGGAGCGCGCGTGACGCGAGGACCTCCGCTGCCCGCACGCCCGGCAGGGGCGCCGGGCCCCGGTCCTGCGCGGCGCGCGCCGCGCGGGTGGCGCTCAGCCGGGACAGCGCGTCGAGCAGGTCCCGCTCACCCCGGCCGCGCAGCAGGAGCAGGACGAAGGGGTCGGCGTCGAGCAGCCGGGCGGTCTGGTAGCACAGGGCGGCAGCGTGCTTGCAGGGGTGACCGCGGTCGGGGCAGCTGCACCGGGGCTCCAGGTCGCCGGGACCGGGCAGCAGCGGCACGCCGCACTCCGCGAGGGACCGCGGCATCTCCTTGTCGAGCAGCGCGGCGATGTGCCCGGGGCGGTCGGCGGCCGCCTCCAGGAAACGGTCCCAGTCGGTGTCGTCGAGCGTGCGCAGACGTACCTGGACGCGGTAGGGGCGGGGGCGGCTGCCCTGGACGTAGGCCAGCACGAGTCCGGGTGTCACGGTGATGGCGTCGACATGCCCTTGCCCCGCGTAGCCCCGGCCGCGCTCCAGCCGCTTCACGTCCAGCGCGCCCTGCTCGAGCGCGCCGACCCAGGCGTTCCCCCACCAGCTCTCGGCGAAGCGGTCGCCGTCCCGGGGCGGGAAGGGCGGGAAGGTGCGGCGGAGTTCGTGGTCGCGGGTGGGGGCGGCCATGGAGCGGGGCGAACGGGAGGACCGGGGGGTGTACGACGCCGGGGTCACACCCGGCGTGGGGCCGACGGCCGCGGGACCCGGCGGCGCGGAGTGGCGGGGCGAGGCGTAGTCCGGAGCCGGGCTCACGCCCGAGGCCGGCACCACCGTCGCCGGGTCGTCCGCGTGCGCGACGAGGTCCGGCCCCCGACGCCCTGGGTCGTCCGCGTCCACGACAGAGTCCGTATCCCGGAGAGCCGGATCGTCCGCATGCGCGACGAACCCCGGATCCCGGGGCCCTCGGCCGTCCGCGTGCGCGACGGTGCCCGGACCCCGGGGAGCCGGGTCGTTCCCGTACTCGACAGAGCCCGGACCCCGACGCCCCGATTCGTCCCCATGCACGATGGAGCCCGGACCCCGGCGTCCCAAGTCGTCCCCGTGCTCGGCGAACTCCGGACCCCGGGGCCCCCGGTCGTCCCCGTGCACGACGGTGCCCGGACCCCAGGGAGCCGGGTCGTTCCCGTACTCGACAGAGCCCGGACCCCGACGCCCCGATTCGTCCCCATGCACGATGGAGTCCGGACCCCGGCGTCCCAAGTCGTCCCCATGCTCGGCGAACTCCGGACCCCGGGGCCCCCGGCCGTCCCCGTGCACGACGGAGCCCGGACCCCAGGGAGCCGGGTCGTTCCCGTACTCGACAGAGCCCGGACCCCGACGCCCCGAGTCGTCCCCGTGCGCGACGGAGGCCGGATCCCCGGGAGCCGGGGCGCTGGGCGTGGTCATGGCGTCCGAGGGCTCCGACGGAGGCCCCAGGGGGCTTCCGGCCGCGTCCGGCACCTCCGGGTCCGGCGCGACCGGGCCATGCCCGCTGTGCGGAGTCTCCGGGTCCGGCGCGGCCGGGCGGTGCCCGATGTGCGGGTCGGTCGGGCTTCGGTCGGCGGGGCCGTGCAGCAGGTCGGTCAGGCGGGTGGGTTCGCCGCCCTGGCCGGTCGTCCGGACCCGGTCGTCGGAGGTCGCGTCCGGCGGGCTCGGCATCCGGAAGGCGTCGGACAGCAACTGCCGTGCATCACGCGTGCCCCCGCCGGGGGCGTCCGCTCCTGCCCGCCGCGCAGCCGCCGCCCGGTCGTCCACGGCGCGCTGCCGGGCCCGGCGCCTACGGCGGGCACCTTCCCGCTCGGTCTCCTCCCGGGCCCGCCGCGCCTCGTCCCGCGCCGCGCGCAGCGCCTCGCGCGCGACGTCCGCCGCACGCGGCCCGGTACCCGCCGGGACGGAGGACCGCGCGGGGGCCGCACCGGCAGGCGTGTCCCCCGGCGTGCTCGTCGGCGAGTCGCCGGACGGCTGCGGCTCGCGTGTCGCAGCCGTCGGGGTGTCCTCGGGCACGCTGCCGGTCCCGGACGCCCCAGCGAGGTCCGGCGTACCAGCGGCCGCGGAGGCGCCGGCGGCTTCGGGGGCAGTCGTGCCCGCCCTCCGCAGGGCCTCGCGCGCCACGTCTGCCGGTCTGGGGGTTTCCTGGTCGGCGGCTGCCGCGGCCTGGGGCGGTCCCGGTCGGGGAGCCGGTGCCGGAGCGGGTTCCTGGGTGGTCCGCTCACGGGCCTCCCGCAGGGCCCGGCGGGCGTCGTCGGCAGGGCTGGGGGTCATGACGACCTCCGCAGGGACACCAGGTCGGACAGCTCCCGGTCCGTCAGTTCCGTGAGGGACGACTCGCCGGAGCCGAGGATCGCGTCGGCCAGGGCGCGCTTGGACTGGAGCATCTCTGCGATGCGGTCCTCGATGGTGCCCTCGGTGATGAGGCGGTGGACCTGTACCGGCTGGGTCTGGCCGATGCGGTAGGCGCGGTCGGTGGCCTGTTCCTCGACGGCCGGGTTCCACCAGCGGTCGAAGTGCACGACGTGGCCCGCGCGGGTGAGGTTCAGGCCGGTGCCCGCTGCCTTGAGCGACAGCACCAGGACCGGCGTCGAACCGGCCTGGAAGCGGTCCACCATGCGCTCCCGCTCGGGGACCGGCGTGCCGCCGTGGAGGAGGTCGGCCGGCACCGCGCGGGTGGCCAGATGGGAGGTGATCAGGCGGGCCATCCCGACGTACTGGGTGAAGACGAGGGCGGACCCGTCCTCCGCCAGCAGCGTGTCCAGCAGCTCGTCCAGCAGGGCGAGTTTGCCGGAGCGGGCGGCGAGCCGGTCGCCGGCGGCCGAGGTGTGTTCCTCCTTGAGGAACAGCGCCGGGTGGTTGCAGATCTGCTTCAGCGAGGTGAGGAGCTTCAGCACCAGGCCCCGGCGGGGCATGCCCTCGGCCGTCTCGATGGCGAGCATCGACTCGCGGACCACCGCCTCGTACAGCGCGGCCTGTTCGCGGGTGAGCGGGACCGGGTGGTCGGTCTCCGTCTTGGGCGGCAGTTCGGGCACGATGCCCGGGTCGGACTTCTTGCGGCGCAGCAGGAAGGGCCGGACCAGGCGGGCCAGGCGCTCCACCGCCTCCTCGTCCTCACCGTTCTCCACGGCTCGGGCGTGCCGCGCGCGAAAGGACTTCAGCGGGCCGAGGAGGCCCGGGGTGGTCCAGTCGAGCAGGGCCCACAGCTCCGAGAGGTTGTTCTCGACGGGCGTGCCGGTCAGGGCGACGCGCGCGGGGGCCGGGATCGTGCGCAGCGCCTTGGCGGTGGCCGAGTAGGGGTTCTTGACGTGCTGCGCCTCGTCGGCGACGACCATGCCCCAGGTGCGCTCGGCCAGGGCGGGGGCAGCCGAGCGCATGGTGCCGTAGGTGGTGAGGACGAATCCGCCGTCCAGGCCGTCGAGGCTGCGGTCCGGGCCGTGGAAGCGGCGGACGGGCACGCCGGGGGCGAAGCGGGTGATCTCCCGCTGCCAGTTGCCGAGCAGGGAGGCCGGGCAGACGACCAGGGTCGGTTCGCGGCGGGCCCGCTTCAGGTGCAGGGCGATGAGGGTGACGGTCTTGCCGAGTCCCATGTCGTCGGCGAGGCAGCCGCCGAGGCCGAGGGTGGTCATCAGGTCGAGCCAGGCCAGGCCCCGGAGCTGGTAGTCCCGGAGGGTGGCGCACAGGTCCGGGGGCGGTTCGGCAGGGCGGATGCCCGCGGTCAGGCGGTCGCGCAGGGTGGCCAGCGCGCCGACGGGGACGGCCTCGACCGTCTCGCCGTCCACGTCGGCCGTGCCGGTGAGGGCGACGGACAGCGCGTCGACCGGGTCGAGCAGGCCCAGGTCCCGTTTGCGGGCCTTGCGGACGAGCGCCGGGTCGACCAGCACCCACTGGTCGCGCAGCCGGACGACGGGGCGGTGGGCCTCCGCGAGCGCGTCCATCTCGGTGTCGGTGAGCGGGTCGCCGCCGAGGGCCAGCTGCCAGCGGAACTGGAGGAGGTCCTCGCTCTCGAAGAAGCCGGTGCCGTCGGTCGCCGAGCCGGGGGCCGGGCGGACCACCGCCGCGGCGGACAGGTCCTGCGCGAGGTCCCGCGGCCAGTGCACGGCGACCCCGGCCGCGGCGAGCCGGGTCGCCGCGACCCCGAGCAGATCGCTCAGCTCGTCCTCGGTCAGGGCCAGCACGTCGGGCACGTCCTGGTCGGCGAGCCGGTCGAGCGGGGGCCAGACCCGGGCCGCCCGGCGGACGGCGAGGGCCGCGTCCACGCGGGCGCGGGGTCCGAAGGCGTCGGCGGCCGCGCCCGCCCACAGGGCAGCCGCGTCGGCCACGAGGGTGGGGTCGGCGAGGCTGTGCACCTGGACGATCGCCGCGCCGGCACTGCGGGCACCGCCGCCAGAGGCGTCGTCGAACAGGTCGTACGCCGACAGGTCCAGGCGGAGCGAGATCCGCACGCCGGCGTCCATGCCGGCGGCGACCTCGGCGGCCCAGTCGTGGGCGGTGGGCAGGTGCTGGGCCTCGCGGGCGGCGAAGGGCCTGCCGGAGGTGTGCGGCGCGGCCGGGGTGCGGGGCAGGGTGTCGGCGACCGCGTCCAGGAAGGCGCGGACCAGCGCTTCCGGCTCGGGCAGCCGGATCGGGCCGGGGCCGGACAGCGGCACGGCGTGGCCCTCGTAGGGCAGGGCGGCGGCCACCGCGCGCAGGTGCGCGATGTCGTCGGGGTCGAGGGGGCCGGCGCGCCAGGCGTCGTGTCCGGTGGAGGTGAGGCCGGGCAGTAGCCGGCCGCGGGCGGTGAGGCGCAGGGCGTGCAGCGCGGCGGCGCCCCAGCAGGCGGTGGCGGGGTGGGCCGCGGGGTCGTGCCGGGCGCGCAGCAGGAGCGGCAGGGCGGTCTCCAGCGGGAGGGACAGCGCCGGGATGGTGCGCCGCCGGACTCCCGCGCCGTGCTGTCGTACGACGGTCAGCTCGGTGTCCTGGGCGGGCAGCGGCTCGCCGTCGGGGTCCCAGAACACGACGCGCCCCTCGCGCGGGAGGGGTGCGGGCTGGAAGACGGCAGGGAGCCGGACCGGGACCGTCGCGTCCGTCGCCCGCTCGGCCGTCGGAGCCGTCTCCGCCATACGTCCTGCCACCTCCCGCCCCGCCTGTCGGATCAGTTGTCTCCGACTCTACGGGCGGGGTCTGACAATCGGCCCCGGCAGCGGGCTCAGGGCACGGTCCGGGACACGACGTACACCCAGGGGTACGCCGGGTTGGACAGGTCCACGACGACGTCGTGGGTGGGTGCCGGTTTCTTCTGCCGGTGGACGAAGCCGTACCAGGAGTCGGTCGTGGCGAATTTCCAGCCGGTGACCTTCCGGTCGCGGGCGCCGATGGTGATGTGGCCCTTCTTCAGGTCCTTCCGGGTCACGCCCAGGCCGGTCAGGTAGGCGTCCAGGCCGGCCGCGTTGGTCTCGAACTGGGCGTAGAGGCGGCTGGTCTTCCAGTTGTTGGTCTCGTAGTACGCCACGTGCCAGGCCGGGTGCGGGACGGGCACCTGGTAGATCCGGCGCTGGAGCTTGGAGGGCCAGCCCTCGGTCAGGCCGGTCGCCGAGTACTTCGCCTCCTTGTCCTTGCCGCTGTCGCGGCTCTGGTTCGCGGAGATCACCAGGTAGCCGGCCGGGATGCCGATGAGCAGCACGATGATCAGCAGGGTGAGAGCCCTGCGGCGGATCATGTGGCGGCGGTCCTCGACCGGGCGGTCCGGATCGTCGGGCCAGGGGCCCTGGTGGGGCAGGGAAGCGGTCACAGCGTCTCCTGGGTACTGCGGAGCGACTGCGCGTACCGCTCGTAGCGCTCGTACCGCTCCACGCGGCGGCGCTTGGCGCGGCGGAAGCGGCGGGCGACCAGCCGGGCCAGGTCGGCGGCACCGACCATGCCGGCCTCGGGGCCGAGCTGGGCCCGGACGATGCGGGCCTCGGGGCGGTAGCCGCGGCCGGTGAGGTGCCGCTTGAAGGCGTCCCGGGCGGGTCCGATGAGCAGGTCGTCCGCGGCCGAGACACCGCCGCCGATCACGAAGCAGGAGGGGTCGAGGGCGGCGGCGAGGTTGGCGATGCCGACGCCGAGCCACTGGCCGATGTCCTGGAGCAGCTCGATGCACATGGCGTCGCCGTCCCGGGCCAGCTCGGTGATCATCGGGCCGGTGATGTCGCCGATGCTGCCCTTGACGTGCTCGATGATCCCGTAGGCGACGGGCGAGTCGGCGGCGGCCAGCTCGCGGGCCTCACGGACCAGGGCGTTTCCGGAGCTGTACTGCTCCCAGCAGCCGCGGTTGCCGCACGGGCAGCGGTGGCCGCCGGGCACGACCTGCATGTGGCCGAACTCGCCGGCGACGCCGTACTTGCCGCGCTTGACCTGGCCGTCCTCCAGGATCGCGCCGCCGATGCCGGTGCCGAGGGTGATCATGACGAGGTGGTCCTCGCCGCGGCCGGCGCCGAAGCGCCATTCCGCCCAGGCGGCGGTGTTGGCGTCGTTGTCGACGAGGACGGGGACGGAGAGCCGGCCCGAGAGGCGGTCGCGGAGCGGTTCGTTGCGCCAGGACAGGTGGGGGGCGAACAGCACCCGGTTGCGGTCGGCGTCCACCCAGCCGGCCGCACCGATACCGACGGCGTGCACGTCGTGCCGGTCGGAGAGGTCCAGGACCAGCTCGGCGATGGTGTCCTCGACGACCTTGGGGCTCTTGGACTTGTCCGGGGTCTCCGTGCGGAGCATCTCCAGGATGTTGCCGTCGGCGTCGACGACGCCCGCCATCACCTTCGTGCCGCCGATGTCGATGCCGACCGTGGGCACGCGGGGGGCCGTCAGGTGCGAGCGGCGCTCCCGGGTGCCGACGGTGCGGAGCGCGGTGGCACGGCGGGAGCCGATGGGGGCGGTGAAGTCGCGGTAGGTGCTCATCGCCGCCGATTCTGCCTCACGGGGAGGCGGGGTGCGGAGCAGAGGGGTGGTGCGGATCATTGCCGAGTGCGGGCCGGTGGGGGCTTGTCACGCCGTCCCCCGCGCCCCTCAACAGCATGACCATCACGTCCGTACGAGCAGCTGGAACTCGAACGAATAGCGCGTCGGACGGTACGTGTGTGTGCCGTACTCCACTGCCCGGCCCGTGTCGTCGAACGTGACGCGTTGCATGGTGAGCAGCGGCGCGCCCGTCTCCTCGGCCAGTCGCTCCGCCTCCTCCGTCGTCGCCGCCCGGGCGCCGATGGACTGGCGGGCGCTGTGCAGGGTGATGCCCGCCGCCCGCATCAGGCGGTAGAGGCCGGTCGTCTCCAGCTGGTCGGTGTCGAGACCGATCAGGCCGGGCGGCAGAAAGTTGCAGAGGTAGGCCATGGGCTCACCGTGGGCGAGACGGAGGCGCTCGACACGGTGGACGTCGCTGTCCTCGGCGACGCCGAGTGCGGCGGCGATCTCGGCTGAGGCCGGGACGAGCTTGTTGACGAGGACCCTGGTGGCCGGGCGCTGGCCCGCCGCTTCCAGGTCGTCGTAGAGGCTGCTGAGCTCCAGCGGGCGCTTGACCTGACTGTGCACGACCTGGGTGCCCACGCCGCGGCGGCGTACGAGGAGGCCCTTGTCGACGAGCGACTGGATCGCCTGGCGGACGGTCGGCCGGGACAGGCCGAGCCGGGCGGCGAGTTCGATCTCGTTGCCCAGCAGGCTGCCTGGGGTCAGCGTGCCGTGCTCGATCGCGGCCTCCAGCTGCTGGGACAGCTGGAAGTACAACGGCACGGGAGAGCTGCGGTCCACGCTCAGCTCGAGCTGCACGGTCGGGTCCACTTCTGGTTTCGGCACGGGCCGAGCGTAGCTCCGCGCGTTGTTGACGGGAAGTCGTGTAGTCAGATTGTCCGGACATACAGATTGACAGAGGCGGGCTGTGCACGCAGTTTGTTTCCATGCGCATCGGCGTCATCGGTACGGGCCGCATCGGCACCATCCACGCGAACACGCTCAGCCGGCATCGCGATGTCGGCTCCCTGATCCTCACGGACGCGGACGCCGCCAGGGCCCAGGAACTGGCGCACCGGCTGGGCGAGACGGCGGCGCCCGGCGTGGAGGAGATCTTCCGCTGGGGGGTCGACGCCGTGGTGATCACGACGGCGACGTCGGCCCACGCCGAACTGATCGGTCGGGCAGCGCGCTCGGGTCTTCCGGTGTTCTGCGAGAAGCCCATCGCGCTCGATCTGCCGGGGTCCCTGAGCGCCATCGCCGAGGTGGAGACGGCCGGGACGGTTCTCCAGATGGGCTTCCAGCGTCGCTTCGACGCGGGATACACCGGCGCGCGCGAGGCCGTGCGGTCGGGCCGGCTGGGGCGGCTGCACACCGTGCGGGCACTGACCAGCGACCAGGCGCCGCCCGACGCCGGGTGGCTGCCGCTGTCCGGCGGGCTGTACCGGGACACGCTGATCCACGACTTCGACGTCCTGCGCTGGGTGACCGGCCGGGAGGTGGCGGACGTCTACGCCGCCGGCTCCGACGCCGGTCCGCGGATGTTCCGCGAGGCGGGCGACGTCGACACCGCCGCCGCGCTGCTCACCCTGGACGACGGCACGCTCGCCACCCTCACCGCGACCCGGATGAACGGGGCCGGCTACGACGTGCGCATGGAGCTCGCCGGGGAGCGCGACCAGATCGTGGTCGGCCTGGACGACCGTACGCCGATCGCATCCACGGAGCCGACCGGGCCGCCGGCCGCGGACAAGCCGTGGACGGGATTCCTGGAGCGGTTCGGCCCCGCCTACGAGGCGGAGCTGAACGCGTTCATCGAGGTCGTACGGGGTGAGCGGGCCAACCCCTGCGACGGGCGCGAGGCGCTGCAGGCGCTGCGGGTCGCCGAGGCGTGCGAGGTGTCACGGCGGGAGCGCAGACCGGTGCACCTCGCGGAGATCCCCGGTGGCGCCTCCTCCGCGCTGGCCTGACGGCGAGCCCTCTCGGTCAGCGCTCTTCCTGTTCCTCCAGGAGCCCGGCGTCGTAGGCGAGCAGCGCGATCTGCACCCGGTTGTTGAGGTCGAGCTTGGCCAGGATGCGCGAGACGTGGGTCTTCACGGTGGCGACGCTCATGAAAAGGCCGGTGGCGATGTCGGCGTTGGCCAGGCCGCGGCCGACCGCGACGGCGACCTCGCGCTCCCGGTCGTTGAGGACGGCCATGCGTTCCCGCGCGCGCGTGCGGCGCCTGTCGGCGGCGGTGCCGACGGCGTGCCGCATCAGCTGGCGGGTGACCGTGGGCGACAGGACCGGGTCGCCGGCCGCGACCCGGCGCACCGCCGCGACGATCTCGGCCGGCGGGGTGTCCTTGAGGACGAACCCGGCGGCGCCCACGCGCAGCGCGCACAGCACCTGTTCGTCGGCGTGGAACGTGGTGAGCACCACCACCTGCGGGGGATCCTCGCGGGTGCGCAGCCGCTCCGTGGCCGTGAGGCCGTCCACCGTCGGCATCCGGATGTCCATGAGCACGACATCCGGGCGGGTGCGGTCGACGAGGGCCTCCACCTCGGCGCCGTCGGCGGCCTCGCCGACGATCTCGATGTCGTCGGCGCCGCCCATCATGAAGGACAGCCCGGCCCGCACCAGCGGATCGTCGTCGACGAGGAGCACTCTGATCGCAGTCATGGGGTTACGTAATCACGGCCGGGCCGGGCGGCGGGCCCGGAAAGCCGGCGCCAACGCCTCGCGCAGCGCTGGGAGTTGCCGGCCGGGCGGCGGGGCAACCCGTGC
The DNA here is from genome assembly GCF_000725785.1 of Streptomyces flavovariabilis. NCBI lineage: Bacteria > Bacillati > Actinomycetota > Actinomycetes > Kitasatosporales > Streptomycetaceae > Streptomyces > Streptomyces flavovariabilis. The sequence goes on along the minus strand of NZ_JNXD01000004.1, from coordinate 355,583 downwards.
TCAAGCCCACGGCAGCCACGCCCGTACCTCGAAGCCGCCCCCCGGTATGTGCCCGTGCGCCAGCCGTCCGCCCGCGAGGGTCGCCCGCTCCGTGAGGCCGATCAGGCCCTGGCCGGAGCCGGGGACGGGCGGCACCTCGCCCTCGGGCGGCGGATTGTGCACGCGGACGGTGAGGCCGGTGCCCGGAGCGCCGGTGACGGTCACCGTGACCTCCGTGCCGGGGGCGTGCTTGCGCGCGTTGGTCAGGCCCTCCTGGGCGATCCGGTAGGCGGTGCGGCCGACGGAGGACGGGGCGGCGGCGGGATGCTCCACGCGGTGGTCGAGGGAGACCTTCATGCCGGCCTCGCGGGACTCGGCGACCAGGGTGTCCAGCGCCGCGAGCGTCGGCTGCGGCCGGCCGCTGTCGTCCGGCTCGCCCGCCCGCAGCACGCCGATGATCTCCCGCAGGTCCTGAAGCGCCTCGTGCGCGCTCTCCCGGATCACGCCCGCCGCCCGGGCCGTCTCGGCCGGGGGCGCGTCGGGCCGGAACTCCAGGGCGCCCGCGTGGACGCTCAGCAGGGTCAGCCGGTGGGCGAGCACGTCGTGCATCTCCCGGGCGATGGCCTCGCGGGCGAGCCGCTGTGCCTGCTCGGCCCGCAGCCGCGCCTCCGTCTCGGCGCGCCGGGCACGGTCCCTGAGGCTCACCATGAGCTGCCGCTTGGCCCGTACGAACATGCCCCAGCCGACGATCGCCACCGTGAGCAGCGCGGCGAAGAGCACGGCCACCGGGTAGGGGACGTCGGCCTCGGGGCGCAGCCAGTAGTACAGCGGGACGAACGCCGTGTTGATGCCGCCCACCCAGGCCACATAGCGGAAGGGGCGGTGCACGGCGAGGGTGAACAGGGCGATCAGGCCCGCGCCGCCGGCGGTGTCCGAGACGAAGGTGACGGGCGTCATCGCCACGGCCAGCCCCAGCGGCCAGCGACGGCGCAGCCAGACCGCCGCGCAGGCCAGCGCGCCGAACACCTGGTCGGCGGCGGCGAGACCGGGCGGCACATGGGGGTTGGTGGCGAGCGCCTCCACTGCGGTCGCGCCCACGACCACGGCCAGCACGAAGCAGAAGAAGTCGACGACCCAGTCCCGGGCGGTACGCCGGGGCCGCCGCCCGGCTCGTGCGGCGTCGGGGTCGAGTTGGTGCAGGAGGGCCGACGGAAAGAACCATCTGCGCCCGGTGAACAGCGCGGGCGTCTCTCCCACCGGTACCGGGGAGGCGTGCCCCACGTCGTCACCACTCACGAGCGACAAATCTACGCAGCCGGGGCCCGGCCCACCCGCCCTCGGGCGGGATCGTCGACCAAAGTCGTCCCGTCGCAGACTTTCGATGCGGCCGCGGCTCCGGAGCGGGGACTTCCGTCCCCGGGTGCCCGTCCCGCGGGCGATGTGCGTGGGGGGCCCGCGGGACGAGTCTGGCGGCATGAAGCAGGTACTGGAGATCGTCGGCTTCCTCGCCCTCGTCCAGGGCGTGGCGGGCCTGGTGCACGAGTTCACCGACTGGAACTGGGGCCTGGTGCAGCGCCTGGGGTTCCTCGACGGCTACGAGCTCTACGCGAGCGTCGCGCTGCTCGTGCTGGGCGTCGCCCTGTTTGGAGCGGCCGGGAGCCGGAAGTCCGTCTGAGCAGCGGACGGACGTCCGGCCCGCGGTCCCGGGAGGGTTCAGCAGCTGTAGTCGACCAGGTCGAACGAGGCGTAGTGGTCGGCCGTGTAGTAGTCCTCCCGGTTCTCCTCACCGGTGACGATGCGCCGTGCGCCGCGGGTGGAGGAGCCCGGGGTGATGACCGTGTACTCGTGGTAGTAGCCGGACGACTGTCCGGGCAGGATGCCTTCCCGGTTCTGGAAGACGGTGCCGTCCTGGTCGAACGGGTAGGGGCCGCCCTGCTCGATCAGGTCGAGCGTGTCGTGGGCCTGGGACGGCAGGGCGCTGTAGCAGATGTCGCCGACGGCGGTGGGGGCCGCGTCGGCCGTGGTCGCTGAGACGGTTCCGCCGACGAGGAGGGCGGACAGAAGGGCGGCTGCTGCGCCGAGCCGCGAGGCGCGTGGGGGGAAGTTCATGACGTTCATGATGACGCGCGTAGACCCTGGCATGTCAATGACAAGCCAGGAGAATTTCCTGTGAAGCCCCGTGCGTTCGCGGGGAGTTCACCCGCCCTGCGGCGGCCTTTACGCGTCCTGCGGCAGTGCGAACTCGCCGTACTCCGGGCGGCCCTTCAGGTCGTACGTCTGGATCGAGACGCCCGCGCCGGTGACGCTCCCGCCGGCGTGCTCGAACGCGGTCGGCACGGTGCCCTCCGAGAACAGCCGGAACCCGGAGCCGAGCACGACCGGGAAGGTCAGCAGGTGCAGGGTGTCGACGAGGTCGAGCGCCAGCAGCGACCGGACGAGGGCGCCGCTGCCGTGCACCTGGACCTCGCCGTCGGTGCGCTCCTTCACGGCGGCGACCTCTTCTGCGAGGTCGCCGGAGAGCACGGTCGTGCCCGCCCACGGCGGATCCGTCAGGGTCGAGGACGGCACGTACTTCGGCAGGGAGTTGAGCGGGGAGGCCACCGGGTCGCCGGGGTCGGTCACCTTGGGCCAGTAGGTGGCGAAGATGTCGTACGTACGGCGGCCGAGCAGGAAGGCGCCCGGACGCGTGAAGACCTCGCCGATGAAACGGCCGAAGTCCTCGTCGGCGTACGGGAAGCTCCAGCCGCCGTGGGTGAAGCCCCCGCGGGTGTCCTCCTGCGGCCCGCCGGGGGCCTGGTAGACGCCGTCGAGGGTGACGAAGAGGGTGGAGACGAGCTTGCCCATGGCGGGTGCCTTCCTTCCAGGTCGGACGGGATCCGCTGTCATCGGTTCAGACCCCGTCGGCACCCGCAACTCATCGCTGGGCCGTTCGCCCGCTCACGGGGCGTTCGTGGAAGCAGTTCCGGATGTGCTCCGGACGGGGAACCCCTCCCGCGGGCGCTGAGACCTCGACGTCCGTTCGCCGCCAGCGGCACGGCCGTGCGGCCGCTGGGATGGACCCATGACTTCTCAAGGAACTCTGCACGGCAAGGTGGCTCTCGTGACCGGCGGGAGCCGTGGCATCGGCGCGGCGACAGCGCTGCGCCTGGCCCGGGAGGGCGCGGACGTGGCCATCGGCTACGTGAACGGCAAGGAAGCGGCCGAGGACGTCGTACGGGCCGTGGAGGCGCTGGGGCGCCGGGCGGTTGCGCTGCGCGCGGACGCGGCGCAGGCCACGGAGGCGGCCGAAGTGGTGGACGCGGCGGCGCAGGCGCTGGGCAGGCTCGACATCCTGGTCAACAACGCCGGCGTGGGGGTGCTCGGCCCGCTGGACACCCTGTCGCTCGCGGAGGTGGACCGGGTCCTCGACGTCAACGTACGGGGCGTCTTCCTGGCCTCTCAGGCGGCCGCCGCGCGGATGCCCGAGGGCGGGCGGATCATCACGATCGGCAGTTGCATGGCCCAGCGGGTGCCGGGGCCGGGCGGGACGCTCTACGCGATGAGCAAGGCGGCCCTGGCCGGTCTGACGAAGGCGCTGGCCCGGGAACTGGGCGGGCGCGGGATCACGGCGAACGTCGTCCATCCCGGCCCGATCGACACGGACATGAACCCGGCGGACGGGCCGTACGCGGCCGGTCAGGCCGCGATGACGGCGCTGGGCCGGTTCGGGACGGCGGACGAGGTGGCGTCGATGGTCGCCCACCTGGCGGGGGCGGCGTACGTGACGGGGGCGGAGTTCTCGGTGGACGGAGGCCACGCAGCATGAGGCTCGTGGGGCGCACCGGTGCTGTCCGGCCGGTGCGCCCCACGGGCCCGGTTCAGCCGCCCAGTTCCTGGTGGCGTGCCAGCAGCCGGCTCGTGCCCTCCTGGGTCAGGGAGCCGAACAGGCGGAGCCGGGAGATGCCCCCGTCCGGGAAGATGTCCACGCGCGCGTGCGTGCCGACGGCCGGGGCCGGGAGGACGAAGCGGTGGTTGGTGTCGGGCTGGAGGCGGGTGCGGGGCAGGATCTCCTGCCACTCTCCGTCCTCGCCGTCCTTGACCGAGACCGACGCCCAGCCGGCGCTGTTGCCCTTGAGGTAAGCGGTGTCGATCTCCAGGGCGCGGATCTGTGCCTGGGCGGCCAGCCGGTAGCGGATCCAGTCGTGGCCCTGGTCGCGGCGGCGGCGGGTCTCCCAGCCGTCGTCCATCTTGCGGGAGCGGCCCGGCTGGATGGTGTTGGAGGCGGGCGAGTAGAAGAGGTTGGAGGCGTCCTCCGCCCGGCCGCCGTTCTCCAGGGCGACGACGTCGAAGGTGCCGAGCGCCTCCAGCCACGCGGGGTCCGGGACGACCTCGCCGTGGACCCGCAGGCGCGCGATGCCGCCGTCGGGGTGCTGGTTGACCCGCAGGTGGGTGAAGCGCTGCTCGACGTCGACGGCGAAGCCGTTCGCCGCATGGCCGCCGACCGGGGTGCGCGGGACGAGGGTCGTCCACTTCACGTCGTCCCCGAGGAGTTCCTCCGGCGAGGGGGAGCCCGGTACGCAGGTGCCCTCGACGGACACGGCCTGCGGGTAGTTGCCGCGGAAGTGGGCGGTGTCGACGACGATCCCGCGGATCACGCCCGGAGCCCCGAGGCGGACCAGCGCCCAGTCGTGGTCCTCCGCGGTCGGCCAGGGGTGGTCGGCGGAGGCGCCGCGGCGGCGGCGCGTCTCCCAGCCGTCCATGATCTTGCCCTTGTGCCCGAAGTGCTCGGGGTCGAACTCGGCGGGCCCGGGCACCAGCAGGTTCTCGCGCTGGGCGAAGAACTCGTCGTTGGCGGCGATGACACCGGCCCCCAGACGCCGGTCGGCGAGGTCGGCGTACTGGGTGAAGGGGAAGTCGGCGGTGCGGTAGTCCGCGTACGGGTCGCCGCCTCCGTAGGGGTTCGCGTCGCCGGTGAAGCTGGGAATCGCCGTCACGGTGATCAGTTCTGCCTTTCGAGGTCTGGGATGGGCTTCAGCTGGTTCGGGTGAGGAGCCGCCCCTTCGGTTCGGTGAACTCGCCGTCCGCGACGATGCGCTGCCCGCGCAGCCAGGTGGACTTCACGACGCCGTGCAGGGTCCTGCCCGCGTAGGCCGTGACGTGGTTGCGGTGCTGGAGGGCCACCGGGTCGACAGTGAAGGTCTCGTCGGGAGCGAGGACGGCGAAGTCGGCGTCGCGGCCCACCGCGATGGCGCCCTTGCGGTCGTCGAGCCCGACCAGTTCGGACGTGCGCGTGGACATCCAGCGCACCACGTCCTCCAGGCCGTGCCCGCGCCTGCGGGCCTCGGTCCACACCGCCGCCAGGCTCAGCTGGAGTCCGGAGATGCCGCCCCAGGCCGTGGCGAAGTCGTCGGTCTTGAGGTCGGCGGTGGACGGGGAGTGGTCGGTGACGACGCAGTCGATGGTGCCGTCGGCCAGTGCCTGCCAGAGCAGGTCCTGGTTGGCGGCCTCGCGGATCGGCGGGCAGCACTTGAACTCGCTGGCGCCGTCGGGGACTTCCTCGGCGGTGAGGGTCAGGTAGTGGGGGCAGGTCTCGACGGTGACGCGGACGCCCTCCGCCCGCGCCTGGGCGATCATCGGCAGGGCGTCGCTGGAGGAGAGGTGCAGCACGTGCACGCGCGCGTCGAGGGCCTTCGCCTCGCGGATGAGCCGGGCGATGGCGGTGTCCTCGGCGTCCCGGGGGCGGGAGGCGAGGAAGTCGGCGTACTTGGGGCCGCCCCGCTGGGGGGCCGACGAGAGCAGGTGCGGGTCCTCGGCGTGCACGATGAGCAGTCCACCGAAGGCGGCGATCTCGGCCATGGTGCGGGCGAGCTGGTCCCGCTCCAGGTGCGGGAACTCGTCCACGCCGGACGGCGACAGGAACGCCTTGAAGCCGAAGACACCGGCCTCGTGCAGCGAGCGGAGCTCCTTGACGTTGTCGGGCAGGGCGCCGCCCCAGAAGCCGACGTCGATGTGCGCCTTGTCGGCGGCGACCTGCTGCTTGGTGCGCAGGTGCGGGACGGTCGTGGTCGGCGGGAGGGAGTTGAGGGGCATGTCGACGAGGGTCGTGATGCCACCGGCCGCAGCGGCGCGGGTGGCCGTCCAGAAGCCCTCCCACTCGGTGCGGCCGGGGTCGTTGACGTGCACGTGCGTGTCGACGAGGCCGGGCAGCAGGACGTGGTCGCCCAGGTCCTCGAGGCGGGCGCTCTCCGGGACGGGCGCGTCGTGCGGGAGGACGGCCGTGATCCTGCCGTCGGTCACGGCGACGGACGCGGCACGCGTTCCCTCGGGAGTGATGACACGCGTCGAGCGCAGCACCAGTTCAGCGTCGGACACCCGAACCCCTTACTTCCGCGTAACGGAATTCAACTTTCTGTTGAAGAAGTCTTCACTCCCTCTCCCGTGCCGTCAAGGGCACACTTGACCACGGCACCCTTCGGCGAAAGTCCTGGACGTTTCCACAAAGCGGAATTAAACTTCCAGCACGCAGAACGTAGCTACGTACAAGCGGGGAGTCAACCGACTGCCGGGTAGGCTTCTGCCCTTCCCGCCCGCCCCGAAAGGAACGCGCCGTGCCGACGTCCAGCGCCAGCACCACCGACTCCGCCCGGTCCTCCGCCAACGGCGGCGTCCAGTCCCTGGAGCGCGCCTTCGACCTGCTCGAACGGATGGCGGACGCGGGCGGCGAGGTCGGCCTGAGCGAGCTGTCCGCCAGCAGCGGACTGCCCCTGCCGACCATCCACCGCCTGATGCGCACGCTGGTGGCCTGTGGGTACGTACGTCAGCAGACCAACCGGCGGTACGCGCTCGGTCCGCGGCTGATCCGCCTCGGCGAGTCGGCCTCCCGGCTGCTGGGCACCTGGGCACGGCCCTACCTCGCGCGGCTGGTCGAGGAGACCGGCGAGACGGCGAACATGGCACTGCTGGACGGGGACGAGATCGTCTACGTGGCACAGGTGCCGTCGAAGCACTCGATGCGCATGTTCACGGAGGTCGGCCGGCGGGTGCTGCCGCACTCCACGGGCGTGGGCAAGGCCCTGCTCGCCGGTTTCCCGCCGGAGGAGGTGCGGGCACTGCTCTCCCGCACGGGCATGCCCGCGGCGACGGAGAAGACGATCACGACGGCCGACGGGTTCCTCGCGGCCCTGGAGGACGTGCGCCGGCAGGGCTACGCCATCGACGACAACGAGCAGGAGATCGGGGTCCGTTGCCTCGCGGTCCCGGTCCCCGACTCCCCCACCGCGGCGGCCATCTCCATCTCCGGCCCGGCGGGCCGGGTCACGGAGGCGGCGACGGACAAGATCGTGCCGGTGCTCCAGCAGGTCGCCGGGGAGCTGTCCGAGGCGCTCGCCAGCCAGAGCCCCGCATGACGACGGCAGGCCGCGGGGCACCGTGACGCACCGCGGACCTGACGAGCCGCCAGGGGGTGTCGTTCGGATCAGACCGCAGACGACGGTCTTGCGGCTGCACGCACCAGGCCCCGCTCACTGGCGCTGACAAGCACGGTCGACACCCTGCGGCCTGATCCGGACGACCCGCCCTACCCCTCCCCGCGCACCGGCCCCCCGAAGAGATCCACCGCCCGCCGGACCTCCGTCAGCTCCGCGGACAGCGCGCTCACCGAGCCGATCGCGCCCGCGATCAGCAGGAGGGAGCGGCGCAGGCAGGGGATCTCGGGGATGCCGTCGGCGGCCACGGCGGCCAGGGCGGCCAGTTCCTCCTCGGCGATGGTCCGGTCGGCGAACTCGCCGGGATGGGCGGCCAGCCGGCGGCGCAACCGGGACACGGCGGAGCGCAGCTCCGTCACGCGCGGATCCTCGTCGCCGCCGGTCACAGGCCCCTGCCGCTTCTGCTCAACGCTCCGCAACACAGTCCTCCCCCTCGCACCCTCGTCGTGCGCGTGCCCTTCCGACACGAAGTCCCCACACCGGGCAGCGGTCGGCACCCGGCCGGTCGGTGCGGGCGACAGTAAACGACGCGGACCACCAGGCGCCAGTCCATTGCGTCATCGACTTGTTTCGCTGAGTGACTTTCTGGCCCGAGGCGTACGCCTGTCCGACGCGCGTCCCGCGCCGTCGCACCCCCGTGCGGGGCGTGCGGTATGCAGGAGCCATGACGACACGGCAGACGACGGGCGGGGCACGAGCGGTTGCGGGACTGCTGCTCGCGGCCGGTGGCGGGCGGCGACTCGGCGGGCGGCCCAAGGCGCTGCTCCCTCACCGGGGACGGCCCCTCGTGGAGCACGCGGTGCGGGTGCTGCGGGAGGGCGGTTGCGCGACCGTCCATGTGGTCCTGGGCGCACAGGCCGACGAGGTACGCGCCAGGGCCTCTCTCCCGGGCTGCGCCCTGGTCGACAACCCCGACTGGGGGCAGGGCATGGGGACTTCCCTGCGCGCCGGGCTCGGCTCACTCGCCGGCACACAGGCCCGGGCCGCCCTGGTCTCACTCGTCGACCAGCCCGGCATCGGACCCGAGGCGGTGGCCCGGGTCCTCGCGGCGTACGAGGGCGAGGAGTCGCTCGTTTCCGCCGCGTACGACGGCGTGCGCGGCCATCCGGTGCTGTTCGGCGCCGCCCACTGGGAGGGCATCGCCGCGACTGCGACCGGCGACCGGGGGGCACGCGCCTATCTGACGGAGCACCGGCCGGCCGTCACCCTCATCGAGTGCGGGGACGTCGCCCGGCCCTTCGACATCGACACCGAAGCCGATCTGACCCACCTTGAGTGAGCGGGGTGGCACGGAGCGCCACCTTGCCTCGACTCAGAGAATCTCGACATCAACAAACGATTGAACTTCCACCATGAGGAAACTAGTATCCACTGTTCAGAAGCGCCCGTCTGCTCCCCGGGCGCCGAACGCCGTATCCGGGAAGACTGGCACCCGGTGCCAAGCACGCCGGCTCGTCTTCACAGCTCGCTGAAGGAAGTGACCGTTCATGTCCGCACCAGCGCCGTCCCCGCTGGCCATCGTCGACGCCGAGCCCCTGCCCCGGCAGGAGGAGGTCCTCACCGAAGCGGCACTCGCCTTCGTGGCCGAGCTGCACCGGCGGTTCACGCCCCGGCGTGACGAGCTCCTCGCCCGCCGCGCCGAGCGCCGCGCCGAGATCGCCCGCACCTCCACGCTCGACTTCCTTCCCGAGACCGCCGCGATCCGCGCGGACGACTCCTGGAAGGTGGCCCCCTCCCCCGCGGCCCTCGACGACCGCCGGGTGGAGATCACCGGCCCCACCGACCGCAAGATGACCATCAACGCCCTCAACTCGGGCGCCAGGGTGTGGCTCGCGGACTTCGAGGACGCCTCCGCTCCCACCTGGGAGAACGTGGTCCTCGGCCAGCTCAACCTCACCGACGCCTACACGCGGAACATCGACTTCACGGACCCGAAGTCCGGCAAGTCCTACGCCCTGAAGGCGAACGAGGAGCTCGCCACGGTCGTCATGCGCCCGCGCGGCTGGCACCTGAACGAGCGCCACCTCGTCGACGCCGACGGCACCCCGGTGCCCGGCGCGCTCGTCGACTTCGGCCTGTACTTCTTCCACAACGCCCAGCGCCTGCTGGACCTCGGCAAGGGCCCGTACTTCTACCTCCCCAAGACGGAGTCCCACCTGGAGGCCCGCCTCTGGAACGAGGTGTTCGTCTTCGCGCAGGAGTACTGCGGCATCCCCCAGGGCACGGTCCGCGCGACCGTCCTCATCGAGACGATCACCGCCGCGTACGAGATGGAGGAGATCCTCTACGAACTGCGCGACCACGCCTCCGGCCTGAACGCGGGCCGTTGGGACTACCTGTTCTCCATCGTCAAGAACTTCCGTGACGGCGGCGCCAAGTTCGTCCTACCGGACCGCAACGCGGTGACGATGACGGCCCCGTTCATGCGCGCTTACACCGAACTCCTCGTCCGCACCTGCCACAAGCGCGGCGCCCACGCCATCGGCGGCATGGCGGCCTTCATCCCGTCCCGCCGGGACGCCGAGGTCAACAAGGTCGCCTTCGAGAAGGTCCGCGCCGACAAGGACCGCGAGGCCGGCGACGGCTTCGACGGTTCGTGGGTCGCCCACCCCGACCTGGTGCCGATCGCCATGGAGTCCTTCGACAAGGTCCTCGGCGACAAGCCCAACCAGAAGGACCGGCTGCGTGAGGACGTCGACGTCCGGGCGGCCGACCTGATCGCCATCGACTCGCTGGACGCCAAGCCGACCTACGCGGGTCTGGTCAACGCCGTGCAGGTCGGCATCCGTTACATCGAGGCCTGGCTGCGCGGCCTCGGCGCGGTCGCCATCTTCAACCTGATGGAGGACGCGGCCACCGCCGAGATCTCCCGCTCCCAGATCTGGCAGTGGATCAACGCGGAGGTCGTCCTCGACAACGGCGAGCAGGTCACCGCCGAGCTGGCCCGCAAGGTCGCCGCCGAGGAACTCGCCGGCATCAGGGCCGAGATCGGCGACGAGGCCTTCGCGGCCGGCAACTGGCAGCAGGCGCACGACCTGCTGCTGACGGTCTCCCTCGACGAGGACTACGCCGACTTCCTGACGCTCCCGGCGTACGAGCAGCTCAAGGGCTGACCCCGCACCGAACGGCTAGCGCTCCGAGTGGCCCAGGGACTTCCCCGGGGCCACTCGGTCGCGTACGGCCCGCTTCACGGCCGTCGGCTCCGGGAAGCCCTGTTCGCGCCTGTCCCAGACGACCTCGTCGCCCACGCGGACGACGAACACCCCGCCCGTGCCGGGCTTGAGAGCCAGCTCCGTCAGCTCGGCCTCGAACGTCGTGAGCAGTTCCTGTGCCAGCCAGGCCGCGCGGGGCAGCCAGCGGCACTGTGTGCAGTACTCGATCTCGACACGGCCACTCATCCGAGGTGCACCGACCAATCCTGCTGGGCCGCGGGCTTGCCGTGCAGGTCGGGCACCTGCTTGAGCCACGCGGGGCGTTCCTGCTGGTTCTTCGCCGCCCTGAGGGCCTCCTCGGCGGCGAGCTCCTCCCGGGTGGGGAAGCCGGTGGGCAGCCAGGCCCCGGAAGCCTCCACGCGCGCGTGGAGGTACGTCACGTACGCCTCGCGGACCTCCTGCGCGGTGGCGAAGCCCGGCTCGTCCGCGAGCCAGGCGTCCGGGACCTCGTCGAGGATCCGCCGCAGCAGTTCCTCGGTGACCCGGGGTGCCAGCTCGGTGTCGGCGGCCCGGACGTCGGGCCCGTAGTGGCCGAGGGCGTGGTGCCGGAAGTCGTAGGCCTTGCGGGGGTCGGTGGCGTCCCAGCGGTGGTGGAAGACGAGGGCCGCACCGTGGTCGATCAGCCACAGGCGCGGGCGGGCGACACCGAGGGTGGGCCACACCATCAGGTTGGAACTGTGGACCGTACGGTCGACGTTCACGGTCAGGGCGTCGAGCCAGACGATCTTCCCCGCCTCCAGCGGATCGACCGGAAAGACCCGGGCGATCTCCGGTGTGAAGTCCCGGGCGCCCGGCAGGTGATCCATGCCGAGGTTGACGCCCGCGCTGGCGGCGTGCAGCTCCCGCACCTCCTGGTGCGGCTCGTGCTCCGCGATCGCCGGGTCGAAGCGCACCAGGACCAGCTCGGGGAAGCGCAGCCCGAGGGCGCGGGCCAGCTCCCCCACGATCACCTCGGCGACGAGCGCCTTGCGGCCCTGCGCGGAGCCGGTGAACTTCACGACGTACGTGCCCAGATCGTCCGCCTCGACGACAGCGGGCACGGAGCCGCCGGACCGCAGGGGTTCGACGTAGCGGGTTGCAGTGACCTCTCTCAACACTTACGAAGGTCCCGTCGCATACTTCCCTCACATTCCACGACTACCTCCGAGGTGCTGCAATCCGGGGAACCAGCCACGATCACCCCTGGGGAGAATGCCTCCGGCATGAAGTGAGCATAGTAACCAAGCGTGACAGCCGGAGCGGCTGGGTTTAAGCCCTACGTCGGTGCCTGAAAGCCGCCGATCTTCTGCTCAAGCAATGCGGCCAGCCGCAGCGGGGTGCGGTCCTCGAACATCGGGCCGATGAGCTGCACCCCCACCGGCAGGCCCTCGGGCGACCGGCCCGCCGGTACAGCGGTGGCGGGTAGACCGGGCAGAGTGGCCAGACCGGCCCAGACGAGCTGGTCGAAGTACGGATACTCGACACCGTCGATGTCGATCCGGCGTCTCATCGGGTCGGGGTGGTGGTCGTGCGGGAACGCGGGAGTGGGCGTGATGGGACACACCACGGCGTCGAACCCTGCGAAGAACCGCCGCCAGCCATGGCGGTGGAGCTCGCGCAAGCCGTTCGCCTCGATCCAGTCGCGGTGGCTGAGCACCATGCCGCGCAGCCGCGCCGCATCGAGGCTCCGGTCGTCCGCGCTCAGTCCGGCGGCGCGGGCCTGCAGCTGCTCGTACGCTTCGACGGGAAAACGTGCAACGGAGCCCGAGAACAGGAACTGCGTGTAGAGAATTGCGGCTTCGGCCAGATCGGGCAGCAGCGGACTGTCCCGCTCGACGCGGGCACCACCGTCGACAAGCGCGTCGGCCACCCGGCCCACGCCTGCCCGCACGGCAGACCCGGTCGGAATGAGCGGATGCTCGTCGAGGACCAGGACCCGGAAGTCGCGGAGCCGTTCGTGGCGCGCGGGCGGCAGCGTCAGCCGGTACGCCACACCGAGCGTCAGCGGGTCCGGTCCGGCCATGACGTCGAGCAGGAGCGCGAGGTCGCGAGCGGTGCGCGCCATCGGACCGACGACGGCGAGGTCGTGCTCGGCCGGCAGGGCCGGGCCCGGCGGCGGGACCATGCCTCGGCTCGCCGCCAGCCCGACGGTCGGCTTGTGCGCGTAGATGCCGCAGAAATGCGCGGGGGTGCGCAACGAACCGGCGAGGTCGGAGCCGATGGACAGTGCGCCGAATCCGGACGCCAGGGCCGCCGCCGAGCCGCCGGAGGATCCGCCCGGCGTACGACGGTGGTCCCACGGGTTGTTGGTCGTGCCGTAGATCTCGTTGAAGGTCTGCACGTCCTGCAGCCCCACGGGCACGTTGGTCTTGCCGAGCACCACCGCGCCCGCGGCCTTGAGCCGCGACACCTGCACCGCGTCCTCGGCCGGCACGAAGTTCCGCGGCGGCATACCCCAGGTCGTGGGCAGCCCCGCGATGTCGTACGACTCCTTGACCGTCACCGGAATGCCCAGCAGGGGCCGGTCCTCACCGCGGGCACGCGCCCGGTCGGCACCACGCGCGGCGGCCCGTGCGCGGTCGAAGTCCGGCACACAGATCGCGTTGATCGCAGCGTCGTCCCGTTCGATACGGGCGATCGCCTCGTCGGTCAGTTCCGCCGAGGTCACTTCACCGGCACGCAAGGCAGCCGCGAGTTGCTCGGCCGTCGCAAGATTCCACTCCATGAATCCGACCGTATGGGCCTGTGGAAGAGGGCACGAAATGCCGCTTCGCACAACGGAGTGGATGTCTCGGCCAGGTCATTCGTGTCCGGGCACGGTCTTCCTGTGGAAGCAGACTCGGTCCTGCCCCGGGCCGTCGTAGTCACTGCACACGGGCAAGCCGTCGACCTCGCGGTCGCCCGGTTCGAGAGTGAACCCCATGGCCTGGTGGAACGCGATGGAACCGGTGTTGCCCGGCGAGGTGATCGCACGTACTTCGCGACGGCCTGCGGCGTCAGCGCGTCGGAGGAACTCCGTGTAGAGCCTGCGGGCCAGCCCCTGCCCGCGCAGTGTCGGATCGACTCCCACGAAGTGGATGTAGGCCTCCTCGTCGTTGTCCGCGGAGTAGAAACCGATGAGGAACGCCCTGATGCCCGCGTCGTCCTCCAGCACCAGACTGGTGCCGGAGAAGAACTGCAGAAAAAGCTTCGGCAGGAGCAGCGACAGTTCGCGGGCCTGGTCAGGCGTGCGGGAGTCACTCCACCACTGCTGCACGCACCCGACGATCATACGGTGATCAGAGACGCGCGCCTGGCGCAGCTCGAGTGCAGCATTCACTTCCGGCTCCATTCGTCCTCCCCGACTGGAACGAGAGACCGCGAGATCCTTACCGTGCTCAGGGAGATCCGGCTGCCCGTCCGAGATGTCCCGCGCCATCTCCAGGAGCAGCATTCCCAGCCGGACCCCCAGCGGCCCCAACTCGGCGCGGTAGCGCCACAAGGCCTCATTCTCCCAGGCGAGCTCGGACCTCGGCCGGCCCATGGCGGTGCGCAGCTCACCCAGTCGGCGCGCCGCGTCGGTGCGTTGCCGCATCAGTGCGGCGATGGTCCGGTCCATACCGGCGATGAGGGCCAGTTGCTCTTCGACCGCGGAGAAGGAGACCCCCGTCATGCGAACGGATCCAGCGCTTCGTGGGCCTCGGCGAGGACGTCCCCCATGGTCGGCGCGGGCTCGTCGGCGACCGGTGTGGTCCGCATGACGATCGACGCGGCGACCTCCCGGACGCGCCGCACGGCCTCCGCACCGGTGGGCGCCTGCACCAGGACATAGCCAGGCCTGTCGTCGGACCACTGCGCGGGCCGGACGACGTCCCCGACCTCGGCCCGCACGCTCAGTTCCACCACCCCGTCCGCCGCTCGGGCGGAGTCGACGCCGGACACCTCGGTGATCCGGCCCGGCGCGACATCGAGGAACTGGACGGCTGCACCGCCGCGCAGCCGGGGGGCCGGGACGGTGAAGCCCGGGTCGGCGGCCATCCGGAACGGCAGCGCCTCCAGGTCGATCCCGGTGGCCAGCTCGACGAGCTTGCTGATGCGGTCGCCTCCGGCCCTGCTGTGCGACTCGATCACCCGCGGCCCCCGCGCCGTCAGCATGATCTCCGTGTGGGCCACACCGTCCACGAGGCCCACCCCGTCCAGCACCGCACAGGTGAACTCGCGGACCGCGGTGGTGTCCCGTTCGCCCAGCGGCGCGGGCACCACATGCCCCTGCTCGATCACGCCGTCCTTCGTGTCCTTTCCCGTGATCGCGAGGACGGTGTGGCGGCCGGCGTGGGAGAAGGTCTCGACACTCAGCTCCTCACCTGTCAGCAGCGCCTCGATCATGAAGTCGCCGACGCCGTACGAATCGATCCACTCCCAGGTCTCGGCGACCTCGTCGACCGAGCGGATCTTGCGCACGCCGAGGCTCCCGGAGCCCATCAGCGGTTTGACGACCGCGCCCCCGTGCTCGCTCACGAAGGCGCGGAGTTCCTCGCGGGTCGTCCTGCGGGCGGCGGGAACGGGCCCCAGACCCTTGTCGTTCAGCAGTTCCCGCAGCGCCAGCTTGTTGTGCAGGGTCCGGGTGACCTCCAGGCCGTTGCCCGGGAGCCCCAGGGTGGTGTTCAGGTGCCCGGAGATCACCTGCCCGATCTCGCTGTGCGTGATGATCCGGGAGAAGGGGGCGACGGAGTGGAGCGTGCGGGCCAGCTCCGTGACGAGCCGTATGTCCTGGAAGTCGAAGAGATGCAGTTGGGAACAGTACTGAGCCACCTGCGGGTCGAATGTGCCGGGCTTCTCGAAATTCGTGACACGCAGACCGAGGTTCGCCGCCTTCTCCAGAATGCGGGCGTTTCCGGCGAGAACAAGGATGTGAGGATGTGCCATTTCCTACCTCTGACCAGGAGTGTTAACCGTTTGATTTCGCCGGGCTGTGGATCGCGTCGGCCATGTGCCGGCGGAATCGGAGAGAGCCCGCGAAATAGAGTGCGCAGGCCGTCGCCACCGCGGCCGCGGGAATCCAGCTGCCGACGGAACTGCCCGCATGCTCCGCCACATAGCCACCCAGCGCGTTTCCGCAGGCCACACCAATGTTCGCACTGGCACCGGCCCAGGTGAACACCTCCTGCAGCCGGGCCTCCGAGCCGGCGATCCGGCTGAGCAGATTGAATTCCTCGATTCCGATCGCGGCCATCGGAATACCGGCGAGGAAGAGGGCGCCCGCGAGCAGCCAGGGATCCGACTGCAGCGCGACGAGAGCGAAGAGGGGCAGCCAGACAAGCAGCAGCCGGCCGAATCGGCGGCCGGGCGCCGATTCGGCCGGCAGCAACCCGTAGGCGACGCCGCTCAGCACGCTCGCCAGCGCGGGCGCGAGCAGTACGAACCCCGCTGCCTCCGCGTCACCGGCGTCACCCAGCACCGACACGACGGATACGTCCATGGCTCCGGTCACCGCCGCCGTCACCCCGCCGACGCCCACCAGCCAGGCCACCGGCAGCGGCACCTGCCGGGAGGAGCCCCGGCGCCGGGTGCCGCCGTCGGGACCCAGGCACTCGCGTACGAGCCGCGTGCACGAGAACCCCACCCCGCCGACGACGACACAGCCGTCGGCGACGGCCAGGGCCAGTCCGGGGTGGACGGCGGCCAGCACTCCCATCACCGGGGGCGCGACGACGAAGAGCAGTTCCGTGACCACGGACTCCAGGGAGTTCGCCGTGCCCCGCAGCCGTTCAGGGGTCCCCGACCTCGGCCACAGGGCGCGCATCGCCGCCCCGACCGGCGGTGTCGTCATGCCGATGACGCAGCATCCGGCGACGAACGAGGGGACCGACCGGCCGTCGGCCCCGGCCAGCGCCAGCGCGGTGCCCGGGACGCTGACGCAGGCCATCGTGGCGTAGACCGCGGAGGTGCCGTACCGGGAACTCAGCCGTCCGGCGACGGGACTGCCGACGGCGACCCCGAGCATGAGGCCGCCGGCCCCCAGGCCACCGACACCGATGCCGAGGCGGGCGGTTCCCAGGAAGAGGGCTCCCAGCCCGCACGCGACGTAGCCGAACCGGCCCAGGACCGAGAAGAACTCGGCCTGCCTCAGCCCCGGGCGGTGGAAGAGTTCGGCGTACTGCCTCATCGTGCGCCGGGATCGGAAGGCTCTCGCAGCGGAGCCAGTTCCAGGGTGATGGCGCCCTCGATCGCCTTCAGCCGGGTGAAGAAGTCGCCGAAGTCGTCGCTCGTCGCGAGCACCCGGAACGGGTGTGAGATCGTCCCCTCGTCGGCGACCAGCCGGTCCCCGCGCCGCTTGGCGCGTACCACCTCCAGTACACCGGGGAGCCGGGCGATCTCCTCCTCGCCCCCGATCTCGATCACCTCGTACTCTCCCTGCGGCGGCTGAGGCGTGTAGTAGAAGGCGTGGCCGCGGAAGCGGGGCAGGCCCGCCGGCGGCTGCCCGAGCGCGATCCGTGCCAGCTGTTCCACGACGTCGTAACCGGCGGCCGCGCGCAGGAGTTCGGACACGCCACCGCCGATGCGTCCGTTGATCTCGATGACGACCGGGCCGGCGGCGGTGAGCATGAGTTCCGTGTGGGTGGCACCGCGAGTGACGCCCAGGGCCCGCAGCGCGTCGGTGGTGGACTGCCGGATCTCCGCGACCCGGGGCTCCGGCAGGCCGGACGGCATCACGTCCCCCACTTCCCGGAAGGGGGGTGCCAGGGGCAGCTTGTCGGTGACCGCCAGGTGGTGGACCGTGCCGTCGTCGATCAGTGACTCGACGCTGACCCGGGTTCCCATGCGGTCGTCGGCGTGCCAGTTGTCGCCCTCGATGACCTCCTCCACGACGAACACCGGCGGAGCGCCGATGACCCGCGGGTCCGTCGCATACATCCCGGCCGCTCGCCGGAAGGCGGCGAGCAGCTCGGGCAGGTCGTGCACGAGCGTCACGCAGAGGCTGCCGACGCCGACGGCGGGCTTGAGCACCACCGGGAACGCCAAGTCGGCGGCGGCGGACCGCAGTCCGTCCTCGTCCGACACGACGGCGAAGGCCGGGCAGGGCACTCCCGCCGCCCGCAGCGCCTCTCGTTGCAGGTCCTTGCGGCGCAGGCGAGCGGTCGCGACGGGCGGGTTGGACGGCAGCCCGAGCGCGGCGGCGGCGACGGCGGCGTGGTAGCTCACCAGCTCGCTCAGGGCCAGAACGCCGTCCACGGGCCCGGACCGCGCGGCGATCCGGAGCACCTCGTCGATGGCTTGATCCGGTCGTTCGATGACCTGGACGGGACCGAGTGCCGCCAACTGCCCGACCCGCCGGTCCTGGTCCTCCCGTGTTCCCCAGCGCAGTGTGACGACACTGCAGCGGGCCACGCCCCGCAGGGCGCTCAGGATGTCCTGCAATCCCGGTCCGGGAGGCGCGTCCACCAGGATCAGATGCGGCTTGGGCGGCGACTGCGGCACTGCGTTCTCCCTTGTTACCCACATTTCGGCACGGATTGACAAGCGTAGATCGGCAAGCATGGATCGACGCTCGACAAGCCCGGACAAGCGGGCCCGAAAAGGCCGCCGGAAGCGTATCCCGAGTCCTTTCCGGCCAACACCGTATTTCAAGCCAGTTGATCGTCTGCGCTCGCCGATCCGATGCCGACGCTTTCCGGGAACCCACTGGTCGGCGGCGGGCGAATACGGCATGATGACCTCGCCGAATCACGTTCCCGAAGGAGGATTGAGTGAGCCTCGTCGATCTGAAGCCGATTCCGAGGGACCAGCTGGCGTTACGAGCGCCGCAGGTTTTCGAGGATGTCACGGAAGAACGGCGGCATCGCCAGGAGGGGCTGGTTATCGCATTCCGTCTCTTCGGAAGGTTCGGGTTCGAAGAGGGAATCGCCGGCCATATCACGGCTCGCGATCCTGAACACACCGATCACTTCTGGGTGAACCCGTACGGAATGTCTTTCAAACACATCCGGGTCAGCGATCTGGTGCTCGTCAACTCCGCGGGCGAGGTGGTGCACGGCCGGTACGACATCAACGAGGCCGCGTTCGCGATCCACTCCCAGATCCACGCCGCGCGCCCCGAGGTGGTCGCGGCGGCTCACAGTCACTCCCTGCACGGCAAGGCCCTGTCTGCGCTGGGCGAGAAGCTGGAGCCGATCACCCAGGACGTCTGCGCGTTCTACGAGGACCACGGCCTGTACGAGGAGTACAACGGCCTGGTGGACGACACCGAGGAGGGCCGCCGCATCGCCCGCGCCCTGGGTGACCACAAGGCGGTGATCCTGCGCAACCACGGGCTTCTCACCGTGGGACGGTCGGTGGAGGCCGCCGCCTGGTGGTTCGTCACCATGGAACGTTCCTGCCAGGCGCAGCTGCTGGCCAAGGCGGCGGGCAAGGTGGTGCACATCGACCACGAAACGGCCGCGGCGACGCGCCGGGACATCGGCGGCGACGACTTCGCGTGGGTCAATTTCCAGCCGTTGCGCGACCAGATCCTGCGGGACGAGACCGACCTCTTCGACTGACACTCCCGGCCCGGGGGCCGGCCCGCCCTTCACTCGCGATGCTCCTCGCCCGCCGGCGCCCGGTCCTCCCCCTTCACCGCCCGGCCGCGTTGCCCGCCCACTGCCGCCCGGTCCCACCAGGCCGGGACGAGGGCCGTCAGCATCAGGGCCGCGGTGAGGGCGAAGGCCCAGGGGTAGCCGGTCAGGCCGGCCACCGCGCCGAAGCCGACGGCGCCGATGCCCATACCCGCGTCGTAGGCGACGTTCCACAGGGCGCTGACCGTCCCGTATCCGGAGGCCGGGACCCGGGAGTACATCAGCGTGATGGTCGCGTTCTGGGTGATGCCGAAACCGATCCCGAACACGGCCACGCCCACGAGGACCGCGACGGGGACATTCGTGAGGGCGACGACGAGGATGCCGGCGGCCGAGGCGAGCAGCCCCGGCACCATCAGCCCGGCGGCCCCGTGCCGGTCGCCGTGCCGGCCGGCGAACCAGCGGGAGGCGGTCGCGGCGGCGGGCTGCAGGAACAGCGCCGCGGCGACCACGCCGGAATGGCGCGACGCAACGGCCAGCGGCAGGAACGTGACGACGATCCCCGCGCCCAGCGCCGTCACCGCGAAGACGGCCGTGGGCCGGGCGAGCGCGCCGGAACGGGCCCCGGCGAACACCCCGAGCGGCGGGCCCTGCGTCGCCTCCCGGTCGGGCAGGCCCGGTACGGCGGCGATGGAGACCAGCGCCAGCAGGGCCGCCGCCGCGCAGACCGGACCGTATCCCGTGTGCGAGGCCAGCCACGCCCCGAGCGGCAGCGCCACGAGCGACGGCACACCGGCCACGATCCCGGTCAGGGCCAGTCCCTCGCCGCGGCGCTCGGGCGGGATCAGCGATACGGTCAGCGCCCCGCCCGCCACGACGGCGAACGCGAAGCCGAGACCGCGTACGAGACACACCGCGACGATCCACACCATGCTCTGCGAGACCGTCAGGGCCAGGGCCGGAGCACCCAGCAACAGCAGCCCCGCGCCCAGCATCAGGCGATAGCCGCAGCGGGCTGCCAGCCACGGGGCCATCAGCTCGCCGACAACCGTCGCCAGCATCAGCGCGCCGGTGACCAGGCCCGCCTCGTCGCTGCCCCGGCCCGGCACGCTCTGCGCGTACATCGGGACGACCGAGAGCAGGAGGAAGAAGCTGGCCGAGGAGCCGACGACGGTGACGAAGCGCATCAGCAGCGCCCGGGTCAGCAGCCGCGGCCGTGACCCGGCCGCCCGGTGCTGCGGATCGACGGATGAGGTCATGCGGTGAACCTAAGGATCGGGCCGGCCATCGGTAAGCTCCAATTCCATGCCGCTCGAGTGGGCCGGTTCGTCGCCGGACCTGTTGCTGGTCATCGACCGGGAGAGCCACGAGCCGCTGCGCTCCCAGGTGGAGCGCGGGCTGCGGGAGGCGATCCGGGCCGGCCGGCTGTGCGGCGGCGAACGGCTCCCGTCCTCCCGCGCCCTCGCCCACGGTCTCGGTCTGTCCCGCGGGCTGGTGCAGGAGTGCTACGCCCAACTCCAGGCCGAGGGCTATCTCGTGCCCCGCGTCGGCTCGGGCACCCGGGTCGCCGTGCACACGCCCGTACGGCAGCCGCCGGCCGAGCGCCCGGCCCGGCTCGTCCTGGAGTTCGGGAACGTGAGCGAGGACGCCCTGACCGCCGGCGTCGCGGCGGTGGGCGACCTGCTCGGCGGTGACGGCCGCGGACCGCACGGCCGTCACGTGGGGCGGGTGTGAATCACGAGCCGGCCGGCGGCCCGGCGGGACCGGGCGACGGCGGTGTCCGTGTCGGGGCCCCGGGCGGCCACGTGGCCCAGGCCGTCCCACTGGCCGGCGAACGGCCGCACCAGGTCGCCGGGGCCCACCCACAGGTCGACCGCCACCGTGTCCGGGTCCGCTTCCACCGTGGCGAGGCCGTCGACGCGGTCCACCCGTCCCTCGTCGGCCAGCAGCAGCCAGCTGGCCGCGGCCCCGCGCGGCGCCGGCCGCTCCGGCAGCGGGTCCACCAGGCCCGCCGGCCAGCCGATGGCCATCGACATCGGGTCGTGCCCGTAGACGTCCTCGATCATGTCGGTCAGCAGTGCGCCACCGACCCGGTTCTGCGACTCGCAGATCACCGGGCCGCGCGGGCCGAGAATGATCTCCGTGTGCGTGGGACCGTCCCGGAAGCCCATGGCGTCGAGGAACGCGACCGCCGTGGCGGCGACCGCCCGCTCGGCGTCGGGGCCGAGCCGGGCCGGGATGGCGTGCCCGACATGGACGTGGTTCGACTTCTCCGTGATCGCCTCCGTCACGGCCATCACCACGTGCCGGCCGCCGAAGCTGAACGTCTCGGCGCTGTAGAGCGGTCCCTCGACGTACTCCTCCATGACGAACCGGTCGATCCGGTAGGCGTCGATCAGCGGATGTCCGGAGCCGGACCGCAGGTGCTGGACCTGACGCCAGGCCGGTTCGGTGGCGGCGCGGTCCCGCACCACCATCACGCCGAAGCTGGCGGTGCCGTTGCTGGGCTTGACGATGAACGGGTATCCGTGTGCCTCGCCGAACCGGACGAGGCTGTCGTGGCCGTCCACCAGCTCCGCGGCCACGGGCAGCAGGCCGTCGGGTGCCGTCTCGGCGAGACGGCGGCGCATCAGCCACTTGTCGGTGAACCGATGACTCACCTCGTACGGCGTTCCGCCCAGCCCCAGCAGGTCGTTGACGCGGGCGACGGGGTCGAGACCCGGCTCGGTCAGCGACACGGCTGCCGAGAAGCCCCACTTCTCGTACGCCTCCTCCACCAGCGGCCGCAGGGTCGTCCAGTCGGTGTAGTCGGTGAGCAGGACGTCGTCGACCAGGTCCCGCTGCCCGGGAGCGAAGTCCTGCTCGAACTGGCAGTACACGACGTCCAGACCCAGGTCCTTGGCCTTCTGGAGCTGGTAACCCGGGCCTCCGACGAGGAGGATGCGCTTCGGACTGGTCACAGGGATCCCTCGTTGAACAGGTTCGGGAAGTAGTTGATGTCGGCGGTCAGATCGGCGAGCACCGAGCGGGCCGACGGGCTGGGGCCCGCGGGCAGGCACAGGAGTTCCCGGTGGCGCGCCAGCGTCCCGGCGGACAGCGGGAGGCCGCCGGCCGAGAGGTAGCGGACGGCTCCTTCGGGGTCCCGCTTGGGGATGACCCGGGACCGGGCGAACCGGCTGGCGCTGAACGGGATGTCGAGGGTGCCCCGGTCGAACGCCTCGACGATCGCCGGTATCGGTTCCCGGCGCGCCAGGACCGGTTCGACGATCTCGTCGACCTCGGCCAGGATCCACTCCCGCTCGCGGCGTACCTGGTCCCGGTCCACGGACAGGAAGCCGAGCAGCGGGGAGTTGCACCGGTCGGCGAGCCTGAGCCCCTCGATGTTCGCGCGGGTGCCCGGAATACCGAGCGCCTCCTGGTGGGTCTTGGTGATGATCTTGGAGGCGCCGCCCAGCCGGGCCACCAGGGCGCCGTAGAGGATCAGGTCCTCGGCGTTGCCGCGGAGCCTCGGGAAGACGCCCATGAACGCGTGCAGGACAGGGTGGACGTCGACGCCCGCCGGCAGGTATCTCCCGGCCAGCTCCGGGATGGCCTCCAATGCGGCCACGTCCTGGGCCAGATGGCCGCCCTGCGGATAGGCGACGGAGACACACCGCACTCCGGCCCGGGCGGCGAGCACGGCCTCCAGGACGCTGACGGCCAGGCTGACCGACGGCGGCACCAGGACGGCGGTCAGGGTGCCGAAGAGTTCCCGGTCGACCACGACCCCCGCCTCGGCCAGTTCCCCGCACCTTCTGTCCACGGCCTCCCATGCGGCCAGCGAGGTGGCCAGCGGCACCGCCTTCGCGTAGGGCAGGTTGTACGAGATCCCGCCCCCCTCGAACGACGTGATACCGCTGGCGAGACAGACGTCGAAGAGGATCCGGGGGTCCGGCGAGCCGTGCCGCACCTCCAGCGGGGCCGCGACCGCCTCGTTGAGCTCCCGGCCCCGGCGCCACCCGTGGGCCACGAGCGGATAGCCGTTGAGGTCCTCCGGCCGCGTGGCGAGGGTGCGCGCCGCCTCCTCGAAGCGCCGCAACCGGGTGTGGGAGTCGATGGTCACGGTGAGGACGTCGGGCTCGGCCTCCGTCTCCAGGGCGAGGAGCAGCGCCTTCATCTCCTCGTGGCCGCCCACTCCGCACCGGGGCTGAACGGCCACCCGTCGCCGGGCCCGCACCTCGCCGAGTACCTGCGCGACGGTGGGCTTGCCCAGCGAGGTGATGTAGGAGACGGACTCCCTCAGGCCGGGCAGGGGGCCGGGCGCCCCGGCGCCCCGCCTGGGTCCCCGGCGCCCCGCGGAGGCGAGGGAGCTCGGTCGGTTCATGACGCGGCCGGCTGCGCGAACCGCCCGTCCGTGGCCCGGGTGGCCCGCAGCTCGTCCAGTACGGCGGGCAGGTCGGCGGGGTCCGCCACGATCCGGTCCACGCCGCAGGCGTAGAGCCGGGCCAGGGCCGAGGGGTCCTTGCGGCTGCCCACCGACAGGTTCCCGCCGACCACGACCGGGCACCGGATGCGTCCCGAGAGCTTGGCCTCCGCCAGATCGCGCAGGTCCGCGTGGACATGGCCGTTGAGGCTGCCGATCAGGACCGCCTCGGCCTCCGGGTGCGCCGCGCAGGCGTCGGCGAACTCGTCGACGGAGGTGCACGCGCCCAGGTTGACCACGTGGAAGCCGAGCTCGTCCAGGAAATGGGCGATGAGCTGGTTGGCCACCACATGGGAATCGCTGGCTGCCACGCCGAGGATGACCAGCCGGCGGCCGCCGGGCGCGCGGGGTGCGGGGGTCCGCGGTTGCTCCCGTGACGTCGACATGTGAACTAGACCAGTTCGCCGGTGCACAGGTCGTCGAGGTACGCCTGCTTGGCGGCGTGGTCGCGCTTCGAGAGCAGGTAGCGGGACCAGCCGCGCCGCTCGTGGGCGGTGGCGTCGAGTTCCTCGATGCTCTGGGTGGGCCGCAGAAAGCCGGGCTTCGGCGGGTAGGGCAGGAAACCCGCGTCGTCCTTGTAGTAGAGGCCCTGCCACATCTCGTTCTTGTCCCGCCAGACGCAGACGAGCATGAAGTACTTCGCGCCGTCCCGGTGCAGCAGGACGAACCCCAGTTCCCGGCGGAACTCGAGCCGTTCGGCCGCCACCTCTGCCGCCAGGAAGTCCCGCGCCTCGGCGCTGACCTCCGGGGTGGCGTGCTGGTCGGCGCCTCGGACGTCGTACCACTTCAGACAGGCTCCGGGCAGGTACAGGGGCTCGCCGGGGAAGATCCGCTTGGCGCTGTGCGTCCAGTCCGCCGGGTAGTCGGCGAGACCGTCGAGGGAGGACGTCGTCTGGGTCATGGGATGCGGGTGCCTTTCCATGGGTGGTGTCGCGGGGTCAGGCCGGCCGGGCGCACGGAAACGCGGCGTAGAGGCCGTTCTTCTCGAGGTCGCGCAGTCGCCGGTAGTCCGCCTCGACCCGGGCGGTGTCGGCGGCGGCGAGGTACAGGTAGCCGGGTGAGGTGAACAGGTCGACGGTGCGGGGCAGCGGTGCGTCCTGAGGGAGGGTGAGGACCAGGTCGACGAAGGAGTCGAGCGACCGCACCTCCGCGAGGTGCTCGGCCGACAGGACCGCCGCGTCGTACGGGTTGACGAGGGTCACGTACCGCAGCCGGGACGAGGGCCGGTAGCGGGGCAGCCGGCGTTCTGCGAGGTCCTCGGGCCGGGCGATGGCCCGTGCCATGCAGTCGAGTTGGTCGGTGCCGAGGAACCGCGAGACCACCGCGGGGGCGTGCGATCCGCCGACCCGCGCGGCGGCCTCGACCAGGACCGGTCCGCGCTCGGTGAGGATCACCTCGGTGTGCGCCGCCCCGTTGCGGATCTCCAGCGCGTCCAGGACGGACAGGACGTACGGCACGACGGTGGCGACGGCCGGGTCCTCCGGCGGCACCGGCTCCTCGAAGTCGTACATCGGGCGGGCGCCGTCGACGGGGCTCTTGTGATACCTCCACACCTCCACCAGGTGGTGGGCTCCGTCGCGGCTCACGGTGTTGACGAAGTACTCGTCGCCGTGCAGGTACTCCTGGGCGAGCACCGTCGTGTTGTCACCGCCGTAGCGGTCGGTGCAGGCGGTGACGGCCTCGAACGCCTCCTTCAGGTCCTGCTCCGAGTGGCAGAAGCGGACGTTGTCCGTACCGGCGCTGGCCCTCGGTTTGAGCACCACGGGCCAGGAGTCGTGGTCCCGCGCCCACCGGGCGAGCTCTTGCGCGGACGAGGTGGCGATGCTCGCCGCGGTGGCCAGGCCGGCCTCGCGGACGGCCTGGGTCATCTCGTACTTGTCCCGCCTGGCCGCCGGCCGCGACATGCCGTTGCCGGCCGTGCCGAGTTCCGCGGAGAGCCGGTCGGCGAGCAGGACGCCCGACTCGGTGCCGGCGATGACGAAGCCGACGCCGTGCATCCGCAGCGCCCGGGCGGTGGCGGCCACGTCGCCGTGGTGCCGTACCTCCACGGTGAAGTCCCCGGCCGCCCGGTCCGCCATCTGGAGGTCGGGGGTGTCGGAGCACACGTGGACGCACGCGACCCCGTGCCGGGCCAGGGCCGCGGGCAGGAAGGCGCCCATGCCGTGGGCGTCGACGACGGCGGCCGTCAGGGCTCCCGCGGAGGCCGCCGGTGCGCCGGCCGCGGGCGGCCCCGGGTCGGCGGAGCGCCGGGCCGTCATACGGCGGCCACCTGAGGGATGCTCGCCGCGGCCCGCTCCAGCGTCTCGTCGTCGGCCTCGGCCTCGTTCAGTTCACCGGCGAAGTACGAGTCGTATGCGGCCAGGTCGAAGTGGCCGTGGCCGGAGAGGCCGAACACGATGGCCCGGGAGACGCCCTCCTCCCGGCAGCGCATCGCCTCGTCGATGGCGACGCGGACGGCGTGCGTCGACTCGGGCGCCGGCAGGACGCCCTCGGCGCGGGCGAAGGTGACGCCCGCCTCCAGACAGCGGACCTGGCCGACGGCGACGGGCTCGATCAGCCCGTCCTCCACCGCGCGGCTGACCAGCGGGGCCATGCCGTGTGCGCGCAGCCCGCCGGCGTGCACGGCCGGCGGCACGAACGCGTGGCCGAGCGAGTGCATCCGGAACAGCGGGCCGAGCCGGCCGGTGTCGGCGTAGTCGTACACGACGGAGCCCTTGGTCAGGGTGGGGCAGGCGGCCGGCTCCGCCGCGATCACCCGCACCGGTGTGCCGCCGCGCAGCATGGCGCCCATAAACGGGAACGCGAGGCCGGCGAGGTTGCTGCCGCCGCCCGCGCAGCCGACCACGATGTCCGGGTAGTCGTCGGCCAGCTCCAGCTGCCGGACGGCCTCCTGGCCGATCACGGTCTGGTGGAGCAGGACATGGTTGGCCCCACTGCCGAGCACATAGCCGAGCGAGGGGTCCCGGGCGAACGCCTCCAGCGCCTCCGAGGTGGCGATGCCGAGGCTGCCGGGGCTGTCCGGGTCGTCGGCGAGCACGGCCCGGCCGACCGCCGTCTCCGGACTGGGGCTCGGCACGCAGACCGCGCCGTACGTCTCCATCAGCGACCTGCGGTAGGGCTTCTGACGATAACTCACCTTGACCATGTAGATCTTGGCGGTCATGCCGAAGAACGAGGCGCTCAGCGCGGTGGCGCTGCCCCACTGGCCGGCGCCCGTCTCGGTGACCAGGCCCGTCTTGCCGGCCAGCTTGTTGTAGTAGGCCTGCGGGATGCCCGTGTTGGGCTTGTGGCTGCCGGTCGGTGCCACGCCTTCGTACTTGTAGTAGATCCGCGCCGGGGTGTCCAAGGCCCGTTCCAGGCGGCGGGCGCGGAACAGCGGGGAGGGCCGCCACAGGGCGTACAGCTCCCGGACCTGCTCGGGGATCTCGTAGGTGCGGTCCGTGCCGGTCTCTTGCTCGATCAGCGGCTCCGGCATGGTGTGGGCCATCTCGTCGCGCGTCAGGGGCTTGCCCGTGTCCGCGTTGAGCGCCGGTGCGAGCGGCGGTCCCGGCAGGTCCGCGGCGATGTTGTACCAGTGGGTCGGTATGTCGGCCTCAGCCAGCGAGAACTTCGTCCTCGGCATGTCAGGAACCCTCCACAGTGATGGCCTCCGTGACGAGCGAGCCGGCAGCCGTCCGGTCCGTGCTCGCGAAGAGCAGCGGATGCGCCTGCCTGATGCCATCGGTGACCAGGGAATAGGGAACGTCGTCGAACTCACCGCGCAGGGTGAGGAACTCCATGTGCCGTCGCCCCTGCTCGTCGTAGGGGTGGTAGAGGCTGTCCGTGCGGCCGTCGAAGTCGAGCGGCTTGATGCCGTAGAGCCGGCAGAGCAGTTTGTTGAAGACCGGAGTCGCCTTGAGCCAGGTGCCGCCGAGGTGGACCGACGTGAGGCTGTGAAAGCGGAAGACGTCGCCCCCGACCAGCTCCCGCAGCCGTGGGGAGGCGAGGTGGTTGCGTACGTCCGCGTAGACGATCCGGCTGGGGACGCCCACGGCGCGCAGCGCGGCCGCGTACACGATGGACTTGTGGACGCAGAAACCGGCGCCCCGTTCGATGACCCGGCTCGCCGTCAGACCGCGGCGGGACAGATCGGCGTCGTAGACCTCGTACCGGATGCCGTCCCGGACCGCGTAGTACAGCGCGACGGCCCGGTCCGTGTCCGTGGCCGCGCCGGTGCCCGCCAGGGCCCGGTCGACGAACTCGCGGACCACCGGGGACCGGTGGTCGAGGAACTCCGTCGGGCTCAGTGTCGCGTCGAGGCTTTCGGTCATGTGCGCACTCCTCTAACCGCCCTGCACCGCAGGGGACTTGTGCAGGCCCATGAAGGAGGCGAGTCGCTGCCGTTGCATTTCCGAGGTGCCGGAGTAGATGGTCCCGGCGACCGCGTTCCGCAGCTCCTTCTCGATTCCGTACTCGGTGCTGTATCCGGCTCCGCCGAAGATCTGCACCGCCGCCAGCGCCGACCGTACGTTCGCCTCGCTCACCACGAGTTTGGTGATGGCCAGGTCTGTGGCTATGCCCTGTTTGCCGGCGAACTTCTCCGCCGTGTCGTAGAGCCACTTCCGGGATGTCTCCACGTCCATCCGCATGTCGACGACCCGGTGTGAGATCGCCTGGTTGGAGCCGATGTTCACACCGAACTGGACCCGGTCGCGGACCTGTTCGACGCAGCGTTCCAGCCGGTGGCACATCTCGCCGAGGGTGCTCGCGAACGAACAGAGGATCTCCCACTTCATCACTTCGTCCAGGACGAGGAATCCCGAACCGACCGCTCCCAGAACGTGGGTGCGGGGCACCCGGACGTCGTCGAGGAACAGTTCCGAGGTGGGCGAGGTACGCAGGCCCATCTTGCCGATCGGTGCACCGACGGCGAGGCCGGGCGTGTCCGCCGGGACCAGGAACGCGGTGATGCCGTCCAGGGCGCCCGCCGCCCCGGTACGCGCGTAGACGACCACCAGATCGGCGATCGGACCGTTGCTCACGAACGACTTGGTGCCCTTGAGCACGAACGCGTCACCGTCGGCGACGGCCGTGGTGCGCATGTTCAGCACATCGGAACCGCCTTCCGGCTCGGTGATCGCGTGTGCTCCGATCAGCGAGCCGTCGCAGACGGACGGCAGGTAGTGCGCCTTCAGCGACTCCGAGCCGAAACGCTGCACCGATACGCCCGTGCTGACCAGGTGCGTGACGGCCGAGAAGGTGAGGCCGGCGTCGCGGCATCCGTGGCCCAGGCCCTCCAGGACGTACATCGTGGTCGGCAGGTCCAGCCCCGCCCCGCCCCATGCGGCGTCGAAGGGCGCCCCGAACAGGCCGATGTCGCGCAGTCCCGCCCAGCCCTCCCATGCGAAGCTGCCCGGACCGTCACGCTCCAGATGATCGGCGCCCACGGCCTCGCCGGCCTTCTCGGCCACGGCCCGCAGCGCCTTCTGCTCGTCACTCCACCGAATCACTCGAGGCCCCCTCAGTACTGCGAGAACGCGTCCTCGTCCAGGGTGTGCCGCTCATCACCCTGGAGCGGCGGATTGAAGACGCTGATCAGCTCGAGATCGACGTCCGGAGCCGCGATCAGGAAGTGCGCGTCGTGCTCGTCGAGCGCGTAGAGGACGCCCGGGAGCAGTTCGTGCGCGGTGCTGCCGTCGGCGGTGGAGACCCAGCCACGTCCGGCGATGCAGTAACAGGCCTCCAGGTGACGCCGGTATTCCAGCCGTGACTTGGTGCCGGCGCGGACCACGGTGTGGCAGACGGTGAATCCCATCCGGTCGCCCTGCAGAAGGAAGCGATAACTGAGACCGTTTCCCCAGTCGACGATCTTCACCTCTTCTTTCCTTCTGACGATCATCCCCGTCATTCCCCGTCCACTCGCGCATAGGACAGCTCCTGGGCGTTCCCCACGAATTCCCGTATCGCTGCCACGGAGCGGAACGACCGTGGAGACAGCGCCAGGTCGTCGACCGGAATGGCATAGCGGCTGCGCAGCCACTCGATGAGTTCGAGCAGTTGCAGACTGCTCACCACTCCGCTGTCGAACAGGTCCAGTGTCGGCTCGAGTTCGTCGGCGGGAGTGCCGGGCAGATAGGTCGACACGATGTGCTCGGTGATCTCACGTTCCAGGCTCATGCGGGAATCTCCAGGGAATCGAGCGGCATGCGTGCGGGCACGAAGTGGAACCGGACGGCAGGGAGGTGACGGTGGTGTCGGCCGCCGGCCCGCGGGGGGGTCAGGCGAGCGCCGGGTCCGTCCGGAACGCGTCGCGGATGCGGGCCCGGTCGGGCTTCCCCGTCGGGCCGACGGGCAGCGGCTCCCGGGTGAGGCGCACGGTCGGCACGGCCGGCCGCGCGAGCCTGGCCGAGCAGTGCGCCAGGAGCTTCAGGCCACTGAGAGCGGCCTCGGGGCGGGTCCGTACGAGGGCCCACAGACGCGTCCCGGCGAGGGTGTCGGGTACGGCGACGACGACGGCGTCGAGCACCTGCTCGTGACTGAGGATCACCCGCTCCACCTCTTCCAGGTTCACGCGCACGCCGGCGGCCTTGACCTGGAAGTCGTTGCGGCCGACCAGGGTCAGCTCGCCGTCGGGGCCGCGCCGCACCAGGTCACCGGTGCGGAACCAGCGGCGGGCACCGGGCTCCGGGCCCTCTTGGAAGAACCTCTCCTGCGCCGCCTGCGGGTCGAGGTAGCCGTGCGCCTGGAACGGTGTGGAGACGACCAGTTCGCCGGTGCCGGGGCCGTCCAGGACCGTGTCCGCCTCCCGCAGGGACAGGTGTACGCCCGGGAGCGGCTGCCCCAGGGGGAGCACCTCCCGTTCGGCGGCCTCCTCGGCCGTGCACGAGTACAGCAGACTGTCGTTGGTCTCCGTGCATCCATAGACGTTGTGGAACACGGCGTCCGGGAACATCCGCGCGATCGTGCCCCGCAGCGGGCGGGGGGCGTGGTCGCCGGTCAGCAGCACGTGCCGGACGCCGGCGACGCGGTCCGGGGCCTTCGAGCCCTGGGTGAGCAGGCGGAAGAACAGGGGTACGGCCTGGACGACCTCGGGCCGGGTGTCCTGCAGGAGCTTCGCCAGATAATGCGGGTTGGCGGCTCGTTCCGGGTCGACGAGGATCACACAGCCGCCCTGGCTCAGGGTGGTCCAGATGTCGAGCAGAGTGAGGTCGAAGTTCAGCGGCGCGTGGCTGAGGACCCTCGTGCCGGGTCCGATCCCGAAGGCCCCGGCCGCCCATGCGGTGAACCGGTCCACGGCCGCGCCGCCGAGCGGCACGAGCTTGGGAAGACCCGTCGAGCCCGAGGTGGAGAGAAGGAGACTCGTGTCCGGCGGAACGACGGCCGCGGGCGGTGCGGGCTCGGCGGCGGGTGCGCCGGGGCGGGTGGACCGTTCGTCCTCGTCCGCCGGACCGTCCCCGGTCGTCAGCAGCTCGGGACAGCCGGCCCGCCGAGACAGCCGCTCCAGCACGTCGTGCCCGAGTTCCGGCGACGGCAGGAACACCGTCCGGCCGGCGGCGAGACAGGCGAGGACCATCGCGATCGAGTCCGGCGATTTCCTGGCCCGAAGGCCGATCGGCGCATTTCCTGGTAACGCCGATAAACCGATCCTGTCGGCAGCCCGCCGACTGAGTTCTGCCAGGTGTGCATAGGTGACGACGGCGCCGTTCCATAACAACGCCGGTGCGTCCGGCGTTCTCCTGGCATGGGCGAGGACATCACCGGCCAACAGTTTTGACACTCGTCTCCCCGTATCCCCCGTAGGAAACCGCTCTCTACTGTCACACCGTCGACGTTGAAGCGTCAACGGATCCTGAGGCTGTCAAGACCGAAGTCGAACGCGAGTCCGGATCCGACTCCAGCCACCTTGGCGACGATACCCCCATGGCCAACAGAAATCACCCTGGATTTTCCAGCGCCCGGGGAGGCGCCGTCACATCGGCCCTGATCAGGCATTTCTGCCAAAAACCGGATCTGCGGGAGCGGATTCGCCGACCTGGATGGCCCATGAAAGCAAACTTCCGGCCAGAATGGCTCATTCCGCCGGGGTGCTTCCAGGACAGTGTCGATGAGCCCTTTTCGGACAAGGAGAATCCGATCTTCCACCCCACAAACCGCTGCCCGGCACGGCGACACCCCACCGGAAGGCGCGTCCAATTCCATCGGTCGGCCGTTGACAGGGGCCAGGACCTGTGAGAGAAATCTGCGGTCAATGGATCATAGTTTTCGCTGCAATCCGAGCCACTGCACGACCCGGAACATCGCCCTCCGCCCATTCCGCCAGTGGAGTTGATGAGTGAGCCGCAACGATGTGACCCGCAGATCGGGCAGCCGGGTCGACTCCCAGAAGTCGTAGAAATCACCGGATATCCGCGGATCGGGTAAACGTCCACTTTCTGTTTTCTTTCGGCCGGCACACGGGATGGTGTCACGCCGGTACACGGGGCCCCACGTTCGCGCTTCACGGTGCCCGCCGCCTCGGTCTCCCGGGGCGCGGGCCAAGAGCCGTGCCCGCGCACCGTTCCTTCCGCGCCCCTCTCCCCCCGCAGACGGCGGATCACGTTATGGAGCATGTGCGTGTTTGAGACGTCACCCTTCGACAGGCCGAGAACCGTATCGGCCGACCTCGTGGTGGACGGGGGCCGGCCGCCCCACCCGGCGGCAGCCCGCTCCGTCACGGTGCCCGGCGACAAGTCGGTGAGCCACCGCGCCCTGCTGGCGGCGATGCTTCCCGGCGCCCCGTCGCGTCTCACCGTCCGCAACGCCAACCTGGGCGGCGCGGTGCGCGCGTTGCTCCCCGCCATGCGGGCCCTGGGACACCGCACGACCGTTGACGCCGGCACCCTCACCGTCGAACACGGCGGCCCCGTCACCCCGCAGCCCAGACGCCCGCACCCGGACATCGCACGATGGCCGGACGGCGTGCCGTACCTCGAAACGGGAGGATCCAGCGCCGCCGCACGGCTCCTCATCGGTGTGCTCGCCGGCCTCGGTCGCACCGCCGTGGTCGACGGCGACGACACCTTGCGGCACCGGCCCATGTCCTGGCTCGTCGAGCCGTTGATCCAGCTCGGCGCGGACATCGTCCACCTGGGGGACGCCGGCCGGCTGCCCGTGCTGGTGCGCGGCGCGGTGCACCGGCCCGGAACCGTCGAGCTGACCGTGGGCAGTGCCCAGGCGCGCTCCGGAGTGCTGCTCGCCGCGGTCGCCGCGGGTCTCCCCGTGACCGTGCGCCATCCCGTGCGTTCCCGCGACCACACCGAGCGCATGCTCACCGCTTTCGGCGCGGCCCTGACGGAGTCCCCCGGCGAGGTCCGCTACGACGGCGGCCCCGTCACCGTGCCGCCGGTCGTCGACGTGCCTGCCGACCCTTCGCTCGCCGCGTACCCCGTCGCCGCGCAGCTGCTCGCGGGCGACGGCGGAGAGCTGAGTGTGCCGGAGGTCTGCCTGAACCCGACCCGGCTCGGCTTCTTCGACGTACTGCGCCGGGCGGGCGCCGACATCCGCTACCGCGACACCCGGCTGGGCTCCAGCGGGGAGCCGGTCGGCACGATCGTGGTCCGGGGCGGCACCGAGGGCGTCGAGGGCGTACGCGTGGACGACCCCGCCACCCTGCACGCCCTGATCGACGAGGTGCCCCTCCTCGCGGCCGTCGCGGCCACACTCCCCGGCCCGTCCTGGATCGGCTGTGCCGAGGAGCTGCGCTTCAAGGAGACCGACCGGCTGACCACCACCGCGGGTATGGCCGCGGCCTTCGGGGCTCGGATCGAGGTGGCCGACGACGGGCTGCTGGTGAACGGCGGCGCGCCGCTGTCCGCCGGCCACGTGCCCAGTTACGAGGACCACCGCATCGCCATGGCCGCCGCGACCCTTGCGACCCGCCTGCCCGGCCGCACCACCGTGTCCGGCGGTGCCTGCCACCGGACGTCCTTTCCCGACTTCGCCGAGGTACAGCGTGCCGTCGGCGCGACGATCACCGAGGTCACCCCACGATGAACAGCAACTGCGAGAAGAATGTGGCAGAGGCGCGGTCCACCGGCACCACCCTGGGGCCGGAGTTCCACAGCGGACAGGGCCCCTGGTTACGCGCCGCCGACGGCACCGCCTGGTTCGACGCCACGTCGGGCAGCGGCGCGGCGACCCTGGGCCACCAGCACCCGGCCGTCGTCGCGGCGGCCACGGCCCAGCTCGGCCGGCTGGTGCACACCGGCTGCAAGCTCGGCTCGGACGCACGGGCCTCCCTGGTCCGCCGGCTGGGCGAGCTCTCCCCGTACCGGTCGCCCGCCGTGCTGCCCACGGTGACCGGTGCCGAAGCGGTCGAGAGCGCCCTGAAGATCGCCCGCGCGGCCACCGGAAACCGGGCCGTGGTCGGCTTCACCCACGGATACCACGGCAAGACCACCGGCGCCCTGGGACTGACCTGGCGAGCGGAGTTCAGGCAGTACAGTGCGCTTCCGACCGACGCGGTCGTCACCGCGTCCCTGCCCGAACTGCGCGGTCCCCAAGCGGTGTGCCCCGAGGACACCGCCGCGTTCCTGTCCGGCCTCGAAGCGGCGCTGGACCAGGCCGACCGGCTGGGCGGGACGGCTGCCGTCGTCCTTGAACCGGTGCAGGTCACCGAGGGTGTCCTGATCGTTCCCCCCGCCCTGCTGGACGAGATCGCCCGGGCCGCTCACGCGCGGGGAGCCCTGCTCGTGCTGGACGAGATATACACCGCGCTCGGGCGCGCGGGCCGGATGTTCACCGCCGAGCTCATGTCCGAGACACCCGACCTGACCCTCGTGGGCAAGACACTCGGCAACGGGTTCCCGATCGGCGCCGTCGTCGGCGAGCGCGAGGTGGTGGACGCGCTGCCGGCCGGTGTGCAGACCTCCACGTTCTCCGGGAGCCCGGTGAGCTGCGCCGCGGCCGCCGCGGTGCTGGAGACCGTCGTGGCGGAGGACCTGCCCGCCCGGGCCCGCACGCTGGGCGCGCGGCTGGCGGACGATCTGGCCAGGACGGCGAAGACCTTCCCGTGGCTGAGCCGGGTGCGCACGGCCGGGGCGCTGGCCGCCTTCGACTGCGTGGTGGACGGTCGGCCCCACCCCGGTCTGGCCCGCGCGGTCAGGGAGGCCGCGCTGCGTGGCCGGCTGTTGCTGTTCGGCGGCGGCCCGGAGGACGCCACGATCAAGATCGTCCCGCCTGCGCTTCTCACCGGCAGTGACTACGACGCCCTGATCACGAGCCTGACCACGGCGATCGGCGAGGCCGACCGCGACCTGCCCGCCACGGCCCGCGCGGCCGACGCAGAGGTGGAGACCGTGCGATGAGCTTCCAGCAGCTGGCCAAGGACGTGCTGGAGAACGACCTGTGCACGGTGTGCGGAGCCTGCCAACTGGCCTGCCCGCCCGGTGTCATCGGCTTCGACGGCCTCACCCCGGTGCTGACCGAGCCGGCCTGGACCGAGTCCGACTGCGGCACCTGCGGCGACTGCCTGGACGTCTGCCCCGGGGCCGACCCCCAGACCCCGCGCTCCGAGGAACGGCTGTTCGGCCGCACCCGCGCCCCGGAGGAACGGTGGACCGGCATCTTCTCCGAGGTACTCGCCGGGCACTCCCTCGCCCCCTCGGTCTACGAGTCCTCGGCCAGCGGGGGCAGCCTCACCACACTGCTGCAGACCGCCCTGCTGGCGCTGGACGTGGACGTCGTCCTGTCGATGGGCCGGGACCCGGACGAGCCGTGGCGGGCCGCCCCGGCGATCGTCCGGGACCCGGCGGAACTGACCGAGACCGCCCAGTCCACCTACCAACTGGCGCCGTACCTGGGCGCCTTGCGGCAGGTGATGGACGAGGAGCCCGACGCCCGGGTGGCGCTGACGGGCGTGGCCTGTCATATCCAGGCCATGCGCAAGCTCCAGGGGATGCACACCGAGGCGGGCCGGTGGGCCCGTGACCACGTGGTGCTCATGCTGGAACCGGCCTGCTCCTCCAGCACCCGCCCCGAGGGGACCCGGGCGGTGATCGAACAGCGGGCCCTGGTCCCGGCCGAGTCGGTGGTCCGGCTGCGCTACCGCGAGGGTGACTACCCCGGCGACATCGCCATCGGCACCGACGACGGGGAGCGGCACATCGTCCCGTTCTGGCAGGCCGTGCGCGACTTCGCGGGCAACAAGACCCACCGCTGCCTGTCGTGCGGCGACTGGATGTCGGGCCTTGCCGACGTGAGCGTCAGCGACGGCGACCCGAACATCTTCGCCGCGAGCGTGCACCGCAGCGAACACACCAAGCACGGCCGCGTGTTCGTCCGTACCGGAGCCGGCGCCGAGGCGGTCTCCGCGGCCCTCGCGCACCGGCTGCTGTCCGTGCGTCCGGTCGAACTGCGCGGTCTCAACCTCGGCCTGGAGCGCAAACGCAACCGGCGGGCCTCCTACGAGCAGGCCGACGCGGTCATACCGGCCGGGCCCATCCCGGGTCACCGGGAGGAGCTGGACATCGTCCCCGACGAGCGCTGGATCGCGGCTCCGGATGACACGGATCCGGACGAGGCCGCCGCGAACGGGACGGCGCGACGAGAGGCGGACGAGTGATGCCGGCACCCGGCACCGCCCACGTGGCCTCGCGCCGGCTCCTCGCGGGCGGGCACCCGCTGCCCCGCGTCGAGAAGGTGCGCACCGGCCCGCCCGGCCCCGGCGAGCTGCGCATCCGGGCCGCACACAGCCTGGTCAGCCCGGGCACCGAACTGCACTACCTGGACCGCTTCGCCGACACGGCACAGGACTTCCCCCTCGGCTACTGCTCGGCCGGCATGGTGGACGCGGTGGGCCCGGACTCGCCGGGGTTCGCCGTCGGGGACCGGGTGACCGCGATGGGCTGGGGCGAGGCCGTGCACGGTGACGTGATCGTCGTACCGCACCGCCTGTGCACTCCCGTCCCGGACGACATGGACCTGGCGGACGCGGTGGTGGCCACCCTCGCCGCGACGGCCGTGCACGCCGTGGACCGTGCGGTGCTGCGGCCCGGTGACGAGACCGCGGTCGTCGGCGCCGGGATGGTCGGCCTGCTGGTCGCGCAGATCACCGCCGCCCGGGGACACCCGACCACCGTCGTGGACCTGCGTCCGGACCGGGCTCGCACCGCGGCGGTCCTGGGCCTGGACGCCCACGTCGGGCGCGACTTCCCCGAGGACAGGGCGACGGCACCGGCCGAGGGCGGCCGCTGTGTCTTCCTGTGCGTCACCGGCGAGGCGGGCGACACGGTCGCCGCGGCGGCCCGCTGGGCGGCCCGCGCCCCGGGCCGGCCACGACTGGTCGGGGTGGGCCGCTTCACGGCGCGGGTCGACTTCAGCGTCGAGCTGGGCAACGTGGACATCCGCTACGCGGCCCGCTGCGGTGCCGGATACCGCGATCCGTCGTACGCCCGCGGACTCACCGAGGTCACCGCGCCCGAGGGCGAGGGCACCGTCACCGAGAACCTGCGGCGGGCGCTCGACCTGATCGGTGCCGGAGCCATCCGGCCGGACCTGCTGGGTCTGCCCAGACTGCCGCTGGAGCGGGCCGCCGAGGCCTACGCCGAGCTGCGCGAACGCCCGGCGCACCCCGCCGTGATCTTCGACTACGGATCGAGGTGAGTCCCCTGAAGACGAGCGCCCCCGGCCCCGCCGCGCCCGACGCGGTCAGCGGTCACCGCCCCTTCCCGGCCCCCTCCGAGGCCCGCACCCTGTCCCACCGGTTCCTGGCCATGGCCTCGGCCCATCCCGGCCGGGAGGCCGTCGTCACCCCGCAGACCCGGTGGACCTACGCGGACACCCGCGAGAGGTCCGCACGCGTCGCCCAGGGGCTGAGCGCCGCGGGCCTGAACCCGGGAGAACGGGTCGGGCTCCTGTTCTCGCACGGCGCGGAGATGATCGCGGCCCTGCTCGGCGTCCTGCGGGCCGGGCTGTCGTACGTGCCGCTGGACGCGTCGTACCCGCCGGAGCGGCTCGCCTTCATGGCGGCCGACTCGGGCGTCCACGCCCTGGTCACCGCCGGCCCGCAGGCCGGTCTGGCGACGCGTCTGGCGTCCGAGGCGGAGCTGCCCGCCCTGCCGGTGCTGTCGTACGAGGACCTGGTACGGCACGCCGACGCCGGTGACGAGGAGGACGTCGACCGCGCCCTCCCGGACGCCGAGGCCTACGTGCTGTACACCTCCGGGTCCACCGGCCGGCCCAAGGCCGTGTCCCAGCCGCACCGCAACGTCCTGCACCACACCAGGGCCTGGGTCGACGGCCTGGGCGTCGGCCCGGCCGACCGGCTGTCGCTGCAGTCCGCCTACAGCTGGGACTCGGCGGTCCAGGACACCTTCTCGGCCCTGCTGACCGGGGCCTCGCTGTACCCGGTCGACCTCAAGGCGCTGGGCGTCACGGGTCTGCTGGAGTGGATGCACACCGAGCGGATCACCGTGTACCACTCGACGCTGCCCGTGTTCCGGGCGCTGGTGCGGGCGATGGAGAGCCGCGGCACCCGGCTTCCCGCGATGCGGATGCTGGCCCTCGGCGGGGACACCCTGCACCTCGCCGACCTGGAGGCCTGCCGTCGGCACTTCGAGACAGAGTGCCGTGTGGCCGGGGCGTACGGATCCACCGAGTGTTCCTGCGCCCTGCTGCGCGTCGCCGACCTCGGCTACCGGCCGCCGACCGGCGTGTTCCCCCTGGGGTTCCCGGTCTCCGGGACGGAGGTGCGGCTCACCGACGCCGACGGCCGCACGGTCGAGGGCCCCGGCGAGGGCGAGATCGTCGTCGTCAGCGACCACCTCGCCCCTGGCGCGACCCCCGACGGACGGACCTACCGCACCGGCGATCTCGCGCGGCGCCTGGACGACGGGACGCTGCTGCTCGTCGGCCGCCGCGACTTCCAGGTGAAGATCTCCGGTATCCGGGTGGAGACCGGCGAGGTGGAGAGCGCGCTCAAACAACTGCCGGAGATCCGTGAGGCGGTGGTCGCGCCGTTCACGGACCGGCTGGGCGAACGCCAGCTCGTCGCCTACGTGGTGCCCGACGACGGCGTCGCACCCGAGGGGCCGTCCCTGCGTGCCGCGCTGCGCCGGGTCCTGCCCGACCACGCCGTGCCCACGGCGTACCTCGTGCTGGACGAGCTGCCGCTGACGGCGAACCACAAGATCGACCGGGCCGCGCTGCCCGACCCCCTCACCGAGCAGGACCGGCAGGGCCTCTCCGGCCGCCGTCCGCAGGCTCCCGGCACCCCCGTGGAGGAGGCCGTCGTCGCCGCCTGGCGCGAGGCGCTGGGGGTGCGCCGGCCGGGCCTCGACGACAACTTCTTCGACCTGGGCGGCACTTCGCTGCGCTTGGCCGGCGTGCACGAGCACCTCACCCGCACCGTCGCCCCCGACCTGCGGATGACCGACCTGTACCAGGCACCGACGGTGCGCTCCCTGGTCCGGTTGATCTCGGCCTCCTCGGCGTCCCCCGCCGGTTCCGGCGCCGGTGGCGCCGCCCGCGGACAGAACCGCGGCGAGCGCCGCCGCGCGGCGGCGCGCGTGCCCCGCCGGCCGTCGGGGCGCGCCCCCCGCAGCCCGTACCCGAGCCCGCTGCCCGGCGAGGCTCATGACACCGCCTCAGGAGGCACACGTGACTGAACAGCCGCACCAGGACCCCCTGTCCGGGCGCATCGCCGTGGTGGGCCTCGACTGCCGGCTCCCGGGCGCCCGCGACCACGCCGAGTTCTGGCGCAACCTCCTCGCGGGCACGAGCCACGTCACGGACCTCGACGAGGAGGCCCTGCGAGCCGCCGGGGTGCCGGAGGAAACGTTCACGCACCCCCGTTACGTGCGGCGGGCGGCCGCCGTGGAGGACGCCGACAAGTTCGACGCGTCGTTCTTCTTCCTCAGCTCCCGCGAAGCCGAACGCATGGACCCGCAGCTGCGGCTCTTCCTCCAGACGGCATGGGCCGCCCTGGAGCACAGCGGCCACGACTCGGAGGTCTACGACGGCCGTATCGGGATCTTCGCCGGGTCGCTGACCAGCACCTACCTGCTGAACAACGTGCTCACCGGGGAACGCGGGTTCAACGGCTCGCTCCAGCGCATGCACCAGGACATGGCCACCCTGATGGGCAACGACCCCAACTACCTGACCACCCGCGCCTCCTACCACCTGAAGGTCACCGGCCCGAGCATCGCGGTGCAGACCGCGTGCTCCACCTCTCTGGTCGCGGTGCACCTCGCGGCGCAGAGCCTGCTGACCCAGGAGTGCGACGTCGCACTGGCCGGCGGGGTGGCCCTGCGCTTCCCGCAGGAGGCCGGCTACGTCCACGAGCCCGACGGCATCACCTCGCGCACCGGAGTCGTCCGTCCGTTCGACGCGAACGCGGACGGCACCGTCTTCGGCAACGGCGTCGGAGTCGTCGTACTCAAGCGCCTGGAAGACGCGCTGGCCGATGGAGACACCGTGTGGGCGGTGCTGCGCGGCTCGGCGGTGGGCAACGACGGCAACGACCGCGCCGGCTTCACCGCGCCCGGCATCTCCGGGCAGGCTGCCGTCCTCAGCGAGGCCCTCGCGGTCGCCGACGTGGACCCGGCCACGGTCAGCTACCTGGAGGCGCACGGAACCGGGACCCGGATGGGCGACCCGATCGAGCTGTCCGCCGCCGCCCAGGTCTACCAGGTGCCCGACGCCACCCCGCTCACCCTGGGCTCGGTCAAGGCCAACATCGGACATCTGAGTACGGCGGCGGGGGTCGCCGGACTGATCAAGTGCGTCCTGATGCTGCACCACCGCACCCTGGTGCCCACCCCGCACTTCACCGAGTGGAACCCGGAGTGCCCGGTCGACGGCACCCGCTTCCAGGTCGGCATGGACGTGCGGCCGTGGCAGGACGCGGCCGGTCCGCTGCGCTGCGCCGTCACCTCCACCGGCATGGGCGGAACCACCGCGCACGTCGTCCTGGAGGAGGCGCCGCGAACCGTCGCCGCCCCCGCCGGGACTGCGGCCGTGCCCCCCGTGGTCATGATCCCGGTATCCGCCAAGTCACCCGCAGCGCTGGAGAAGGCGCGTCACGCACTCGCCGACCACCTGGACGAGACCGCGCCGCAGGACTCCACGGCCGCGCCCGGCGACACCTACCTGGACGACGTCGCCTACACCCAGGCCACCACCCGGCACACCTTCGACTACCGGGCCGTCGTCACCGCGCCGGACCGGGCGACCGCCGTACAGGCGCTGCGCACCGCCGACCCCCGGTTCGTGTTCCAGGACTCCGGCCACCCCGCCGACCGCCGGGTCACCTTCCTGCTGCCCGGACAGGGCGCCCAGTACCCGGCCATGGGCCAGAGCTGGTACGAGCACCTGCCCGTCTTCCGCGCCACCCTCGACGAGTGCGCCGAGTTGCTGGCACCGCACCTCGGCCTCGACCTGAGGGACGCCCTCTTCCCGGGACCACGCGGCTACGAGGGCGAGCGGCTGAACCTCGACCGCACCGCGCTCACCCAGCCCGCCCTGTTCGCCGTCGAGTACGCGCTGGCGCGGCAGTGGATGTCCTGGGGGATCCGTCCCTCCGCCCTGATCGGCCACAGCGTGGGAGAGTACGTCGCCGCCACCCTGGCGGGGGTGTTCACCCTGCCCGACGCCCTGCGGGTGATCGCCGAGCGCGGCCGCCTCGTGGACGCGCTGCCCGGCGGTGTGATGCGGGCCGTCATGGCCACGCCCGAGGAGGTGACCCGCCACCTCGTCGACGGAGTCGACCTGGCGGCGGTGAACGAGCCCGGGGTGTGCACGGTCGCCGGACCCAAGGAGGCGATGGGCGAGGTGACCGCCGCGCTGACCGCCGCCGGCATCACCCACCGCAAGGTCTCCACCTCGCACGCCTTCCACTCCGCCCTGATGGACGCGGCGGTGGCGCCCCTCACCGAGGTGCTGCGCGGGGTCGAACTGCGCCGTCCGCAGATCCCCTTCCTGTCCAACCGCACCGGCGACTGGATCCTCGACGAGGAGGCCACCGACCCCGCCTACTGGGGGGCGCACCTGCGGGAGACGGTCCGGTTCGCGGACTGTGTGGAGACCGCGCTGGGCGAGGGGGGCCAGGTCTTCGTCGAGGTCGGGCCCGGTCACACCCTGGCCACCTTCGTCCGTCGCCATCCCGACCGGCAGACCGGGATACCCGTCATCACCTCCACGGCCCGCGGCAAGGACCCGTCCGCCGACCTCACCGCGCTGACGGCCGCCCTGGGCCGGCTGTGGGCCATGGGCCTGACCCCCGACTGGGCGGGCTACTACGCGGGCCGCGGCCGCCGCAAGGCGCCCCTGCCCACGTATCCCTTCGAAGGCACCCGCTATTGGGTCGAGCCCGGCTCGGGCGTCCTGACCGGAGCGGGCGCCACCGCGAACCGCACGCCGGGCAAGCTGCCCCTGGACGAGTGGTTCTCGGCACCGGTGTGGCGGCCCGCCGTGGGCAGCCTCGACGCCGACGCCGAGCCGCTGACGGAACCGGTGCTGCTGTTCGCCGACGACCGGGGCACCGCCGCCCGCCTGGCCGGCCACGCCTTCGCGGGCACAGTGCTCACCGTCACCGCGGGCGACGCGTACGGCCGGGACGGCGACGCCTTCACCGTCCGGGCCGACTCCGAGGAGGACCACAGCCGGCTGATCGGCGAGCTCCTCGCCGAGAACCGGCTGCCCGGCCGTGTCGTACACGCCTGGTCCACCGCTCCACTGCCCGCCGAACGGAGCATCGAGCGGTTCGAACAGGCCCAGCGCCACGGGTTGTACAGCCTGATCGCGCTGGTGAAGGCGTTCAGCAAGCACGACGTCACCAGCCCGCTGCAGCTGGACCTGATCAGCGCCGGAGCCTATGCCGTCACGTCCGCGGAACCGGAACCGGCAGCCGAACTGGTGTCGCTGGCGGTCGCGGCCCGGGTCATCGGCCAGGAGCACGGCAACATCGGCGCACGCCACTTCGACCTGCCGGCCGGCGTGGACGAGCGCTCACTGCGCACCCTCGCCGCCGAGCTCACCGGGCAGCGATCGCCGGAGCTGGCCGTCACCCTGCGCGGCGACAGCCGCTGGACCGCCGACCTGGCACCGGTGCGTGCCGACTGGTCCACCGCGGCCCGGTCCCGGCTCAGGGACGGCGGCGCCTACCTCATCACAGGCGGCCTCGGCGAGATCGGCTCTCTGATCGCCCAGTGGCTGCACCAGGAGTGCGGGGCACGGCTGGCCCTGCTGACCCGGGACCCGCTGCCCGACCGCGAGCAGTGGGACGACTGGCTCGCCGGCCACGACGCCGATGACGAGACGGCGCTGCGCATCACCCGGCTGCGCAAGCTGGAGGCAGCCGGCGCCGAGACCTTCCTGGTCCACACGGACGTGGCCGACGTCGACGGCCTGCGCGCGGCCGTGGAGCGCGTCGAGGGACACTTCGGGGCGCTGCACGGCGTCGTCCACGCGGCCGGCCTGCCCAGCGAGCAGTGGGACCGCGCGATCACCGGCGCCAGCGTCGAGCAGTGCCAGTGGCACTTCGTTCCCAAGGCCCACGGCCAGATCGCCCTGGAGCAGGTGCTCGCCGGCCGGCCGGTCGACTTCTGCCTGATGCTCTCCTCACTGGCCGGAGTCCTCGGCGGACTGCGGCTGCTGGCCTACGGCGCGGCCAACCACTACATGGACGCCGCCGCGGAACGCGCCAACCGGGGCCTGGACCGCACGGTGTGGATCAGCGCGGCCTGGGACGTCTGGCAGCACCACCAGGACGAGAAGCGGGCGATCTCGGCCATCGGCCGGAGCATGGACGACAAGGCGATCCAGCCCGACGAGGGGCTGGAAGCCATCCGCCGGCTGCTGACCCTGCGGGACGTCTCCCACGTGGCGGTGTCCACCTGGGACATCGGGCACCGACTGGACCAGTGGGTGCGCGACGAACGGATCGCACGGCCGGCCGCGCGCACCGCCGCACCCGGGCCGCGCACCGAGACGGAGGCGGCCGGCGACCTCACCGGGCAGGTGGCCCGGCTGGTACGGGACGCGCTGGGCGACGAGGAGATGCCGCCGTCGGGCGACATCTTCGAGTTCGGCGGCGACTCCCTGCTCATCGTCAAGCTGCTGTCCGACATCCGCGAGTTCTTCTCCGTGGAGGTGCCGCTGGCCGACGTCCTCGCCGATCCGACACCGGCCGCCCTGGCCGGACTGGTTCAGCAGCGGCTGGACGCCCGTGAGGAGACCGAGAGCGCCGTACCCGGGGCGGCGCCGGCCGGCGACGCCGACGAGGTCGAGGCACTGGCGGCGGAACTGGCCGGGCTGGACCCGGACCTCACCGAGCAACTGCTGTCCGAGGCCGCCGGCGGGGCCCCGCGAGAAGACGCCGACGAACCCCAGCGAGAGGAGCACTGACCGTGGACTTCAGCCTGATCTTCTTCTCCGGCGACGAGAAGAAGAAGTACCGATTCGTCTTCGACGCCGCCCGGTACGCCGACGAGAACGGCTTCACCGCCATCTGGACGCCGGAGCGGCACTTCCACCGCTTCGGCGGGCTGTACCCGAACCCGTCCGTGCTGGGCGCCGCGCTGGCCACGGCCACGCAGCGGCTGCAGATCCGGGCCGGCAGCGTCATCCTGCCGCTGCACAGCCCGATCCGGGTGGCGGAGGACTGGGCGGTCGTCGACAACCTGTCCCAGGGCCGCGTGGGCATCGCCCTGGCCACCGGCTTCAGCCCGGTCGACTTCGCCATCAACCCGTCCGGCTGGACCGACCGTCGGCAGCACACCTTCGACGCGGTCACCACGATCCGCGAGCTGTGGGAGGGCGAACCGGTCACCGTCCAGGACGGTCTGGGCAACCACGTGGAGGTGGAGCTGCATCCGCAGCCGGTCCAGCCCGAACTGCCGGTCTGGCTCACCTGCACCAAGAGCCCGGAGACCTTCGAGACGGCCGGCCGGCTCGGCTGCAACGTGCTGACGGCCCTCATCGACATGTCGAACGAGGAGCTGGAGGAGAAACT
This sequence comes from Streptomyces flavovariabilis, assembly GCF_000725785.1. Classification (NCBI taxonomy): domain Bacteria; kingdom Bacillati; phylum Actinomycetota; class Actinomycetes; order Kitasatosporales; family Streptomycetaceae; genus Streptomyces; species Streptomyces flavovariabilis. Next base: position 310,983 of record NZ_JNXD01000004.1, on the reverse strand, counting down.
CGACCTCTACTTCAAGACGCTCGAGGCGCACGGGCACGACCGGGACGACGTGACGGTCACCCTCATGCTGCACACGTTCATCGGCACCGACCTCGACGAGGTACGCGAGACGGTATGGCCGCCCTTCAGCGAGTACCTGCGATCCTTCCTCACTGTCATCGACTCGCAGAAGAAGAACCTCGCGCCCGGCGCCGGCGTCCGCGACATGTCGGAGGGCGACGCCGACCAACTGGTCCGGTTCGCCTTCGACAAGTACTTCGAGAAGGGTGCTCTGCTCGGCACGCCCGACTCCTGCATGGCCGTGGTCGAGCGGTTCAAGGGCATGGGGGTGACCGAGATCGCCTGCCTGATCGACTTCGGCGTGGACGAGGACCTGGTCGTCCAGAGTCTCGGCCAGCTCAACGAACTGCGGAGGCGCTACGCATGACCTCGTCACCGTCGCCCGCCCTCGCCGCCCGGCTCGCGGCCCTCACCCCGCAGCAGCGAGCGCTGCTGCGCGCCAAGGTGCTGAGGGCCCGGCCGCAGGAGCGGCTGACACCGGGCCAGCGCAGGCTGTGGGAGACCCACCACGCGATCGGCGGCCGGCCCGCGGACGTGGTCTGCCAGGCCGTCCGCCTCACCGGAGCGACGGCCGACCTCGATCGGCTGGCAGAGCGCGTCGAGGGGTTCGTCCGGGACCACGAAGCGCTGCGCACCACGTTCGAGGAGACCGGGGGTGAGGTCCGGCCGGTCGTCCACGAGGCGCTGCCGCCCCGGCTGACCCGGTCCCACTGTGCGACAGCCCAGGAGGCCGAGGCCCTCGCACGGGAACTGGCCCGGGAACCGTTCGATCTGGCGAGCGGTCCTCTGCTGCGCGTCGTCCTGGCCACGGGGCCCGCCGCCCAGGAGGCGTGGCTGCTCGTCGTCGTGCACAACCTGGTCTTCGACGCGTGGTCCTTCGAAATGCTGCTGGACGCGCTCGACCGTGATGCCGGCGCACCGGCGCCCGCCGTGACCCCGTTCAGCCGTTGGGCCCGGGAACAGGCCGCGTGGGTGGCCGGCGACGCCGGGCGGGCCGCGGCCGAGTACTGGGCGGGGGTGGTCGACGCCCCGCCCCCGCCCCTGCCGACGGACCGGCCGCGGTCCGGGACCACTGCACGGAACGGAAACCGGGTGGCGTTCTCGCTCCCGCCCGGTGTCACCGCGGGGATCGCCGCGCTGGCCAAACGCGAGGCCGCCTCCGCGTACGCGGGCTGGCTCGCGGTGGCCTGGGCGGCCCTGGAGAAGTTCGGAGGACACGCGGACGTCCTTCTGGGGACCTTCACCGCCGGCCGGGACCGGCCGGGCGCCGAGACGGCGGTGGGCTACCTGCTCAATGTGCTGCCGGTGCGGCTGCGCAACCCGGATGACGGTTCCTGGGCTGCCCGCGTGCGGACTGCCCGCACGATCTCCCGCGCGGGGCTGCGGCACGCGGCGTACCCGGGAGAACTCATCGACGCCCCGCGTCGGGTTGCCGGTACGCATCCCCTCTTCGACGCCGTGTTCGTCTTCGACAACCTCGGGGAAACCACCCGCACCCTCCAGGACGCCGTGGTGTCCACGACGGACGTCGACAAAGGCACCGCCCGCTACGACCTGACCCTGGCGGTCTACCCCCGTGCCGACGGAGTGACGGGCTGGCTTGAATACGACACCGAGCTGTACGAGGAGGCCACCGTACGGAGGCTGGCCGAGTTGTTCACGGCCGCCGCCGAGGAAGCGTCCCGGGAGGGCTGCCGGTGATCACTCCGCGTCTGTGCGCCCCCGCCTACGAACTGGGCGAGTATGCCGAGCCGGTGGCCGACCTGCCCGAGTTGTCGGGGTCACCGGCCGCCGCCGACCTCACCTCCCCCTCGGCGGGGTTCGTCACCTACCACTGGTCCGAGGCGCCGATGGTCGAGTTGATGACCGCTTCCGTCAGTCGGACACTGGCGCATTCCGGAGTGCCGGGCAGTGAGATCGACATCGTGCTGCTGGCCACCGACTCGCTTCCACCGGGCCGCGCCGCTCACCGGGATGTCTCGGAGTTCCTGGCGGAGACCGGGATGAGCGGGGCCACGGTGATCACGGTCGGTCTGATGGACTGCGCCACCTCCATGGCCGCGGTGGGAACCGCGGCGTCGTTCGTCAGGGACGGCACCGCCCGTCACGTCATGGTGGTGAGCGGTGACCTCGCCGACATCTCGACCGGAGGTCTGCGTGTCGTGGCGGGCGGGGTGGCGATCGCCAGCGACGGGGCGGCCTCGGCGCTCGTGTCGGCGGAGGCCGCCGGTCTGCCGGTGCTGGCCATGGCACACCATGCCGCCCCGGGTCAGGAGTCGGGGGGCGGATCCGCACACCGGCAGCTCACCTCGCGGATGAACGCGTACCGCGAGGTGTTCGCCCGGCTGTCGGCGCGGCATCCCTTCCGGTCGGCGGGAACACTGGTGCTGCCCAGCAACTTCGCGCGCCATGTGATGCGCATGTACCTCGCGGAGGCCGGTTTCACCGCCGACCGGATCGCGCTGGAGGGGGTGGGCCGTATCGCCCACTGCCAAGGCAGCGATCCGCTGATCGGCCTCGTCGACCGGAGCGGAGAAACGAAACCGGCCGACCCGGAACAACTGGCCGAGCCGGAGACGTACGTCATGCTCGGCGCCGGCATATCCCATCTCGGTGCCGTGCTCCTGGGAGCGCGTCCGCTCCCGGAATCGAAGGAGGGATCGCCCTGAGCCGCCGGACCACGCCCGCATCGTCGGTGACACCGGCGGAGCTGCGCACGGTCGCCCGGCAGCTGCCCACCGGGGTCACCGTGGTGACCAGCGGACGGGGAGACGACATGCACGGGATGACGGTGAACTCCTTCGCCACGCTGTCGCTCTCCCCGCCGCTGGTGAACTTCTCCGTGCGGCACGGGGCCCGGATCACCACTCTCATCGAGAGCACGGGCGGCTTCGTGGTCAATGTCCTCGGCGCGCACCAGCACGCCTTGGCACGCCGGTTCGCCGATCCGGACCGGCCCACCGGATCCGACTGTTTCGCCGCGGTCGAGACAGCGGGTGCTCCCGCGTCGGGCGGAATGCGGCTCGCGGGCACCATCGGGCACTTCGCCTGCCGGGCCGTCCACCTCGTCGAGGCCGGGGACCACACCATTGTCGTCGGCTCGGTGGAGGAATGCGGGATTGTGGGTACGGCCGACCCGCTGCTCTTTGTCAATGGAGAATTCCGATCCGTCCTGTCGGGGTCTCTCCAGTGAGCGTGCACCGGTAACTCCCGTCCAGGATACGGCAGCTGGCGGTGCATCAGATTGTTTCTCGCCAACACTTGCGAGGAAGTCTGCGCCCTTGCCAACATCAAGTGTTTGTCGTTCTGACACCGATCCCATCAAGGAGAAACATCTTGAAGTACGTCAAGCTGGGCTCGACCGGTATGGACGTGTCGCAGATTTGCCTGGGCGCCCTGAGTTACGGCGTACCCGGAAAGGGCGTCCACAGCTGGACCCTGGACCTCGACGAAGCACGGCCGATGCTGCTGCACGCCCTGGAGTCCGGGATCAACTTCCTGGACACCGCCAACGTCTACTCCGCCGGGACCAGTGAGCAGATCGTCGGGCACATACTCCGTGAATACGGCCACCGCGACGAGATCGTGCTGGCGACCAAGGTTCACGGGCGGACGCGTCCCGGACCCAACGGCGTCGGCCTCTCCCGCAAGGCGATCATGACCGAGATCGACAACAGCCTGCGCCGGCTCGGCACCGACTACGTCGACCTTTACCAGATCCACCGGTGGGACCCGGCGACGCCGATCGAGGTCACCATGGAGGCGCTGCACGACGTGGTGAAGGCGGGCAAGGCGCTGCACATCGGCGCGTCATCGATGTGGGCCTGGGAGTTCGCCAAAGCCCAGCACGTCGCCGAGCGGAACGGCTGGACTCCCTTCACCACGATGCAGAACCACTACAACCTGATCTACCGCGAAGAAGAGCGGGAAATGCTGCCGCTGTGCGCCGACCAGGGCGTCGCCGTCATTCCTTGGAGCCCGCTGGCCAGGGGACGACTCACCAGGGAATGGGACAGCGTCAGCGCCCGCAGCGAAACCGACGAGTTCGGCAAGACCCTCTACCGCGACACGGATCGCGAGATCGTCGGCCGGCTCGGACAGCTGGCCGCCAAACGCGGGCTGCCGATGGCACAGCTCGCTCTGGCGTGGCTGCTCTCCAAGCCGGCCGTCACCTCCCCCATCGTCGGCGCCACCAAGATGAGCCATCTCCAGGACGCCATCGCCGCACCGGACGTGGAACTCGACGACGAAGAGATCAGCTACCTCGAAGAGCCGTACCAGCCGCACAACGTCGTCGGACACCCCATCACCCAGTTGCCCGGCCAGCACTGAGGCGCTCCCCGCACGGCGTCGGTTCAGCCAAGTCGCATGACCGGCTCGCTCAGGGCCTCCGGGAACCGGGCCAGCAGGGCGGCGAGCTCGCCGGCCAGTTCCCGGGCGTGTTCGCCGCCCAGCTGTTCTCCGCGGTGGGCCACCAGTCCGATCAGATCGCCGTCCCGCTGCGCCATGGTCACCGTCAGGCCGAACTTGGCGTTCTCGCTGCGCAGCGAGTCGTCCAGTACCGGCGTCAGCCGCGTCCCGCCCAGCACAGCGGCGTGGGCGTCCAACAGGTTCATGTTCAACGTGACGTTCACATAGGGGGTGTGCCCGAACCGCCGGACCGGACTCAGCCGGGTGATCACGTCGTCGAACTGGACGGTCTGGTGCTCCAGCGCACCCAGCGCCTCGCCGCGCATCCGCAGCAGTGCGTCCAGCACTGTGCTGTCCGCGGTCACCCGGGAGCGCAGCACCGCGGTGTTCAGGCACGGGCCGAGCAGTTCGGCGAACCGGGGCTCATTCCGGTTCGCCGTCGGAGACCCGAAGGTGACATCGTCGAGGCCCGTCCACCGGTGCAGGGTCACCGCCAGCGCGGTGGCGGCCACCATGAACCAACTGACGCCGTGTTCGGACTGCACCGCGCCCAGCGAATCCAGTAGCCCCTCGGGCAACGGGATCCGGAACGCCCCGTTCGGCTCCGGCTGCTTCGGCGCGGGCAGCGGCGTATCCGCGGGCGCTCCCTCCAGTGCGGACGCCCAGTACTCCAGATCGGTGTTCCAGGCCTCGCTGTCCCGCTGCTCTCGTTGGTAGGCGGCGAACTCCCGGTACTGGACGACCGGTCGCGGCCTGTCCGAAGCGGTGTAGTGACGGTCCAGCTCCGCGAGCAGCACGGGAATCGACTCCCCGTCGATCACCAGGTGGTGCAGGCAGAGCAGCAGCACCTGCCGGCCGTCACCGAGGTCACCGAGGGCGGCCCTCAGCAGCTGTCCGGACTCGAGGTCGAACGGCAGGCGCAGGGCGGCGTCCAGCCAGTCCATCATGCCGTCGGGGGCGTTCCGCAGGTCGAGCAGTTCCAGCGGCGGCACCCACGGTTGCCCCAGCCGCACGGACAACGCGTCGTCGTCATCGACGAACCGGGTACGGAGTATCTCGTGCTCGGCCACCAGCCGGCCCAGCGCCACACGCAGCCGGCCGGGGTCCAGCCGGCCCTCCACCCGCCAGGCGAGCGGCACGTGATTGCGCACGCTCGGATCGATCAGCTCGGCCAGCCAGATCCGCTGCTGGAAAGCGGTCATCGCCAGGGGAACATCCGTGGCGACGGCATCCGGGATCGGCGCGGTGGGCGCCGCCAGCCCCAGCACGTGCTCGGTGAAATCGCCCAGCCGGGAGTGCTCGAACAGCGTCCGGAGCGGGATCCGCACCCCGAACCGTTCCCCTGCGGCGGTCACCAGGGCACCGGCCATCAGGGATTGCCCGCCCAGGGTGAAGAACGAGTCATCCGGCTTGATCTCATCCTTCTTCAGCACCTGTTGCCACACCTCGGCCATCCGGCGCAGCTGCTCCGGCTCCACGGCGCTCGCTCGCCCGGCCTCGGCCCGCTCGGGCCCGGCCGGCGCGCTCACCGCATCCGGGACCGGGGCGATCGGCCGGCCGGGATCAGCGGCGATCTCCGAGAGCATGTCCAGATACTCCGAAACCATCGCGCGAGCCTCCGCCTCGCCGGCCAGCCCCAGGGGGTCCTTCCACAGCACCTGGGTGCCGGTGCTGTCCTCCCTGACCATGAGCGTCGGGAGGAATCCGGCACTGCTCTCGGTGTCCAGCGGGTTCAGCACGCAGTGGTCGTCGCCCGACACCAGTTCCGGCCGCTGCACATCCAGGCCGGCGCCCGAGCCCACGGTCGTGTACTGGAACGCGGTCTGCCAGGTACGTTCCCCGGCGGCCGACCCGGTCGGTCCGAGTTCACGCATGACCGCCGGAAGCGGCAGCTCGCCGTAGGTCAGGCAGTCCTTCACCTCGCTGCCCGATCGAGACAGCACATCCGCGTAGGAGTCCTGTGCTTTGAACCGGTGGCGGATCGGCAGCATGTTGACGAAGCAGCCGACCTTGTCACGCAGCCCGGGTGCCGTGCGAGAGTGGAACGGGACGGAGACCAGCAGGTCGTCCAGCCCGGTACGCCGCCGCAAGGCCACGAGGTACCCCGCGTACAACGCGGTGAAGTAGGACACACCGAGTTCGCGAGTGCGGTCCCGCAGCCGCCGCGCCAGCGCCGGCGGAACGTCGGCCCGGTACATGACGCTGCGACCGTCCCCGCCCGTCGGCAGCGGAACGCGCGGCAGGTCTGTGCCGAGGAACCGCCTCCAGTGCGCTCGATGCGCATCGCCCGCCGGCGTATCCGACACTTCCCTGGACCGGCGGGCGAACTCGGACAGGGGGCCGCTGTGGTCGGCGGGCTGGAGACGCTGTCCCGCATATGCCTTGCGCAGCGCCTCGGTCAACAGCGGCACGCTCGCGTCGTCGCACACAAGGTGATGCGCGGTCAGCAGCAGAACCGTGTAGTCCGGCCCGTGCAGGACGTGCACCCGCGCCAGGGGCCCGGCCTCGAGATCGAAGGGCCGCTGCCACGCCTGCCGCACCGCCTCATCCCGCCCCAGCGAGATGCTCCGCTCGGCCACCGGAATTCGGGGCGCGTCGGTCCAGGTGAGCAGGGGCCCGTCCGGGGTGCGCTGAATCCGGCCCCGCAGGTGGGGGTACGCCGCGTCCAGGGCGTGAACGGCCGCGCGTAACCGGGGCATATCCAGCGTTCCGTGCACCTGGAACGGAATAGGCAAGATATGGACAGGCGTTTCGGGCTCGGTTCTCCAGGCGGTCCACATCGCCTCCTGACCAACGGACAGCGGAATACTCGACACGGAGTCCATGAGCGTGGCGTCTCCTCATCTCGCGGCGTGAGATATCTGCGTAGATGCTCTGTTCCCAGGCCGGTCTGCAAGCGCACGCGGCCCCGCACGGCAATCTCAGCGGCGGCGGTGCGACCATGCGGTCATCTGGAAAGGCAATTCCCCCTGCCTTCAGTAAGGCTACAGCCCGGGCACGGGCGGGACATCGTCATGTGCCATACGTGGCTGCCTGTCGACCGCCCCTGACGTTCGACAGGATGACTCGGCCCCTGGTCTGTGATCGGATCGGACCTCGGCGAGTGTTCCACCCGCGGGGGGATGAAGATGTCGGACAACGGCTTGTTGCACACCCGGATTCTCGACAAGGCGCAGGCGGACACGGCCTGGCTCGACAGTGCCGGACGGTCGCTGACCTACCGGGAGTTGGACGAGCGGTCGGGACGGCTGGCGAGGCGTCTGGCCGACGCGGGAGCCGGCCCTGGCGAGCGGGTGGCGCTGTTCCTGGAGCGCGGGGCCGACATGGCGATCGGCATGCTCGGTGCGCTGCGGGCGGGTGCCGCGTTCGTGCCGCTCGGTCTGCAGGAACCCGCCCCTCGGCTGGCACGGATCCTCGCGGACTGCGCACCGGTCGTGACGCTGGTGCACGACGCGACGGCGGCCCAGTTCCGGTACGACCGTGTCCGCACACTCGGCATGGACGGGGGCGAGGACGGGGACCGGGAAGGTGAACCGGCCGCCGCAGGAAGCCCGGACGATCCCGCGTACGTCACCTACACCTCCGGATCGTCCGGCACGCCCAAGGGCGTGGTCGTCGAGCACCGTAACCTCACGCCACACCTGGACTGGCTCGCCGAACGACTGCCGCTCGGGCCGGGCGACCGGCTGTTGCAGGTGGCGCCCTACACGTTCGACGCCTCGCTGACCGACTTCTTCTGGCCACTCGGTGCCGGCGCCACGGTGGTCTCCCTCGCCGAGGGCGATCATCTGGACCCGCTCGCCATCGCCACCGCACTCGTCGAGCACGAGATCACCGCGGTACGGCTCCCCCCGGCGATACTGCCGTCACTGCTCGATGAGCCGGAGTTCCGGAAAGCCACCGGCCTGCGGTACCTGATCAGCGGTGGGGACCGGCTGCCGGCCTCGGTGGCCCGCCGCATCACCGAACTGCTGCCCGGGGTGCGGCTGTTCAACCGGTACGGACCGACCGAAGCGGCTGTGGCGGTCACCTACCACGAGTTCGACGCCGGCACGGACACCGGGCCGGAGGTACCGATCGGCCTCGGCGTCACGGGGGTCGAGCTGCACGTCTCGCCGGACGGGGAGCTGCTGATCGGCGGCGCCTGCGTGGCGCGTGGCTATCTCGGCGATGCCGCGCTCACGGCGGAGCGTTTCATCCGGCTGCCTGACCTGGGCCGGGTGTTCCGGTCCGGTGACCGTGTCCGGATGAGCGCTGCGGGCGTGCTGGAGTTCCTCGGCCGGGACGACGATCAGGTTCAGATCAACGGACTCCGGGTGGAGACCGGGGAGGTACAGTCCGCTCTGCGCACGCATCCGGAGGTCGAGGACTGTGTGGTCCTGCTCCAGGACCAGACGCTCGCCGGGTACGTGGTGGCCACGGTGAACCGACCGTCGGCCGATGAGATCCACGACTACCTGCGGGACAGGCTGCCGGGCCACATGGTGCCCAACGTGATCACCTTCGTGGACCGGTTGCCGATGACCGACCGGGGCAAAGTAGATCTCGCGGCCCTGCGCGCCACGCACGCCACAAGCACGGCGCCCACCACGAACAGCCCGGCACCCGCCGAGAACCCGGTACGGGAGGTGGTTCGGCGGGTGTGGTCTCAGCTTCTCGGCGGCATCGAACTGCGGGAGGACGACGACTTCTTCAAGCGCGGCGGACATTCGCTGCTCGCGGTGCAGGCGGTCGGCCGGATCCGCACGGAGCTGGGCCACCGCGTACCGGTGCGGATCATGTTCCAGAAGACCACCCTGGATGAGTTCACCGACGCGGTCACGGAGATCGTCACCTCCGCCGGGACGGTGTCGCCGGCACCCGTTGCATCGGGTGCTGACGGAGGTGATGGTCACCCTGGTCGTCTCCTCCCGGAGCAAGTCCGGGAATGAGACGGAGATGCTCGGGGCGCACCAGGTCGAACTTCAACGCCACCGTCGCCAGCGTGACCCGCTTCCACGCCCGGGTCATCCCGCGCGGGGCCACGATCCCGAGTTTCGTGGCCAGGTAGTCGATGTGGTAGTTGACCGCCGAGCGGCCGAGCGGCCGGTCGGAGGCGGACAGCCGGGCCGAGACCTGCGCCGGGGTCGGTACCGCCGCCACACCACAGTCCCGCAATCTCGGCTCGCACAAGCAGACCAGCACCTGGAAGTACCGGCTTTCCTCGTCCAGCAACGGAATTCCGGCGCCATCCGGCCCGGCGGTGGAGCGGCGTTCCGGGGCGTAGACGGTGAAGCTGTTGCTCCCGGCACCCACGGTCAGCGTCACCCGGCTCAGCTCGAAGGGGATCGGCACCCCGACTCTGCCGGCCCGCACCTTCACGTACTCCCCTGCCCCCTCCAGGTTTTCCACGCAGTAGGTGCCCGCCGCGCCGTAGTTCGACATCAGCCAGTAGTCGCCGAACGCGTGGATCCGGCCCGCGGTCAGCGCCTGGTCGGTGCCGACGGTGATCTCCCCGCCCCGCCAGCCGAACAACACACTGTCGCCGTCGGGCAAGTCCACGGCCGGTGCCCCGTCCAGGCAGACCAGCAGTGACCGGGTGGTGAGTTCAGCCCGCGACATGGCCTGCGTCCACATACGGTTCACGGAGTGCGTCGGCGATCCCGGTCGCGGCGGCACCGGGCACGATCGTGGGATCGTGATCGATGCGCAGCGACAACTCACCCCGGTCATGGACGGCCATGACGATCACCGGGTCCTCGATCCTGGTGCCCGGCGGGTACCTGAACCGGCCGGGCACGCCGTCCAGCACCGGCGCCGGGCGGCGCGTGCGATCGATGACGGTCAGCACGAGATCGAGGTGGCCGGTCCACGGCGCGTGGGACGCTCTGGCGGCCCGGACGACTTCGTCGAACGGGGTGTCCACGAACTCGAGATCCTCCCACCAGCTCTCGCGAACGCCATCGCCCTGCGGGTTGGCCAGCACCGTGTTGATGAAGCAGCCGACCACCCCCGCCCCGTCCTGGCCTCCCCAGGTGTAGGCGACCGGCGCGGTTCCCGGTATCCGGGCCAGCGCCTTGTGGCAGGCGGCCAGCAACACCGGGAACGGCCGATCCGTGGCCTGCCCCGGCAGCGCGACGCGTTGCCAGGTGGACTCCCGCCCGCCCGGTTCACCCGCGTCCCTGCCTCTGCCCCACAGGCCGGGCCCCGCGTCACGCACCCGGGATGTCCAGTGCGCCAACGCCTCCGGCCCGCTGGCCTCGTGTTCCCTTGCCAGCTGCCGCTCCACCGCGTCCCGGTAGCGGCGCAGTTCGGCGGCGGCCTCGGAATCCGGCACGTGCGCCCCGCCCTGATAGCGGGACATCAGCTCGTCCAGCACCAGGCCGGTGGACTCGCCGTCACAGACGAGGTGGTCGAACCCGATGGCCAGCAGATCCCTCCGATCGTCCCTGGCCAGGATCACCCGGAACGAACCACGTTCGGCGGGCCAGTCGTCCAAGGCCGCCCATACGGCGCCGTCGGTGTCCGAGGCCACGATCTCCCGCACGATGGGACCCTCAGGAACCGGACCTATCCGCAGTACCGGCACCCCGCCGGCCGTGTCCGCCGCCCCGCGCAGCGCCGGATGCCGCAGCAGGACCGATCGTGTCGCCTGTTCCAGCCGGTGGGTCGACAACAGGCCGGGCGGGAATTCCACAAAGACCGGCAGGATCCTGACCCGGTCGCGTGGATCGGCGGCCCTGGTGTGGTGGAACCTCCGCTGGGCGCCGGTCAGAGGCATCAGCTCGTCGGCTCCGTTGTGGACGTTCGCGTAAAGCTTGAGGTAAGTCCCGGTGATACTCCGGTGCACGGCTGATCCCCACTGTGTTCTCTTCCCGAGTCGGGTTGTTCACCCCCGTAGGCGGCCCGCCGGCCCACAAAGGACCCGGCGAACCCCTACGCCTTTCATCTGGGCACACCGCGCTCGGCGCGAATCAGATCGGCGCGTACCGTGTCGCTGAGCAGCTTGCCCAGGCCATCGAGGTCGTCCCGGGTGTGGAAGTGACCTCCCGGCCGCACGCACGACTCGAAGGCTCCGTCGGTGTGGTCCCGCCATCCCGTCATCCACGCCCCGCCCTCCGGCTCCCCCGCACCGGCGACAGCGGTGACGGGGCAACGCAGCCGGGGGCCGGGCACGAACTCATAGGTCTCCAGCACCTGGAGATCCGCGCGATAGCAGGCCAGTGCGGCGGAGAGCAGGTCCTCGTCGGATCTGGTCGCCGCGGGCAGCGGGCCCCAGCGCCGTTCGATCTCGGCGTGCAGCGCGGAATCGTCCAGCAGGTGCAACGGCTGGGCCCGCCCGGGCAGGGGCGGAGGCGGGCACGACGAGACGAAGAGCCGTAGTGGCCTTGGCTCCAGGGCCCTGGCCACCTCGTACGCGATGAGCGCGCCGAGGCTGTGGCCGAACAGGGCGAACGGCGGGGTGAACTGCACCTGCGCGAGGATCTCGCTCACCAGCTCCGGCATCGCGGTGAGCGCCCGCTCACCGAGATTGTGCGCCCTGCCCGGTGGTTGGACGGCCACCAGCCGCAAGCCAGGGGCGTACTCCGCCCACCGCGCGTACTCCCCCGCCGCACCACCCGCGTGCGGAAAGCAGTACAGGGTGGCCACAGCGGTGGCCGGCGCCGGGCGCCCGATGACCCGTATGTCAGCCATGCCGCACCGCCGAGTCACGCATCCGCTCTTCGATCAGCGCGGTGAACTCCCGCAGCGACGGCGCGAGATACAGCGACCGCACCTCCAGCTCCACCGGCAGCAACTGCTCGATCCTGGCCACGAGCTCGGTCGCGACCAGCGAATCCCCGCCGAGATCGAAGAAGCTGTCCTCCGGGTCGACGTCCGGCAGGCCGAGCATTTCGGTGAACAGCATGGACACCGTCTGTCGCGTGTCCCGTTCGGCGTCCGGAGTGGACGACGGCGGCTGTGCGGCGGGCCCCGCCTCCAGCAGATAACGCTGCCGCTGGAACGGATAGCCGGGCAAGGGCACCCTTCTCACCTGGCTCGTGTGGGCTGCCGCCCAGTTGACCGGCAGTCCGGCGAGCCACAGCTCACCGAGTGCTGCCAGTGGATCGGTGACCGTGACGGCGATGTGCTCCCGCGTCCACCGGGGGTGCTCCCGCAGCCGTGCGGACAGCCGTGAGTCGCCGATCTCCAGGAACAGCCGGCCCGGAGTGTCCAGAGCGGACCCGATCTCGGCGTCACCACAGTCCGGATGCAGGGTGAGGTCCGGATTCAGGCCGAGGGCCTTCCAACGCCGCACCACCTCCGCGTCGGCCGTCTCCGGCACCAGCAGGGCCACGGCTCGCCCGTCCCGGGCGTGGTCACCGGTGACCAGCCGCTCCGGCGCTTCCCCGCCGAGCACCAGCAGCGCGTCCTGCCGATCCCGCACCACCGCGTACCGGCGGTGCCCGTGCAGCCGCCTGCCGACCTGCAGCGTCCACGCCACATCCCGCAGTTCGAGCTCGGGATGATCGGTCAGCTGAGCGGCGAGCCGCGCCGTCAGTTCGTCAAGGGCGGCCGGGGTGTGCGCGGACAACACCAGCACCTGGTCATCCGCGGTCTGCGCCCTCGGCAGCGGTGACGGCGGCTGCTCCAGCACGACGTGCGCGTTGCCACCGCCGAGCCCGCGCGCGGTGACACCGGCCCGGCGCGGCAGCCCGACGGGCTCCCACGGCGTGGGCTCGGTCACCACGGCGAACGGGCCCGCCGCGAAGTCGATGTCCGGGTTCGGCTCGGAGTAGTGCAGGCTCGGCGGGATGACCCCGCGTTCCACGGCGAGCACCGTCTTGATGAACCCGGCGATACCGGCGGCGGCATCGGTGTGCCCGATGTTGCCCTTCACCGAGCCGAGCAAGCAGGGCTGCTCGTGTGGCTTCCCGTCGGCGAACGCCTGGTTCAGCCCGGCGATCTCGATGGGGTCTCCCACCCGGGTGCCGGTGCCGTGTGCCTCGACGTAGGTGATGGACGAGGGAGTGACGCCCGCGGCGCTTTGGGCGGCCCTGATCACCTCGACCTGCCCTCGGACTCCTGGCGCGGTGAACCCCGCACGGTCCCTGCCGTCATTGTTCACCGCGGAGCCCCGCAGCACGGCATGGATGTGGTCGCCGTCGGCGATGGCGTCGGACAGCCGCTTCAGCACGGTGATCCCGCATCCCTCACCACCGATCACCCCGTCAGCGGCCGCGTCGAACGGGCGGCACGTGCCGGTGGGTGAGGTGATTCCGCCGACCCGGTAATTGTCCAGCTTGGCGGGCAGCCGTACCGAAGTGCCGCCGGCCAGTGCGAGATCGCATTCTCCGGCGAGCAGTGCCTTCGCGGCGAAATGCACGGCGTACAGCGAGGTCGCGCAGGCCGCCTGCACGTTGGCGGTCGGTCCTCGCAGACCCAGCTTGTAGGCGACGCGACTGGCCAGATAGTCGCTGGTGGTGCCGGTCAGGATGTCCCAGTCGGTGATCGAGCCGTCTTCTTGTTGCTTGGCCCGCAGGATCTCCGTGTAGCTGGACAGGCTGCACCCGGCGTAGATGCCGATCTGGCCGGGAAATCGGTCCGGGTCGTAGCCGGCGCCCTCGATCGCCTCGACCGCGCACTCCAGCAGCACCCGATGCTGGGGATCGATGAGCAGGGCCTCACGCGGGGTATAGCCGAAATAACCCGCGTCGAACCATTCCGGTGCCTCAAGCAATCCACGCGCGGGTACGTATTCCCGCGTTCTGCCGCCGGGACCGGTGATGCTTTTCGGGGAGAAACGGCTGACACTGTCCACACCGGACACGAGATTGCCCCAGAACTGGTCGACATCCGCCGCGTCCGGGAAACGACAGGCCAGGCCGATGACGGCGATATCCGTATCGCGCCGACCGGCTCCTGAATCAACGGAGTCCGGACTTTCAGCCCTTTCCTGCGCAGGTGCGACCGCTTCTTGCTTCTGGGCCGATCCGTCAAGAAAAGCGGCGCATGACCGGATCGTGGAGTGGATGAACAGTTCGGTCAGGGTCGGCCGGATGCCGATACGCTGCGCGATCTGCTCTCGCACCAGCTGCATGAGCATCGAGTACCCGCCGACTTCGAAGAAGTTGTCGAGTACGTCGACCTCGTCGAGTTCGAGCAGGTCACACCAGATCTCGGCGAGGATCCGCTCCGTCTGGGTGGCCGGGGGCTGGAGGGTGCTCACTGCATCACATCCCGGCGTCGCCCGTTTCCATGATCAGTTAATAGCGCCCAGCATGAAGAAGTCATCAACACCACCCCGTCCGACAAACCCCAGCAGCTTTTCCGGTCGACACCAGCGAGCATAACCATGCCGATTCACGAAACAACAGGTCCATGGCCAATGCATCTGCTGCCCATCACCTATTGTGCACCGCGTGGACGGAACGCACGAAAGGGATTTGTGCTGCACATTCGGCATTCCAGGTCGACAGGTAGATCCGCACTTGGGGCAACAAGCTGCCATGACCAACCAGTCCGCGTCAACGCTCTGCCGGCGACCGGCGAACCCCCGACTGCCCGTCAGGCCGCCCAGATGGCGCGATAACGCCATCACCGCCCCGTGAACCCCTCACTGACCTGCACATTCAAAGAGTAGCCGATTCCCTTTGCATGGAGTCTGGCGCCGAGAGTGGCTGGTTTCTTGCGACCTCGGCACTCCCGGTTCCCCCATGATCGGGCGTCGAAACACAGGGGGGACGAGAATTCGATCACCGACGAGAAGTATTCCCTTTACATCCGGCAGAGTCGGTCTGTAGAGTGCCGACGCTGTCGTGATCACGAGACTTGCACTATCACTGTCTCCCGACATTCACGCCGGTAGAGCCACCTATTATTCACGATCCATACAATTACTCATTCACCTGCGAAGTGGCGCTGGGGACTGGGGTCGTCGGGACACGTCGTGAATGACGAGGAAAGATGGGGGACCCCATGGGTGAACAGCAGCTCTTTCTCGCCTGCCTGCCCTTCGCGGGCGGTGGTGCCGGATTCTTCCGAGAATGGGAAAAGCTAGGCATATCGGAGGTCACCATGCTTCCGGTCCAGCTGCCGGGACGCGAGGAGCGATTCCTGGATGACCCGTTCACCGAGGTCGCCGACGCCGTCGCCGAACTGACACCGAGGATCCTGGCCGATGCCGGCGAAGGAGGGGCCATCGCGTTGTTCGGCCACAGCCTCGGCGCGGTGCTCGCCTACGAGATCGCCAGGGAACTCGAGCGGATCGGTCACCCTGGACTGAGTCACCTGTACGTCAGTGGATCGCCGGGGCCGCACAGCGGACGGTCCGAACGGGCGACCGGCCTGGCCGACAAGGAGTTCCTGGCCGGGGTGCAACGGTTCGCCGGTTACCGGCATGCGGCCTTCGACGATCCCGAACTGGCCGAGGTCCTGCTCCCGGTGCTCCGCGCCGACGTGGAGATGCACGAGAACTACCGGGCGAGCGGCACCGAGCCGCTCTCGGTGCCGATCACCGCCCTGCGCGGCGAGCAGGACGAACTGGTCTCCCGGGAGCAGGCCGAACAATGGGCCGGGGAGACGCGGGGTCCGTTCGCCTACCGAGAGCTTCCCGGCGGCCACATGTTTCTGGTCGACGAGCCGGAACGGGTGCTGCGCGTGATAGCCGAGAGCCGGGCATGAGGCTGACCGGCAAGACCGTGATCATCACCGGCGCGGCCCGCGGCCTCGGCCGCGCCTGCGCGCTCCGGTTCGCCGACGAGGGCGCCGACCTGCTCCTGCTGGACATCGCGCGGGATCTCGACGACGTGCCTTATCCGCTCGGATCATCCGGCCAGCTGGAACACACCGCGACCCTGTGTGAACGCGCGGGCGCCGCGACCGTGACCGCCGCCGTCGACGTGCGGGACGCCCGGCAGTGCGAGCTGGCGGTCGAGCAGGCACTGGACCGGTTCGGCGCGGTGGACGCGCTGGTCAACAACGCCGGAATCGCCTCGCCCTCCGGGAAGATCGCCCATGACATCACCGAGCGGGAGTGGTCGCTCATGCTCGACATCGACCTCTCCGGCGCCTGGCGGATGATGAAGGCGGTCGCACCGGTGATGGTCCCACGCAGATCCGGCAGCATCATCAACGTGTCCTCGACCGCCGGCACAGTCGGATACCGGCATTTCTCGAGCTACGTCGCAGCCAAGCACGGGTTGATCGGACTGACCAAGGCCGCGGCCCTGGACTACGCCCCGATGGGGGTACGGGTGAACGCGCTGTGCCCCGGCTCGGTCCGTGATGATCCGGTGCTGGAGGGCCGGATGCTCGCCGAGATCGCCCGATCGCTGGAGGTCCCGGTCGCCGAGCACGAGCGGATCTTCGTCCGGGACCAGCCGATGAACGCGTTGATCGAGCCGTCCGACATCGCGAACGCGGCACTGTGGCTCGCAGCCGACGAGTCCCGCCAGGTCACCGGCAGCGTGCTGACCGTGGACGGCGGCTTCACCTCCCGATGACCAGGAGGTCACCCGTGACGACATCGACGATCGAAGACTCCGCCGCCGGATGCCACAGCCTCGTGCTGCGGCTCCCCGACACGGCGGATCCGCAGCGCCTGCTGTCCCGGGCGATGCCCGATCCGGTCCAGGTCTGGCAGACCTCGGTGCCGGTCGGCGCGGACGAACCGACGGCCGAGGAACGCAGGCGCGCCGAGTCCCTCCGGCCGATTCATCGGGACGGCCCCCCGTTACGCGTCGTGGCCCTGCGGTACGCCGACGGGACCGTGGACGTGGTCCTGGTGGCCGTCCGCGCGGTGGTCCCCCCGGACTCACTGCGGCGCATCGCCCGGCTGCTGCTGAACGGACCCGGTGATGGCGTGCCCGGCCTGCCCGCCACCGCCGCCCGGCCGGCCTTCACCTATCGCGGGGGCCTCGAATGGGGCCTGGGCGATCCGGAGCTGCGCGGGGTCGTCGGCAGTGAGCGGATCGATCTCACCCCCCTTGGCGGGCAAGCCGAACGGCTCTTCCTTCCCGCGATCGCACTGGCCGTGAGCCGATACGGCGGCGGTCATCGAGCGGAGCTGGGTGTGCTGGACCTGGGCGACGGCACGGGCGACCATGTCCGCGTTCACGCGGTGGACGAGCATCCGGAGTGCTCGACCGGGGACTTCCTCCGCCGGTTCGACCAGGCGCCGGTCACGCCGCAGGAGCCGCCGTCGGTCGGTGTCATCCTGAGCCCGGCCTTCGAGGAAGGCTGCTATACGGCCTGTCTGACGCCCGTCTTCCCGCTCACCGTCCAGCTGGACCGGGGGTCCTCACGCGCGGTCTGCCGGTTCGACCGGGGCATCGTGGACGCTTCCGTCGCGCAGCGGTTCTGCGCGCACGTGGCGCATCTGGCCGGGCAACTGGCGGACGGCACAGCGGATCGGCCACTGTCCGGGCTGGAGCTCCTGCCCCGCGCCGAACAGGCGGCGCTCCTGCGGGCGGGCGGAGCGGGTGACACGACGCCCGTGCGGGGACGCATCGATCGCGCCTTCGAGGAGGTGGCCGCCAAACAGCCGGAAGCCGTGGCACTGCTGGCCGGCGATGAGCAGTTGACCTACCGGCAACTGGACGAACGGGCGGACGCGGTGGCGGCCGGCCTGAGTGCGCTGGACATCGCGCCGGGCAGCCGGATCGGTGTCTGCCTGGAACGGGACGCCGATCTGGTGGTCACCCTGCTCGGCGTGCTCAAGGCGGGCTGTGCTTACGTGCCGATGGATCCGCGCTATCCGGCGCAGCGCCTGCGCTTCACCGCGCAGAACGCGGGGCTGCCCGTCATCGTCACGTCCGCACCGGAGTTCCCGCCGGTTCCCGGGATTCGGCTGCTGACCCCGTCCGCGCTGACGGAACTCGGAGCAGGTCGGGCGACGACCGGTGCACGGCCTTCCGCCGAAGGTGACGACCCCGCCTACGTGATCTACACATCCGGTTCCACCGGCACGCCCAAGGGCGTGGTCGTGCCGCATCGCAACGTGCTGGCGCTGTTGCGGGCCACCGCCGAGGATTTCGCCCTCGGCCGGGACGACACCTGGACACTGTTCCATTCCAGCGCCTTCGATTTCTCCGTATGGGAGATCTGGGGTTGCTTGCTCACCGGTGGTCGCCTCGTCGTCGTGCCCTATTGGACCACCCGCGATACCGAGGAGTTCTACGCCCTGCTGGCCGAGCGACGCGTCACGGTGCTGAACCAGACGCCGTCGGCGTTCGCGCAACTCATCCGCCACGATCACCACGCCGGCGGGGACCTGGCCCTTCGACTGATCATCTTCGGTGGCGAACCACTCGACGTGCGCATGCTGGCTCCCTGGTTCGCCCGGCACCCGGCCACCGATTGCCGGGTGGTCAACATGTTCGGCATCACCGAGACCACCGTGCACGTGACCGCCCAGACGGTGACCCCGCAGGAGGTCGTGGCGGGCTCACGATCGGTCGGCCGTCCGCTGCCGGGGTGGTCGGTGTCCATCCGGGACGAACGGGGGCGGGTCCTTCCGCCCGGTCCCTCGGGTGAGATCTACGTGGGTGGCGCGGGGGTGGCCGACCAGTACCTCGGCAGGCCCGAACTGACCGAGCAGCGGTTCATCCTCGATGAGCTGACCGGTGAACGGATCTACCGCAGCGGCGACAAGGGGCGGCTGCACCCCGACGGCCGCCTTGATCACCTCGGCCGGCTGGACAGCCAGGTCAAGGTGCGCGGGCACCGCATCGAACTGGATGAAATCCGCATGGTGCTGCTGGGTGCCCCCCAGGTGACCGCCGCGGCCGTCGTGGTCAGCAGGGACCAGCCGGATGATCCGGCGAGCAGCCGGATCGACGCCTACGTCGTCCTCGAGGCAGCCGCGGACTGCGCACAGGTGCTCGTGCATGCCAAGACGATGCTGCCCGACTACATGACACCCGCGACGATCACCGAGGTCACCGAGATTCCGCTGACGATCAATGGGAAGCCGGACATCTCCAGGCTGCCCGATCCACGCACCGGGCCGGCCGGCGCACCCGACGCCCAGGAGCCCGCCTCCAGCGAACTCGCCGATGACATCCTGAGCATCTGGAGCAAGCTGCTGAACACCCGGGTGAGCCTGCAGGACAACTTCTTCACCCTGGGCGGAAACTCGTTGCTGGTGGTCCGGGTTCTTGCCGAGATGCGGGAACGAAACCTGCCGAAGGTGTCACCGAAGCAGTTCTACGGTCATTCGACCGCGGCGCAGTTCGTCGAGCTCGTCCGGGGGCTCAGCGAAGCCGACCGGTGACGTCGGGCGCCGGGCCGGTCCGGCACGACGAGGGGACCCGCGCCCGTGCGGTGCGCCTCGAGTGCCGTGGGCGCGGCCGATGTCGAGGTGAAGGCGTTCCGGCGTCGGGTGACCGCGCCGGAACGCGCCGGCGAGACCTGTGAGACCGCTGCGGCGTTCACCGCTCAGGCGGGGCTCGACCGCCGGCTCGAGTGATCGTCGCCTGCGTCGACGCCCACCGGCACCGCTTCGGCGCCGAGCCTTTCCGCACCTGCTGTCGCAGCACGGCTGCCCGATCGCGCCGAGCACCTCCGGCGCCCGTCGAGCGCGGCCGGTCAGCCCCGCGGTGCCGGCCGGGACGCCCCGGGCGGACAGGCTGATCGGCCTGTTCGCCGTCAGCCTGCAAGGTCCGCGTCGACGGAGTCCACGATCGGCCTGTACACCACCCCAACTGGGCGACAAGGATGGCCAGTCGTGGATCGGAGGCGCCGAGTCGGACGGGGCTGCGCTCCCGGCTCGGCTCCAGTCCACCCGTCCTGTTCGAGACCACTACCATGCCAGCAAAACGCCGCTCGTCTTCCCGAGGCGGCATGACCGAACCCTCCGACGAATCCAGGACGGTTCACGATGGGAGAACCATGCCAGAGGACAAGCGCACCTCCATACTCCTGCTCGGCGTCGATCGGTACGTGGTGAGTGCCTGCTGCAGGCTGGGTGTTGACGCCGTAGCCGTGTATGGACCCGTCACCCGGGACAACGGCTTGCAGGAGATCCCCGACGGCGTCACAGCCGTGTTCTGTGATGATCACCGCAACCCCGAAGCGGTGCTGACGGCCTTACATCGCGCTGGTCTGGCCGACCGCCAATTCGATGCCGTGCAGACCACTGACGAGTGGGCCCTGGTGACGGCAGCCGTCCTCGGAGCGGCCCTCGGATGCCGGGCCCTCGATTCTGGTGCTGCCGTGTTGTTCCGTGACAAGTACCTCCAGAAGGAGCGGGTGCGCGCAGCGGGTGTTCTCACCGCCCGCACTTGGTTGGTGGAAGACATCCATTTCCTCGACGGCGATGTGCCGCCCATGCCGTTCACGCCGGCTGTGATCAAGCCGGTCGCGGGCGCCGGGACGTCACAGACCTCGGTCGTGAACGATGGTGCGGAACTGGAAACGCTGGCCCGCGCTTACCGGAAGCGGCGCACGGCCAGTCGGACTTTCGTCGCCGAGGAGTTCATGGAGGGCCAGGAGTGGACCGCTGACGGCATCGTGTCCGGAGGGGAACTGGTCTTCTACGGACTGGGTGAGTACGGCGCGTCCTGTCTGTCGGTCATCGAGTCGGGCGCGTCACTGCGGATGCGCAAGTTCGATCCCCACACCGAGCGGTGGGCGTACGACCTGGCCGGTCCGGTTGTACTCGCGGCGCTGACGGCGCTCGGCGCCCCCGACGGCGTCTTCCACATGGAACTGTTCCATGACCCCGAAACCGGTCAAGTCGCCTTCAGTGAGTGTGCGTTGCGGCGTGGCGGCGCGCTCACACAGGAGGAGATCCACTGCAAGTTCAACGTCGACCTCGGGGAAGCGGCGGTGCTGTGCGCCCTGGGCGACCGGCCGGCACCGGTGGTCAAGGTACGGTCCGGAACGGTGGGCTCGTCGTACCTGCCCAGCCGGGCCGGCACCCTGCTGTCATGTCCCACGCCGGAGCAGCTGCGACAGCTGCCGGACGTGGAGTTCGCCCGCATCGACCAGCCGCCGGGCATGGTCCTTCCTGAGGCGTTCGGGGCCACCGGTGAACGGCTCGGCCAGGTGATGTTCACAACGGACTCCGTCGACCTGCTGGATCAGCGTGTCGAGGAAACCCAGTCCTGGTTCCTGGAACATCTGCGGGTGATACCTCACGAGGTCGTCACCCGACGGCTGCGCGATTGGAGTCGGGAGGTTGTCGGAGCGGACTACGCGGACGTTCTGTACGACCCGGAGGGGAAGTGAAGATCCCGTCCGACTTCGTTGGCCGGCGCGCGCTGGCTGATCGGGCCACCCGCCGCTTCGCCTTGGTGACACTGGTGGATTCCATCGGCAGCGGGATGTTCCTGACCGCGTCGGTGCTGTTCCTCACGCAGTGGGCGGGCTTGACGCCGAGCCAGATCGGGACCGGCCTGGCAGTGTCCGCCGGCGTGGCCCTGCTGCTCTCCGTGCCGGTCACCGTGGCCGCGGAGCGGCTGGGTGTTGTTCGGGCGCTCGTGTTGCTGCAGATCTGGCGCGGCGGGTGGTTCCTGGCCTATCTGACGGTGGAGACCTTCCCGGCCTACCTGGTGGTGTGCTGCATGCTGGGACTCGCGTTGCGGGTCATCGGCCCCCTCACCCAGTCAGTCGTGGCAGCGGCTACCTCCAAGGAGGACCGCGTGACAACGATGGCCATGATGCGCTCGGTGCAGAACGCCGGCTTCGGCGTCGGGGCGTTCGCGGGCACGTTGGTCATCGGC
Source organism: Streptomyces flavovariabilis (assembly GCF_000725785.1). NCBI lineage: Bacteria > Bacillati > Actinomycetota > Actinomycetes > Kitasatosporales > Streptomycetaceae > Streptomyces > Streptomyces flavovariabilis. Next base: position 288,826 of record NZ_JNXD01000004.1, on the reverse strand, counting down.
GCGGGCTCGCGGGCTGCCCTGGCGGGGCCCATCGTCTTCACGGCCGTGTCGCTCTTCGCCGCCGCCGCGCTGCTGCGAGGACTGCCCGTCCCGGTCGTGCCCGCGGCCTCGATCCGCCGCTCGTCCGCCTGGCGGCAGCTGCGCTCGCTGCGCGACAGACGGTACCTGCTGCTGACCGCCCTCAGCGGTGTTCTGGTGCTGCACATGACCCTGTTGACGGTGGGTCTGCCGCTGTGGATCGTCGAGCACACCGACGCTCCGCCTGCGGTTGTCGGCGTGAGCCTGCTCGCCAACACGGTGCTGGTCGTGCTGTTGCAGGTGCGAGCGTCCCGTGGCTGTGACGACGTGCGGGTCGCCGGCCGTCGGATGGTCCTGTCCGGCATCGCGCTGGCGGTGTTCTGCGCGCTTCTGGCGGCTTCCGGCGAGATGTCGGCGGTCCCGGCGACCGCCGCGATTCTGCTGGCGGCGATCACACTGACCATGGGGGAACTGTGGCACTCCGCCGGCGCGTGGGGGATTTCCTTCGAGTTGGCCCCGGTGGACCGACGCACCGAGTATCTGGCGGTGTTCAACTTGGGGACCATCGTGCAGGGCATCGTGGGCCCGCCGCTGGTGACCGCCCTTGTGCTGCCACTCGGCACACCCGGCTGGTTGATGATCGGTGTCGTCTTGATGGTCGCCGCTGCCGCGGTCCCCGCGGTGACCCGCCTGTCCTCACCGCACGACGCCGAACTGGCGGTGGAGTGACTCGGCCGGGTGCCCCACGGCCGGTCGTCCGGTCCGGGTGCGAACCGAGTTCCATCGCAGTGTTTTCAGCCAGCATTGAATTCTTGACCAGTCTTGTTTCAGTCAAGATCTCGCTTCCCCACTCCGTGCACAGGGCATCGAGCTAGCGTTCGGCGCGTTGAGGGAACCTTCGTTTCGGTGTGCTGGTGCACCGCAGGTCGGGTGGCTGTGTATTGGGCGCGAACGGTCCGGGCAGGCGTGGATTGGCGGTTCCGGGCCATTGTGTCCGCCTATGCCCTGTCGGGCTACGGCAACTACCTCAACCTGATCGCGCTGAGCCTGTTCTCCTACGACGTCACGGGCACCGCGTTCGGTGTCGGGGCGGTCATGGCGTTACGCCTGTTCTCCGGATTTCTGGCCGGGCTCGCTGCGGGGGCGCTGTCGGCCAGGGTCACCCGGCGAACCATGATGATCTCCGCGGATGTTGCCCAGGCCGCTGCCATGACCGTGCTGGCGCTGTGCGTCTCGCGGACGCCTCTGTGGCTGCTCGCCTGCGCGGTCGTCGTCCTGGGTGCGGGCAACACTTTCTTCACCGTCGCTCTGCGCAGTTCGATTCCGGTCATGGTCGGGCAGGAGGCTCGCTCCCGTGCGAACGGGTTGCTGGTCACAGCGCGGTCTTTCGCCACGGTGCTCGGATTCGCCTCCGCGGCGCCGGTCATCGGGCTCGGCGGCTATACCGCCGCCTTTGCCGTCAACGCCGCGAGCTTCGTGGTGTCCGCCACAGCTCTGCTGGTCCTGCGCCCGCGCACGGACGAGACGGACGTCGGTGACTCCGAGGAAGACGCGAAGCCGGACGGTCCGAGGAGCGATGGGCCGCTGCTCCCCAGGTCGCGCCGCGTACGGCGCGCGATGGCAGGCGTGCCGGCACTGCTGATGGGCATGATCCTGCTCAGAGGCGTCGACGCTCTGGCCTCTTCCTCGCACAACGTGGCCTTGCCCGTGGTCGCGCACGCCACCGCCCCGTCCGGCCCTGCGGTGTTCATGACCCAGTTCTGGGTGGCGTGGGCGATCGGCACGCTCCTCGCCCACCAGGCCCTCAAACGCAGGCGCGACGCGGCAGCGTGGGGCGAGCGCGCGTTCGCGGTCGGCACCTGCCTGATGTCGCTCTCCTTCGTGGTCGCGTTCGCGGGACTGCCCACCCCCGCACTGATCGTGGCGGCTGCGTCGGCGGGATTCGCCGACGGCTGCACGGAGATCGTCTACACCTCGCGCCTTCAGGCGGCTCCCGACCGGCAGCGCAGCCGGCTGTTCGGATGGTCCGCCACGGCGGAGCAGTCCGGGTTCGCGCTGGGAACGGTCGCCGCGGCCGCGGCTCTCGAGGTGCTGCCGGCGGTGTCCGTCGTGGGCGCCTTCCACGGCGCGGCGATGTGCGGGGCACTGGCTCTGCTGGTCATCACCATCCGCCGCGGCACGGCTGCCACGCGGTCGTCCACCAGTAAAGAAGACTGAGAGGACACACATGGAACGCGTACGAGGGCAGGCCGTCTGCCGAGGGCCTGAGCCGGAGCACACCGAGGACGATCCACGGAGCGCCGTGCGGGCCCTGCTGCGCGCCGCGGACGCCGCCTCCGGCGCGGCGGTCGTCACCATCTCCCCGGACGGCTCCGCGACCGCGCTGTCGTACCCCGACCTTCTGGCCCGGGCTCGCCGACTGCTGACCGGTCTGCGGGAGCAGGGGCTGCGCGCCGGTGACGTGCTGGTGCTCTGCGGACTGCCGCTGGAGGAGTTCTTCCCCGCTTTCTGGGCCGGCGTGCTCGGCGGCGCCCGGCCCATGGCCATCGCGGAGCACCCCGCCGAGGGCTCCCCGGCGCTGGAACGGCTGCTGCACGCCTGCACGTTGCTGGACCAGCCGCTGGTACTCAGCGACGCGGCCGGGGCTGCGGCTCTGGCGCAGGCGGCACCGCACCTGCGGGCCGTGGTCGCGCAGGACTGCCTGAGTGCGCTGCCCGCGGACGCGCTCACCGAGCCGGCCGCATCCGACGTCGCGCTGCTGATGCTGTCCTCCGGAAGTACCGGTGTACCCAAGGCCGCGCAGCTGACGCACGCCGGTCTGGCCGATTTCGCCGCGAGCAGCCGACGCATCCTGGACGTGCGCCCGGACGACACCATGGTGAACTGGCTGCCGGTCGACCACAGCGGTGCCTTCCTGCTGTACCACCTGCTCGCGGTCTTCACGGGATGCACCAACGTCCATGCCCCGACCGAACTGGTCCTGGCCGAGCCGCTGCACTGGCTCGACCTCCTCGACCGGTATGAGGCGCAGCACAGTTGGGCACCGACCTTCGCCTACCAGCTCGTCGCGGACGCGCTCGCGGCGCGGGGCACGGGCGACTGGGACCTCGGGCGGGTCAAGTCCCTGCTCTGCGGCGGCGAGCAGATCGTGCTGCCGGTGCTGCGTCGTTTCCTCGACGCGACAGCCGCGTACGGCATCCGGGAAGGGCACATCGTTCCGGTGTGGGGCATGGCCGAGACGGTCACGGCCGTCACCTACGGCCGGCTCGACCTGCCGGGCACCGTGCAGCGCCTGCTCAAGAGCAGCCTGAACGGCGATCTGGTGCGGGCCGACGAGCGGGCACCCGAGCGTGACTGCGTCACCTTCGTCGCGGCGGGCTCACCGGCGCACGGGGTCACCCTGCGCATCGTGGACGACCGCGGCGACCCGGCGCCCGAGGGGCGGATCGGCCGGCTGCAAGTGCACTCGCCCGCCCGCCTGACCCCCGGCTACGTGAACAACCCGGCAGCGGACGCGGCGGCTTTCCCCGGCGGACGTGACTGGCTGGACACGGGTGATCTGGCCTTTCTCGACGCGGGCCAGGTCGTGATCACCGGCCGCCGCAAGGACGTGATCATCATCAACGGGCACAACATCCCTTGCCACGAGGTCGAGGAAGCCGCCGGCACCGTCGTCGGCATCCGGCCGGGAGAGGTGGCCGCCTGCGGCGTTCCGCACCCGGACAGCGGCACGGAGGAGTTGGCCGTGTTCTTCGTGAGCCGCGGTGTCCCCGACGACGCGCGCATCACCCGGGAAGTGAAGGCGGCGTTGTTCTCCCGGCTTCGCCTCACCGCCGCCCATGTCCTGCCCGTCCCGCACGACGAGTTCCCGAGAACGCCCGCGGGCAAGGTGCGCCGTGGCGAACTCAGGGAGCGCCTGATCGGCGGCGGGCTGCGGACCGCCACCACGCCGCGTGTCGCAGCGGACCCCGACGAGGTGACGCGGGCGGTGCAGGAGGAGATGTCCGCCGTACTGGGGCGCCGGGTGGAGGTGGATGCGCCGTTCTATGAACAGGGCCTGACGTCCGTGCTCCTTGTGCGCCTTCGTGCGCGCCTTGAGTCGCGGTTCGCGACGACGATCGCGCAGACCGCGTTCTTCGAACATCCCACCGTCGCCGCGCTCGCCGCGTACGTGGCCGAAGCCACCGGGGTGCCGACGGCCTCCGTCAACGCCGGTACCGACACCTCCGACGCCTCCGACGCCTCCGACGCCTCCGACAACATGAACAACAGGGACGACCGCAGCATCGCGGTCGTCGGACTCTCCGTCCGCTTTCCGGGCGCGGACACGGTGGAAGAGTTCTGGTCCAACCTGCGGGACGGCGTGGACAGCGTCCGTGTCTTCGACGAAGAGGAACTCGCGGCGGCGGGGCTCCCACCGGAGCAGCGGCGCGCACCGGATCTGGTGCCCGTCGCCGGAATCCTCGACGGCGTCGACGCATTCGACGCGGACTTCTTCGGGATGAGCCCCAAGGAGGCCGGGCTCACGCACCCCGCGCACCGGCTGTTCCTGGAGTGCTGCCATGAGGCGCTGGAGGACGGCGGCTACGCCGCGGCCGAACCGGGCACCGGCATCGGGGTGTTCGCGGGGTCGGGCATGAACCTCTACGACCACCAGCAGCCGTCGGCGTCAGGCGCCCCGTACGACGGGAGTGATCCCGCCACCGGCATGCAGGCCGCCGTCGGGCAGCAGCCGGACTTCCTCGCCTCCCGAGTCGCCTACCGGCTCGGTCTCACCGGCCCCGCCATCGGCGTGCAGACGGCCTGCTCCACCTCGCTGGTCGCCGTGCACCTCGCGGTCCAGTCCCTGCTGAGCGGCGAGTCGGATCTGGCGCTGGCGGGCGCCGCCGCTGTGCACCTCCCCCAGGAGACGGGTTACCGCAGTCACCCCGGCTCCATCCTGTCCCCCACCGGACGCTGCCGGGCCTTCGACGCGGACGCCGACGGAACCGTCGGCGGCAACGGCGTGGCCGCCGTCCTGCTGAAACGCCTCGACCGCGCGCTGGCCGACGGTGACACCGTGCACGCGGTGATTCTGGGCTCCGCGGTCAACAACGACGGTGCGGAGAAGGTGGGCTTCAGCGCCCCCGGCGTCACGGGTCAAGTGGAGGTCGTACGCCGGGCGCTGCGCAGAGCGGCTGTCCCCGCGGACACGATCTCGTACGTGGAGGCGCACGGGACCGGCACCAGGCTCGGCGATCCGATCGAGCTGGAGGCACTGAGCCGCGCCCTTGGTGAAGGCACACGGAAGACGGCCTTCTGCACCGTCGGTTCCGTGAAGCCGAACATCGGCCACCTCGACAGTTGCGCCGGAATGGCCGGGCTGATCAAGACGGTCCTCATGCTGCGCCACCGGACGCTGGTACCGACACTGCACCTGACTCGCCCCAACCCCGAACTCCCGTTGGCGAACGGCCCGTTGACGTTGGCCACCGAGCTGCGGCCGTGGCCGTCGCCGCACGGTGTGCCACGGCGGGCCGGGGTCAGCGCCCTCGGGGTCGGCGGCACCAACGCCCATGTGGTGCTTCAGGAGCCCCCGCCGCCGACAGCGCCCGCGGCCGCTGACGCCGGCATACCCGTACTCGTTCCGGTGTCGGCCCGCGACGCACAGGCTCTGGCCGAACTGACCGAACGGCTCCGCGACCGGCTGCGACAGCGGCCCGAACTCGCGGCCGGGGACATCGCGGCGACCCTGGCACTCGGCAGGCCACACCGCCCGGCGCGGACCGTGGCCGTCGGCCGCACGGCCGAGGAGCTCGCCCGCGCCCTGCAAGAGCAGCCGGCACCGCCCGGTCCGCTCGGACCGCTCGCGTTCGCCTTCTCCGGGCAGGGCAGCGCCCGCCGCGGCATGGCGGGCGGCCTCTACGCCGCGCATCCCGCGGCCCGGCACATGCTCGACCGGTGCGAGGAGCTCTACGCCGACGAGTTCGGCGGCACCCTGCTCCCGCTCCTGCTCGACGAGTCGGGCCACTCCCCCGCCGCGGGCGACCTGTGGCCCACCGAGACCGCCCAGGCCGCCCTCTTCGCGCACCAGACGGCACTGGTCGAGGTGTGGCGCACCGCCGGTGTCCGCCCCGCGCTGCTGCTCGGCCACAGCGTCGGCGAGTACGCGGCCCTGTACGCGGGAGGCGCCCTGACCCTCGAGGAGGGGCTGCGGCTCACCGCGTGGCGCGGCAGGCTGATGCACACCCTCTGTCCGCCCGGCGGCATGCTGGCGGTCCGCGCCGGCACGACGGTCGCGCAGCGCGTCGCACAGGCAACCGGAGCCGAACTGGCCGCGGTCAACGGGCCGCACGCCCAGGTGCTCTCCGGCTCACCGCAGGTCATCGAGGAAACGATGCGCATGCTGGACCGGGAAGGGCTGCGGTGGCGGGCGCTCGCCGTCGACCGGGCCTTCCACTCGGCTGCGGTCGAGCCGGCGCTGCGCGACTTCCGTTCCCAGGCGGAGCGCATGACGTACAAGCCGCTGCAGGTCCCGTTGGTCACCGCGGCCGACGGCGAGTTCCGCCCGGCGGGCTGGACCGTCGACGCGGACTACCTCTGCGATCAGGCGCGCCGGCCGGTCCGCTTCGATCGCGTCATGGCCGCCGCGACGGAGCACGGTTGCGAGGACTTCCTGGAGATCAGTGCCGGGGACACCCTCTCCGGCCTCGGCAGGCACTGCGTTCCCGGGAGCCGCTGGGTGAGCGGGCAGGGCCGGGGCTCGGTGGCCGACCAGATGGAGGGACTCCTGACAGCGCTGGGGTCGCTGTACCGCGCGGGCGCCGAGCTGGACTGGCGCGCCATCACCGGGCCGGGAGGCAGGGTGCCCCTGCCGGGGCATCCCCTGCGGCGGCGCAAGGTGACACCCCGAGCCACCCTGCCGGCGCAGGTCCCAGGCCACCACCCCCGGCCACAGCCGGCCATCCCCGCGCGGTCCGCCGCCCGGGACCAACTCCTCGATGCCGTACGGGAGCTGACGGCGAACAAGCTCGGCAGCGAGACGGCGGACGTCGCACCCGACAGCTCGTTCTTCGAGCTGGGCGCGGACTCCCTCTCCCTGATGGGCATGACGACGGAACTGGAGCACCGGTACGGCGTACGCATACCCATCAGGGAACTGTTCTCCTCGGCCGACACTCCGCGCAGGCTCGCCGAACGCCTGGTGTCGCTTCGGGGCGGCGCGGCCGAAACCCCGTCCGCGGAACCGTACGCGGCGGAGGCGCCCGTCACCCCACAGCGGCCGCATCCGGAGCCGGGTCCTGCGCCCGGGAGTTCCGGGGAGCACCACGACCTGTTCGCTCGGCAACTGAAGCTGGCCGAGCACCTCATCGACCAGGTGACCGGGGTGATCTCCCGCCAGCTCGACACGCTCACCTCCGCTCCCTCCGCCGCTGCGGCCACCCCGGCCCCGGCGCAGCGGACCTCGGCCGCCGTCCCCGTACCGCCCAAGGCCGAGCCGGAGCCCGAACTCCCGGCCGCGGCACACCTTCCACCGACCCGCGCGCCCGGATGCGACATCAGCCTGTACTTCTTCGGCGACTACCCCGAGGACGCCGAGCGCGACAAGTACACGCTGATCATGGACGCCGCGGAATTCGCCGACCGGCACGGGTTCCATGCCCTGTGGTTTCCGGAGCGGCACTTCAACTCCTTCGGCGCGCTCTTCCCCAATCCCTCCGTGCTCGCCGCCGCCCTCGCGGCCAGGACCCGTCGTATCCGGCTGCACGCGGGTTCCGTGGTGCTGCCGCTGCACCACCCGATACGGGTCGCCGAGGAGTGGTCGGTGGTGGACAACATCTCCGGCGGACGGGTGGGCCTGTGCTTCGCGAGCGGGTGGCACGCCACCGACTTCGCGCTCGCTCCGGAGCACTTCGGCCGGCACCGCGAGGTGATGTACGAGCAGCTGGCGACCGTACGGCGGCTCTGGTCCGGGCAGCCGGTCACGGTGACCGCGGGCGACGGCAAACCTGCCGAGATACGGCTGTACCCCCGTCCTGTGCAGGAGCAGCCGCCCTTGTACGTCGCTGTGGTGGGCAACCCGGACAGCTACCGTCAGGCTGCCGCCCACGATCTGGGTGTGGTCACCAACCTGATGACCCAGACCGTCGAGCAGCTGGCGGAGAACATCTCCCTGTACCGGCGCACGCGCGCCGAGCACGGGCTCGATCCCGCGGCGGGCAGGGTGGTGGTGCTGGTGCACACCTATCTCGGCGACGACGCCGAGCGGGCCCGGGCCGAGGCGTACCGGCCGTTCGTGTCCTACCTGCGTTCCTCGCTGTCCCTCTTCGACCAGGTCACCAACAGCCTCGGCTTCGACGTCGACCTGGACAACACCTCCGAGGACGACGTGGAGTTCCTGCTCGGGCGCGCCTACGAACGCTACTGCGACTCCCGCGCGCTGATCGGTGACGAGCACACGGCCGCCGAGACGGTGTCCCGGCTGGTCGACGCCGGAGCGGACGAGATCGCCTGCTTCGTGGACTTCGGCGTGCCGAAGGAGAAGGTGCTGGCGGCGCTGCCCGCGCTCGACCGGCTTCGCCGCCGTGAGCAGCCGAGGGCTCCGCGGCGAGCGGCACGCGTGCCCGAACGCCTGCCTCTGTCACCCGCCCAGCGCCGCATCTGGTTCCTGGAGCGACTGCACCCGGGGACCAGCATGTACCACGAGCCCAAGGCGATCCGCCTGGACGGCCCGCTGAACGTGCCCGCGCTGCGGTGGGCGCTGCAGCGGGTCGCGGACCGCCACCCGGCGCTCCGTACCGTGTTCCCGGACGCCGACGGCACCCCGTACCAGGAGATCCGTCCACGGGCGCGCCTCGACTGTCCGGTCGACGACCACAGCGGGGAGTCGGAGGATGAGGCGCTGCGCCGCGCTCTGGAGACCGAGGGCCGCCGGATCTTCGACCTGAGCACCGGCCCGCTGGTCTCGGCCCGGCTGCTGCGCCTGTCGGAGGATCGGCACCTGCTCTTCCTGCTGGCCCATCACATCGTCTTCGATTCGGCTTCCACAGCGGTGCTGGCCCGCGATCTCGCCGCCTGCTACCGCTCCTGGCCGCACGGCGATCCCGAACTGCCGTCTCTGCCGGAGGTGTTGACAGCCGGTGAGCCCGGTCCCGCGGCGGTTGCCGCGTCCCTCGACTTCTGGCGGCGCGAGCTGAGCGGCGCCCAGGAACTCTCGCTGCCCACGGACCGGCCCCGCCCGCCGGTCAGGTCGGGGGCGGGGGCGAGCCTCACCCACACGCTGGATGCCGAACTCGTGCACAGGTTACGGGTGTTCGCCGCCGGACACCGCGTCACGGTCTTCATGACGCTGACCGGCGCCATCGCGGCGGTGCTCGGCCGGTTCAGCGGGCAGGAGGAGGTGGTGCTCGGCACCGCGGTCGCCGCCAGGCCCTCCGGCACCGAGCACTGCGTCGGCCTGTTCCTCGACACCGTGGCGCTGCGCCTCGACCTCTCCGGCGACCCCGACTTCCCGGCCCTGCTGCACCGCGTGAGGGAGAGCAGCACCGCGGCGTACGAGCACCTGGCCGTCCCCTTCGACGAGCTGGTCGGCACCCTGAACCCGCGCCGTGACCCGAGCCGCAACCCGCTCTTCCAGGTGATGGTGGAGTACGAGAACGAGGGAGAGGTGGAGTTCGACCCGCCCCGGTTGACGGCCGCACTGCTGGACATGCCGAGCGAACGAGCCCCCTTCGACCTCAGCGTGTATCTCACACACCACCGTGACGGTGTGCGGTTCATGGTCGAGTACGACACGGCCCTCTTCGACGAGAGCACCGTGCGCCGCTTCGCCGACTACGTGGAGCAGGTACTGCGCCGCGCCCTCGATGCCTCAGACGCGCCCCTCGCCGACCTGACCGCTGTCACCGACGCCGACCGCACGGCCCTTGCCCGGCTGGGACACCTGGGCGAGATGTCCGCACCCGGCGTGCCGGACACGTTGCACGCTCTGTTCGAGGAGCAGGTTCGCCGGACACCCGACGCCATCGCGCTCCTGAGCGGCGAACGGCGTGTCGCCTACGGGGAGCTGGACGCGCGCGCGAACAGGCTCGCCCGGCTGCTGCGCACCCGCGGCGCGGCACGCGGACAGCGCGTGGCGGTGCTGCTGCCGCGCGGCCCGGAACTGATCACCGCCCTGCTGGCCGTGCTCAAGAGCGGCGCCGCCTACCTGCCCCTCGACCCGTCCATGCCCCCGCCCCGGCTCGCCGCGCTCGTCGAAGACGGTGCCCCCGTCCTGCTGCTGACGTCCGAGTCCGTCCTCGCACGGAATCCGACGCTCGGGGGGCGTCTCCCCGTGGAGCTGGCGGACCAGGTCGACGACGATCTCCCGGACACCCCCCTGGACGACGGGGCGCGGCCCGAGGACCCCGCGTACTGCATCTACACCTCGGGCTCGACCGGACGCCCCAAGGGGGTCGTCGTGCCCCATCGCGGACCGGCGGGCCTCGTACGCGGGCATGTGGCACGGCATCCCGCGCTGCGCACCCTGCAGTGGACCTCACCCGCGTTCGATGTCAGTGTGCAGGAGATCTTCACCACGCTGGCCGCCGGAGCCGCGCTCGTCCTCGTCGACGACATGGTCCGGCACGATCCCGCGGTGGTCGAGGAGATCGTGCGCCACCACGGGGTGGAGCGCGTGTTCATGCCCTGCACCCCGCTCAAGTACCTGATCGAAACCGGCCCCGAACTGCCGTCCCTGCGCGAGCTGTTCTCAGCAGGCGAGGCCCTGCAGCTCACCGACGCCTTCCGCCGGTTCCTCACCGCGCACCCGCAGTGCACGCTGTACAACCAGTACGGGCCCACCGAGGCGTCGATCATCGTCACCTCGCACCGCGTCGACCCCGGCGGCGAGGAGTGGCCGCCGATCGGCACCCCGGTACCCGGCGCGCGGATCGTGCTGCTGGACCGTGCCGGGCGGGAGGTACCCGTGGGCGCCGTCGGTGAGATCCACCTGGGCGGCAGGCCCGTCGCGCACGGCTACCACGCGCGGCCCGAGGAGACGGCTGCGGCCTTCCTCGACGACGGAACCGGGGCAGTGCTGTACCGGACGGGTGACCTCGGCCGCTGGCGCACGGACGGCACCCTCCAGTACTGCGGCCGCACCGACGACCAGGTCAAAGTCCGTGGCCACCGGGTCGAACCCCAGGAGATCCAGGGGGCGTTGACCGCGCTTCCCGGTGTCCGCGACGCGGCTGTGGTCGCTCGCCGCGACCGGCACGGCGACACGGAACTCGTCGCCTACGTGGTCCCCACGGCACCGGCGGACGACCTCTCCCCGCTGCGCGCCGCGCTCTCGGCCGAACTGCCCGATCACCTGGTACCGCGCCGCTGGGTGAGCCTGGAGCGGCTCCCGGTGAACGCCTCCGGCAAGCTGGACCGCGACCGGCTGCCCGGCCCCGGCACCGACGGCGCGGCCCGTCAGCCGGACGCCGCGCCGGTCACCCGGCTGGAGAAGGCGCTGCACGAACTGTGGTGCGACGAACTCGGGGCGCGGCAGATCCCGGTGACCCGGTCCTTCTTCGAACTCGGTGGCCACTCCCTCAGTGCGATCCGGCTGCTGCACCGGATGACCGACCACCTGGACGTCGAACTCTCCATGGCCGACTTCTTCCTCGATCCGACCATCCGCGGCGTCGCGGCACGCTGCGAACAGCCCACGCCCGCGGGCCGGGTGGTCGACACCGTGCCGATGCCTTCCACACTGCGCCGCCTGTGGCACCGCCACCACGAACGGACCGACCCGAGCGTCTACAACATCGCCCACCGCATCGATCTGCACGGCGATCTGGATCCCGGAATCCTGGCGCGGGTTCTGGAGGACCTCGTCGGGCGCCATCACGCGCTGCGCAGCCGGGCCGCGGTACGTGACGGGCAGTACCTCGTCGAGGTTCTGTCCGACGTGCCCGTGGACCTCTCGATCACCGATCTGTCCGCACACGCACAGGACGCGGCGTTCGTCGAGCGGCACTGCCGGGACGTCGCGTCCGCTCCGTTCGCCATGGACCGCGAACCGCTGTTCCGCTTCCGGCTGGCGCAGCTGGGCCCGGACCGCTGGGTCCTGGTGACCGTCTTCCACCACGCGATCTGCGACGGCTGGTCCATGGGGATCATCCGGCGCGAGCTGCAGGAGCTGTACAACTCCCGGCGTGACGGCGTCGACGGCCGGCTGCTCCCGCCCACCGCACAGTTCACGGATGTCGCACGAGCGGAGCACGCGTTGGACGGTGACCGCAGAGCGGCACTCGAACGGTTCTGGCGCACCGAACTCGACGGCGCACCACTGCGCCCCGCACTGCCCTACGACCGGCCTCGGCCCGAGGAGCTGTCCGGCCGGGGCGCCCTGCACACCTGGGTCATCGACGACGGCACGTCCCGCAAGGTCGCGGATGCCGCAGCCCACCTGCACACGACCCCGTACGCCGTGCTGGCCGCGGCCTTCGCGACCTGGCTGGCCGGGCTGTGCGGCGAGTCCGTGGACGTGGTGCTCGCCGCGTCCAGCGCGAACCGTCTGCGGGCCGAGCGTTCGGAGGTGGTCGGGCTGCTGGGCGACGCCGTCCTGCTGCGCGCTCGGCTGGGCGAGGCCCGGACCTTCGCCGACCTGGTGGGGCAGCTGGCCTCGACGCTCTTCACCGCACTCGACCACGAGGAACTGCCACTGACCGAAGTGGTCGAGCTGGTCGCGCCCGGGGCCGCGGACACCCTGTTCCCCACCGTGCGGTTCACCGTGGTCACTACACCGCCGCCCGCTCTGGACCTGCGGTCGGTGGCGGCTTCGGTCCACGCTCTGCCCACGTCGGGAGTGGCACGGAACGAGCTGTACGTCGTTCTGGAGCCCCTGGACGACACCCTCACCGTCACCTTCGAGTACTCCACGGATCTGTTCGACCACTGCACCGTCGAAGCGTGGGGCAAAGGCTTCACCGAACTCCTGCGAGATGCCACGGACGACCCGGGGCTCGCTGTGTGGAGCCTGCTCCGTCGCTGATCGGAGGAGTCGCGGCACAGCGGCCGGGGCGAGAAGGCGGCACCACCTTCTCGCTCCGCCGGGCGGACCCCGTGGCATCGCGTCTGAGCTGCGGGTCCGCGTGGCGCCGTCACCCCGCTGTTCTGTTTGCCGCCGCTGCCGGTGGGGACCCGGCCGAGCATGAGCACAACCCCTCGTCGCCGCCTGACGCGGCAGAACCGGGTCCTGTGGCTGCTGGACCGCCTGGAGCGGGAGCCCAGGGCCGATGCGGTGATCGACACGCTCCGCGCGGGCGTGCGGGCCCTGCCCCTGGGGCGCGGCCGGGACCTGCTGCACGGCAGGTGGCTGGGGCACCCCGTGCATCCGCTGCTGGTGCAGGTGCCGATCGGAAGCTGGCTGTCGGCGGCGGTCCTGGATCTGCGCCCCGGCCGCTCCAGGGAGTCGCGGCTGCTGGTCGGGGTCGGGCTGGGCGCCGCGGCTCCCGCGGCCGCGGCCGGCTGGGTGGACTGGGCCGAGCTGCACCATCGGCAGCAGCGCGTCGGGCTGGTGCACGCCCTGTCCAACACGGCGGCCGTCGGCCTGTACGCCGCCTCGCTCGTCTGCCGCGTCAAGGGGCGTGAGGCAGCGGGCCGGACGTACGGCTTCCTGGGGCTGACGGCGGTCGGTCTCGGCGGCCTGCTGGGCGGCCACCTGGCCTACCGGCAGGCCTCCGGCGCCAACCACGCCGAAGAGGTCCCGAACGTCGTCTCCGAGGGCTGGCACCGGATCGGGGCCGTCGGCGAGTTCCCGGCCGGGGAGCCGGTGCGGCGCAGTGTGGACGACGTGCCGGTGCTGGTGGTGCGCGAGACCGGCGGGGCGATCCACGCGCTGGCCGAGCGGTGCAGCCACCTCGCGGGGCCGTTGTCCGAGGGCACCGTCGCCGACGGCTGTGTGCGGTGCCCGTGGCACGGCAGCGTCTTCCGGCTGTCCGACGGCTGGAACGTACGCGGGCCGGCCACCGCCCCCCAGCCCTCCTTCGAGACGCGGATCACCGACGGCCATGTCGAGGTGCGCCTGCGTCACCAGGACGGCGGCGAGCACTCGGGGAACGGCCGGGAGATGGCCGCGCAGGGGACCGGAACACGATCGGGGGCTGCCCGTGGGCACGGCGACAGCGACTGACAGCCGCCTCGCGCGGCGGCTGCGCGGAGCACTGCGGCGCACCCGCCGGGACTACGCCGCCGGGCATGACCGGCCACTGGGCGGATATGCCGCGGCCATGGCCGGGTTCGCGGCGTACACGGCCGCCTGGGCCACGGCGGTCCGGCGCAGCGGACGCCCGGTGCCCGAGCGGCCCGAGCCGTGGGACGTGGTCCTGACGTCGGTGGCCACGTTCCGGCTCAGCCGGCTGCTCAGCAAAGCATCGGTGACCAGCCCGCTGCGAGCTCCCTTCACCCGGTACGTCGGGCCCCAGGGCCCCGCCGAGCTGCACGAGGAGGCACAGCCCGAGCAGGGCAAGCACACCGTCGGCGAGCTCGCGACCTGCCCGTTCTGCATGAGTGTCTGGGTGGCCTCGGCCCTGACCGCCGGCCAGCTGCTGTGGCCGCGCGCGACCCGCACGGCCATGGGCACGCTCACCGCCCTGGCGGGTGCGGACACGCTGCAACTGGCGTACGGCGCGCTGGTGGACAGGACGACCGGCGACTGACCGCGGCCGCGAAGGCGAAGGTCCCGTCGGCGTCGCCTTCGCAGAGGCACAACCGGTCCGGCGTCTGCCCGGGCCCGGTCGCCGTGGCGGACGGCCTCGACGCCGACGGGGGACGACCGCGACGGACTCGCCGCGCTCGATGCGGACGGTGACGGGAACGACGCCGGGCGTCCCACCCTCTTGTCAAGGCGATATTAGGTTAGGCTAACCTTCGCCGCGTGAGATGTGGTGAAGAAACGGACGGCGGCCTGCGGCTGCGCGGGCATCGACTGTCGGCCACGGGCGTGACCGTGTCGTACGACGGCACGGACGTCGTGCACGACGCGGCGATCGCGCTGCGGCCCGGTGAGGTGACCGTCCTGGTCGGCCCCAACGGCAGCGGGAAGTCGACGCTGCTGCGGACGATCGCCCGGCTGCAGCGGGCCCGCCGGGCCGAGCTCAGGATCGACGCCGACACCGACGGCCTCGCCCTGACCGCCCGCGAGTTCGCCCGGTACGTGGCCCTGCTGACGCAGGGCCGCCCCACGCCCAGCGGACTGACCGTGCGGGATCTCGTCGAGTTCGGCCGCTACCCCTACCGGGGCCGCTTCGGCCGCCCCGATCCGGACGCGACGGCCGCGGTGGAGCGGGCGCTGGCGCTGACCGGGGTGACGGACCTCGCCGAGCGCGGCGCCGACCACCTCTCCGGCGGGCAGTTGCAGCGCGTCTGGCTGGCGAGCTGTCTCGCCCAGGAGACCGGCGTGCTGCTGCTGGACGAGCCGACGACCTATCTCGACCTGCGCTACCAGATCGAACTCCTCGACCTCGTCCGCGACCTGGCGGACGACCACGGGATCGCCGTCGGGGTCGTGCTGCACGACCTCGACCAGGCGGCGGCCATCGCCGACCGGATCACGCTGCTCGAAGCGGGCCGGATCGTCGCCGACGGCCCGCCCGAGGACGTCCTGACCCCGCAGCGGCTGACCGCCGTCTACGGCATCCGGATCGACGTCGACACAGACCCCCACACCGGCCGGATACGGACCCGTCCGATCGGCCGGCACCACACCCGCACCTCCCGAAGCGAAAGGCTCGGCACCACTTCATGAGACGCCTCCTGCTCACCGCGGCCACCACCACCGCCGCGGCGCTCACCCTCGCCGCCTGCGGCACCACCGAGCCTGCCGCCGACAGCTCGAAGAAGAAGACCTCCGAGGCCATCAGCCTCACCGACTCCACCGGCGCGAAGGTCGAACTCGACAGCCCGGCCGAGAAGGTCGTCGCCACCGAGTGGAACGAGGTCGAGAGCCTCATCACCCTCGGCGTCGACCCCGTGGGCGTCGCCGACGTCAAGGGCTACAAGACCTGGGACACCGCCGTCCCGCTGAAGAACGAGCCGAAGGACATCGGCACGCGCGGCGAGCCGAGCATGGACACCATCGCCTCGCTCTCCCCCGACCTCATCGTGGCGAGCTCCGACCTGCCGGACGCGGCCGTGAAGCAGCTGCGGAAGATCGCCCCGGTGCTGGAGATCAAGTCCGCCGACGCCTCCGACCAGGTCGGCCAGATGTTCAAGAACCTCGACCTCATCGCCGAGGCCACCGGCACCACCGACAAGGCCGCCACCGCCAGGAAGAACTTCGAGGCCAAGGTGGCGGAGGGCAAGAAGGCCCTCGCCGACGCGAAGCTCGACGGCACCGACATCGCCTTCGCCGACGGCTACGTGACGTCCAACCAGGTCTCCCTGCGCCCGTACACCAGCGGCTCCCTCATCGGCGCCGTCAACGAGCAGCTCGGCCTGAAGAACGCCTGGAAGGTCAAGGGCGACCCCGCCTACGGCCTCGGCACCACCGACGTCGAGGGTCTCACCGCCCTGCCGAAGGACGTGCGGTTCGCCTACATAGGCAACGACGGCGACAAGTCCAGCAACCCGTTCTCCGGCCAGCTGAAGAAGAACGCCGTGTGGACCTCCCTGCCGTTCGTGAAGGCGGACCGTGTGCACCGGCTGCCCGACGGCATCTGGATGTTCGGCGGTCCCGGGTCGATGGAGGCGTACATCGACGCCCTCGTCGACGCGCTGACGAAGTAGCGGGGCCATGGCCGTCACCGAAGCGCCCCCCGTCCCCCGTCCGCCGGCGGCCGCGTCCCGGACGGGTGCGGCCGCGGTGACGGCCGCTCTCGTCCTCCTGGTCGCCGCCCTCGCCGTCGTCGACATCACCCAGGGCACCGCGGCCGTCGGACCGGCCCAGGTGTTCAAGGCCCTGACCGGGCAGGCCGATCCGGGCGACGCGTCCGTGGTCGTCGCCTCCCGGCTGCCGCGGATGACCGCCGGCATCCTCGTCGGCGTCGTCCTCGGCATCGCGGGCGCGGTTCTGCAGGCCGTCAGCCGCAACGTCCTCGCCTCCCCCGACACCCTCGCGGTGAACGCCGGTTCGTATCTGGCCCTCGGGCTGGTCGGCGCGACCGGCGTCTCGCTGCCGCTGCTCGCCTCGTCCGGCGTGGCCTTCGCGGGCGGGCTGGCGGCCGCCGCCGTCGTGCTCGCCCTGTCCGGCCTCGGCACGGGCACCGTACGGCTGGTCCTCGCCGGCACCGCGCTCGCGCTGGGCCTGAACTCCGCCACGGAAGGGCTGCTCCTGCTGTTCCCGCAGCAGACGGAGGGCCTCTACCAGTGGAACCAGGGCAGCATCAGCCAGAACGGTTTCGACGGCCTCCTGCAGATGCTGCCCGTCGCCCTGATCGGGCTCGTCGGGCTGCTGCTGGTCGCCCGCCGGGTCGACGCGCTCGCCCTCGGGGACGACGCGGCGCGCGGACTGGGCGTACCGGTGCGGGCCACCCGCGTGACGGTGGTGGTCCTGGCGGCGCTGCTGTCCGCGGCGGCCGTCACGCTCGCCGGGCCCATCGGCTTCGTCGGCCTGTGCGCCCCCGCGCTGGTCCGCCCGCTCGCCCGCCGGTTCCGGGGCTTCGTCCGCGCCCGGGCGGTCCTGCCCCTGGCCGGTCTGGCCGGTGCCGCGCTGGTGCTCGGGTCGGACGTGCTGCTGCGGGCCCTCATCCCGGCGGACACGGCGGTCGCCGTCCCCACCGGCATCGTCACCAGCCTGGTCGGTGCCGTCTTCCTGGTGGTGACGGCCCTGCGGCTGCGGGACACCGCCGGGGCCGACGCACCGGACCGGCTGCGCATTCCGAGCCGGACGGCGTTCCTCGTCACCGTGGCCGCTCTCGTCGCCGCGGTCGTCGGCGTCACGCTGGCCGGCGCCCTGCTCGGCGACAGCAAGCTCCTGCTCGGGGATGTCGCCAACTGGGTGCAGGGGCGGGCCGGGCAGACCGTCTCCTTCGTCCTGGACACCCGCGTGCCGCGGGTGCTCGCGGCCCTCTGCGCGGGCGGCGCGCTCGCCCTGTCCGGCACGCTGGTGCAGGCCGTGACCCGCAACCCGCTGGCGGAGCCCGGCGTGCTGGGCGTCTCCGGCGGCGCCGCGCTGGGGGCCGTCCTGCTCGTCACCACCGTGCCCGCAACCGGGTCCTGGGGTGTCGCGGGCGCGGCGTTCGGGGGCGCGGCGCTGGCCTCGGCCATCGTCTTCGGGCTCTCCGCCCGGGGCGGCTACCGGCAGAACCGGCTGGTTCTCGTCGGCATCGGCATGGCGGCCGGTTCCACGGCCCTGATCAGCCTGCTGATCGTGCTCACCGACCCGTTCAACGCCACCAAGGCGCTGACCTGGCTGTCCGGTTCCACCTACGGGCGGACCACAGCGGACGTCCTGCCCGTCGCGCTCGTACTGGTGCTGGGCCTGGCCGTCGCGGTCGCCCGGCGCACCGAGCTGGATCTCGTCTCCCTGGACGAGGACACCCCGCGGCTGCTCGGCCTCGGACTGCCACGGGCCAGGCTCGGCTTCCTGGTGGTGGGCGTGCTGCTCGCCGCGACCGCCGTCGCCTCGGCCGGCACGATCGGCTTCGTGGGTCTGGTGGCGCCGCACGCGGCCCGTGCCCTGGTCGGCCGGCGGCATGTGCGGGTCGTACCCGTCGCCGTCCTGCTCGGCGCCGCGCTGGTCGGTACGGCCGACCTGCTCGGCCGCACCGTCATCGCCCCCGCCCAGCTGGGCGCCGGCCTGATGACGGCGGTGATCGGCACGCCGTACTTCCTGCACCTACTGGTCCGCGGCCGTAAAGCGACATGATGTCCGAAATGGGGATCAATAGTTAAATTGCTCCGCAGGTGCCTGTTGTATGGACGCACGCACAACGGGAGCGAGGGAGCATGGCCAAGGACATCACGGACTCGGGCCCGCCCCCGGAGGCGAGCCTGAAGCCCAACGCGATCGGATTCGTCGACGCGCTGGTCATCGGGCTCAACGCGACCTCCCCCGCGTACTCCGTGGCGGCGGTCATCGGCCCGATCGTGGCGCTGGTGGGCATCTACGCCCCCGGAGTGATGCTCGCGTCGTTCGTGCCCATGCTGCTGATCGCGTCGGCCTTCTACTACCTCAACAAGGTCGACCAGGACTGCGGCACGACGTTCTCCTGGGTCACCCGGGCCATGGGGCCATGGGCAGGCTGGCTGGGCGGCTGGGCCATCGCGATGACGGGCGTCCTGGTCGTCGGGTCGCTCGCGGACGTCGCCGTGACGTTCTTCCTGCTGGCCGTCGGCCTGGACAGCTGGGCCGACAACGACGTGGTGCGCCAGGTGCTCACCGTGCTGCTCATCCTGGTGATGACGGCCGTCTGCGTGATCGGCACCGAGGTGTCGGCCAAGGTGCAGAACGTCCTCATCCTGGCGCAGGTCGTCTGCCTGCTCGCCTTCGCCGTGGTGGCGCTCTACCGCGTCTACGCCGGCACCGGCACCCTCGACGCCATCGATCCGGAGTTCGGCTGGCTCGATCCGTTCGGCGCCGGCGGAGCGTCACTGACCGCGTCCCTGCTGCTGGGCGTGTTCATCTACTGGGGGTGGGAGTCGGCGGTCAACCTCACCGAGGAGGTCGAGGACTCGGCCACCGCCCCCGGCAGGGCGGCCGTCTGGTCGACGGTGCTGCTGCTGGTGACCTACCTCGCGGTCGCCTTCGCGGTCGTGGGTTACGCCGGAACGGACTACCTCGCCGAGAACGCGGCGGAGGAGGAGTTCATCTTCGCCCTGCTCGCCGAGGAGGCCATGGGCGGCTGGGACTGGGTCGTGCTGCTGGCCGTCTCGACGTCCGCGCTCGCCTCCACGCAGACGACGATCATCCCGGCGTCGCGCACGGGCCTGTCCATGGCACGCCGGCACGCGCTGCCCGCGCACTTCGGCCGCATCCACCCGCGGTTCCGCACCCCCGACGTGAGCACCTGGTGGGTCGCCGGCATCGCCATCGCCTGGTACCTCGTCCTCTACCACGTCAGTGAGAACGCCCTCTTCGACTCCCTCACCGCCCTGTCCCTGCTGATCGCCTTCTACTACGCGCTCACGGGCCTGGCCTGCGCGGTGTACTACCGCCGTCAACTGACGCGCAGCGTCCGCAACTTCTTCCTGATCGGCCTCGGCCCGCTGATCGGTGCGGGGCTGCTGGCGTGGCTGCTGGTGGAATCCGTGGCGGACATGTCCGACCCCGACAACTCCTACAGCGGTGTCTCGTGGTTCGGCCTCGGCCCGCCGCTCGTCATCGGGATCGGCATCATCGTCGCGGGCGTCGTCCTCATGGTCGTGTGGCGGCTGATGGCGCCCGCCTTCTGGTCGGAACACCCGAGCGTGGTCGACCCCGACCTCGTCGACGGCAAGGAGTCCTGAAGATGTCGGTGGTCCTCGGCTACGACGAGTCCCCGGGCGCCCTGAGCGCGCTGCGCGTGGCCATCGAGGTGGCGGCGGCGTACGACGAACCCCTGGTGATCGTCTACGGCGTCGCCGCGCCCGGCGTCACGGGCGAGGAGTACGGCGCCCATCACGAGGCCGTCCGCGAGGCCGGCAGCGCCGCGCTCGGTCATGCGCTGCGGGTGGCCGACGAGGCCGGTGTGCGGACGTCGGTGGAACTCATCGACGAGCGGCCCGCGCAGGCGCTGATCGACGCCGCGGCCCGCCACGAGGCCAGGGTCATCGTGGTGGGCACGTGGGGCGAAAGCCCGGTGCGGGGCGCGCTGCTGGGCTCGACCCCGCACAAGCTGCTGCATCTGTCGACCGTTCCCGTGCTGTGCGTGCCGGCCGCGTCATGAGCCGCCGGAGCGGCGTCGCGCGAGCGGTGTGAAGACGTACAGGCCGAGGATGTCGGGCAGGGGCGCGACGCCGGGACCGCCCTCCCGCACCCAGGAGACGACGTCCTCGGTCGCCGCCGGGTCGTTGACCAGCCCCAGCCACACCGGCCGGCCTCCCGCGGCCCGGCCTTCCGCGGACGGCTGGACGACGATGACGTTGGCCTGGTCGCAGACGTCGAGACAGCCGGAGACGCGTACCGGCGCCGCCGCGCGCAGACGCTCGGTCTGGGCGGCGTGATCGACGCCGGTGACCTTGGGACTGCCGCAGCAGCAGTCCCGGCAGACGACGAGGCGGCACGGAAGCCCCCCGGCCGGCGTTGCGGACATGCCGCACCTTCCCTCTCCCCGGGGAGATCCGCCCCGGTGGTCAGTGTCCGTCCGCGCGCGAGGGCGCCGCAGGTGACGTTCCTTCCCTGAGCGGGTTGGGCAGCGGCAGGTAGCGGGCGTCGGCGCCGTCCGCGCCCGTCCAGCGCAGCAACAGGTTCGTCTTGGCCGGGAGCGTGGGTGAGGCGAGCAGGGCGGAGATCTCCGGCAGGTCGTGGCGGGCGAGTTCGCGGCGGGCGGCGGGCCAGGGGTCGAAACCGGGGTGCCGTTCGGTGAGGGCTCCGGCGATCTCGACGAGGTGGTTCACGACCAGGCAGTACACGAGCCGCTCCCAGCCGGCCTGCCGCCCCACCTCCGGCAGCAGCTTCACGCCCTCGGCGTCCCGGTACAGCGCCTGCACCGGCAGGCCGTCGGCGTCCACGGCGACCAGTGTGTTCTGCAGGTGAGCCTCGATGACGACGCCGTGCTCGGCGAACGCCGCCAGCGCCGGGGGCACGACGTGGGCCAGGTACGCCGCCCACCAGGCCCCCGGGTCGGCGGCGCGGTCGAGGGGGCTGCCGTCGAAGCCCTCGACGAGCCCGGCGGCGAGCAGCGGGGTCGCGCCGGGCAGGAGGCGGTCACCGAAGCCGTCGCGGACGAGGACGGCGAGGGCCTCGAAGGCGAAGTCGGCGGTGCGGTATCCACGGTCGGCGAGCCACCCCGGGGGCCCGTCGAACGTCTCGAAGGCGGAGCGGACGGCCGCGTCGGTCCGGCGCAGGGCGAGCAGGTCGTGGCGCCACAGCCGGCGGATGTCGTTGGTGATGCGCACGTCCAGACTGAACTTGAGGAAGAGGTCCTGCTCGGGTGTGTACAGCGTGCGGATCGCGGCTGTGGGCCAGGTGTCGAAGGCGCTCGGGCCGAGCCGGACCAGCCTGCCGTCGGCGAAGGCGGCGGCGAGCTCCGGGGCGGCCAGGTCGAGCTGCCAGGGGTGGGCGGGGAGCAGGCGGTAGCCGGGCGGGGCGGTGCCGAGGGCGTCGAGGGCGGAGGTGTCGCCCTCCTCGGCGACGGCGTCCTCGCGCAGGCCGAGCAGGGTCATCGGGAAGCGGGCGTACGCCTCGGGCGCGTACGGCAGCCAGCCTGCGGCGGGTCCGCCGCCGCGCGCCTTGGGGGCCGGGTGGTGGGTGTGACCGGTGAGGAGAGACTGCTCGGAGCGCAGGTAGGGGTCCTCGGGCGGGGTGGCCCGGACCCGGGCGGCGAGCAGGGCGGCCACGGTGTCCCGGCTGTCGAGCATCTCGGCGGGCAGTTCGTGGTTGGACAGCCCGGTGTGCCGGCGCAGCTCCTCGACGACGAGCTTGACCAGTTCGGTGTGGCCGAGGCGGTGCCAGGCGCCGGCGACCTCGACCTCCGGTTCGGCGGGCCGCCGCGTTCCGCGCACCCGCAGCAGGCGGTTCCCGCCGGGCAGTCGGTAGATCCGGTGCCCGCCCTCCTGGCGCACCGGCCGGGCCACTTCTCGCAGCAGGCAGTTCAGCAGGGGCACGGCGGCGTACGCGTCGGCGAGGCCGGTGGCTGTGTCGTCACCGTGGGCCGAGTCGTCATCGGCGGGCGGGGGCATGAGGTCCACGCGTTCCACTCGTCCCTACGGTCGTTCCAGCGTTCCGGGCGGAGAGGATCAGTATGTCGGTCGTCGCCATTCCGCTGTGACGCCCCTATTCGTACCCGAGGAGCCCGCCCGTGCACCGTCCCCCCTCCGCCGAGTCCGAGGTCGCCGACGAGCTGTCCGTCGTACGGCCCGGCCTGCTGACGCGGTACGAGGCCGAACTGCCCGGCGCCCGGGCGGCCGTGCTGTCCCGGCTGTGGCGAGGTCTCGCCCATGATCCACTGCCCTGGGTCACCCGCAGGGAGCGGGGCCGGGACGGACTGACGCTGTCCTTGTCCGACGGCCGCCGGATGCACGGCCCCCTGCCCGATCCGTACGCGACCGGCGCCCATGTCACCGTCGTACGGCTCGGCGCGGCGGCGCACGAGGATCCGGCGCGGCTGGTGACGGACCTCGCCGTACCGCACTCCGCCTCCTTCGCCGCCGAACTCGGGCACAGTGTCGCCTCGTTGGCGCTGTCGAGAGCGGGGCAGGAGGCCGCTCGGGACGAGTGGCCGGAGAGCGACTGGGCGTGGGAGCAGCGGATCGTCGACGGGCATCCGTTCCATCCGGCATGCCGGTCCCGGCCGGGTTTCTCGGTGGCCGAGCAGCTCGCCTACGGGCCCGAGCACCGGCCGGTCGTGGAGCTGGGTTTGATGCCGGTGCGGGCGGAGGACTGCCTGGTGACGGGGGTGTGGCCGGGCGAGCTGCGGGACGGCGGGCGGGTGATGCTGCCGGTGCACCCGTGGCAGGCGGCGCATGTGCTGAAACGGGCGTGCGAGGAGCGGCGCCCCGCGCATCCACTGATGTCCCTGCGGACGCTCGCCCTGCGCGGCGGGCCGCATGTGAAGACCTCGCTGAGCGCCCGGCTGACGTCCTCGGTGCGGGACATCTCCCTGCCCTCGGTGGCCGCGTCGGCGGTGCTGTCCGACTTCGCCGGGACACCGGCGGCGCGCACGGACGGCCTGTTGCACGTCACCCGCACGCTGGGCGCGGCGGCGGCCGGCTCCCCCGACCTGGCGGCGGTCCTGCGGGAGTCGCCGCAGACGTACGCGGGAAGCGGCGAACGGGTCCTGCCGGTGGCCGCGCTCGCCACCACTGATCTGCCCCGCTCCCCGGCCTGGCTGTCCGGCTTCGCGCGTCTCGCCCTCACCGTCGGGCTGCGACTGCTGGAGCTGGGCGTGGCTCTGGAGGCGCACGGCCAGAACCTCCTGGTGGTCCTCTCGGCGGCGGGCGATCCGCTGCGGCTGGTCTACCGCGACCTGGCCGACATCCGCGTCAGCCCGGCCCGGCTGGCCCGGCACGGCATCGCGGTGCCCGACCTGCCCGCCCGTATGGTCACGGACGACGAACGCGCGCTGCGCCGGAAGCTGTTCGGCTCGCTCGTGGCGGGCGCGCTGGCCGGCACGGCGGGATCGGGCCCGGCGCTCGGGGCGGCGCTGGAGACGGCCGTACGGGACCTGCCGCGCACCCCCGACCTCGCTGCACTGCGTGCGGATCCCCTGCCCACGAAGGCGCTGACGCTGATGCGGCTCTCGCCGCAGACGCCCGGTGACCAGTGGGCGGAACTGCCCAATCCGCTGCTGTGAGCACCGTTTTGGAGCACGGCCGGGATGATCAATAAGATCCGCCGATGATCACAAGTACACGGCTGGCGGCGGGCGTCTGCGCCCTGCTCGCCGCGCTGACGGCCGGGCTCGCCTTCCCGGCCGGAGCGGCCGCCGGTGAACCCACGGGCCAGGACGCCCCCAAGGTCGACCTCGTCCTCGATGTGAGCGGCTCGATGCGGGCCCGGGACATCGACGGCCAGTCGCGGATGGCCGCCGCGAAGCAGGCGTTCAACGAGGTGCTCGACGCGACGCCCGAGGAGGTCGAACTCGGCATCCGCACCCTCGGCGCGAACTACCCCGGGGACGACCGGAAGACGGGCTGCAAGGACACCGCGCAGCTCTACCCCGTCGGCCCGCTCGACCGCACCGAGGCCAAGACGGCCGTCGCCACCCTCACCCCGACGGGCTGGACGCCGATCGGCCCGGCCCTGCTGAAGGCGGCCGGCGACCTGGACGGCGGCGACGGCTCCAAGCGCATCGTGCTGATCAGCGACGGCGAGGACACCTGCGCCCCGCTCGACCCGTGCGAGGTGGCCCGCGAGATCGCCGCCGAGGGCATCGGCCTGACCATCGACACCCTGGGCCTGGTGCCGACCGCCAAGCTGAGCAGGCAGCTGAGCTGCATCGCCGAGGCCACCGGCGGCACGTACACCTCGGTCGAGCATCAGGACGAACTCACCGACCGGGTCAACCAGTTGGTGGACCGGGCGGCCGATCCGGTGGTGACGCCGGTGCCGGCCGAGGGCGCCGGCCGGTGTGCCGGGGCGCCGACGCTGAAGTCGGGCCTGTACAGCGACCGCGAGGAGTTCGGGCAGCAGCGCTGGTACCGGGTGGACGTGCGGCCGGGGCAGGAACTGCGTGCCTCGGTGAGCGTCGCGGCGGACCGGGCCGTGAACCCCGGCTACGGCCTGCTCATGCGGGCCGTCACCTCGAAGGGCCGCGAGATCGTGCGCGGCGAGGCGGCGGGCACCGGCCGTACCGACGTGATCTCCACGGGCCTGCGCTATCCGAAGGCCGGGAGCGACGACGAGGACGCTCCCGCCGAGGCGGTCTGTCTCGCCGTCACGCACTCCTTCTCGGCGGCCCCGGGCGTGAAGGCCACGCCCGGTCTGCCGCTGGAGCTGACGGTGGACGTCGTGGACGCCCCGAGCCAGGCGGGTGATGTGGCCGCCTTCGGCCTCGGCCGCGGCTGGTGGCTGCTCGGCGTGCTGATCCTCGCCGGCTTCCTCGCCGGTCTCGTATGGGGCTGGCTGTCGCGCTGGCGGGTCACGGTCTGGAGGACCAACTGATGCGATTGGTACGTGCGTTGAGCACCGCTGTGCTGACCCTGGGCCTGGCGGCCGCTCCGGCGGCGGCCGACGCCTCGCCGAGTCCGTCGCAGGACGACTCGTCGGCACCGACACGGGCGGGTACGTCGTTCCGTACGGCGACGGAGATCGAGCAGGGGCAGGCGGCCACGGCGAGCGGCTCCACCGGCGACTACCTGTACTGGTCGTTCCCCGCGGACACCGGGCAGCGGCCCACCGTCAAGGCGACGGTGAAGCTCCCCGAGACCCACGTCTCCCAGACCTGGCAGATCGACGTCTACGACGGTCTGCGCCGCCGCCAGGCCTGCCGGTACGGGGCGCAGACGCGCACCGCGGCGGCGGACGCCTCCTCCGTGGAACTGGCCTGCGCTCTGCGCACGGTCCGCGCCTGGTCGGAACCATGGGCCGATGACCCGCTGCCGGGCACGTACTACATCCGGCTGACGGCCACCGGCGTCGCCACCGCCGACCTCGGTCTCCCGGTCGGCAGTGACGTACGGGTGGACTCCGAGGACATCGGCGGATCCGCGGCGGTGGACGGCTCGCTCGCCGAGCCGCTGGTGCCGGGGATCGCCTCGAAGCCCGAGGAGGAGCGGGAGAACGCGGCGGTGCCGGCCGGTCTCGAACCCGAGGACGGCTGGGCGTCCGGCTGGTGGTCGGACCGGTGGGTGTGGACCGCGGCCGGCGGGATCCTGGCCGCGCTGGCGGGTGTCGGCGGGTACGCGCTGACGCGCGGGACGGGACGGCCGCCCCGGGTGCCGCCGGCCGCCTGACCGGCCCCCCACCTGGTCGCACCTCACCCATCAGCCCTCAGAAGGCCCGCTTCGGCGGGCCTTCTCTCATGCCTCGCGCAGCGCCTTGGCGAGCGTGCCCTCGCCGCTCACCTCGACCCGCCCCTCGCGCACGGCGTGCGCGAGGCCCAGCTCACCGCGGGCGATGGCCGTGCACGTGGCGGTGTCCAAGGTCAGCCGGGCGTCCGGCTCCCCGGGAGCGGGGCCGTCACCGTACACGGGTCCCTCCTCGGCACCGGCGTGCAGATGGAACAGACCTTCCTCGAGGCGGACTTCGACAATCCCCTCGCCGTCCAGCTGACGCAGCAGGGGCAGGGCGAACCAGTGCGCCCGCACCGCGTCCGTCGGCCGGCGCTCCCCGAGTCCGGGCCGCCCCCACTCCCCCAGCGCCTGCAACACGGGCAGCAACTGGCGTCCGCGCGGTGTGAGTTCGTACACGAAGGCCGCGCCGGGCGGTGGCAGCCGGCGCCGGGTCGCCAGGCCGTCGCGCTCCATGTCCTTCAGCCGCGAGGCGAGTACGTCGGTGCTGACGCCGGGCAGGTCCGCGTGCAGATCGGTGTAGCGGCGGGGGCCGGCGAGGAGCTCACGGACGATCAGCAGGGTCCAGCGGTCGCCGACGACGTCGAGCGCACGGGCGGCGGAGCAGTACTGGTCGTAGCTTCGGCGAGGTGGCATGCGACGCAGTCTAGACAAGTTGTTGGACTTTCCAAGCGCCTACTTGGTAAAACCAAGCAACACCAGTCGCCAGAGGGGAAGCAGCGCATGGAGTTCCGGCAGTCGAGCAAGCTCAGCGAGGTCTGTTACGAGATCCGCGGCCCGGTCATCGAACACGCCAACGCACTGGAGGAGGCGGGCCACAGCGTGCTGCGCCTGAACACCGGCAATCCCGCGCTCTTCGGCTTCGAGGCGCCGGAGGAGATCCTCCAGGACATGATCCGGATGCTGCCGCAGGCCCACGGCTACACCGACTCGCGCGGCGTCCTCTCCGCCCGCCGGGCCGTGGCCCAGCGCTATCAGACCCTCGGCCTGGAGGTCGACGTCGACGACGTCTTCCTCGGCAACGGCGTCTCGGAACTGGTGTCGATGGCCGTGCAGGCACTCATCGAGGACGGCGACGAGATCCTCGTCCCCGCCCCCGACTTCCCCCTCTGGACGGCGGTGACAACCCTCGCGGGCGGCAAGGCGGTCCACTACCTGTGCGACGAGCAGGCCGACTGGTATCCCGACCTCGACGACATGGCGTCGAAGATCACCGACCGCACGAAGGCGGTCGTGATCATCAACCCGAACAACCCCACCGGCGCCGTCTACCCCGAGGAGATCGTCGAGGGCATCCTCGACCTCGCCCGGCGGCACGGCCTCATGGTCTTCGCCGACGAGATCTACGACCAGATCCTGTACGACGGCGCCGT
Source organism: Streptomyces flavovariabilis (assembly GCF_000725785.1). NCBI lineage: Bacteria > Bacillati > Actinomycetota > Actinomycetes > Kitasatosporales > Streptomycetaceae > Streptomyces > Streptomyces flavovariabilis. Next base: position 260,894 of record NZ_JNXD01000004.1, on the reverse strand, counting down.
GCACCACTCCGCCGCCGCACTCGCCCCCGACCTGGTGGTCCTCACCTTCTGCGGCCTGTCGAAGACCTACCGCGTGGCGGGCTTCCGTTCCGGCTGGCTGGTGGTCACGGGGCCGCGGCAGCACGCCAAGGACTACCTGGAGGGCCTCACCATGCTGGCCTCCATGCGGCTGTGCGCCAACGCGCCCGCGCAGTACGCCATCCAGGCCGCACTCGGCGGCCGGCAGTCCATCCGCGAGCTGACGACCCCGGGTGGGCGGCTGCTGGAGCAGCGGGACGTGGCCTGGCGGATGCTCAACGAGATCCCGGGCGTGACCTGCGTGAAGCCGAAAGGTGCGCTGTACGCCTTCCCGCGCCTCGACCCCAAGGTGCACAAGATCCACGACGACGAGCGGTTCGTCCTGGACCTGCTGTTGCGGGAGAAGATCCAGGTGGTCCAGGGCACGGGCTTCAACTGGCCGGCCCCGGACCACTTCCGCATCCTGACCCTGCCGCACGCGGACGACCTGGAGGCGGCGATCGGCCGGATCGGCCGGTTCCTCGGCGGGTACCGGCAGTAGAGGGCGGCTGTCAGTGGTGGGTCGTAGCCTTCGAGCAGGTGGGGCGTGTGCCCCGGGACTGCCCGAAGCCGGAGAGGAGCGCGCCGTGACCCGACCGCCGACCGCCGCACAGCGGCGTGTCATCGACGCCGCCGATCCGGTGACCGGGCGGCTCAGGGGCACGGCGCCGCAGCTCGCGGCTCTGGTGAAGCGGGGGCTGGCCTTCCGGCACCCGAGGCCGCCGCACGACCACTTCCTGACACCGGAGGGACACCGGGTGCGGCAGGGCGTGCTGGAGACACCCGAGCCCGCCGCCCGGGCCCCCGCATCGGCGGGCGTCTTCGCGGCGCGGGTCGGCGGCGAGGAGGTCCCTGTGGATGCCGGGCCCGCCCGGCGCCGAGAGGTGCACAGCGCCTGGGAGGGGCTGCTGGAGCTGCGCCGGATGACCAACCCGGGCGGGGCCACGGACCGGCCGTGCGGCTGGGAGCGTGCGCATCTGGTGCGGGCCGCCGCGCTGGCGCTGGAGGCGGCCGGGCACAGTCCGGCGGGGCAGGAGGGCGGGGGGTACCGCGTGCGGGAGACCCCGCAGCCTGAGGCCGTCGCGGTGCACGAACCGGACGGCGAGGCGCTGCGGGCCTGCGCCGCCACCCTGGAAGGGGCAGGCTGGCAGGTGAGCGAGCACCGCGAGCCACGTGGCGGGACCCGGTATCTGCTGGCTTCGCCGCGCCGGGCGTGATGAGCATGCCAAGATCGGGGGATCGTTGTGCAGTGCACGAGTCCTCGAAGGGGAAGCCGTGAGCGAGCCGTTTTCCGTCCCTGTGACCGTCCGTGGATACGAGACGGACGTGCAGGGACATCTCAACCAGGCGGTCTACCTGAACTACGCCGAGCACGCCCGCTGGACACTGCTGCAGGCCGCGGGGATCAGTCAGTCCGCCCTCATCGGCAGCGGCGTCGGCCCGGTCGCCCTGGAGACGACCATCCGCTACCTGCGGGAGCTCCTCGCGGGCGACGAGGTGGAGGTGACGTGCGCCTTCCGGTGGGGCGGCGGCAAGACGTTCCGGATCGAGCAGAGTGTGGTGAAGGCCGACGGGACGGTGGCCGCCGAGATCTCGGCGGTCGGCGGGATCCTGGACCTCGAAAAGCGCAAACTGGTCGCCGATCCCGCGGCGGTCTTCCGGAAGCTGGCGTCGGACCCGGGCATGTTCGGGCTCCCGTAGTGCCGTGCACCGGGTCCCGGGAGTGCCGCGGCCCGGATCCCGGGCGGGCGGTGGCGCGGCGCGCGCGGGTCAGCGCATGCCGCGCTCCTCCAGGGCCGTCCTGAGGCTGCGCAGGGCGTAGTAGACGCGGGACTTCACCGTGCCCTGGGGGACGCCCAGGGCGATGGCCGCCTGCTGGGTGGTGCGGTCGGCGAAGAAGGTGGCCTCCAGGGCCGCACGGTGTGCGGGGGTCAGCGCCCGGAGGGCGTCGTGCAGGACGATGGACGACAGCATGCGTTCGATGTCGTCGGCGTCGCTGCCCAGTTCGGTCAGCCAGCTCGCGCCGCCTATCTCCTGCGGGCGGGCCGTCTTCGTACGGTGTGCGTCGATCACGATGTTGCGGGCGATGCGGAACATCCAGGGCCGCACGGCCATTCCCTCGCCGTCGGCCAGCGTCTGCTTGTTCCAGCAGCGCAGCAGCGTCTCCTGGAGAACGTCCTCCGCGCGGTGGGTGTCCCCGCCCAGCATGCGCAGCACGTACGCGTAGAGGGCCGGCCCGTGCTCCAGGTAGAGGTTCCTCAGCGCCCGTTCCTCGGGCGACACCGCGCTCGCCGACCCGATCACCGTCACGTTCATGGTGTGCTCCTGCTCCTGCTCCTTGGGGTGGCCCGGCCGGCCGTGCCGACTGGAACCGGGGCCTCCGGTGGAACGGAGTGTGGTCAGGGCAGTTCCACGTTCGTTTGACGCTCGATCGACGGCTCGTACATCGCCCGTCCGCCCGAACGACGCCCACCCCGGTCACACGCAGGACGACAGCACCTCCACGTGAGCGCGCACCCGGTGGGCCAGGTGTTCGTCCGCCGGCGAGAGGCGGCCGCCACCGCGCAACCTGCCCCACATGTGCAGCAGTTCCCGGCCGTGGATCTCCGCCGCCCGGTCGTCCTCCAGCCGTTGCCACGCGGCCGCCGCCCGTGCCACCGCCGCGGGTGCCTGCGGGGCACCCGCGCCGCACAGGATGCGGGCCACCGACAGGGCCAGCACGGTGGCTTCCCGGTGATCCCCGCGCAGGTACGCCAGGTACGCCTCCATGGCCCGGGCCTCCAGGGCGTCCGGGTGCTCCGTACCCGCCGTGCGCGTCAGCTCCTCGCGCAGGGCGGTCACCTCGGCGGACGCCTCCTCCAGTCGGCCCCTCCTCGCCAGCGCGTTGATGTGCGCCACCCGGTCCGCGAGTTCCCGTGGAAGGGGCCGGGAGGGCGGCGGGGGCGGGACGGGGGCCGGCGACGGGACGGGTGCGGGGGGTGCGGTCGCGGCGGCCCGGGCCCGCGCGACCGCCGTGGCGACGGCCGACGCGGGAGTGGGAGCTGCCGGCACGGGAGCGACGACGGACGCGGCGGGACCGGGGGCGGCCGACGCCGGAGTGGGGGCGGCCGGCGCGGGAGTGGGGGCCGGGCCCGGGGCCGGGGGTGGCGGTTCGGGGGCGTGGTCGGCCGGCTCGGTCCGCTCCGTCGGGTCGAGGAGGCGGCTGGAGCCGTCGGGTGCCACCTGGAGGACGAAGTGCGCCCCTCCGGGGCCGTCGTTGACCGTGGCCTCGACCGCGGCGTCGCGCTCCTGCGCGTACTGCTGCAGGCGGTCCAGCACGGCCTCGTGCACGGACCGGCCCTGCCCGACGGCCAGGAGCTCTCCGTTGATCTCGGCGAGTCCCTCACCCGGGATGCGCACGGCGAAGTGGGTCATGACTGCGAGTCCTCCTGATGCTCAAGCGCCGGAAGCGGCGGACGCGGACGGGGATCCCGTGGGGCCGGGGCCCGTTCCGGGGGTGACGCCCGGGGTGGCACCGGGGGGCGGCGCCGCCACGCCCGCGTACTTGGCGAACTGGGCGCGGATGGCGAGGACGTAGCCCTGCGCCTCGTTCGTCTGCGGCACCCCCTTGGCCGCGCGTACGGCGTCCGTCCCCACGTGGTAGCCGGCCAGGGCGAGGTCCAGGACGCTGCCGGTGGCCTCGTTCGCCTCGATCATCCGCCGGGCCTCCTCGGCGAGGTCGCACAGGTAGCGGCCCTGCGCCATGATCGAGTCCTCGGCGTCGAGCGCCGACGTCTCGTCGTTGTCGTCGTCGTCCTCGCCGTACTTCTCGAAGACCGCCGGCGGCAGCTGGGAGATGCCGGTCTCGCCGTTCTCGCCGACCAGTTCCGCGTTGAAGCCGGACTCCCGCTCGATCTGCGAGGCGATGACGACCGGGCCGATCTCCTCGCACAGGCCACCGGCCTCCTCGATCGGGTCCGCCAGATCCTCCGGCACCGTCGAGGTGTCCAGCTCGCCCTTGCCGTCGCCGTTGAAGACGGCGATCACCTCGTCCGCGTCGTCCGCACCGGCGGAACCGTCTCCGCCTCCGCCTCCGCCCGAGAACAGCAGGATCAGCGCGATGAGCGGGGCCAGCAGCACCCCGAACCCTCCGATGATGATGATCACGACCAGGGCGCCGAGCAGCGCGAGCGGCGACAGCAGGCAGCCGCAGCCGGTGCCGGCGGCGATGGTGTTCCGGACGGCGGTGGAGGTTCCGCCCTCCCCGCTCTCTCCCGTGCCCGCGCTCATGCGTGCCCGCCTTCTTCCTCTTCCCTTGAACCGCGACGGCTGGACGGCCCGTTGTGCTGTCGACGGGCTCGGGAGATCGAAACGGGCCCCGGCGCAATTCAGTTCAAACCCGTGGACATCAGATGAGCCAGAGCAGCCGAATCGCGAGCGGAGAAGGAGGGCTGACCGCACATGGGCACTCCTGAGACGACGCCGTCGAACCCGCACTCATGGGTCCGGGGGCCGAAGACCGGACAGCCGGCGGCCCCCGACGGCGGTACCCCCGGTGGCGGTACCCGCGGTAGGGGCACCCCGCCAAGCGCGGGGAAGGGCCCGGCCCCGGCGACGAGCCGTGCCCCCGCGACGACTCCCGGCCCCGCGCGCACACCCGGCCCCCCGGGGACACCCCGCCCGGGCCCCGCGCCCGGCCCCGGCCCCGCTCCGGCGGCCCGCCGAGTCTCCGCCGCCCCCCGCAAGGCCTCCCCGCCCGCCGGCGGCGAGGCTCCCTGGGACGAGCCGGGGCGGCGTACGCCGGTGCGCGGGACGTCGCGGGACGGGATCGCGTGGGTCAAGGCCCACGGCGGGGCCGGCGCCACCTCGCTCGCCGAGGCGCTCGGCGGGGCCGACGTGGGGGCCCGCTGGCCGGAGCCCGCGCGGGGCGAACCGCGCCGGATCGTGCTGGTCGGCCGGACGAGCGCCCGCGGACTGCGCGCCGTGTCCCGGGCGTTGGGCGCGCTGGAGGACGGCAAGGCTCCGCAGGGGCTCGAGCTGCTGGCCGTCGTCCTCGTCGCCGACGCCCCCGGGCGGCTCCCGCTCGGCCTGCTGCGCCGCATCCGGGTCGTCCGCTCGGTCGCCCCCGTGCGGCGGGTGCCGTGGATCCCGGCCTGGCGCGTGGGCGGGCAGCCCACGTACCTCCCCCGGCAACTCAGCGCGCTGGCCGACCTGGTGGGCGCCGACGGCGAAAGAACCGCATCATGACCTCCCCCTTCCTGAGCCTCGCCCTCCCCCCGGGCGGGCTGCTCGCCGCCTACAACCCGACCCCCGACGCGGGCGCCATCCTCGGCGTTCTCGCCTGGTGCGCCTCAGCCGCGGGAGTCGCCGGCCTGCTCATCGTCGGCATGCAGATGGCGATCCAGCTGCGACGCGGCGAACCGGGCGAGGGCGGCGCGTACTTCCACGGCTTCTTCTTCGTCACCCTGGCCTGCCTGCTCGCCACGACGGCCGGCCCGATCGTCGCGTTCCTCGGCGATCTGTCCCTCCACTGAGGACCACGCACCACCTCGGCACCACGCACCTCACCCGCTCCCCGCGCCCGCCGGGCGCCGACCACCCGGAGATCCCATGTCCCTGCTCCACGAAGCCACCCACCTGCTCGCCGCCGGGGTGCCCCAGCCGCAGAGCAACGCCCCCGGCGAACTCACCAGCAAGGTCAACACCGTGCTCGGCATAGCCGCCTGGGCCGGCACCGCCGCCGGTGTCGCCGGGGTGCTGATCACCGGCACGATGATGGCCATCTCGCTCAAGCGCGGTGAGAGCTCCGAGCACATGAGCCGTCTCGGCATGGTGCTCGGCGGCTGTGTCCTGGTCGCCACCGCGGGTCCGCTGGTCGGCTTCGTCTTCAACTGAGCCGGCGACGGGACGATCGAGATGTTCACACGCAGGGAGTACCGGGAGCCACGCCGGCGCCGGTCTGAGCTGTCGGAGCCGTACTGGAGGCAGCGCGGCTGGCAGGTGTCGGCGGCGTTCCTCGGCGTCGTCGTCCTGCTGAGCGGGATCGTCGCCCTGACGGCCGGCCGGGGCACCGCCGACGACCGCGCGGGCGCCCCGCCCTCGAAGGGGCCGCTGTCCGGCTCCCCGGCCATGCGGGACGGCCGGCCCGACGGGTGCCGCACCGACGACGGAGGCGGCGACGTCATGCCCACGGCCCCGCCCGGCGACGTCGACTGGCGCACCCTCGGCGTCACGCGTGTGCCCGTCTCGGCGTCGGCCGGCCCGACCCTGACCCAGGGGCCCGTGTGGTGGTGCTTCGCGCACACGCCGGCCGGGGCCGTGCTGGCCGCCCACATCATTCCCTCGCACATGAGCGGGCCCGACTGGCGGACCGTCGCGCAGGAGCAGGTCGTTCCCGGCCGGGGCCGGGATCTGTTCGTCTTCAAGCGCTCCACGGTCCGGGACGACGCCCCGGGCGGCGGGCGGGACACCGGCTCCGGCTCCAGCCCGGACACCGGGTCCGGCAGCTCGTCCGTCGCTTCCTACGCCGGATTCTCGGTGCCCGCGTACTCCGGCCGGGCGGCGACCGTGGAGCTGCTGCTCAAGACCGCTCAGGGATACGCCACCACCTCGGTCTCCCTGCGCTGGAGCGGCGGCGACTGGAAGGTCCAGCCCTCCGACAACGGTGCCCTGCACACGCCGGTGAAGGCGGTCCAGGGTACGAACGGCCATCTGCTCTGGGGGGTTTGACATGGCGTGCCCGACCGGTAATCCCATCGTCGACATCGCGGTCGGATTCTTCAGCTTCCTCGGCGACCCCATCGGGACCATCGTCGAGGGGGTGGCCAACGCCGTACTGGCGGGCGCCATCGCGGTGTTCGGGGCGCTGACCACCAGCATTCCGACCCTCTCGGGGACCACCACCGCCCAGGACATCAACAGCCAGACCCAGTGGATCGTGGTCTACCTGGCGGTCGGCTCGCTGCTGTTCGCTTCCGCCCGGATGGCGATCGAGCGGCGCGGCGCGGCCGGTACGACCGCCCTGAAGGGCATCCTGCGGGTCGTGCTCGTCTCGGGTGCCGCGACCACCGTGGTCACGGCCGCCGCCGCCCTCTCGGACGACTACTCCACCTACCTGTTCAACGCGGGCGCGGAGAAACAGCTGAGCGCCGTGGGGGCCTGCTCCGACGGCAACGGCATCGAGGCCTTCCTGCTGCTGGTCCTCGCGTTCCTGCTGCTGATCGCCGGGATCATCCACACGATCCTGCTCTACATCCGCCTCGGCGTCATGATCCTGCTGCTGGGCACCCTTCCGCTGGCCGCCGCCGCCTCCATGACGGACTGGGGCGGCGGCTGGTGGCGCAAGCACCTCGGCTGGATGATCGCCTGGCTGTTGTACAAACCTGCGGCCGGTCTGGTGCTGTACGCGGGCTCGGCCATGATCAGCTCGGGGCAGAACGGCGGCAGCGACATCAACGAACGCATCGCCGGTATCGGCGTGATGCTGTTGTCCGCCGTCGCCCTGCCCGCCCTGCTGAAGCTCGTCGTGCCCGCCACCGCCGCTCTCGGCGGGGCGTCCGCGATGTCCGGGGCGATGTCCACGGTCGGCGGGTCCCTCGCCTCCGGCGCCCGTTCGCTCGGCAGCGCCGCCGGCGGCGGGGGCGGCGGGCAGAGCGGTCCGCGAGGCGCGTCGGGGGCGTCCGGTGCGGGCGGCGCGGGCGGCTCACAGGGCACGTCCGGTACCGCCGGCATGTCCGGCCCGTCCGGTACCGGCGGCGCGGGACAGCCCGGTGCCTCGGGCGCCGGAGCGGGCGGCGGCGCCGGCGGGGCGGCCGCGGGCGCGGGCCGGGCCGCCGCGGCGGCGGGCGGCCCGGTCGGTGTCGCCGTCGGGGCGGCGGTGACCGCGGCGCAGATCGTCGGCCGCACCGCCTCCGGCTCCCTGGAGGGCGCCGATCCCGACAAGGGTCACAACACCTGACCCCCGCGGCCCGGACGGGCCCGGCGTTCTCACCGGACGCCCCTCCCGCCGCACCCCGAACGGCCGCCGGGCTCCCGATCCCCCCGCGGAGCCCGGCGGTCTCCGCCCTCCGCCTCCCGCCCGTCACCCCACCACCCCACGAAGGGAAAACGGACCCCCATGTCCACGGAAGCCGCCACCCACCCGACCTACGGGAACTGGCGCCGCCCCCGGCGTCCCGGGCTCGGCCCGCTCGGGCTCGTCGGCACCTTCGGTGTCTTCGGCGGGCTCGTTCTCACGCTGCTCGCGTCACTGATCTCGCTGTACGCGGCGGTGATCGTGTTCACCCCCATCGCGGTGCTCCTGGTCCCGCTCGCCATCCGCACCCAGGACGGCCGCAACGTCTACCAGCTGATGGCCCTGCGCGTCGGCTGGCGGCGGCGCCGGGCCAAGGGGGCGCACCTGTACGTCTCCGGGCCGCTCTCCGCCCGGCCCGGCGGCCGGTTCCGCCCGCCGGGCCTGCTCAACAAGGTGACCGCGACCGAGGGCCGGGACGCCTACGACCGCCCCTTCGGCGTGCTGCACCACCCCAACCGCAACCTCTACACGATCGTGCTGGGCTGCGACCCCGACGGCGGTGCGCTCGTCGACCCCGACCAGGTCGACGTCTGGGTCGCGCTGTGGGGCGAGTGGCTGGCCCGGCTCGCCCACGAGCCCGGCCTGCGCGGCGCGTCGGTGATCGTGGAGACCGCCCCCGACCCCGGCACCCGGCTCGCCCACGAGGTACTGCCCCGCATCCGGGACGACGCGCCGGCCGCGGCCCGGGCCGTGATGGAGGAGGTCGTCGAGCGGTACCCCACCGCGTCCTCCGAGATGCACACGTACGTCAGCCTCACCTACGGCGTCCCCGCGAACCAGCGGCGGAAGAAGGAAGACGTGATCACCGACCTCGCCATCCGCATTCCCGGCCTGCTCAGCGGTCTGGTGGCGGCCGGCGGCGGAGCGGCCTACCCGCTGTCGGCGGAACGGATCGCGGAGGTCGTGCGGGTGGCCTACGACCCGGCGGTCGCCGCCGACGTCCTCGACGCCCGCGCCCGGCACGGCGGCACGGGCCTGGAGTGGGACGACGCCGGTCCCGCCGCCGCCGTCGAGACCGTGGGCAGCTACCAGCACGACTCGGGGGTGTCCCGGACCTGGCTGATGACGCTGGCGCCGCGCGGCACCGTCCGGTCCTCGGTGCTCCGGGGCATGCTGGAGGCGGCGCCCGGCACGCGGCGCAAGCGCGTCGCGCTGGTGTACCGGCCGATCGACCCGGCCACCTCCGCCAGGATCGTCGAGGCGGACCGGCGCAGCGCCCAGTTCATGGCGACGTCGGGCCGGGGCATGGTGCAGGCCCGGGCGGCCTCGGAGATGCGGGCGGCGGAGCAGACCGCGGCCGAGGAGGCGTCGGGCGCGGGACTCGTGGAGTTCTCGCTGATGCTGACGGTCACCGTCGACACCATGGAGCAACTGGCCGACGCGAGTGTCACCGTGCGCAACCTGACCGCCGCCTCGCGGGTGCTGATGCGGCCGGCGGACCGGATGCAGGCGGCGGCGTTCAGCTGCACCCTGCCCGCCGGGATCCTCCCGTGGGAGCAGACCCTGATCCCGCACGAACTGCAGGAGGCGCTGTGAGCCGCCGGGCGGAGAAGCGGGCCGAACAGGCCGACCGGCTGGCCGAGTTGCGGGCGCGCGAGGAACTGGGGGTGCTGCGTGCCGGAGCGGGTGCCGCGCGGCCGGGAAAGTCCGGGCGGAACAAGGCGCCGGGCGAGGACGGCGGCGGGCGGAACGGTGGCCGGAAGGGCCGGAAAGGCCGGAAGGAGAGCGGTTCCCGACCGCGCGAGCTCTTCGTGCCGCCGCGTGGCTGGTACGGGCCCGGGGGCGGGCGGGTCGGCTATCTGGACCCGCCGACCATGTGGCGGGCCACGACCGTGCAGGCGTGCGGCATGTGGCCGTTCGCGGCCGGTTCCGGCTCTCCCATGACGGGCGTGCCGCTGGGACAGCACCTGTTCACCGGCGCCACGGTCTGCGGCGACCCGCTGAACTGGTTCACCCGGGCCCGCTACATCTCCAATCCGTCGCTGTTCATGCTCGGCATGCCGGGTCTGGGCAAGTCCACGCTGGTCAACCGCATGCTGATCGGACTGTCCGCGACCGGGGTCGTCCCGCTGGTCCTCGGCGACCTCAAGCCCGACTACGCCGACACGGTCCGCGCCCTCGGCGGCCAGGTGATCTCCATCGGCCGCGGCCGGGGCGGCATCAACGTCCTCGACCCGGGCGCCATGGGCGCGGCGGCGGCGCGGATCGGCGGCGAGGCGGGCGAGGTACTGAAGGCCGAGACGCACGGCCGGGTGCTGAACATGGTGGCCGCGCTGATCACCATCGTGCGCGGCCGGCCGATGGACGACCACGAGCAGTCGGTGCTCTCCGCCGTCCTGCACCACCTGCGCGAACGCACCCCGCCGGGCCGTACCGTCCTGCTGCCGGACGTGCTCAGGGTGCTCGCCGAGGGCCCCGACCGGGTGCGCGCGGTCACCCTGGACCGCGGGGACGACGCCCGCTACCGGGACGCCGTCGACCCGCTGCACCGTTCCCTGCTGGGCATCCTCGACGGTCCGCTGGGCGACACCTTCGCGTCCGAGACCTCCACGCGCATCGACCCGGCCGCCCCCGCGGTGTGCATCGACATCTCCGGCATCGGTGAGGCCGACACCCAGCTGACCGCCGCCGCGATGCTCGCCGCCTGGTCCGACGGGCTCGGCACGGTGGCCGCCTCGCACGCGCTCGCGGACGCCGGACTGGAGCCGCGGCGCTGGTTCTTCACGGTGCTCGACGAGTTGTGGCGCCCGCTGCGCGCCGCCTCCGGCATCGTCGACCGCATCGACGCGCTGACGCGGCTGAACCGTTCCCTCGGCCTGGGCGACGCCAAGATCACGCACACGCTCAAGGACGCCGAGGCCCTCGGTACCGACGCCGACCGGGCCAAGGCCCGCGGGTTCGTCGAGCGGGCGGGGATGGTGGTGTGCGCGGGGCTGCCGAAGGCGGAGATGGAGGACCTCGGCAAGGTGGTGGGTCTGTCCCGGCGCGAGATCGAACTCGTGTCGTCGTGGTCCTCGCCGCCCGGCTGGGGAGTCACCGGGGAGCACGAGGAGCCGCCCGGCCGGGGCCGCTTCCTGATCAAGGTCGGCGGCCGCCCCGGCATCCCGATCAAGGTCGCCATCACCGACGCCGAACGCCGGCTGCACAACACCAACACCCGCTGGACGCCGAACGAGAACGCCGTCGAGCGGGCGGTCGAGCAGGAACTCGCCCATACCGCCGCGCAGGTGGCACGGGCCGCTCAGGAGGGGGCGTACGCCATGCCGGGGGTGCCCGGCGGCCCGGTGGCCGGGGGCGACGCGGGGAGGTGGACCGCGTGAAGGCCCCGGGCACCGGTTCCGCGCACGAGCAGCTGCCGTGGGCGATCGTGGCGCTCGCCGGCACCGGGCTGGTCATGTTCACCGTCGTCTGGTCCGGCGGGACCCTCGGGTCCGGGCTGACCGGCAACGGCTGGGAGGGCCCCCCGTTCGCCCTGTCCACCGTGGAGCGGCTGGTCTCCGCCGGGCCCGGCGGCCTGTGGCCCGGGACCCCGGCCGCGGCGCTCTACGGGGGCATGCTCGGTCTGCTGGCGCTCGTCGCCCTGCCCGTCGCCCTCCTGGTGCGCTTCCTGCTGGGCCGGGCCGGCCGCACCGAGGGCCTGGCCGGGCGGCGCGAACTCGCCGCGATGTGCCCCAAGGGCATCGAGGCCCGCGCCCGCGACCTGCGCCCCACCCTGGAGGGCCGCGACCGGCTGCACCCGGACGAGACCGGCAACCTGCTGGGCGACCTCATGCCGAACGGGCCCGAGCTGCGCAGCAGTTACGAGGACGTGGAGCTGGACCTGATGGCGCCGCGGGCCGGCAAGTCCACCGGCATCGCCGTCCCCCGGGTGCTGCGTGCCCAGGGCGCGGTCCTGCTCACCTCCAACAAGTCCGACGTGTACGCCGTCACCCGTGCCGAACGCGAGAGGGCGGGCACGGTCTGGACGTTCGACCCGCAGGGCATCGCCCACACCCCACGGGCCATGTGGTGGAACCTGCTCGGCGAGTGCCACACCATCGAGGGATCCCGCCGCATGGCCGGTCACTTCGTGGCGTCCGTCAACGACGACACGGCGAAGAAGGACTTCTGGATCTCGGCCGCCCAGAACACCTTGACGGCTCTCTTCCTGGCCGCGGCCCGCAGCGGCACCCCCCTGCCCGAACTGCTCGGCTGGCTCGCCGACCCCGCCGACCGCACCCCGGTCGACCTGCTGCGCGACGCCGGACTCGTGGCGATGGCCGAGCAATTGCAAGGTACCGTCCGCGGTGCAGTCGAGACCCGGGACGGCATCTACGAGACCGCCCGCCAGACCGTGTCCTGCCTGCTGGACCCGGAGATCCTCGCCTGGGTCACGCCCGACCACCGGCTCCCGGAGTTCCGCCCCGACCGGCACGTCCTCGGCCGGGACACGCTCTACCTGCTGTCCAAGGACGGCGGCGGTTCCGCGGCCGGTGTCATCGCGGGGCTCGCCGACGCGACGATGCGGGCCGGTGTGGTGGCCGCCGAACGCATGGGCGGCCGGCTCGATCCGCCGCTGACCGCGGTGCTCGACGAGGCCGCCAACGTCTGCCGCATCTCCGATCTGCCCGACCTGTACTCGCACTTCGGCTCCCGCGGCATCAACGTCGTCACGCTGCTGCAGAGTTACCGCCAGGGCGCCCGGGTGTGGGGCGAGATGGGCATGGACGCGCTGTGGAGCGCGGCGACGGTCAAGCTCCTCGGCGCGGGTCTGGACGACGCCGACTTCGTGCAGAAGGTCTCCACGCTCGTCGGCCAGCACGACGTCCGCACCCCCACCGTCTCGCGCGGCAAGGAGGGCACGTCGCGGTCGTACTCCTACCGCCAGGAGGCCGTCCTGCCGCCGGACCGCATCCGTGCCCTGCCCAAGGGCACGGCGCTGCTGCTCGCCACCGGCGTCAAGCCCGCGCTGATCCGGCTGCGGCCCTGGTACAAGGAGCCCGGCGCGGCGGCGATCTCGGCGGCGGCGAAGGCGGAGACGGCCGCCATCACGGAGCGCGCCGCGCGCCGTCTTCCGGCGGGGCCGCGCACTGTTCCCGGTCTGCCCGGGCCGCAGGAGGTACCGCTGTCCGAACATGTCTCGTGACCCTCCGCCGGAAGGCCCCGGGGCGCCGTCCCCGTGTGACGGCACGCAGGACGTACTCGGCCGGCCCGTAGCGCACCCGCGCCGACAGCCGGGCGCCGAGCGCCAGCTGGACGGCGTAGAGCAGGACGCACCCGGTCAGGACCACGACCGTACCGGCCCGGTCGTGCAGACCCAGCCCGTACCCGGAGAACACCCAGGCGAGCACGAGCGACTGGGTGAGGTAGTGGCTGAGCGCCATGCGCCCGGCGGCGGCGAGCACACCGGCCGCCGCCGGAACGCGGCTCCCGGCCCACCGCAGCAGCAGGAGCAGACCGCAGGCGTACGACGTGGCGAGCGCCGGGGCGGTCAGGACGGTCGCCGCCTGGCCGACCAGGAACCAGCGGCTGTCCAGCGGCCCGCACGCACAGCAGGCGGCGATCACGCCACCGGCGAGGCCGTACGGCAGCCCGCGCAGGGCTGTCCGGCGCAGCCATGCGCGGTCCCGGCCGCGCCGCTCGGCCAGCCGGGACTTCGCCGCCGCCAGCCCGCCCAGGAACGCGGCCAGCATGGCGGGCGCGTACAGCAGATCGGTGCCGATCGCGGCCGGCAGGTCGCGCAGGTGGGTGCCGAGCACCGAGGCGGCGTCGCCCCGGTAGGCGGCGACCCGCTCGGCGGCCCGGGGCGCGTACGCGGTGACGGTTGCCGGCTCGGTGAGGGCGACGGTCAGCAGTCCGTACCCGAGCAACAGCGTCGCGAGGAGCAGCAGCAGGGCGGCCGCGAGCCGCAGTGCGGCCCGGACGGTGAGCCCGCTCAGCCCGTACAGGACCAGGGCGAGGACGGCGTACGTCGTCAGGACGTCCCCGGGGTACAGCAGGACCGCGTGTGCCGCGCCCAGGACGAACAGGCCTGCTGTGCGCCGCAGATGGCGGGGTGCGAAGGCGGTACCGGCCCGGCGCGCGGACCGGGCCTGGAGGACGAAGCTGTAGCCGAAGAGGAAGGAGAACAGGACGTAGAACTTGGCGGTGACCAGCGCGGTCACCAGCCACGCGGCGCCCCGGTCCGGGGCCGGCGCCCCCGGCCCGCCCCCGAAGACCGTGTACGGGCCCGCCACGAGCAGGGCGTTGACCACGAGGATGCCGAACAGGGCGAACCCGCGCAGCACGTCCAGTTCGCCGACCCGCGGAGCACCGGCCGGGCTCACCCGGCCGTCACGACCCCGGTGCCGAACGCCAGGGTGGCGGACAGGAACCAGCCGAACGACGGCGCCAGCAGGTGCCGGGACGTCCACAGTCTGGCCCGGGTGGGGTGCTCGCGCGCGTACACGACCGGCACGCTGCCGCCGACCGGGGGAACTCCGCAGAACGGCCCGAACGGGCCCGGATCGAGGACGAGTTCCCTTCCCAGGTGGTCGGAGAACACGACCAGCCCGCCGCGCCGCCCGTCGGTCGCCGCGCGTGCCGTCACCCGCCCCATCACCCGCCGGCCGCGCGCCCACAGGGCGGCGGCCGTCGCCAGTGCCCGGACCGCGGCCAGCAGGCATCCGAGGCCGAGCCCCGTACACAGCGCGAGCAGCACCACCTGTGCGTTCACATCAACCCCTTCGCCCGACGCCCCGAGGGCACAACGGGCCGCGGGGGCGTCCCGGTTCACACCGTCCTTGAACCTCCGCAGGGCACGGGTCCGTTGTGCGGGTGCCCAGATGACCACGAAGGAGCCACGAACCGCATGAGACAGATCCCGGGCGCGCACGGCCGCCGGACGGCGGCCGTCGTCACGCTGGCCCTGGCCCTGACGGCGACGCTCCACCAGCCCGCCGGTGCCGAACCGCAGTCCCTCCCCGAGGTACGCGCCGAACTCGACCGCCTCTACCACCAGGCCGAGGTCGCCACGGAGAAGTACAACGCCCTGGACGGCAAGGTCACCCGGCAGGAGAAGCGCCTCGGCACGCTCCGGACCCAAGTGACCTCTGCCGAACGGAAGCTGAGGCGCCTGACCGGACTGGCCGGGGCTGCGGCCCGCTCCCAGTACCGCGGGGGCGCCGTCCCCGCCGAGGTGCAGTTCGCCCTCGCCGGTGATCCCGAACGCGCCCTGGACAACGCGTCGTTGGCCCGTCAGGCGCAGCTGGCCACGAATCGGAGGATCAAGGCCCTTTCCCTGGCGGAGGAGGAGCTGCGCACCCGCGGCGACGAAGCGGCCGACGAGCTGAAGCGGCTGCGCCGCAACCGCGGTTCCCTGGACTCCCACCGCAGGACGATCCGGACCCGGATCGGCGCGGCGCGGCGCGTCGAGTCGCGGCTGGAGCAGAAGCAGCGCCGTGAACTGGCCGCGCTCGAACGCAGGACGGCCGACGAGGCCCAGGCGGAGTGGGTGCGGTCGGGCGTCCTCGACAGCGCGGGCACCGAGGGCAGTACCGCGGGCCGCGAGGCCGTCGCCTTCGCGACCGGGGAACTCGGCAAGCCGTACGTCTGGGGCGCCGAGGGCCCCGACTCCTACGACTGCTCCGGTCTCACCTCGCAGGCCTGGCTGGCGGCGGGCGTGGTCATCCCGCGCACCTCGCAGGAGCAGTGGCGCCTGCTGCACCGCGTCCCGGTGACGAAGATGCGCCCCGGTGACCTGATCATCTACAACGCCGACGCCAGTCACGTCTCCCTCTACATCGGCGACGGCCGGATGATCCACGCCCCTCGCCCGGGGCGTCACGTGACGGAGGCGCCGGCCGGGTCGATGGAGATCCTCGGGGTGGTCCGACCCGACGCCTGACCTCACGGACACGCCTCCACCGGGCACACGACGCCGCCCGGAGCACCGGTCCTCCAGCCGCCACCCCACGCCACGCACGAGCAGGAGAGCGCCATGTCCACCAGCCAGTCGACGCCCCCCTCGGTCTCCGGGGCCGCGCCGCCCCAGGCCGCCCCGGCCGACGCGTCCGCCCCGGCACCCGGTGGGGAGCCACCCACGCCGCCGCGCTTCATCCTCTACCTGGACGGGCCGGCGTACGCGCAGACGCTGCGCCAGCTGACCCTGTGGACGCACCACGTGCTGCTGCCGGTCTACGGCAGGGAGGTCACCTCACAGTCCCCCTGGTGCCCCGTCTGGTGGGAACACCCCGAGGCGGTCGCCCGGTTGCACGGCCTATGGCTCGCCTGGGGCGATCTCACCGGGCCCGGCTCCGACATGACCGGACCGGCCGTCTGGCACCGCGACCACCTGTCGTCGGTCATGGACACGCTGCGGGACCCGCAGGGCCCGTTCGCGGGCTGCAAGCCCGGCATGCACCGCCCCAAGGAGAAACCCACCGTCGAGACGATGGACCCCTTCGGACCGCCGCCCCCTCCCCCGCCGCCGTCCCCGTGGTCGTGAGCGGGCCGCCGGGCGGGCGCCCCGGCGAACGGCACGTGCGGGCGGAAGGGGATGAACCGTCCACCCCCGCCGCCGCGTTGTGGTTCCCGATCGGTACAGCCATCCGGTCGGCGGTGCCGGACCCGGCACCGTCACAGGCTCCGTGCGGAGCTTCGTACGGAGCGCTCACCTCCCGGAAGGAAGGGTGACATGGCAGGATCCCAACACTCGGACGACAGCGCCAACAGCAACGCCAGTTCCTACTCGTCCGTCAGGGTCTCCGACGACGGAAGGCGGGCGCAGGCCCGGGCCTCCAGCGCGCCGGTCCCGGACGACGCGCCCCCGCTGTTCGCCAACGCGGGGACCGGCGTGTACGACCAGACCGCCCGGCAGTTCTACGCGGTCAACACGGCCCAGCCGAAGGGCCAGCAGGTCGCGCGATGGAGCAAGAGCGCCGCCGCCTGGGTCTCGGAGAACAAGTCCCGCATCGTGAAGGCACTGGTCGACGTCACGCCGACGATCATCCAGGGCGCCGCGGGGTTCACGACCGGCCGGGCCAAAACGATCGTGAGCGGCGTCGGCATAGCCGCGCAGGCCGGGGTGGCCGGCTACGAGCTCTACGACCAGGCCAAGCAGAGCCTCGCGGGCGGCCACGTGGACCCGGTCCAGGTCAGCGCGAGCCTCGGCAGGCTTGCGTCCACGGCGCTGAACACGTACGCCGCCGTTGCCGACCAGGAAGCCGCGGCCACCGCGAGGGTCGGCGGAGCGGGTTCCTGGGTGGCCGGAGCCGCCACGATGACCGACGTCGTGCACCACGCCCACACCGACCCGGGACGGGTGGCGGCCGACCCCGGCTACGAGATGTACGGGATGCACCGCAACCCGACGCTCGGTAACCAGCCCGGGCAGTATCCGCCCGGGTTCACCCCCGCACCGGCGCCGCCGTCCTCCAACTCGTCCCTGTCGGCGCCGGCCAACAACACCCCGGCCGGGAACTTCAGCCCGGCCGGCACCTCCAGCGGACGCGTCAGCAGGCAGCAGCCGGCGGAGGCGCAGCTGTCCCAGAAGGCCCAGGGCAAGAAGCCGGTCGGCCGCCGCTGAGGGACACCGCACCGCGGTACCGGCGCGGGCGTGCCGGGGTTGAACCGTTGACCCCGGCACGCCCGTTGTCGCCTCGTGTCCGCACCTTCCCAGCTGAGAGAGGGCCACCGTGGCGGATGACAACGCGGCCTCCCCGGACCGGAACCGGAACCGCCCGGCCGAGGAGCGTCCCGAAGCCGCACTGGCGCGTGACCTGATCAGGACCGAGTACCGCCTGCGGGACGGGCGCCTCGGCGCCGGACGCGACACGGCGGACACGCCGGGCGCCTGGAGGCGTCTGACGGAGCGCCTGCGCAGGCTCGTCGACCGGCTCCTCGGCCGGGACCAGGCCGGTGTCGGCGGCCCGGACGCGGACTCGGCCGGGTCCTGGCAGCCGGCCCCGGCTCAGATGCCCGCCCGGACCTCCGTGGACGGGCCGTCCCCGGCGGCCGCCGGGCCGTCGGCGCATCCGGACGTGGTGCGCCTGGAGCAGCGGATCGGCCGGCTGTCGCCCCTTCGGCACGAGGCGTTCGAGGACGCGGTGCTCCACCTGCTCAGAACCGACGACAGGTGGAGGAAGGCCTTCGAGCGGTCCCCGGAGAGCATGCCGACGGTCGCCCGGTACGCGACCGACGCGCACCTGCGGGAGGCGCTGCGGGAGACGTCCCCGGGCGCGGGCCCGCGGGAGCCCGCGTCGGCTCGGGACGATCTGTCGCGGACCGCGCCGGTCACGCGCATGAACGCCACCACCGACAGCAGTACGCAGACGGAGACCCAGGCGGGCACCCGCAGCGCCGCCGAGGCGCTGGACGCCGCCCGGGACCGGATCATGGCAGCCGACGCACGGCAGTTCGCGGCGCTGCGCGCACGCTGGGAGCGGGCGGCCGCCCCTGAGCAGCCGGGCACCGCACCGGCCCCGGGCGGAACCGGAGCGGGTCCGAGGGCCCCCGGGCAGGACGAGATGGCCGACGGCCAGGCCTTCCGGGCGGCCCAGCGGGCGCAGTGGGAACGGCTCGGCACCGGCGCCACCGCCTCCCCCAGCCCCACCGAGGCCCTCGACGGCGAGGCCTTCCGGGCCGCCGCCGAAGCCCGGCGGGAGCAACTGGGCAACAGCCCCACCACCGTTCCTCGCTCCACCGACGCCTTCGACGGCCACGCCTTCCTCGCGGCCGAGCGAGCCGCTCAGGGGACCGGGCGGGCCCCGGACACCACCGGGCCGGTGGTGGACGCCCTCACGAGCGCGCCCCCGAGCCCGGTGGCCCCGGTGTCGCCCCAGACGCCCGCCGCATCCCCGCCGTCCCTGCTCAGCGGCGAGGGCCACGCGGCCGTACGCAGTTCCCTCGACACCCTCCAGCCCTTTCTCACCTCCACGGCCCCGGGCACCCCCGATGCGCCGACGGGTCCCCACCGCCCGGCGCCCGTCCACAGGCCCACCACCCCCACCACCACTCCCCAGAAGAGAGGACGGACATGACGTACGTCGCCCCCGCGGGAGGCGCGGTCCATGCGTAGACCTCCCCTCCGCAGCCGCATCTCGTTCCTGCTCGCGCTGCTCCTGGTCGTGGCCGGTGTCACCGGCACCGCGCTGCTGATCCAGAACCAGCGCCCGGACGGTGTGAGCATCGCGGGCACACCGGCCGCCGGTGCCGGCTCTGCCGAGCACACCGTCACCTTCCGCAACACGACGGACCACCGCATCTGGATCGGCAGCACGGTCAACGCCGACGGGTCGGCCGCGCTCACCGGGCTGCCCACGCTGGACCCGGGCCAGTCGGGCACCGTCACGATCCCCGAGCAGTCCGGCGCCGGGCACTGGCGCGGCAAGTTCTTCGCCCGCGAGGGCTGCACCGGCGAGGAGGGGAGCACGTTCCACTGCGCCGTCGGTGACTGCGGCCCCTACGCCGACCGGTGCTCGACCGGTGAACAGCCCACCGGACTGGCGGAGTTCAATTTCGACCCGAAGGACGGCCAGGCGCCCTGGTACAACGTCAGCTACGTCAACGCCGTGGCCGCGCCGATCACCATCACGCCGGACGGCGTGACGCCGCCCGAGTCGGGCGAGTGCGCGCCGGCCGGGTGTGCCACGGATCTGCTCGCCGCCTGCCCGGCGGACAACCTGGTCGAGGACCAGGCCACCGGCCGTCCACTGGTGTGCGTCAACCCGAACCGGGACGCGAAGACGCCCTACAGTGACGCGCTGGCCGCGAAGTGCCCGACCGCGTACAGCTGGTCCAAGCACGACACCGAGCAGGGCAACCGGGTCGTGTACCAGTGCCGCGCGTGCACGGGCCTGACCGTCACCTTCCACGGCAGCGGCGACGGCGCCGCCGCACCCGGCCCCGGCCCCGCCGTCACCGGGCAGCCCGGCAGCGGCGGCGCCCCGGAGGCCGCCGGCAAGGGCGTCGCCCTGAACCCCGTGGCGGGCGCCTCGGAGGCCCTGGCCGACTCGGGATCCTCCTGGTACTACAACTGGGCCTCATCGGCCGACGGCGTCACGGGCACCGCGGGCGCCGAGTTCGTCCCGATGATCTGGGGTCCGGGCTCGGTCACCGACGCCGAACTGGGGCAGGCCGCCCGCGAGGGCAAAGCACTCCTGGGCTTCAACGAGCCGGACCATCCGGGCCAGGCCGACATGTCCCCGGAACAGGCCCTCGACCTGTGGCCCCGGCTGGAGTCCACCGGCCTGCGGCTGGGCGCACCCGCGGTCGCCTCCGGCGCGGACGTGGCGGGCGGCTGGCTCGACCGGTTCATGAGCGGGGCCGAACAGCGCGGCCTGCGGGTCGACTTCATCCCGCTGCACTGGTACGGCGCCGACTTCGGCCCCGGCGCCACCGACCAGCTGCGCGGCTATCTGCAGGCCGTCCACGACCGCTACAAGAAGCCGGTCTGGCTCACGGAGTACGCCCTGACCGACTTCTCCCGGGGCGCTCCGCGCTACCCGAGCGAGCAGGAGCAGACCGACTTCGTCCGGTCCTCCACCGAGATGCTGAACGGGCTGGACTTCGTCGAGCGGTACGCGTGGTTCGCGCTGTCGAAGGAGACCAGTCCGACGGGTCTCTACGACGGGGCGGTGCCCAACGCGAGCGGGCGGCTCTACCGAGAGGCGCGCTGAGGCGCCGCCGGCCCGGTGAGGGCGGCTCGCGGGCGTTGAACCGCCCTCACCCCCGCACGCGTTGTGCGGGTGCCCGCCGGCGCATCGCCGGCGGGCCCCACGAACGAAGGAGAGCCATGTCAGGCGGTCCGTCTCGGCGCGGCCTCCCGGGTACGCGCGCCGGCCGGACCGTCCGGCAGGCGGTCGAGCCGCTCACGGACCTGCTCGGCGTCCGGATGGCCGAACTCCGCGAAGATCGCGAGGGCGTGCCGCCAGCTCTCGCGGGCCGCCTCGGTCTCTCCGCCGTCGAGGTGGACGTCCCCGAGGTGGCCCAGGGTGTGGCCCTCGCCCCAGCGGTTGCCGATGTCCCGGTGCGTCGCGAGCGCCCGGCGGTAGTGGTCGACGGACTCGCCGTGGCGGCCGAGCCGGTGGTGAATCGTGCCGAGGATGTCGAGGGTGACGCCCTCGACCCAGCGGTTGCCGCCCGCCCGCAGGACGACCAGCGCCTGCTGCAGGCAGTCGAGGGCCTCGTCGTAGCGCCCCATCCGCTGATAGGCGTCGCCCAAATTGCACAGGGCGATGCCCTCGCCCCAGACGTTGCCCACGATGCGGTCGAGGACCAGTCCGCGGCGGGCGTACTCGACGGCCTCGCGGAGCCGGCCGGCGTGCAGGTAGGCGTCGCCGAGATTGGCGATCACCGAGGTCCAGGTCGCCCTGTCCCCGAGTTCCCGGCTCAGCACCAGCGCCTGCCGGAGGTGCTCGACGGCCTCTTCGAACCGGCCCCCGTTGCGCAGCGCGGCGGCCGTGTCGCACAGGCCCTGGGCCTCCCCCTCCCGGTCCCCGGCGTCACGGGCGGCGGCCAGGCCCGTCCGCGCGGTGTCCAGCCAGTCGTGCACGTGGCTGCGGAGGTAGAAGAACCCCCACAGGACGGCGGGCAGGCGCCACGCGATGCGCGTCTGCCCGGCCTGGGCGGCCTGGTGCACCGCGACGATCAGGTTGGACCGTTCGGTCTCGCACCAGTCCAGGGCCCGTTCGTGCGTCGTGAACTCCAGCGGCCGGCAGTCCTGCGGCCGCGGCTCCAGCGGGATGCGGCGGCGGTTGGGGGTGATGTGCGGGTAGGCCGCGTCGGCGGTGTGCAGGTACCAGGTCAGCAACCGCCCCAGGGCGAGGTCCCGTTCCTGCCGGGTCTCCTCGACGCGGACGCGTTCGGCGGCGTACACGCGCAGCAGGTCGTGCAGGGTGTAGCGCCCCGGGAAATGCTCGGTGAGCAGGTGGGCACGGGTCAGTTCGGCGAGGGGCCCGCGCGCCTCACGCGGGGGAAGACCGGCGAGAGCGGCCGCCGCGGGCGCGGAGATGTCCGGTCCCGCGTGCAGGCCCAGCAGCCGGAACAGGCGCGCGGCCGGGGCGGACACCGCCTTGTAGGACCAGGAGAAGACGGCCCGTACGTCGGTGGTGATGTCGTCGCCGCCGGCGAAGGCGTCCAGGCTGCCGTGGCTGTCGTTCACCTCGTCGGCGATGGCGCTGAGCGGGAAGCCGGGGTGGGCGCGGGCGTGCGCGGCGACGATGGCGAGGGCCAGCGGCAGGCGGCCGCACCGCGTGATGATCTCGTCCGCGGCCTGCGGCTCCGCGGCCAGCCGGTCGGTGCCCAGGCGCAGGGCCAGCAGGTCGTGCGCCTCGGCCCGGGTCAGCTGGTCCAGCGTCAGGGGGTGCGCCCCCTCGCCGGCGACCAGGCCGGCGAGCCGGTTGCGGCTGGTGACGATGACCAGACAGCCCGGGGAGCCGGGCAGCAGCGGACGCACCTGTTCGGCGTCGCGGGCGTTGTCGAGCAGGACCAGCACCCTGCGGCGCGCGAGCAGGCTGCGGTACAGCGCGACCTGCGCGTCGAGACCGGCGGGTATGCGCATCGGCGGGACGCCGAGCGCGTCGAGAAAGCTGCGCACGGCTTCGTCGGGGGTCACCGCGGAGCCGGTCGGGTCGAAGCCGCGCAGATTGATGTAGAGCTGACCGCCGGGGAAGCGGTCGGCGATCCGGTGGGCCCAGTGCACGGCCAGAGTCGACTTGCCGATGCCGCCCATGCCGCCGATCGCGCTGATCACCACGGCCGACGGAGGGCTGCCGTCCGGGGGCAACAAGTCTCCGATGCGGGCGAGTTCGCTGCTGCGTCCGGCGAACGTGGACAGGTCCGCGGGCAGTTGTGCGGGGCGGGCCGGCTGGAACCGGGGCTCGTGCGGGTCGGCCGGGCCGGGCCGGTCAGCGCTGTCCGGCGCCGTGGCGCCGGTGGCTGCGGCCGGTACGGACGGCCGGGCACCCTCGGGCGCCGCCGGAGCCGGACTCCTCGCCGGGTGCGGCATGAGGGCCGGGTCGGCGGCCAGGATGCGGTCGTGCAGCTCCTGGAGCGACACCCCGGGCTCGACGCCCAGTTCCGCCACCAGGGCGTCGCGTGTGCCGCGGTACGCGGCCAGTGCCTCGGCCTGCCGTCCCGACCGGTAGAGGGCGAGCATGAGCAGCCGGCACAGCTCCTCCCGCAGGGGGTGACCGGCGGTGAGCGGGAGCAGTTCGGCGATCACCTCGTGGTGGCGTCCGAGGGCGAGGTCGGCGTCCAGCCGCGCCTCCAGCGCGGTCAGCCACTCCTCGTCCAGCCAGGAGCACACCGTCTCGGCCAGCGGGCCGGGGAGTCCGGTCAGGGCGGCGCCGCGCCAGCCGTCGAGCGCGGCGCGCAGCAGGTCCGCGGCGCCGGGGACGTCGCCCGCGGCGCGCGCCTTCTTCGCCTCCGCGACCCGGCGCTGGAACACGGCGAGGTCGAGGCCGTCGTCCGGCACGCGCAGCAGGTAACCGTCCCCGACGGAGACGAGCACCCGGGGCTGCTGCGCCGGGCCGCGGTCGGGCTCCAGCACCTTGCGCAGGCGCGACACGTAGGTCCGCAGGACGGACACGGCAGCAGCGGGCGGCTCCTCCCCCCAGACGGCGTCGATGAGTTCACCGAGCGGCAGGGGGCGCCCGCGGCGTAAGAGCAGTGCCGCCAGCACCACCCTCTGCTGCGGCGAGCCGAGGTCCAGTTCCCGTTCCCCGCGCCACGCGCGGACCGGCCCCAGCAGAGCGAAACGGAGGGTATTCACGTAGTCCACGTTCGGACTCTAGTGCGCACCCGCCCCGGCGCGGCACTTCAGTGGAACGTGGCGTTCCGTCACAGTCACCGCTGACGTGCCTGCCATCCCCTTGTCACCCGCGCGTTGAACCCTTCGCGGCCGGGGTCCGTTGCGGTACGCGGGCAACGCCGATACCGCCCCGGCCGCACGATCGGCCGGGGCACGTCAGAGAGGAACGCCGATGAGCCCGGGACACGAGGAAGCGGACGAGCCGGTCACCGGAGGCGAAGCCGTCGCGCACGAGGGGCAGTTCGAGCAGTCCCCGCACGTCACGGTGGTCATCTCCGGTGACGGATCTGCCGCCGTCGACGGTGAACCGGTGCCGGTGGCGGAGGGGGCGACGGTCGACGCCGCGATCCTCGACCTGCTGCACGCCCGGGCGAGCGACCAAGGCACCGCCGTCACGGCGGCGATCTCCGACCCCGCCGCGGGGTACGTGGCGCACGTCGAGGTCTTCCCGGACGGCTCCAGTTCGCTGCGGGAACAGCGGCGCGAGACTCCGGAACCGTCCCTCGCCGGGGAAGGCGCCGAAGCGGAGGCCGACGGCACGGCTCCCGCGCCCGCCGCGGGCCCCGGGGGCGGCCCCGTCGACGTCGACGAGGCGGCGTACGCGCTGCCCGAGCCGGAGGGGACACCGGCCGCACGCCCCGTGCCGCCGCCCGCGCCCGCCCGCAGGCCCGGCTCGCGCCAGTCGGACGACGAGTTCGAGGGCCCCGGACTGCTCGGCAGGCCCCTGGTGATCGGGCCGGTGGCACTCGGTGTGGCCGCCCTGGTCGTCGTACCGCTGGTGATCCTGGGCAGCGGCGGGTCCGGCGACGGCGGGAACCGGGAGGAGACCGCCGCGCGTGCGGGCGGCTCGCCCTCGGCCGGGACCTCACCGGCCCTGAGGCCGTCCTCGCTCCCGATCCCGCCCCCGTCGGCCTCGGCGTCCGCCTCTCCGTCGGCCTCGGACAAGGGCAAGGACGGGAGCAAGAAGAAGCCGAAACCGTCGGGCGCTTCGGGGGGGAAGGGCGCGGGCCGGGTCACCGTCACCGTCACGGCCAGACCTCCCGCGGCCACCACCACCGTCACCGCGAAGCCCCCGCAGGACACCGCCGCCAGTGCCGTGAAGCGGCTCGCCGCGAGCGACCCCTCCGGACGGCACATCTGCTACCGCGCGTACGTCTCCGGGCAGGGCTGGCAGAAGCCGGTGTGTGACGGCACGATCGCCGGCAGCTCGGGGCAGAACCGGCCGATCAAGGCCCTCAACATCGCGGTGCACGGCGTCGGCGGGTCGGCCGCCAACGCCTTCCGGCACGTGGCGAAGCCGGTGGACGGCCGCGGCAAGTGGCAGCCGAGCTGGACGGCCGTCACCGGCGACGGCGAGAACTTCACCATCGGCAGCGCGAAGCGGAACGCCCCGAACATGCTGGGCTTCGCCATGAACGTCGGCAGCGGCGAGATCTGCAACACCGTCCGTCTGCGTGGGCGCGACTGGGGCGGGCGGGTGTGCAGCAAGCCCCGCCCCGATTTCACCTTCGGCGGCACCCTGGACAACGACGTCTGGCTGGAGGCCGTGAAGCTCACGGTGTGACACTGCGCCCCGGCCCCCGGTCAACCGTCGTTGACCGGGGGCCGGGGCCTGAGCGGAGTCCCGGGGGCTCAGGACGCGGCCGGTGCCTTGGGCGCGCCCGTGAGCTCCTCGCCCGCCTCCATCGGGTGGGTCACGTCGTGGGCGTCGGGGTTGCCCCGGCCCAGGTGGTTGAAGACCAGGTTGAGCAGCACGGCCGCCACACAGCCCGTGGAGATGCCGGAGTCCAGGACGATCCGGGCCGTCTCCGGGAACGCGTGGTAGAACTGCGGCGCCGTGATGGGGATGATGCCGACGGCCAGCGAGACGGCCACGATCAGGACGTTGTTGTCCTTGTCCAGGGCCGCCCGGACCAGGGTCTGGATGCCGCTGGCGGCGACCGAGCCGAACAGGACCACGCCCGCCCCGCCGAGCACCGGGCGCGGTACGACGGCGATCAGCGAGGCCGCCATCGGGCACAGACCCATCAGCACCAGGAAGCCGCCGCCCGCGGCGACGACGTACCGGCTGCGGATCTTCGTCATGGCGACCAGGCCGATGTTCTGCGCGAAGGCGCTGCACATGAAGCCGTTGAAGAGGGGGCTGACCGCGGAGCCGAGGGTGTCGGCGCGCAGGCCGGCCGCGATGGTCCGCTCGTCGGCCGGGCGGTCGACGATCTCGCCCAACGCCAGCATGTCGGCGGTCGATTCGGTCATCGACACCACCATCACCACGCACATCGAGATGATCGCGGCGAGCTGGAACTGCGGGGCGCCGAAGTGGAACGGGGTGGGGAAGCCGATGACGGCCGCGTCCGCGACGGGAGCGAAGTCCGTGGCGCCGAACGGGATCGCGATCAGCGTGCCGATCACCAGGCCGAGCAGCACGGCGATCTGCTTGACGAAGCCCGTGGTGAAGCGGCGCAGGAGCAGCACGATCAGCAGGGTGACGGCGGCGAGCCCCAGGTTGGTCGCCGAACCGTAGTCGGGCGCCTGGGGGTTCGGGCCCTGCGCCCAGCCGAAGGCGACCGGGAGCAGCGATATGCCGATCAGGGTGATGACCGTGCCCGTCACCACGGGCGGGAAGAAGCGGATCGCCTTGCAGAAGACGGGGGCCGCCAGGAAGCCCAGCAGTCCGGCGACGATGACCGCGCCGAAGATGATCGGCAGGGCGTCGGACTTGTCCTCGGTGGAGGCGACGATCGCGGTCATCGGGGCGACGCCGGCGAAGGTGACGCCGTTGACGAACGGCAGCCGGGCGCCGATCTTCCAGATGCCGAGGGTCTGCAGGAAGGTGGCGAGGCCCGCGGTGAACAGGCAGGCGCCGGTGAGGAAGGTCAGGTCGGTGGCGGAGAGGCCGATGGCCGCGCCGACGATCAGGGGTGGGGCGACGACGCCCGCGTACATGGCGGCCACGTGCTGGAGGCCGGTCGTCGCCATCTTGAGCGCGGGGAGTTTTTCGTCAACGGGGTGGTCGGCCACGGCGGCTTCCCTCCGGTCGGTTACACGGCCGCGTCGATGGCGGCCGTGGGTGTCAGGGAGGTGGTGCGGGTGGTCGTGCGGGACCGGACATGCGGCGGACGGGTCGTGCCGTTCCGGGGCGCACGCGTGGACGCGAGCGCCCCGGAGACGGCGCCGCGGTCCCCGCTCGGGTCCACGGCCACCGGCCGGGAGCCGTCCCTCCCGGCCGGAGTCATCCGGGTGTTCAGGCCTGGGCGGCGATCCTCGCCAGCCGCTGGGCCTCGTCCCGCGTGGCGCGGGCGATGGCGTCCTCGTCGGCCGTGAGCAGCCGCCCGTCCTCGACGATCTGCCGGCCGTCCACGAAGGAGGCGGTGACCGGTGCCGCCGCGCCGAAGACCAGGGCGGTCACCGGGTCGGCGATGGAGGCGTGGGCGAGCGTGTCCAGCTTCCACAGCACGAGGTCGGCGAGCTTGCCCGGCTCCAGGGAGCCGGTCTCCGCGGCCCGACCGAGGACCTGGGCGCCGCCGTACGTGCCGAGGCGCAGGGCCTGACGGGCGTTCAGGGCGGCCTCCCGGTGGGCGCCGAGGCGGTTGATGAGGAGGGCGTTGCGCAGCTCGGTGTGGAGTTCGCCGGACTCGTTGGAGGCGGTGCCGTCGACGCCGAGGCCGACGGGGACGCCGGCCGCGAGCATGTCGGGGACGCGGGCGATCCCGGCCGCGAGGCGGGCGTTGGAGGAGGGGCAGTGGGCGACGCCGGTCCTGGACCGGGCGAAGGCGGCGATGTCGGAGTCGTTCATGTGGACGCAGTGCGCCATCCACACGTCCTCGCCGAGCCAGCCGGTGGACTCGAAGTAGTCGGTGGGGCCCATGCCGAACAGCTCGTGGCAGAACTTCTCCTCCTCCACGGTCTCCGAGCCGTGGGTGTGGAGCCGGACGCCGAGGCGGCGGGCCAGCTGGGCGCCGTCGCGGAGCAGTTCGGTGGAGACGGAGAAGGGTGAGCAGGGCGCGACGGCGACCTGGGTCATGGCGTCGAAGGAGGAGTCGTGGTGCTGCCGCACGGTCTCCTCGGTGGCGGCCAGCGCACCGTCGAGGGTCTCCACGGCGAAGTCCGGGGGCAGGCCGCCGTCCTTCTCGCTGCGGTCCATGGAACCGCGGGCGAGGGTGAAGCGGACGCCCATGTCGCGGGCGGCGCCGATGATCGCGCCGGAGAGGTCGCCGGAGCCCCGCGGGAAGACGTAGTGGTGGTCCATGGCGGTGGTCACGCCGCCGCGGGCCATCATGGCGAGCGAGCCCTGGGCCGCCGCGCGCACCATCGGCTCGTCGATGCGCGCCCAGGTCGGGTACAGCGCGACGAGCCAGTTGAACAGGTTGTGGTCGGTGGCAAGGCCCCGGGTGATCCACTGGTAGAAGTGGTGGTGGGTGTTGATCAGGCCGGGGGTCACGAGGTGGCCGGTGGCGTCGATTCGGCGTACGACGTTCTCCAGGCCCTCGGGGGCCCTGCCCGCGCCGAGCGACTCGATGCGGTTGCCGGCGAGGACGACGTACCCGGAGGCGTACTCGGTGTCGTGTCCGTCGACGGTCGCGATCGCGCAGTTCTCGATGACGATGCGCCGGTCTGCTGCCATGGTGCGTCCCTTTTCACGGAGTGTGCTGAATTGGAGAGGGCACGGCAGGACCCTGGGAGTTTTGAGTGCCGTGGCCGGGAGGAGGGTTCCCCGGCCACGGGTGCCGAAAGAGGGAACGTCAGAGGTTGGTGAGGTCCTCGGGGATCCGCGGCTCACAGCCGTCCCGCAGGATCGTCGCCTCGATCAGGCCGTAGGGGCGGTCGGCGGCGTAGTACACCTCGTTGTCGTTCTTCAGTCCGAACGGTTCGAGGTCGACCAGGAAGTGGTGCTTGTTCGGGAGGGAGAAGCGGACCTCGTCGATCTCGCTGCGGTGGTTGATGATCCGTGAACCCATTTGGTACAGGGTCTGCTGAAGGGAGAGCGAGTACGTCTCGGCGAAGGCCTGGAGCATGTGCTTCTTCACCTGCTCGTAGGACTTCTCCCAGTTCGGCATGCGCTGCTCGTCGTCGGTCCAGTTGAAGCGCCAGCGGCCGGAGACCTCGGTGGCCAGGATGCGGTCGTAGGCCTCCTTCAGCGTCGTGTACTTGTCCTTGACGTAGCCCCAGAACTCGGAGTTGGTCGAGTTCATCACGACGAGGTCCTTCAGCCCCGAGACGACCTCCCACGACGAACCGTCGTAGGTGATCTGGGTCAGCCGGGTCTCCTGGCCCTTGCGGACGAAGGAGTGCTTGACCTCGTCGGCGCCGATGAACTGCGAGTTGACGTCGGAGGCCTCGATCCGCTCCCAGGCGTACTCCTCGATGCGGATCCGGGCCCGGTGGATCGGCGCCTGGCTGGTGACGAAGTGCCGGGCGAGGTGGATGCCGAACTGCTCGGCGGACTCGATGCCGTGCTCCTTGGCGAACGCGTACACCGTGTTCTTGGTGGTGTCGGTCGGCAGGACGTTGGCGTTCGAGCCGGAGTAGTGGACCTCGTCCATGTCGCCGCTCAGCGCCACGGATACGTTCAGGTCCTTGATGTGGTGGGTGGCGCCGTCCCGCGTGATCTTGACGACTCGGTTCTCGGCCTTGCCGTACTGGTTCTGTCCCAGGATCGTGGGCATGTGTCTGCTAGCTCCCTCGGTATACGGAGTAGCCGAACGGGTTGAGCAGCAGCGGTACGTGGTAGTGCTCACCGGGCTTCACGGCGAAGGTGATCGCTACCTCTGGGAAGAACGCACCGCTGTCCCGATTCGCGGGGGCGTCCTGCTGCGCATCGGCTTGCTTCTTCTCGAAGTACGGTTCGACCGCGAAGTCGAGCCGTACGTGGGTGGTGGCCGCCGGCAGCGCCGGCAGGTCCTTGCACCGCCCGTCCGCGTCGGTCGCGGAGCCGCCGAGCCTCTGCCAGTCCGCCTCGCGGCCCGAGCGGGCGGAGAGGTGGACGGCGACGCCCTCGGCGGGGCGGCCGACACTGGTGTCCAGGATGTGCGTGGACACGGATGCGGTGGCGGAGGTGCTCATGCTGCTGTCAGTCCTCTTCGACGAGTCGGGCCAGGCGGATGCGGTTGATCTTCCCCAGTTCGGTGCGGACGATCTCCCGCTCCCGCTCCGGCGTGTTGCCGATCCGTTCCCTGACCGCGTCGCGCATCTGCTCGCCGGTCCGGCCGGTGGCGCAGATCAGGAAGACATGGCCGAACCTCTCCTGGTAGGCGAGGTTCAGCTCCAGCATCTCCGCCTTGAGTGCGTCGGAGGCGCCGGCCATGCCGCGCTGTTCCCGGGCCGAGGTGGGGTCGCCGGGCTTGGGGCGGCCGATGGGCGGGTGGCCGGCCATCGCCTCGTCGAGGTCCGCCGCCGTCAGCTCCGCCATGGCGGCGTCGCTCGCGGCGTACAGGTCCTCGCGGGTGGCGTAGGGGCGGGCGGCCAGCAGACGCTTCGCCCACGCCGTGGCGGCGCACGCCTCGTGGAGCGCGGTGAACGCCGCGTGCTCCTCGAGCGCGTTGAACCGGGCCAGGCCCGGCGGCGTGGAAGTGGAAGTCACGGGAGCCTCCGTGGCCGGATGCGGCCTTCGTGCTGAACGGGCGTGCCGATAGCTAACGCCCTCCCGCGACAGCACGTCAACAGTTTGTTGAAAATTCGGTGGCGCGAAACCGAACCGGTGCGGTGCCGGACCGGTCAGGCCCCCTTCTCGCGGTTGAGGTAGTTGTAGACGGTGAAGCGGCTGACGCCGAGGGCGCTCGCCACGGTCTCCACGCCGTGCCGTACGGAGAAGGCGCCGCGCGCCTCGAGTATCCGTACGACCTCCTGCTTGGCCCTGCGGTCCAGGTCGGCCAGCGGCATGCCCTTGCGGCGCTCCATGGCGGCCAGGATGTGATCGAGGGAGTCGGCGAGCTGCGGCAGCCGTACGGCGACGGCGTCCTTGCCCTCCCAGGCCAGGACGACGTCGTCGGGGCCGGCCTCGTCGGGTGGGATCATCTCGCCGCCCATGGCGTCGACCAGGGGTTTCACCGCCGCGATGAACGGCTCGTCCCCCGCGCCGCTCACGCCTCGCCCTCCTCGACCACGTTGACCTGGAGCGAGACCCGGGTGGCACCGGCCTCCAGGGTTTTGCGCAGCAGGGCGTCCACGGCGGTGAGCACCGCGTCGGCACCACCCTCCGCGGTGTTGCCGAACGGGCCGACGTCCACGGCGTCCAGCTCGGCGGCCTCGATGACCTCCCGGGCCACCAGCGCGTGCGCGGGCGCCTCGTCGAGGTCGAAGGGCTCGGTCGTGAACTCCACCTTCAGTCGCACTGTGCCCCCATGCATCTGCTCCGACCCGCGCGTGCCGCCAGGTCCGCGATCGGGACCGGACCGCCCCGGCCGCTTGGGGAGACCTTAACGGACACGGTTGCGGACCTCGCCTGCTCAGCGGGCCCCGTTCCGTGCGACGGACGTGCCGCCCCGCCGCGTAGAGCAGAGGACGAATCCACACAGGGAGGGGAACGCGAGGTGCGCACATTCAGGAGAGCCGTTCTCAGGGGTGCCGGAGGTACGGCGATCGCGGCGGCGGCCATGGCCGCGCTGACGGCGTCCCAGGCGTCGGGGGCGCTCCCGGCCCGGGCGGCGGAGCCCGCGCGTCAGGCGACACCCGCCGAGCGCGGGCCGAGCGTGTCCGGCGACACCCCCTACCGGACCGAGCTGCCGCCGCTGCGGACGGGGAAGCCGAAGAAGGGCACCGGGCCGGTGACGGGCGGCGGTGCGCTGCCGGCGAGCGTGTTCGCCGCCTACCGGCACGCCGAGCGGGATCTGGCCCGCACCACGCCCGGCTGCGGACTGCGGTGGCAGCTGACGGCCGCGATCGGGCAGGTGGAGTCCGGGCAGGCGCGCGGCGGCCGGGTGACGGCGGACGGCACGACCGTCACGCCGATCCTCGGCCCCCGGCTGAACGGCGGCCCCTTCGCCGTCATCCGCGACACCGACCACGGGGTGTACGACGGGGACACGGCCTACGACCGCGCGGTGGGCCCGATGCAGTTCATCCCGTCCACCTGGGCCCGCTGGGGCGCCGACGGCAATGGCGACGGCCGGGCCGACCCGAACAACGTCTTCGACGCCGCGCTCGCCGCGGGCCGCTATCTGTGTGCGGGCGGCCGGAACCTGTCCGACCCGGCCGACCTGGACCGGGCGATCCTCGGCTACAACCACTCGCGGGCGTACCTGCGCACGGTCAGGGCCTGGTACGCGCACTTCGTGGAAGGGCACCGGGTGGTGCCGGACGGCCGCGCCGAAGCCCCCGGCCGACCGGAGCCGTCGCGCCCGGGCACGCAGAAGCCCGCCGCGCCGCAACCCTCCGGCCGCCCGAGTGCGACCCCCTCCCGTACGCCCGCCGCGCGGCCCGCCTCACCCTCCCCCGCGCCGTCCCGTCCGGCAGGCGGAGCCGGGGAGTTGGAGGAGCCGCTGCTCCCCGTGCCCGACCCGGAGGTGCGGCTGCCCGAGGGCGGGGTGCTGCCCGGTGACGGTCCGCTGACCAGCAACGGTGAGGACACAATGGGAACCGCCCCCTCCACAACCACGGCTACCGGGGGGTAATGTCGCCAGCCGCCGGACGGCACAGGAACCGGCGGGTGAGCGTGGAGGGGCCCTCATGGCGACGGACATGCCTGCTGAGGCAGAGGCGGCCATGGCTGCTCGGACACAGGAGGCCCACGACCGTTGGCAGCGCATGTGGAGCCACCGCGAGCAGTTGCTCAAGGTGGCCCGACGGCGGTCGATGAGCCTGGAGGACGCCGAGGACGCCGTGCACGAGGCGATGCTGCGCGCCGCGGAGCGCCCGGACCTCGACGACGAGCGCCTCGGCGCCTGGCTGACCACCGTGACCATGAGGCTGTGCGTCGACCGGTACCGCCAGGTCAACCGTGAGGCCGAGGTGCGCACCAGCCCCACGCTCGTCGCGCCGGGTCCGGTGCCCGTCGACGAGGTCGTGTGCGACCGGGCCGAGGCCAGGTGGCTGGCGGTGCGCAGCGGGGACCTGCCCGCCCGCCAGGCGGAGGCGCTCCGGCTGAAGTCCGAGGACCTGGACGTCGGCCAGGTCGCCGTGCGGATGGGCCTGAGCTACCGGACCGTCGAGTCGTTGCTGGCCCGGGCCCGGCGCACGCTGCGCGCCTCGCTGGCCGGGACGCTGGGGGTCGTGCTGTTCCTGATCGGGCGCGGGCGGCCGCGCGGGGGCGGCAAGGCGCACGCGGTGGCCGTGGCCTCCACGGCCGCGACCCTGGCGGTGGCGGGGTTCGTCCTGCCGTACGCGCTCGACGGGGGCGGCAGCGGGGGCGGTCCCGCGTCGAAGCCCTCCGTGTCGGGGCCCCCGGAGGCGCTCCGGCCCGACGGTGACGGCCGGGTGGGCACTCCCGGATCGCCCGGGTCGTCGTCCGCGCCGGCGGTGCCCGGTGGCCGGGCGGCGGGGTCTCCCGCCGAGGGTCCGCTGCTGCCGCTGTCCGTGCCGTCCCTGCCGGAGGCTTCGGTGCCCCCGCTTCCGGCGCTGTCGGCCCCCGAGGTCCCACAGGTTCCGCAGGTCCCGGACGTGCCGAAGGTGCCGGAGCTGCCCGAGCTCTCCGGCGTGACCGAAACGCCGGGCCTCCCGGACGTGCCCGATGTTCCGGACGCGCCGGACGTTCCGGTCGGGTCCGCCGTCCCGTCGGTCGTCCTGCCGACCCCGGCGACCCCCTCCGTTCCGGACACCTCCGCCGTACCGAACACCGCCCTCACAGCGCCCACGCTCCCGTAGAACCGCACGTCGGGCCGCCCGTGGAGCGGCCCGCCACCCGACCCGCGAAACCCGTTCGAAAAAAATCCGCCCCGGTCGCGACGGACGCCCCGCCCCTCCCCGTAGAGCAGATGTCGGAGCTGCTCCACGGCTGAAGGGTGAACCGGATGGGTGTCGAGATCTGCGTGGAAGGGCTGACCAAGTCCTTCGGCCACCAGGTCATCTGGCAGGACGTCTCGCTGACGCTGCCCGCCGGGGAGGTCTCGGTCATGCTCGGCCCCTCGGGCACGGGCAAGTCGGTGTTCCTCAAGACGCTCGTCGGCCTGCTGAAGCCGGAGCGCGGCTCGATCACGATCCAGGGCCGGGACATCACCAAACTCCGCGAGCACGACCTGTACGAGGTGCGGAAGCTGTTCGGGGTGCTGTTCCAGGACGGCGCGCTGTTCGGCTCGATGAACCTCTACGACAACATCGCCTTCCCGCTGCGCGAGCACACCCGCAAGCCCGAGAGCGAGATCAGGCGGATCGTCCTCGAGAAGATGGACATGGTCGGCCTGATCGGCGCCGAGGAGAAGCTGCCCGGCGAGATCTCCGGCGGCATGCGCAAACGGGCAGGGCTGGCCCGCGCCCTGGTGCTCGACCCGGAGGTCATCCTCTTCGACGAGCCGGACTCGGGCCTCGACCCGGTGCGCGTGGCCTATCTCAACCAGCTGATCGTCGACCTCAACGCGCAGATCGACGCGACCTTCCTGATCGTCACGCACGACATCGCCTCGGCCCGCCAGGTGCCCGACAACATCGGGCTGCTGTTCCGGCGCGAGCTGGTCATGTTCGGCCCCCGGGAGAAGCTGCTGACCAGCGACGAGCCGGTCGTACGGCAGTTTCTGAACGGCCGGATGCAGGGGCCGATCGGCATGGCCGAGGAGAAGGACGCCGCCCAGGTCGAGCAGGAGCTCGCACAGCTCGGCGCCGGCGCGGGCACGGAGACTCCCGGCGGCCGGGACCTGACTCCCCGCCTGCTGCCGGGACCGGGCATCGCCCGCCCGCCCCGCTGGGAGGCGATAGCCGGACGTGAGGCCGAGCCGCACCGCCGCAAGGAGGTGGCGGACGCATGAGCCTGTCGCCCACCGGGGCGCTGCGGCACTCGGGCAGCCTGTTCGCGATGGCGCTGGACGTCCTGCGCACGATGCCCCGTCGCCCTTTTCAGGTGCGGGAGTTCATCCAGCAGGCGTGGTTCATCGCGAGCGTCACGATCCTTCCCACCGCGCTCGTGTCCATCCCCTTCGGGGCGGTCATCGCGCTGCAGATCGGCAGCCTGACCCGGCAGCTCGGCGCCCAGTCGTTCGCCGGTGCCGCGTCGGTGCTCGCGGTCCTGCGGGAGGCCTCCCCGATCGTCACCGCGCTGCTGATCGCGGGCGCCGGCGGCACCGCCATCTGCGCGGATCTGGGGGCGCGCAAGATCCGCGAGGAGATCGACGCGATGCAGGTGCTGGGCATCGACCCGATCCACCGCCTCGTCGTCCCGCGGGTGCTGGCGTCGATGGTGGTCGCCCTGCTGCTCAACGGCCTGGTGTCGGTGGTCGGCGTCGCGGGCGGCTACTTCTTCAACGTGGTCCTCCAGAACGGCACGCCCGGCGCGTACCTGGCGTCCTTCACCACCCTCGCCCAGCTCTCCGACCTGTGGGCGGCCGAGCTGAAGGCGCTGGTGTTCGGGGCGATCGCCGCGATCGTCGCCTCGTACAAGGGGCTGACCGCCAAGGGCGGGCCGAAGGGCGTGGGAGACGCGGTGAACCAGTCGGTGGTGATCACCTTCATGTTGCTGTTCGTGACGAACTTCGTGATGACCGCGGTGTACTTCCAGGTCGTCCCACAGAGGGGTTAGCCGATGAGACTCCTCGACCGCCCCCTGCGCTCTCTCGAAGAGCTGGGCACCCAACTCTCCTTCTACGGCCGCTCCCTGGCCTGGACCGGCCGTACCCTGCGCCGCTACAAGAAGGAGGTCCTGCGTCTGCTCGCCGAGGTGACCTTCGGCCGTGGCGCGCTGGCCGTCGTCGGCGGCACGGTCGGCGTGATCGCCTTCCTGTCGTTCTTCACCGGCACCGAGGTCGGCCTCCAGGGCTACGCGGCCCTCAACCAGCTCGGCACCTCCAACTTCGTGGCGTTCCTGTCGGCGTACTTCAACACCCGGGAGATCGCCCCGCTGGTGGCCGGCCTCGCCCTGTCCGCGACGGTGGGCGCCGGCTTCACCGCCCAGCTCGGCGCGATGCGGATCAGCGAGGAGACCGACGCCCTGGAGGTCATGGGCGTCCCCTCGCTGCCGTTCCTCGTGACCACGCGGATGATCGCCGGGTTCGTCGCCGTGATCCCGCTGTACGTGGTCGGGCTGCTGTCCTCGTACCTGGCCGCCCGCACCATCACCACCGGCTACTACGGGCAGTCGGCCGGCACCTACGACCACTACTTCCAGCAGTACCTGCCGCCGGTCGACGTGCTCTGGTCCTTCGGGAAGGTGATCGTCTTCGCCGTCCTGATCATCCTGGTGCACTGCTACTACGGCTACTACGCGAGCGGCGGACCGGCGGGCGTCGGCGTCGCGGTGGGCCGCGCGGTGCGCACCTCGATCGTCGCCATCAACGTCCTGGACTTCTTCCTGAGCCTCGCCATCTGGGGCGCCAGCACGACCGTACGGATCGCGGGGTGAGTCACATGAACCGGATGAGAGTGCTCAGGCTGCGGTTGT
Source organism: Streptomyces flavovariabilis (assembly GCF_000725785.1). Taxonomy (NCBI): domain Bacteria; kingdom Bacillati; phylum Actinomycetota; class Actinomycetes; order Kitasatosporales; family Streptomycetaceae; genus Streptomyces; species Streptomyces flavovariabilis. Next base: position 224,498 of record NZ_JNXD01000004.1, on the reverse strand, counting down.
ACGGCATCGCCTTCCTCACCGTGCTCGCCCTGCTGCTGTCCCTCGCCGTGGCCGTCTACCAGCAGGCGTTCACCCCCGTCGTGCACGTCACGCTGGAGGCCGGCAGCCTGGGCAACCAGCTCGATCCGCGGGCCGACGTCAAGCTGCGCGGGCTGCTGGTCGGCGAGGTGCGCTCGGTGCGCGCGGACGGCGAGAAGGCCACGCTCGACCTCGCGCTCAAGCCGGAGCACGTCGCGTCCATCCCGTCGGACGTGCACGCGCGGCTGCTGCCCAAGACGCTGTTCGGCGAGAAGTACGTCGACCTGGTGGCACCGCGCGGCTCCTCGGCCGCCCGGTCCCTCCGCGCCGGGGACGTCATCACCCAGGACCGCACCAGGGTGGGCATGGAGGTGCAACAGCTGATGAACGACCTGCTGCCCCTGCTGCGGACCGTCGAGCCGGGTGAACTCAACTCGACGCTCTCGGCGTTCGCCACCGCGTTGGAGGGCCGGGGCGACCGGATCGGCGACAACCTGACCCGCGTCGAGGACTATCTGCGGCGCCTCAACCCGCACCTGCCGTCCCTGAAGGAGGACATCGCGCGCTTCGCCGACGTCGCCGAGGTGTACGGGGATGCCGCGCCCGACCTGATGAGGATCCTGCGCAACACGGTCACCACCAGCCGCACTCTCGTCGAGAAGAAGGACCGGCTGGCCGCCGCCCTGCGCACGACCGCGACCATGGCGGGCACCACGGAGGACTTCCTGTCCGAGAACGGCGGCCGGCTGATCACGCTGGGCCGGGTCTCCCGCCCCACGCTGGCGCTCTTCGCCCGCTACTCCCCCGAGTACCCGTGCCTGCTGGACGGCCTGGTGCGGCAGGAGGAGGCCTCCGAGGAGGCGTTCCGGGGCGGCAGGATGCGGATCACCCTCGAAGTGGTGCGGGCCCAGCGCGCGTACGAGCCCGGCGAGGAGCCGCGCTACGGCGAGCGGTCCGGACCGGACTGCCGGGGGCTGCCCGGTCCGCCGGTGCCCGGCCCGAAACCCAAACTCAACGACGGTACGTCGTCCGGCGGTTCGGACGACGCCCTGCCCGGAGGTACGCACGTGTCCGCCACCGAGGCCGAGCAGCGGGCCGTCGGCTCGCTCGTGGCCCCCGTCCTGGGCGTGCCCGCCGACGAGGTGCCGCCCGTCACGACCCTGCTGTTCGGACCGCTGGCCCGCGGGACGGCGGTGAGCATCGCATGAGGGCGACCGGAGCACGCAGCACAGCCGCGCCGCTGATCAAGTTCAGCCTGTTCGCGCTGGTCACGATCACGGCGACGGCCCTGCTCGCCGCGACCATCGTCAATGTCTCCCTCGCCGACAAGCACACCTACCGCGCGGTGTTCAGCGATGTGACGGGCCTGGAGGAGGGAGACGACATCCGGGTGGCCGGGGTGCGGGTCGGCGAGGTCGAGGGCATCCGGATCAAGGACCGGACGCTGGCGGAAATCAGCTTCACGGTGGCCTCGGAACGCCCGCTGCTCACCAGCACGCACGCGGTGGTCCGCTACCGGAACCTGGTCGGGCAGCGGTACATCGCGCTGACCGAGGGCGTCGGCACCGACACCCGGCTGCGGCCGGGCGGCACGATCCCGCTGTCGCGGACGCAGCCGGCGCTGGACCTGAACGCGCTGCTGAACGGCTTCAAGCCGCTGTTCGCCGCGCTCAGCCCGCAGGACGTCAACCAGCTCGCCACCGAGATCATCAAGACCCTCCAGGGGGAGGGCGGCACCGTCAACAGCCTGCTCGCGCACACCGCGTCGCTCACCACGACGCTCGCGGGCCGCGACAAGCTGATCGGCTCCGTGATCGACAACCTCAACACCGTGCTGGCCACGCTCGACAAGCGCGGTGCCCGCTTCTCCGGGCTGCTGAAGCAGCTGCGGCGGGTGATCTCCGGGCTGTCCGCCGACCGCAAGCCCATCGGGTCGTCGCTGGTGAGCATCGGCAATCTCACCGCGGCCACCTCGGGGCTGCTGGAGGACGCCCGCCCGGCCCTGAAGGACGACATCGCCGGGCTGACCGATCTCACCGGAACGCTGAACAAGAACGAGAAGACCGTGGAGGGCGTGCTGAAGCGGCTGCCGAACAAGCTGAACGAGCTGACGGGGACGGCGTCCTACGGCTCGTGGTTCAACTTCTACCTCTGCGACTTCGACGGCCGGATCGTGCTGCCGAAGACGAAGCAGGTGCTCACTCCCGAGATGCACGTGGCGCGGGCGAGGTGCGGCGGATGAGCCCGCGCGTCATACGGCGGCGCCGCCGTCGCCCCGAGCCGCTGGTGAAGGTGCGGATCCTGCCGCCGAAGCTGCCGCGGCTGCCGCGCGTCCGGCTGCGCCGCCCGCGCACGAAGCCGTTCCGCGACCGCAACCCGGTGGTGATCGGCGCCGTCGGCCTGACCACCCTGGCCCTGCTGACGGCCGCCGCGTTCAACGCCGACAGCCTGCCGCTGATCGGCGGCGGCGAGACGTACAGCGCGGCCTTCTCGGAGGCCGGCGGGCTGAAGCCGGGCGACGAGGTGCGGATCGCCGGGGTCAAGGTCGGCAAGGTCGAGGAGGTCGACCTGGCCGGCGGCCACGTCGAGGTGACCTTCAAGGTCAAGGACGATCCGGAGTTCGGCACCGAGACCGGCGCCTCGATCCGGGTGAAGACGATCCTCGGCGCGAAGTACCTCGCCCTGCACCCGAAGGGGCCCGGCCGGCTGGAGCCGGGCAGCGAGATCCCGCTGAAGCGGACGGTCTCGGCGTACGACGTCGTGCAGGCGTTCAGCGATCTGACGACGACGACCGAGGAGGTCGACACGCAAAAGCTGGCGAAGGCGCTGGACACCATCTCCACCACCTTCCAGGACTCGCCCGAGGAGGTACGCGCCTCCATCAAGGGGCTGTCGAGGATCTCCCGCACGGTGGCCTCACGCGACAAGGCGCTGCGCGGGCTCCTCGACCACGCGAACGGGGTCACCGGCGTGCTGTCCGACCGCACCGAGGACTTCTCCGCGCTGGTCGAGGACGGCGACAAGCTGTTCAAGGAGATCAGCAAGCGGCGCACGGCGATCCACAAGCTGCTCAAGAGCTCCGCCGCGCTCGGCATCCAGCTCTCCGGCCTGGTCGAGGACAACCGCGAGGAGATCGGGCCCGCGCTCAAGGGACTGAACACCTTCGTCAGGATGCTCGAACGCAACCAGGCGAGCCTCGACCGCAGCGTCGCACTGCTCGCCCCGTACGTGCGGGTCTTCACCAACACCCTGGGCAACGGCCGCTGGTTCGACGCCTACGTCCAGAACCTGGTGGCCGCTCCGGTGGCCCCGCGGACGGGAGGCACGCCATGAACAAGCGCCTGAAGGCTCTCGCCCTGCTCACCGCGCTCGCGGTCGCCGCCGCGCTCACCGTCGCCCTGTGGCCCCGCTCCGGGTCCGTCCGCGTCACGGCGTACTTCCCGCGCACCGTCGGCATCTACCCCGGCTCGGACGTCCGGGTGCTCGGCGTCCGGATCGGCGAGGTCAGGAAGATCACGCCGGAGGGCGGCCGGGTGCGGGTCGAGCTGGAGTACGACGAGGGCCGCGAGGTCCCCGCCGGAGCGCAGGCCGCGATCATCAACTCCTCGGTGGTCAGCGACCGTTACGTGCAGCTGCTGCCGGTCTACCGCAAGGGCCCGGTGCTGCGGGACGGCGACGTCATCCCCGAGTCGCGGACCGCCGTACCGGTCGAACTGGACCGGGTCTTCGACAGTCTGCACACCACGTCCGAGGCGCTCGGCCCGAAGGGCGCGAACCAGGACGGCTCCCTGGCGCGCCTGCTGGGCGTGAGCGCGGACAACCTCGAAGGGCAGGGCAAGAACCTGAACCGGACGGTAGAGGACCTCTCCAAGGCGGTCGCCACCCTGTCCGACGGCCGCGGCGACCTGTTCGGCACCGTGCGCAACCTCCAGGTCTTCACCGCCGCGCTGGCGGCCGACGACAAGAGCGTGCGGTCGTTCAACGGCAGCCTCGCCAAGGTGGCCGGTCAGCTGGCCGGGGAGCGCAAGGACCTGGCGGCGGCGCTGAAGTACCTGGCGGCGGCGCTCGGTGACGTGGCCGACTTCGTGAAGAAGAACAAGAAGACCCTGGCCTCGGACGTCAAGGGCCTCAGCAAGGTCACCAAGGTGCTGGTCACCCAACGGGCCGCGCTGAAGGAACTGCTGGAGGCGGCCCCCACCGGACTGGGCAACCTGCAGAACGCCTACAACCCGTCCGCCGGCACCCTCGACACCCGCAACAACGCGCAGCAGTCGCAGGACCCGGCCGACCTGTTGTGCTCCCTGCTGAGGACGACCGGCGACGAGGGCGGCGAGAACCCCGACTGCGAGGAGCTGGACAAGCTCTTCGACTCCTTGCCCGAGGTGCCGAAGGCGCCGGCGGTGCCGAGCACGGGCTCGGTCGACCGGACACTCGGCGGACTCCTGGAGGCGGACGCATGAGGGGCGGACGCATGAGCGGCGGACGCACGAGAGCCGGGGCGGTCGCGTGGGCGACGGTCGGGACGCTGCTGCTGTCCGGCTGTGAGTTCAACGGCTGGTACGACGTCCCTCTCCCCGGGGGCGCCGCCGCGGACGGCCGTGCCTACCACGTCACGGTCGAGTTCAGGGACGTGCTCGACCTGGTGCCGCAGTCGGCGGTCAAGGTCGACAACGTCACCGTGGGCGCCGTCGAGAAGGTGGAACTCGACGGGTGGCACGCGCGCGCACGACTGCGGGTCGCCGACTCGGTGAAGCTGCCGGGCAACGCGGTCGCCGAGCTGCGGCAGACCAGCATGCTCGGCGAGAAGTACGTGGCCCTGTCCGCCCCGGCCGGCACCGCACCCGCCGGACGGCTGCAAGACGGCGACCTGATCCCGCTGTCCCGCAGCGGCCGCAACCCGGAGGTCGAGGAGGTGCTCTCCGCCCTGTCCGCGCTCCTGAACGGCGGCGGGGTCGCCCAGCTCAAGACGATCACCGTGGAGCTGAACAAGGCCCTCCAGGGTCGCGAGAACCGGGTGAAGTCCCTGCTCAAGGAGCTGAACACGTTCCTCGGCGGCCTGGACGGCCAGCGCGAGGACATCGTCCGCGCACTCAAGGGCATCGACCGGCTGGCCAAGCGGCTCGGGAAGGAGAAGAAGACGATCGCCACGGCCGTCGACACGATGCCGCCCGCGCTGAAGGTCCTCGCCGACCAGCGGCGCGACCTGACGAAGATGCTCACCGCCCTGTCGAAGCTGGGCAAGACCGGCACCAGGGTCGTCAACGCCTCGCGGGACGACACGGTCGCCAACCTCAAGTCGCTGCGGCCGATCCTGGAGCAGCTCAACAAGGCGGGCGACGACCTGCCCAACTCCCTCGAGATGCTCACCACCTACCCGTTCCCGCGCAACGCGGTGGACGCCGTCAAGGGCGACTACGTCAACCTCCGTGTGACCGCCGACCTGGACCTGGCGGGCATCTACGGCAACCTCACCGACAAGCCCGGCGGCAAGGACGGCGACTCGGGCAGGCCCGAGGCCCCGGACCTTCCCGACCTTCCGGATGTGCCCGACGTTCCCGATGTGCCCGGCCTGCCCTCACCGACGGCCCTGCCGGACGCACCGGACGTGCCGGACACGCCCGTCGAACCCCCGGCGCCCCGGGACGCCGACCCGCTGTGCCCGCCGGTGTGCACCGCGGCCCACGGACCCCTGCCCGACTCGCGCCGCCTCCCGCCGGGGATCGACCTCGCGCTCGCGGAGCTCATGCTGAAGGGGATACAGCCGTGATCACACGTACGGTCAAGGCCCAGCTGCTCGCCTTCGCCACCGTCACCGCCGTGGGGGTGTCGTACGTCGGCGCCGAGTACACGGGCCTGGTGGACGGCCTCCTCGACCGCGGCTACACCGTGCGGGCCGACTTCGCCGACTCCGGCGGCATCTTCAGTGGCGCGGAGGTCACCTACCGCGGGGTGCCGGTGGGCCGGGTCGGCGCTCTGCGGCTGACCGGCTCCGAGGGTGTCTCGGTGGCCCTGGAGATCGATGACGGCGCGCCGCGCATCCCGGCGGACACGCTGGCGGTGGTGGCGAACCGCTCGGCGGTGGGCGAGCAGTACGTCGACCTGCAGCCGCGCCGCTCGGGTGGCCCGTACCTGCTGGACGGCAGCGCGATCCCGCGCGAGGACACCCGGGTGCCGCTGCCCGTCACGGACATGGTCGTCAGCCTCGACCGGCTCGTCACCTCGGTCGGCAAGAAGGACCTGCGCATCACCGTCGACGAACTGGGCGAGGCCTTCTCCGGCACAGGGCCTCATCTGAGCCGGCTGGTGGACTCGGGCAACGCGCTCGTCGAGTCGGCCTCCGACTCGCTCCCGGAGACGGTCTCGCTGATCGAGGACTCGCGGAAGGTGCTCAAGACGCAGGCCGACCAGGGCTCGTCCATCAAGTCGTTCTCCCGCGATCTGGCGGCGCTCACCGCGGAGTTGAAGTCGAGCGACGGGGACCTGCGCCGGCTGATCGGCAACTCGGTGCCGGCCGGTCAGGAGGTCAACTCGTTGCTGCGGTCCACCCGGCCGCATCTGCCGGTCCTGCTGGCCAACCTCATCAGCGGCGGCCAGGTCACCGTGGCCCGGCTGCCCGGCGTGGAGCAGGCCCTGGTCACCTTCCCGGTGGTGGTCGCGGGCAGCCACACCGTCATCCCGGGGGACGGCACCACCCACTTCGGCCTCGTCCTCAACGCCGACGACCCGCCGCCGTGCACCCAGGGGTACGGCACGCGGCGGCGCGACCCCGCCGACACCGGCACGCGCCCGGCGAACACCGACGCGCGCTGCACGGCGCCGCGCGGCGGCGGCACCTCGGTGCGCGGGGCGCAGAACGCCCCCGGCGCGTCCGGCCGTTCCGGCGGCGCCGGACCGGCCGCGTACGTCGCCCCGTACGACCCGGAGACCGGGACGGCAACCGGCCCGGACGGAACGCCCGTCGAGATCGGCTCTACGGGCGGCGAACAGACCGTGTTCGGAAAGGATTCGTGGCAATGGCTGCTCGTCGGACCGATGGCATGAGCGGGGGCCTCCTCCCGCTGATAGGCGGCTCCCTCACCTCGGCGCTGCGACCGCTGCGACGGCTGGCCGCCGGACGGGCGGACAGCGGCCGCCGCACCGGGCGGTCCGCCGGGCGCCGCAGGGCCCAGTCGGCGGGACTCGTCGCCTCGACGGCCCTGACCACGGTGCTCGCGGTGTGGCTCGGCCTCCAGACGATCGAGCAGCGCGCGGTGGAGCAGCGCCGGCAGGAGATCCTGGCGGCGGCCCGGCAGTCGGCGCTGAACTTCACCTCGCTCGACTACCGGCACTACGACCGGGACAGCCAGAACGTGCTGAAGGGCGCGACCGGCGACTTCAGGAAGCAGTTCGCCGCGCAGACCGCGCAGTTGACCAAGCTCGTCGCCGGGAACAAGTCGGTGTCCGAGGGCCAGGTCCTCGAAGCGGGCATCGTGCGGTCCGACGCGCGTTCGGCCCGGGTGCTGGTCGTCGCCGACAGCAAGGTGACCAACACCGCCGTGCCGGACGGGGAGGCACGCACCTACCGGCTGCAGCTCGACCTCGTGCACCAGGGCGGCCGCTGGCTGACCTCCGACGTCGAGTTCGTCGGCTGACCACTCGTACCACCCCCGTACCGCCTGTGAGGAGAAAGACCGTGGCGAACCCGACCTCCCGCGTCCGCGGCGCCGGCTCCCCCGCCCGCCGCACCATGACCGCGGCGGCCCGCGCGGCGGCCAAGCGCGCCCGGCGCCCGGAACATCCCGAGCACGGCAGGAGTACCGTCTCGTCCCCGGCGAACGAGGCGCCGCCGCTTCGGGCGGAGGAGCCCGGCTCCGGGCGCACGGTGCTCGTCGACGCGCCGGACGGCGCCTGGGACGACCCGCCGGAGCCGTCGCCCGAGGCCGCCGAGGAGGAGCCGCGGGAGAGCACGCGCGTGCGGCGGTTCCCGCGCGGGAGGCTGCTCACCGCCGCGTCGGCCGTCCTGCTCGTGGCGGGTCTGGTCGCCGCCGCCGTGCTCGGCTGGCAGTACCGGGAGGGGCAGCGCGCGGACCGGGCCCGGGGGGAGGCGCTCGACGCGGCGCGGAAGGCGGCGCCGGTCGTGCTGTCGTACGACTACCGGCGCCTGGACCGCGACTTCGCCCGGGCGCGCACGCATCTGACCGGCGACTTCCGCGACGAGTACGGCAGGACCACGAAGACGGTGGTCGGGCCGACGGCCCGTAAGTACCACGGGGTGGTGAAGGCGACGGTCGTGGAGCCGGCGGGCGGTGGCGCCCCGGCGGCCTCCGTCGTGTCGGCCTCCCCGGACCGGGCGGTCGTGCTGCTCTTCGTCAACCAGGTGACCAGGAGCACCCAGGTCACGGGGTCCCGCGTGGACCTGAACCGGGTGCGGATGACGCTCACCCGTGCCTCCGGGGGCTGGAAGGTGAGCGGCGTCGACGCGCTCTGAACCTCCTCCGCCCCAGCGCCCCCGCGTCCCCGCGCGGGGGCGCTTTTTTGCGGTCGCTCTTGACAGTCTTTCCCGGTCACAGGCAATCTTCCAGTAAGCAGAAAGCAACTTCCGCATTACGGAAAATCCAGGAAGGGAGCGCCGAGCCCGATGGGATTCGCAGAGCAGCGCTTCAACGTCAACCTGTCGATCCTCTTCACGGAGCTCCCGCTCCTGGAGCGTCCCGCCGCCGCGGCGGCTGCCGGGTTCACCGCGGTCGAGCTGTGGTGGCCCTGGGTCGACTCGCCCACGCCGGTGCGTCCCGAGCTCGACGCCCTGAAGCGCGCGATCGAGGACGCGGGTGTCCGGCTCACCGGCCTGAACTTCTACGCCGGGCAGCTCCCGGGCCCGGACCGCGGCGCCCTGTCGATTCCCGGCGAGGAGTCGGAGCGGTTCCGTGCCAACATCGATGTGGCCGCCGACTTCGCCGCCTCCGTGGGCTGCACGGCGCTCAACGCGCTGTACGGCAACCGCGTCGAGGGCGTGGACCCGGCCGAGCAGGACGCGCTCGCCCTGGAGAACCTGACCCTCGCTGCCCGGGCCGCCGACCGGATCGGCGCGATCCTGCTGATCGAGGCGCTGAACCAGCCCGAGTCCCCGCTGTACCCGCTGGTCTCGGCCCCGGCGGCCGTGGCCGTCGTGGACCGGGTGAACGAGGCGACGGGGCTGGGCAACGCCCACTTCCTCATGGACCTCTACCACCTGTCCATGAACGGCGAGGACCTCCCGTCGGTGATCGAGCGGTTCGCCTCGAAGACGGGCCACGTGCAGATCGCCGACAACCCGGGCCGCGGCGCCCCCGGGACGGGCTCACTGCCCCTCGAAGACCTCCTCGACCAGCTGAAGAAGGCGGGTTACGACGGCTGGGTCGGCCTCGAGTACAAGCCGGGCGAGCGCCCGAGCACCGAGGCCTTCGACTGGCTGCCCCGCTGACCCCCGTACCGAAAGGCACCCCATCATGAGCAACGCACTTCCCAAGGTCGCGTGGATCGGCCTCGGCATCATGGGCTCCCCCATGTCCGAGAACCTGATCAAGGCGGGTTACCCGGTCACCGGTTACACACTGGAGCAGGACAAGCTGGACCGCCTGGCCGCCGCCGGTGGCACCGCGGCCGGTTCGATCGCCGAGGCCGTGAAGGACGCCGACGTCGTCATCACGATGGTCCCGGCCTCCCCGCAGGTCGAGGCCATCGCCTACGGCCCGGACGGCATCCTGGAGAACGCGAAGTCCGGCGCGCTGCTGATCGACATGTCCTCGATCACCCCGCAGACCTCCGTCGACCTGGCGAAGGCGGCGAAGGACAAGGGCATCCGCGTCCTGGACGCCCCGGTGTCCGGCGGCGAGGCCGGTGCCATCGAGGCCGTACTGTCGATCATGGTCGGCGGCGAGCAGGCCGACTTCGACACCGCGAAGCCGATCCTCGACGCGCTCGGCAAGACCATCGTGCTCTGCGGCCCGCACGGCTCGGGCCAGACCGTGAAGGCCGCCAACCAGCTGATCGTCGCCGTGAACATCCAGGCGTGCGCCGAGGCCGTGGTCTTCCTGGAGAAGTCCGGCGTGGACCTGAAGGCCGCCCTGGACGTCCTCAACGGCGGGCTCGCCGGTTCGACCGTGCTGACCCGCAAGAAGGACAACTTCCTCGGCCGGGACTTCAAGCCGGGCTTCCGGATCGACCTGCACCACAAGGACATGGGCATCGTCACGGACGCCGCCCGCAATGTCGGCGCGGCCCTGCCCGTCGGTGCCGTGGTCGCCCAGCTGGTCGCGTCCCTGCGCGCGCAGGGTGACGGCGGCCTGGACCACTCGGCGCTGCTGCGGGCCGTGGAGCGGCTCTCCGGCGCGCAGCTCTGACGACCTCCCGGCCCTCGTGATCGCGAGGGTCCCCCAGACCCCGGGCGGCGCCGCCGCTGACACCTGTCCTGTCGCGCCCAAAGCGGCGGCGCCGCCCGGAACCAGTCATGCCCATCGCTTCAACAAACTGTTGACGCTCCGATCGCCCGACCCTAGGCTCCACGAAGCGGAAACATATTTCCGCTGCCCTCTCGTACGGAAGGTCACGATGTCGCAGCGCGTGCTCACCACCGAGTCCGGCGCCCCCGTCGCCGACAACCAGAACTCCGCCACCGCCGGCGTCGGCGGCCCGCTCCTGCTCCAGGACCAGCATCTGCTGGAGAAGCTGGCGCGCTTCAACCGCGAGCGCATCCCGGAGCGCGTGGTGCACGCCCGCGGCTCGGGCGCGTACGGCCACTTCGAAGTGACCGACGACGTCACGGACTTCACCCACGCCGACTTCCTCGGCGGCGTCGGCAAGCGCACCGAGGTGTTCCTGCGCTTCTCGACGGTGGCCGACTCGCTCGGCGGCGCGGACGCGGTGCGCGACCCGCGCGGTTTCGCGGTGAAGTTCTACACCGAGGAAGGCAACTACGACCTCGTCGGGAACAACACCCCGGTGTTCTTCATCAAGGACCCGATCAAGTTCCCGGACTTCATCCACTCGCAGAAGCGCGACCCGTTCACGGGCCGTCAGGAGCCGGACAACGTCTGGGACTTCTGGGCGCACTCCCCCGAGGCCACGCACCAGGTGACCTGGCTGATGGGCGACCGCGGCATCCCGGCCTCCTACCGGCACATGAACGGCTACGGCTCGCACACCTACCAGTGGACGAACAGCCGGGGCGATGCCTTCTTCGTCAAGTACCACTTCAAGACCAACCAGGGCATCCGCTGTCTGAGCAGCGGGCAGGCCGCCGAGATCGCGGGCAAGGACCCCAACTCGCACCAGACGGACCTGCTCCAGGCCATCGAGCGGGGCGTGCACCCGTCCTGGACCCTCTACGTCCAGCTGATGCCGGCGGCCGAGGCGGCGGATTACCGCTTCAACCCGTTCGACCTGACCAAGGTGTGGCCGCACCAGGACTACCCGCTGAAGCGCGTGGGCCGGCTGGTGCTGGACCGCAACCCGGACAACGTTTTCGCCGAGGTCGAGCAGGCCGCTTTCTCCCCGAACAACTTCGTGCCGGGCATCGGCCCCTCCCCGGACAAGATGCTCCAGGGCCGCCTGTTCGCCTACGCGGACGCCCACCGCTACCGCCTGGGCGTCAACCACACGCTGCTGGCCGTCAACGCGCCGAAGGCGACGACCGCCCAGAACTACGGCCGCGACGGCTTGATGGCGTCCAACGCCCAGGGCCGGCACGCGAAGAACTACGAGCCGAACTCCTACGACGGCCCGGTCGAGACCGGCCGCCCACTGTCGGCGCCACTCGCGGTGAACGGCCACACGGGCACCCATGAGGCGCCCGCGCACACCAAGGACGACGACTTCTTCCAGGCCGGCGAGCTGTTCCGGCTGATGTCCGCCGAGGAGAAGTCCCGGCTGGTCGCGAACATCGCCGGGGGCCTGTCCCAGGTCTCCCGCGACGACGTGATCGAGAAGAACCTCGCGCACTTCCACGCCGCCGACCCCGAGTACGGGCGGCGCGTGGAGGAGGCGGTCCGCGCCCTGCGCGAGGACTGAACTCCCTGACCGTGTCCGACCGCCCGGGGCGACCCGGATGAGGGGTGGTCCCCCGGGCACGGACACGGTCAGGGCGCGGACCGCGGCGGCTGCGAGCCAGTGCGGTGGTGAAGGGCCCGGGCCGGTTTCTCGACCTGAGGGAAGCCCGCCCGGAGCCCGTCGCACCCGCCGCGGTCCCAGTGGTGCCTGCCCCCGCAAAGACCCCGTCCGGCGGCGCGAACGTCCTGTCGCGCCCAGCCTCGCGCCGTCGGACGGCCAGCCCCTTTCAGGGTGCGGAACCGTCCCGTTCGCAGCAGCCTGAAGGCATGGCACCTCCCACCGAACATCCGCATGTCGTGGTCCACGCCCCCGCCCTGGACGGCTCCCGCCGGGTCACCCTGGGCGAGGAGCCGCTGGGCGTCGCCACCCACACCGACGACGTCGCCGAGATCCTGCGCCTGGCCGACCTGTACGTCACCGACGTCGCGGAGAGCGACCTCGTCGAGTGGCAGGGCGGCGGCCCGGACGACTGGCCGGGGCTGTCGGAGCACCACGAGGCGTGAGTGCGCCTACGGCACCGGTCGTACAGCCCGTACGGAACCCTCAAATGAACCTCTGAACCCGGCCCCGGGGGCTTCAACTGCCCCCGGGGCCGGGCACATTCTCAACACACGGGGCTCGCCGGCACGGGGGCGGCGGGCCCCGGTACGGGGGTGAAGCCATGAGCGACGGTACGGCGGTCCGGCTGGAGCCGCACGAGATCGCACTGCTGGGGGAAGGCCCGCGGGCCGCCGTCACCGTCGCCGTGGTGGATCTGCATCTGCGGGGCCTGGTGGAGGCGGACCGGCCCGGGACCATCCGGGCCGGTGTCGTGGACGCCGCGCGGGCGGAACAGCCGCCGTCCAGCCTGGCGGCCGCGGTGCACGCCTCGCTGCGGGCGCCCGCCGCTCCCAAGACGCTGGTGAAGGATCCGGACATCCGGCTCGCGGTGGCCCTCATGCGCATTCCGCTCGCTGAGGCGGGCCTGCTGCGCTATCCCCTGCTCGGCGCCACCCGCGCCGCCCGCCGCCACGTCCGCGACCTGCGGCACGTCCATCCCCTGCCCACGAGCAGGCACGGCCTGACCGACCGCGAACGGCTGCTGCTGGTCGCCCTCCACGGCGAGGCGGCCCTGCGGCTGCTGGTGCCGCGCTTCGCCCTGCGGGCGGGTCTGGTCCGCCGGGCCGAGGTGGGCGGCACAGGCCTCCTCAAGCACTCGCCGCACGGCACGAGCAGCGGCGGCGGTGGCGGCTCCTTTTCCTGCGGCGGAGGCGGTGGAGGCGGCGGGGACTGAGGTGTCCAAGGCCCCATGAGGATGCCGGAAACGCGACAGGGGCGGCCCGTCCTCCCGGACGGGCCGCCCCTGTCGCTGCGCGGGCGTCAGACCTTCAGCGTCCTGATCGAGGTCGGCGCGTGGCCGGGCTCGGTGGCGATCTCCTCGAACTCCACGACGTTGCCGATGTCGTTGGTCGTCGACATGGAGATGTTGGTGACGCGCTCCAGGATCGCCTCGACGACCACCGGGACCCGGTGCTCCGCGGCCAGCTTCTTGGCCTGCTCGAAGGCGTCACCCAGCTCGGCGGGGTCGGTGACGCGGATAGCCTTGCAGCCGAGGCCCTCGGCGACCTTGACGTGGTCGACGCCGTAGACGCCGAGCTCCGGGGAGTTGAGGTTCTCGAACTCCAGGTTGACCTGGAAGTCGATCTCGAACGCCCGCTGCGCCTGCCGGATCAGCCCCAGGTAGGAGTTGTTCACCAGGACGTGGACGTACGGGATCCTGTGCTGCGCGCCGACGGCCAGTTCCTCCAGCATGAACTGGAAGTCGTAGTCGCCGGAGAGCGCGACGACGGGCGCCTCCGGGTCGGCCTTGGCGACGCCGAGCGCGGCCGGGATGGTCCAGCCGAGTGGGCCGGCCTGGCCGCAGTTGATCCAGTGCCGGGGCCGGTAGACGTGCAGCATCTGGGCGCCGGCGATCTGCGAGAGGCCGATGGTGGAGACGTAGCGGGTCTCCGGGCCGAAGGCCTTGTTCATCTCCTCGTAGACGCGCTGCGGCTTGATCGGGATGTCGTCGAAGTGCGTACGGCGCTGGAGGGTCGCCTTGCGCTCCTGCGCCGCCTGGGCCCACTCGGAGCGGTCGGGCAGCCTGCCGGCCGCCTTCAGCTCGCGGGCCACCTCGACGAACAGCTCCAGGGCGGCCTCGGCGTCGGAGGCGATGCCGTAGTCCGGGGCGAAGATCTTGCCGATCTGGGTGGGGTCGACGTCGACGTGGACGAACTTCCGTCCGGCCGTGTAGACGTCGAGTTTGCCGGTGTGGCGGTTGGCCCAGCGGTTGCCGATGCCGAGGACGAAGTCGGACTCCAGGAACGTCGCGTTGCCGTAGCGGTGCGAGGTCTGCAGGCCCACCATGCCGGCGTTCAGCTCGTGGTCGTCGGGCAGCAGGCCCCAGCCCATCAGGGTCGGGACGACCGGGGTGCCGGTCAGCTCGGCGAACTCGACGAGGAGTTCGGCGGCGTCGGCGTTGATGACGCCGCCACCCGCGACGATCAGGGGTCGCTGGGACGCGTTCAGCATCCCGATCGCCTTCTCGATCTGGGCGCGGGTCGCGGCGGGCTTGTAGACCGGGAGCGGCTCGTACGCCTCCGGGTCGAACTCGATCTCCGTCAGCTGCACGTCGATCGGCAGGTCGATGAGGACCGGGCCGGGGCGGCCGGAGCGCATCAGGTGGAAGGCCTGCTGGAAGACGCCCGGGACCTGCGCGGCCTCCAGGACGGTCACGGCCATCTTGGTGACCGGCTTGGCGATGGAGGCGATGTCGACGGCCTGGAAGTCCTCTTTGTGGATCACGGCGGTCGGGGCCTGGCCCGTGATGCACAGAATCGGGATGGAGTCGCCGATCGCGGAGTACAGGCCCGTGATCATGTCGGTGCCGGCCGGACCCGAGGTGCCGATGCAGACGCCGATGTTGCCCGGGTGCGTGCGGGTGTAGCCCTCGGCCATGTGCGAGGCGCCCTCGACGTGCCGGGCGAGGGTGTGGGCGATGCCGCCGGAGGCTTTGAGCGCCGCGTAGAAGGGGTTGATCGCCGCGCCGGGGACACCGAACGCGTCGGCGACGCCCTCACGCTTGAGGATCTCAACTGCCGCGCGGGCAGCGGTCATTCGAGCCATCGAGTACTCCTGCTTCGGCTGTCGGATTCGCACTCCCGTCGCGCCCCGCGGTGAGCTCTTCCGTATTGTGGAAATTGTTTTCTACGATCTGGAATTAATGTATGTGGGGTGGGCGAAGGGCGTCAAGAGACGGCAAGCGCCGGACAGGGCGGGGCCCGAGGGAGCACGATGGGCTCTCTGTCCCGTTGCGACACGGTTCTGGAGTGGCCATGGCCGAGACCGTTCCGGTGCGCTGCCCGGCCTGCCGCCGCGAGCACCGCTACACGGCTCCGGCGTACCCCTGCGTGTGCGGCGCGCCGGTCGCCCCGCGCCTGGACCGCGACGGCCCGGCGACACCCGTCTCGCACCGGGTCTGGCAGGACGACTGGGTGACGGTGCGCTGCGGATCCTGCGGGCGACGCGGCGAGTGGCCCCGCCCGGAGGTGGGGTGCGCGTGCGGGGTGGTGCTGCGGGTGGCGGTGGCGGAGGGCCGGGACGACGGAAGGGCTCAGGGCGGCACGGGCGACCATGACGCCGCGCCCGGCCTCGACCCCACGGCCGGCCCGCGCGAGACCGCCGCCGCGCCCGCCGATGCCACCGCCCCCGCCGACTCCGCCTCCGCCAAGCCCCCGTTCCCGTCCGTCACCATCCGCACCGCCCTCGACGCCGTCACCGCCACCGCGCTGTATCTGCGCCGGCTCGGCTACCGGGGTGTCCGCCGGGCGGACCAGCGGCCCCCCTCCGGCATCGGACTGGCCGCCCGCGGCGTCCTCGCGCTGGTCGACCCGGCCGTGCGCCCGGCGACCCTGCGGGACGTGGAATGCCTGTGGCTGACGGCCATGACCGAGTCCGCGGACTGCCTCTGCTTCTCCCTCACCGGGTACGCGGACGACGCCCGGGCCCGCGCCGACACCCTGGGCGTCCCACTGTTCGTCCTGGACCTCACCGGCACACCGAGACCGGTGAACACCCCGGCCGAGGGGCTGGCCTCCGGCGGCTCCGGGAACCGGACCCCCTGACCTCCGGCCGTGTCGCATCGCATACTCACCGCATGCGCATCCGCCCCGCCGCCCCCGCCGAACTCCCGGCCCTCCAGGACATCGAACGGGCCGCCGGGGCCCCCTTCCGCGACCTCGGCATGCCGGAGATCGCGGACGACGAGCCGCCCGCGCCCGACGTCCTGGAGCGCTACCGCCGGGCGGGCCGCTGCTGGGTCGCGGCGGACGAGCGGAACCGGCCGGCCGCCTATCTCCTCGCCGAACCCGTGGACGGCGCCCTGCACATCGAGCAGGTCTCGGTCCACCCGCGCGCCGCACGCCGGGGCGCGGGCAGCGCCCTCCTGGCCCACGCCGCCGACCGCGCCCGCCAGGAGGGCCTGACCGCCCTGACGCTGACCACCTTCACGGAGGTTCCGTGGAACGCCCCCTACTACGCCCGCCTCGGCTTCCAGCCCCTCCCCGAGGCGGATCTCACGCCCGGCCTGCGCGAGATCCGCGCGACGGAGGCCGCGCACGGCCTGGACCGTTGGCCGCGGGTGTGCATGCGAAAGCCGCTGTGAGCGGGCTTCCGCCGCCGCGACGACGCGCCCCATGGGCGACACAGGCCCCGGCGCTCGCCCGGCGCCGGGCGACTCCTCTACCTCTGCCCGTCGGAGAAGCGCTCCCGCAGCTCCACCTTGCGCACTTTCCCGGACACCGTCATCGGGAAGGAGTCGAGGATCCGCATCCGGCTCGGGGCCTTGTAGTGCGCCAACCGCCCCTCGCAGTAGGCCCGGAGCTCCTCCAGGGTCGGCGGGTCGGCCGGGTCGCGGGCGATGACACAGGCCAGGACCTCCTCGCCGTAGCGCTCGTGCGGGACGCCGACGACCTGGACGTCCTGGATCTTCGGGTGGCCGTAGAGGAACTCCTCGATCTCGCGGGGGTAGATGTTCTCCCCACCCCGGATGATCATGTCCTTGATGCGGCCGACGATCTCGACGTAACCGTCCTCGCGCATCACGGCGAGGTCGCCGGTGTGCATCCAGCGGCCGGCGTCGACGGCCTCGGCGGTCTTCTCCGGCTCGTTCCAGTAGCCGAGCATCACGCTGTAGCCGCGGGTGCACAACTCGCCCGCCGTGCCGCGCGGTCGGGTGACACCCGTGGCCGGGTCGACGATCTTCACCTCGATGTGCGGCAGGACCCGGCCGACCGTGCCGGTGCGGTGCTCCAGGTCGTCGTCCCTGCGGGTCTGCAGCGACACCGGGGACGTCTCGGTCATGCCGTAGCAGATGGAGACCTCCGCCATGTGCATCTCGGCGACCACCCGCTTCATCACCTCCACCGGGCAGGGTGAGCCGGCCATGATGCCGGTGCGCAGGGAGGAGAGGTCGTAGGAGGCGAAGTCGGGGAGGTTCAGCTCCGCGATGAACATGGTCGGGACGCCGTAGAGCGAGGTGCAGCGCTCCTGCTGCACCGCCTCCAGGGTCGCCTTCGGGTCGAAGGACGGGGCGGGGATGACCATGCAGGCGCCGTGCGAGGTGGCGGCGAGATTGCCCATGACCATGCCGAAGCAGTGGTAGAAGGGCACCGGGATGCAGATCCGGTCCTGCTCCGAGTAGGCGACCAGCTCCCCCACGAAGTAACCGTTGTTGAGGATGTTGTGGTGGGAGAGGGTCGCGCCCTTCGGGAAGCCCGTCGTGCCCGACGTGTACTGGATGTTGATCGGGTCGTCGCAGGACAGCTCCGCGTACACCGCGCCGGGGGCCGCCCGCCCGAGCAGCGCCTCCCAGCTCGGGTCGCCGAAGTAGACCGCCTCGCGCAACTCGGGACAGCCGCCCCGTACCTGATCGACCATCGCCCGGTAGTCGCTCGTCTTGTGGCTGAGGGAGGCGAACAGCAGGGACACGCCGGCCTGCTTCAGGACGTACTCCACCTCGTGGGTGCGGTACGCCGGGTTGATGTTCACCATGATCGCGCCGATGCGGGCGGTGGCGTACTGGACGAGCACCCACTCGGGGCAGTTGACCGCCCAGACGCCCACCCGGTCGCCCTGGGCGATGCCGGAGGCGTGCAGGGCGGAGGCTAGCTCGTCGACCGCCGCGCCGAACTGCGCGTACGTCCAGCGCCGGCCGGACGGTACGTCGACCAGTGCCTCGCGGTCCGGCCAGGCGGCCACCGCCCGGTCCAGGTTGGCCCCGATGGTGTCGCCGAGCAGGGCCGCCTCACCGGTTCCATGGCTGTACGAGTTCACCGGAAGTCCTCCTCGCGGTGCTCGGCGTCCGACCCGGCCGCCGTGGCCTCACGCAGCTCGATCCGGCGGATCTTGCCGGAGACGGTCTTGGGCAGGTCGCCGAACTCCAGGCGGCGGATGCGCTTGTAGGGGGCCAGCACCTCGCGGGAGTGCTCGAACAGGACCTTGGCGGTGCCGGGGCCCGGCTCCCAGCCCTCGGCCAGCACGACGTAGGCCTTGGGGACGGCGAGCCGCAGCTCGTCCGGGGCGGGCACCACCGCCGCCTCGGCAACCGCCTCGTGCTCCAGCAGCGCGCTCTCCAGCTCGAAGGGACTGATCTTGTAGTCGGAGGCCTTGAAGACGTCGTCACTTCGCCCGATATAGGTCAGATATCCCTCTTCGTCCCTGGAGGCGACGTCCCCCGTGCGGTAGTAACCGCCGGCCATCGCCTCGGCCGTCCGGTCGGCGTCGCCGTGGTAGCCGGTCATCAGGCCGACGGGGCGGTCCGACAGATCGAGCGCGATCTCGCCCTCGGCCGCGCCCGGCGCGCCGGAGACGGGGTCGAGGAGTTCGACGCGGTAGCCGGGGCTCGGCCGCCCCATCGAGCCGGTCTTGAGCGGCTGGCCGGGGCTGTTGGCGACCTGGACGGCCGTCTCGGTCTGGCCGAAGCCGTCGCGGATGGTGATGTTCCAGGCGCGGCGGACCTGCTCGATGACCTCCGGGTTGAGCGGCTCGCCGGCCGCGACGACCTCGCGGGGCGGGGTGCGCAGCTGCGTCAGGTCGGCCTGGATGAGCATGCGCCACACGGTCGGCGGGGCGCAGAAGGTGGTGACGCCCGCCCGTTCCATCTCGGTCATGAGACGGACGGCGTCGAAACGCGTGTAGTTGTGCAGGAAGACGGTCGCCTCGGCGTTCCACGGGGCGAACAGGTTGGACCAGGCGTGCTTGGCCCAGCCGGGTGAGGAGATGTTCAGGTGTACGTCGCCGGGTTTCAGGCCGATCCAGTACATGGTCGACAGATGGCCGATCGGGTACGACGTGTGGGTGTGCTCCACGAGCTTGGGCCGGGCGGTGGTGCCCGAGGTGAAGTAGAGCATCAGCGGGTCGTCCGCCCGGGTGGGGCCGTCGGGGGTGAAGCCGGCGGAGGCGCCGTAGGCGTCGTCCAGCGGCAGCCAGCCGTCGGGCACGGCGCCGGAGGCGCCTGCGGCGATGCGCGTGTAGTCACCGGGGACCTCGGCGAACTTGCCGGTGTCCGCCACGCGCGCGATGACGTGCCGGACCCGTCCTCGCGCCACGCGGTCACGCAGGTCGGCGGGGCCGAGCAGCGGGGTGGCCGGGATGACCACCGCGCGCAGCTTCATCGCGGCGAGGGCGGTGATCCACAGTTCGGCCTGGTTGCCGAGCATGACGAGGATCCGGTCCTCGGCACGCACGCCCCGGGCGCGCAGCCAGGTGGCGAACTGCGCCGACCGTATCGACATCTCCCCGAAGGACAGCCTGGTCTCGTTGCCGTCCTCCTCGACGAGGTGCAGGGCGGTGCGGGCGTTGCCGTCGGCGATCTCGTCGAACCAGTCGAGCGCCCAGTTGAAGTACTCGGGGCGGGGCCAGCGGAAGCCCGCGTAGGCCGTCGGGTAGTCCTCGCGGTGTTCCAGCAGGAAATCCCGCGCGTCGCGGAACAGCTCCGTCGCCGATGTCATCTGTCCTCCTGGGTGCCGGACCATTGCCGGGCGGCTCTGAGCCATCGTGTAATCCGTGATGCAGGTCTCACTACCCCCGAACGGGGGGTGCGCCCGCACAGGAGCCGTAGTGAAGGGGCGAATCAGGTGACGGCAGACGCGTCCGACGCGGCCGAGATACGGAACGCGCTGCTGCGTCTGCGGCGGGGCACCGGCCTTCCGGTCGCCTTCGGCGGCCTGATGGAGGCCGGGCGGCAGATGCGCATCAGCGAGTTGAGCGGCACGGCGACGCATGCCCTGCGTTCGCTGGTGGTGACGTCCGGCACCGGTCTGGGCGGCAAGACCGTGGCGCTGTCCCGGCCGTGCGTGGTGGCGGACTATTCGGCGTCGCGGCAGATCAGCCACGAGTACGACGCCCCGGTGGCCGTGGAGGGACTGCGCTCGGTGCTGGCCGTGCCGGTGGTGGTGCGGCACCGGGTGCGCGGGGTGCTGTACGGGGCGCTGCGCACGGCTCTGCCGCTGGGCGGGCGGATGCTCGACGCGGCGGTCGAGGCGGCGCGGGACGTGGAGCGGGCGCTGGCCGTGCGGGACGAGGCCCGCACGCTCGCCGGTGGCGGGGCGGGCGCGGGGTGGGAGCAGGTGCGGGAGGCGCACGCGGCGCTGCGGGCGCTGGCCCCGCGGATCACGGACCCGGAGCTGCGCGCGGAGCTGCTCGGCGCGTGCGCGCTGCTGACGGCCGGCACGGACCCCTCGGCCCGGGTCCGGCTCGCGCCGCGCGAGGTGGACGTGCTGGCGTGTGTGGCGGCGGGGGTGACGAACGCCGTCGCCGCGGAGCGGCTGGGCGTGACGCCCGAGACCGTCAAGGGGTACCTGCGGTCGGCCATGCGGAAGCTGCGGGCCCGCACCCGTGGCGAGGCCGTGGTCGCCGCGCGCCGGGCGGGGTGGTTGCCATAGGTTTGTGGTGCTTTCTGTTGTGTTTGCTCGTTCGAGCTGCCGAGGGGTTCCCGACGGGACGCCGGCCTCGTGTTCCGCCGCATTCGGGAGTCCGATGAATTCGCCCGCCGGCAACCGTTGTTATTTCCCTCACCACGCCGTCCCTCCGAAATTCAAAGAGCTGTTGCCTAATATTGGCCAGGACACGACACAGGGAGGGGAGCGGTGACCGTGCGACGGGACTTCCAGGAGCCTCCCAGGAGCCGCCCCGACCTGGTCATCGGCCGGGAGGATTTGTTCACATCGGCGCGTGAACAGCTCGGCCGAGGGGGCAGCGTGCTGCTTCACGGCCCCGCCGGAATTGGAAAGTCGACGGTCCTGCGGGCGCTGGCAGCGGATTACGGCGGTGCGGACCGGACGGTGTTGCGCTGCTCGGCGACCGAGTCCGAATCCCACCTGCCCTTCCTGGCGCTGGCCGACCTGTTCGGACTGGTCCTGGAGGACGTGTCCGGGGCGCTGCCCGGTGCCCAGCGCACCGCCCTGGAGTCGGCGCTCACCGGCCGCGGCGAGTCCACGCTCCAGCGGGACGGGCTCGCGCTGCGTCTTGCGGTGCTGTCGGCGCTGCGCGCCCTCGCCGCGAAGGGCCCGGTGCTGGTGGTCGCCGACGATCTCCAGTGGCTGGACGCGGCCAGTGCCGAGCTGCTCGGCTTCGCGGCCCGCAGGCTCGGTGACACGCCCGTGCAGATGCTGTGCGCGGTACGGACCGAGGGCCAGGAGTACGACCGCCACCTGCCGGCGTCTCCGCCCGACACGCTCGCCGTCCGGCTGGGCCCGCTGACCCGTACGCAGGTCTCGGCCCTGCTCGACCACCGCGGCTACACGCCCCTGTCCCGCTCCACGGTCCGCGACATCCACCGCACCAGCGGCGGCAACCCGCTCTTCGCGCTGGAGCTGGGCCGCGCCCTGGCCGAGAGCCCGGCCCGGCCGCGGCCCGGTGAGCCGCTGCCGGTACCGACGTCGCTGCGGGCCCTGGTGCTGAGCCGGCTGGAGATGCTGTCCGACGAGGCGCGCCGCACCCTCCTCGTCGCCAGCGCCGGTGCCCGACCCACGCTGGCGCTGCTGCACGCGGCCGGGCGGGAGCACGCCGAGGCCGAGACCGCCCAGGCGGCGGCGCTGGGGCTGCTGGCCACGGACCCCGAGGCACCGGCCCTGCGGTTCGCGCACCCGCTGATCTCGGCCGCGCTGTACGCCGAGGCCCCGGCGCAGGAGCGGCGGGCCGTGCACGCCGCGCTGTCCACGGCGGCCTCCGACCCGATCGAGCGGGCCCGGCACCTGGCCCTGGCGACCACCGGCACCGACCCGGACGTGGCGGCCAGGCTGGCCGAGGCCGGTGCGCTGGCCCGGGACCGCGGGGCCCCCTCGGTGGCCGCCTCGCTCGGGCTGCTCGCCGCCCGGCACACCCCGGTGGACAGCGCCCCGGGCCCCGACGAGCGGCGTCTGCAGGCCGCGGAGGACGCGATCACCGCCGGCGAGGCCGATCTCGCCCGGGACATCGCCCGTGACGTACTGACGCGTGCCACCGTGCCCGCCGAGCGGGTGCGGGCCTGGATGGTGGTCATCGAGGCGGCCGGGCAGGCCCTCGGCGAGGTCGACGCGGTCTTCCCGCAGGTTTTGGCCGACGCGGGTGACGACCCGGGCCTCCTCGGTCTGGTCCACTACCAGCTTGCCTGGCGCGGCCTGGTCGTCGAGGGCGACTTCGCCGAGGCCCGCCAGGAGGCCGCGCACGCGGCGGAGCTGGCCGCCCGGGGCGGGGACCGGCGCACCGAGCTGATGGCGCTGTCGTTCCAGGCCTCCACCGAGACCCTGATGGGCCACCCGGACGCCCCCGTGACGGTCAAACGGGCCCTGAGGGAACCCCAGGACCCCTACGTGGCCTGCCACCACAACGGCGCCGGGTCGGCCCGGTTCCGCTGGCTGATCATGAGCGACCAGCTGCCCGAGGCGCGGGCGGCCATCACGGCGCTGCTGCGCGAGGTGCGCCGGCGCGGCATGGTCGAGAGCGAGGTGCACTTCCTGCGCTTCCTCGCCGACACGGAACTGCGCTCCGGGCACTGCGGCCGGGCTCTGGACCTGGCCCGCGAGAGCCTGCGGCTGGCCCGGGACTCCGGGATCGGCGAGGGCGCCTCGGCCATGCTCGCCTCTCTCGCGGAGGCCTCGGCCGGGGACGTCGACCGGGCTCTGGCCCTCGCGCGGGAGGCGGCGGACCACGCCGAGGTCGACGGCGACCAGATGTACCTGTCCCGGGCCCTGGCGGCGCTGGGCTACGCCCAGTTGGTGGCCGGCGACCCGGCCGCGACCGTCCGTTCGCTGCGCCGGGTGCGGGAGCTGGAGCACGGCCTCGGCATCAACGACCCCGGGCGCGGCCGCTGGCACGGCGACCTCGCCGAGGCCCTGGTCCGCATCGGCGAGCCGGGCGAGGCCCAGGACGTCATCGACACGACCCGGGCGCACGCGCTGCGGCTGGGCCGGCAGAGCGTGCTGGCCGTCCTGGACCGGGCCGAGGCGCTGGTGCGGGCGGCACGCGGCGAACACGAGGCCGCCGCCGTCCGGCTGACGTCCGTGCAGGACCGGCTCGGGCGGCTCGGGTACGGCCTGGAGGAGGCGCGGGCCGCCTTCGCGCTGGCCCGCCTGCGCACCCAGGCCGCCGCCTCCCCCCGCACCGGCGCGAGGCCCCTGACGGGACCGGCGTCGTACGACGAGGCCGCCCGGCTGTTCCGGCGCTGCCGCGCGCTGCCGTGGCTGCGGCAGGTCGACGCGGCCGCCACGGCCGGTCCCACGGCGGTGGAACCGGCCGCCACCGCGCCGGCCGCCGCCCTCGACGCGCTGGAGGGCCTCGCCTCGATGGAGCGTCAAGTCGCCTCGCTGGTGATGGAGGGCGCGACCAACCGGGAGATCGCGGCGCGCCTGTTCATCAGCGTCAAGACCGTCGAGGCGACCCTCACCCGGGTCTACCGCAAGCTCGGGATCCGCTCCCGGGTGGACATCGTCCGGCTGGCCGCGGGCCGCCGCACGACCTGACCCCCACCTGGGTTTACAGGGCCCGACCGAGGGTTATCCCTGCCCAACTCCCTTAGGGGGTTCCCTCATTGGGGGCCTCCCCCGCCGGGCCCTAGCTTGGGGGCGTGCCGCTCGCCGGGCACACGGAGATCCGAACAACGACGTGAGGGTCCCGTGTACCACCACCCGCGCGACCCCCCACCGGCAACTCCCCAAGGAGACCCATGTTCGGGCTCAACGCTGCCAAGAAGGCCGCCGCCGTCGTCGCGGCGACCGCCGCCGCCGCGACGACCGCGCTGCTCGCCGCTCCCACGGCCGTCGCCGCGCCGCAGCCGATCGTCGGCGGTACCACGACCACGACGTCCGCGTACCCCTTCGTCATGCAGATCACCGACGCCTCGCAGAACCAGTTCTGCGGCGGCACGCTGGTCTCGCCCACGAAGGTGGTCACCGCCGCACACTGCATGGTCGGCGAGACCACGAGCAGCGTGCGCGTCGTCGGCGGCCGCACCTACCTCAACGGCACCGACGGCACGGTCGCCAGAGTCAGCAAGATATGGATCCACCCGAGCTACACCGGCGTCAACAAGGGCGACGACGTGGCGGTGCTGACGCTGTCGACGTCGATGCCGTACACCACGGCGAAGTACGTCTCCGCCTCCCAGACCTCGGTGTACGCGGCCGGCACCACCGCCCGCATCCTCGGCTGGGGCACCACCTCCTCGAACGGCAGCAGCTCCAACCAGCTGCGCACCGCGACCGTACCGACCGTGTCCGACTCCAGTTGCGGAAGCTCCTACGGCTCCGACTTCGTGCAGAGCGACATGGTGTGCGCCGGAAAGACCACCGGCGGCGTGGACACCTGCCAGGGCGACAGCGGCGGCCCCCTGCTCATCGGGGGCGTCCTGGCAGGCATCACTTCCTGGGGCGAAGGCTGCGCCCAGGCCGGTTACCCGGGTGTCTACACCCGGCTGACCACCTTCTCCAACCTGGTCACGACGCAGGTCAACTCGTGACCTCACAGTAGCTCCTGAGTACCCCTCAGGTGACATACCAGGGGGCGTTGCGGGCCTCCACGAGCGGCCCGCAACGCCCCCTCTCCATGTCGTGAAGCGGCCCCTAGGTCCGAACGGCGCCGAAGCGGATGTCGTAGGCCGACTCCGGGTGCATGACGCGCAGCATCCGTTCGCCCTCGGCCGTGACCTCGTCCTGCCGGGCCCGGGTGAGGCGTTCGAAGGGCTCGATGACGAGCGCGTCCTCCTCCAGCCGCCACAGCCCCGCGAGGAAGCCGTCGACGAGGAGCGTGCAGTAGGCCAGGTTCCCCTTCCACGAACGGCCCCGGTGCTCGGGCGGGACGACGCGGGTGCGGTCGGCGTGCGAGAGCAGCAGGTTGTCGAACTCGGGGAGGAAGCGCGGCGGCGCCGGGGTGTCCGGGCCGGGGCGAGGGGCGTCCAGCAGGTCGAAGAGTTCCACGCCGCTCTCGTCCCGGAAGGTCACGAGCTGCGGGCGGAGGCGTTCGAAGGCCTCGCGCAGGCGGGTCATTCCGGCCCAGGCCTGCATGTCCCGCACGGAGGCCGGGCCGAAGGCGCCGAGGTAGCGCAGGACGACCGCGTCGGGCGTGGGGGCCGGTTCCGCGGACCGGCCGAGCCAGTGCTCGGCGGTCGTGAGACTGACCTGCCCGCTTCGCCCCCACAGGCCGCGCGGTGTCACCTGCACGAGCGGGAGACGGCAGCGGGCCGCGACGGCCAGGGCCTGCGGATCGGCGTCGGGCCACTCCCGGAGCAGGGCCTCGCGCAGTTGCCTCATGGTGCGGGGCTCGGTCTCGACGAGGTCGCGGGCGAGCACGGCGAGCCGGTCCAGGTCGACGCCGGCGAGTCCCTTGCGGAAGGTGACGAGTTCCCGGTCCCGGGCGGGCTGCACCAGCGGCCGCAGGGTGAGGCAGTCGTCCGCGGTGTGGGTGTGGATGGTGGAGCGCATCGTGACGATCCGCACGGCCTCGCGCTCCGCCATCAGCCGGGACAGCGCCTCCGGGGTGAACCCGTCGAGGCGGGCGGCGAGCGCGTAGTACGGAGGCTTGACGTTCTGCGCCTGGAGCCCGAGCAGGTGCTCGACCGCCGCCGCGACGGACAGCCGGGCGGGGCGCAGGAGCAGCTGCCGTTCGAGGGTCGCGCGGTTGAGGGCACGCGTGCCGAGCAGGGGTTCCGTGCCGGTGACGCTCCGCTTGGTGTTCGTCATGTGAGGCACGGTAGCGAGACTTGCGGACAGGTTCTGGCCGCGACTCCCGAGGAGGAGGGCCGGCCTGTGCGTGCCGACCGGCGCCTGAGCAGGTTGTTAGGCCCGCCGCGCCGCCGGGTACTCAGCAGTGCATTCCCGGAACCCGCACCACACGCTCCACTCGGGAGATCCGATGCTCCGGCTTCCACCCCGACCAGATCTCGCCGCATCCGATGACTGAACGAGGTGCAGATGCGACGCGGTCGGCGCTGATCGTGATCGACATGATCAACACGTACGACCACGAGGACGCCGAGCTCCTCGTGCCGTCCGTCGAACAGGTCGTGCCCGTGCTGGCGGAGGTGCTCGGCCGGGCCCGTCGGGCGGACGTTCCCGTGATCTACGTGAACGACAACTTCGGGCGGTGGCGCTCGCACCACGGAGAGCTGCTGGACGCGGCGCTGGCCCGGCCGCACGCCCATCTGATCGAGCCGATCCGGCCCGACGACCAGTCGCTCTTCGTCCTGAAGGCCCGCCATTCGGTCTTCTTCGAGACACCCCTGTCCTACCTCCTGGGGAGGCTGGACGTCGGGCACGTGGTACTGACCGGCCAGGTCACCGAGCAGTGCGTCCTCTACTCCGCTCTGGACGCGCACATCCGTCACCTGGGGGTGACGGTGCCGAGGGACGCCGTCGCCTCCATTCACCCCCATCTGGCGTCCGCCGCCCTGGAAATGATGGAGCGCAACATGGGCGCCCGGATCATCACGGCGAAGGAGACCGAGTTCGGGCCCCGGGAGGACTGAGGCCTGCCTTTACTCCCTCGCCATTACCTGACTAAGGTCAGAGAAATGGCGAAGGAGCAGGTAGAGCAGGTACGGCGCTTCAACCGGACGGTCGCCGAGCGGGTGGGGGTGCTGCACGACCACTATCTGGGCGGTGCGCGTCCCTACGGTCAGGCCCGGCTGCTCTGGCAGATCGGCGACGGCGGCACACACGACGTGCGCGGCGTGCGCGAGCGGCTCGGTCTCGACTCCGGCTACGTGAGCCGGCTGCTGCGGGCACTCGAGCGCGACGGTCTCGTCGCCGTCGCGCCCCACCCTCACGACCGGCGGGTACGCACCGTGCGGCTGACCGAGGCCGGCCGCCGGGAACGTGCTCAGCTCGACGACCGCAGCGACGCACTCGCCGCCTCGCTCCTCGCCCCGCTCGATGGCCGGCAGCGGGAACGGCTGACCGCCGCCATGGCCGAGGTGGAGCGACTGCTGACCGCTTCGATGGTCTCCCTGGAAGAGCTCGACCCCGATCACCCGGACGCCACGCACTGCCTGCGGTCCTACGCCGCCGAGCTGCGGGAACTCTTCGACGGCGGCTTCGACCCCGCGAACAGCCTGCTGCCCGACCCGGGCGAACTGCGTGCACCGCGCGGGCTGTTCCTCGTCGCCCGGTTGCACGGCGAACCGGTGGGCTGCGCCGGGCTCAAGCTGCCGGCCGGGGCCCCCGCGGAGATCAAGCGGCTGTGGGTCTCCCCCCGGACCAGAGGGCTCGGTCTGGCCCGGCGCCTGCTGTCCGAACTCGAGACACGCGCCGTCCGGCACGGCAGCGACCGGGTGCGGCTCGACACCAACAAGGCCCTCGAAGCGGCCGTGCGTCTCTACCGCGACAGCGGGTACACCGAGGTCCCCGCCTTCAACGACGAGCCCTACGCGCACCACTGGTTCGAGAAATGGCTGTGAGACCGCGGGCTCATCGGGCTCAGCCGCAGCGGCGGCCGGAGTTGATGCAGCGGACGGCCTGCTTCATCAGCCGCTCGGGCATCGCGTTGATGAAGTCGCCGTGGTCGGTGACGGGCTTGTGCAGCGACTCGGGGAAGCTGTCCACGGCGTAGCCGGTGCTGCCGGCAAGACCGCCGTAGGTGAGGCGCTGGACCAGCTGCGGAACCGCTTTGAACCCGGCCGGGCACCTGCCCCGGGCGTCGGCGAAGGCGACATGGCTGCGGTGGTTGGCGCTGTCGGTGTTCCGGCCGTCCCAGCAGCTCTGGAACCGTTCAGTGCGGACCACCTCGCTGCCGGCCGGGCAGATCGGGTACTTGTCCTTGAGCTGGACGCGGTTCTCGAAGCCGGTGCAGGACCAGGCCGCGTTGGCGTTGGCGCCGCCGTTCGCGTTGGCCTTGGCGTCACCGGTGATGATGCGCAGGAAGCGCGGCATGGCGACCACCTTGGCGGTGGGGCTGCCGACGAAGGTGAGGCTCACGGACGTAGGGGTGAGGATCTTGCCGATGTTCCCCTCGGCCCCACCGCCGGGACGGCCCGCGTCCGCCTCCTCGACTCCGCCGCGGTCACGCAGCACCGGCCAGTAGTAGGTCGACCGGTCGCCGTTGGTGCAGGTGGTGGCGGCCGCGGCGAGGGTGTCGTCGGTGGTGAAGGCGTCGACGCCGATGGCGCCGACGTAGTCGTGGGTGTGGTGGGCGCCGTTGCCCACCCCCGGGGCGACGATCACGTTGTCGGAGTTGTGCCGGCCCTCCGCGTTGACACCGCAGCGGGTCTTGAAGGCGCCCTTGGAGGCGTTGCGGTCGTTGCGCGGTCGAGCCGGCACGTTGGGGCTCACCTTGGTGATGTCCACGAAGTCCTCGGGCACCGGGCCGTTGCCGGCAGCCGGAGACGGGCTCGCTCCCTGCCCCTGCCCGGCACCGTTCAGTGTGCATGCGGCCAGGCTGCTCAGCCCCTGCGGCCTGGGTGCGCCGGTGCGGCTGATCGCGATGGCGATGCGGTCGAGGGTGGCGGTCCGCTTACCCTCGAGGGGGCCGAGAACGGCGTTCCGCGCGAAGTCCGGACCGCCCTGACCGCGCGTGGCGGCCAGCCGGTTGCCGGCCTCGGTGATCTGCGACTCCAGCAGTCGCAGATTGCGGTCGACCTCCGCACGCGCCCGATCGGGTACGTCCGGCAGCCGGCCGGCCACGGAGGGGCAGGAGAGCGGCGAGGCCGCGCGGGTGGTGGCGCGGGGGGCGTCGGTGGCGTTGGCCTGCATGTTGACCAACGCGAGTCCGACACCGCCCGCTGCCAGCCCGGCGACGAGGACGATCGCGTTGCGACGCTTTCGGTTCCGCCTGTGTCCCTGGTTCATGGTGGCCTTTCCGTTCATGTGTCAGGTGTGACCACCGTGGCCGCTGGGACGAAGGTCGACCACCGGTTCCGACCGGGCGTCACCGTCGCGTAAGAACTGGCCTCTCCCCCGCATCGACGGCCGGGCCCCGAAACCGGTGCCGCGAGCGGATCGGCTCCGCGGTGACGCCACCCGCACCGTCTTACGAAGTCATGACGTACGGCCGCGCTCCGTGGGACGACGCCGGTGGGCGCCCTAGCGTGCCCGTATGCGCGTACTGGTCACCGGCGGTGCCGGGTTCATCGGCTCCCATGTGGTCGCCGCCCTGCGGGAGCGGGGGCACGAGGCGATCGTGTTCGACGTGCGGGAGGATCCCGCGGCCGACGTGCGGGACCCCGCGGCGGTGGGCCGTGCCCTGGCCGGTGTGGACGCCGTGTGCCACCAGGCCGCGATGGTCGGGCTCGGCGACGGGGTCGCCGACGCGGCGGACTACGTCTCGCACAACGACCTGGGGACGGCCGTGCTGCTCGCGGCCATGGCGGAGGCGGGCGTACGGACCCTCGTGCTCGCCGGGTCGATGGTCGTCTACGGGGAGGGACGGTACGCGTGTGCGCGGCACGGGGTGGTGAGGCCCGGGCCGCGGGCCGTGGCCGCGCTCGACGCGGGCCGGTTCGAGCCCCCGTGCCCGGTGTGCGGGGAGGACCTCTCCCCCGGCCTGGTCGGCGAGGACGCCCCGGCCGATCCGCGGAACGTGTACGCGTCGACCAAGCTGGCCCAGGAGCATCTGGCCGCCGCCTGGGCCCGCTGCACCGGCGGGTCGGCGGTGTCGCTGCGTTACCACAACGTGTACGGGCCCGGTATGCCCCGGGACACCCCCTACGCCGGTGTCGCCTCCTTCTTCCGCTCGGCCCTCGCCCGGGGCGAGGCCCCGCGGGTGTTCGAGGACGGGCGGCAGCGCAGGGACTTCGTGCACGTCCGGGACGTGGCGGCGGCGAACGCCGTGGCCCTGGAGGCGGAGGCCGCCCCGGGCGCGCTCACCGCGTACAACACCGGCAGCGGTGACCCGCACACCGTCGGCGGGATGGCGCGGGCGCTGGCCGCCGCGTACGGCGGGCCCGGACCGGTCGTCACGGGGGAGTACCGGCTCGGGGACGTACGGCACATCACCGCGGACTCCTCGCGGCTGCGGGCGGAGCTGGGGTGGAAGCCGGAGGTCGGCTTCGAGGAGGGCGTGACGGAGTTCGCGCGGGCGGGAATGCGGGGCGCGTAGACGGCCGGCCCGGGTGAGTACCCGTGGCGCCCGTGGCGCCGTCGCCGCCGGCCGCGGCCGAGACCACGCGGCGAGGAACAGCGGCGCGGCGGCGGCCGTCGCGCGGGCCCCCGGCCACCTGCCGAGCCCGCCGCGTCCGCGGGAGCGGACCGAACGCCCCGCCTGCCCGCGGGTCACGCGGCTCGACGAGCGGACCGGGGTGGCGGCGCGGAGGCGAGGTGCCCACGGTCGCGCTCGCGACGCGGTTCCCGCGTCCATGACGCCGGTCCGCCGATCAGGGCCAGGCCGGAATGGCCGGCGCGGGAGCCAGGTCCTCGCGGCACTGCTCCCGCCCTGCGGGTACCAGCCCACCGGTCGAGCCGAGCCACCGTCACCGATGCCGACGCCGACGCGAAAGCACGTGCCCACGGGCACCGGTCCGCCGATCACCGCCGGGGGCTCGGCGCGGAGCCTGCCCGGGTAGGTTCAAGAAGCGGCGGCGGGCAGTACCACCTCGAAGCGGCAGCCCCCGGGGATGTTGCGTACGCCGGCCCGGCCCTGGTGGGCCTCCACGATGCCGCGCACGATGGCGAGGCCCAGGCCGGCGCCCGCCGGGGGTGTGCGGGCGTGCGTGCCGCGCCAGCCGGTGTCGAAGACGCGCGGCAGGTCCTCCTCGGGGATGCCGCCGCAGCCGTCCGTCACCGACAGGACGACGCCCTCGGGGGAACGCTCGGCGGCGATCGCGACCGTGCCGTCGGCCGGGGTCCGGCGGATCGCGTTGACCAGCAGGTTGCCCAGCACCCGGCTCATCTCCTTGCCGTCCACCTCCACCGGAACCGGCTCGATACGGCCGCCCACCAGCCGCACCCCGTACTCGCGGGCGAGGGGGTCGACGCCGGCGAGGGCGTCGCCGACCAGGTCGTACAGGGAGATCCGGGTGGGGGTCAGGGCCAGGGCTCCGGCGTGGATGCGGGAGAGCTCGAAGAGGTCGCCGACCATGTCGTTGAGGCGTTCGACCTCGGTCCGCATCTGTTTGAGATAGCGGTTCGGGTCGGCGGCGACGCCGTCCTCCAGGGCCTCCGACATGGCGCGCAGACCGGCCAGCGGGGTCCGCAGGTCGTGCGAGATCCAGGCGACGAGTTCACGGCGGGAGGCCTCCAGGGCGCGTTCCCGCTCCCGGGACTCGGCGAGTCTGGCGCTGGTGGCCGCCAGCTCGCGGCTCACCGCGGCGAGTTCGGCGGTGGCGGGCCCGCCGGGTGCGGCGAAGTCCCCGCCGTCGCCGAAGGAGCGCGCGGCCACGGCGAGTTCCCGGCTGCGGGCGACGACCCAGCGGCCGAGCAGCAGGGCGGTGGCCAGGGAGACGACGGCCGCCATGGCGACGACGGTGGTGACGACGGTCAGGTCGTGCGGCGACAGGAACATCGCCCAGGCGACGGCGAGCGTGCCCGCGAGCATCGCGACGACGCCGACCGCCGCCACCACCGCGAGCGAGACGGTCAGCGAACGGCGGCGGATCAGGCGCAGTACACCTGCTCCGGCCAGCCCCGTCACGGCGGCACCGGCGAAGGCGTACAGGGCGATCAGGAGGTTGTCGCGCACGGTCAGTCGTCCCCTTCGCCGGGCTCGAAGCGGTAACCCACGCCCCAGACGGTCTGGATCAGGCGGGGCCGGGCCGGGTCGTCCTCGACCTTGCCCCGCAGGCGGCGGACGTGGACCGTGACGGTCGACAGGTCGCCGAAGTCCCATCCCCAGACCTCACGCATCAGGTCCTCGCGGCCGAACGCCCGCCCCGGATGCCGCAGGAAGAAGGAGAGCAGGTCGAACTCCCTCAGGGTGAGGGCGAGTTCGGTGCCGTTCTTGGTGGCCCGGCGGGCCGCCGGTTCGACGGTCAGACCGGCCGCCGCCAGCAGGTCCCCCGTGGTGGCGGGGCGGCTGCGGCGCAGGACCGACTCGACGCGCAGGACGAGTTCGCGGGGGCTGAAGGGCTTGGTGACGTAGTCGTCGGCGCCGACCTCCAGGCCCAGGATGCGGTCGTCCTCGTCGCCGCGGGCCGTGAGCATGATGACGGGCACGGGGCCGTGGCCGCGGATCCGCCGGCACACCTCCAGACCGTCCATGCCGGGCAGCATCAGGTCGAGCACGACGAGGTCCGGCCGGCGCGCGGCGGCGCGGGCGAGGGCGGTCGGCCCGTCGTCGGCGCGGTCGACGGCGTACCCGGCGCGGTCCAGATATCCGGCGACGACCTCGGCGACGGTCGGATCGTCGTCGACGACCAGGATCCTGGGGGACCCGCCCGCGGTCCCGAGGGGCTCGTACGGCTGCTGCTGCATGTCTCCAGCCTGGCATCGCGCCGCCGTCAACGGGGGTCCGGGCACCCTCCCGGCTTCCGACGTCCGCGTTTCGTAAGAAGCGATGGTCCGGTATGCCTGATTCGCGTTCGTAGGGTGAAACCGTGACGACGACACCTTCGGACGTCGACGTGGTGCTGCCCTGCCTGAACGAGGCCGAGGCCCTTCCCTGGGTGCTCGAACGGATTCCGCCGGGCTGGCGCGCACTCGTCGTCGACAACGGTTCCACGGATGGCTCGGCTCACGTCGCCCGCGCGTGGGGCGCGACCGTGGTGCACGAGCCACGGCGGGGCTTCGGCGCGGCCTGCCACGCCGGGCTGACGGCCGCCACCGCCGGCGTGGTGTGCTTCTGCGACTGCGACGCCTCCCTCGACCCGGCGCTCCTGGTCCCCTTCGTGCGCGAGGTGCGTGACGGCAGGGCCGACCTGGTGCTCGGGCGGCGGCGTCCGCAGGGGCGCGGCGCGTGGCCGCCGCATGCCCGGGCCGGCAATCTCGCGCTCGCGCGCATGCTGCGCCGCCGCACCGGGCTGCGCCTGCACGACCTCGGTCCGCTGCGTGCCGCCCGCCGGGAGCCGCTGCTCGGCCTCGGCCTCAGCGACCGGCGCAGCGGCTATCCGCTCCAGATGGTCGTCCGTGCGGCCGACGCCGGGTGGCGGATCGCCGAGCACGACGTGCCGTACCTGCCGCGCACCGGGGCCTCGAAGGTGACGGGCACCTGGCGCGGAACCTGGCAGGCCGTACGGGACATGAGCCGCGTGCTGGCCGAAACGCCGGCGCCTGAGAGGGGAACCCTCCGTTGACCACGCTCCTCGTCATCGCCAAGGAGCCGCGCCCGGGGCGGGTGAAGACGCGGCTCACACCGCCGTTCACGCCCGGGCAGGCAGCCGGACTGGCCGAAGCCGCCCTCGCGGACACGCTGCACGCCGTGGCCGCCACGCCCGCCGCCCGGCGTGTGCTCGTGCTCGACGGTGCACCCGGCCCCTGGCTGCCGCCCGGTTTCGAAGTCGTGGCGCAGTGCGCGGGCGGTCTGGACGAACGGCTGGCGGAGGCCTTCGCGCGCTGCTCCGGCCCGGCCCTGCTCATCGGCATGGACACCCCGCAGGTGACCCCGGAGCTGCTCACCGTGGACTTCGCCGACGGCGACGCCTGGTTCGGCCCGGCGGAGGACGGCGGTTTCTGGGCCCTCGGCCTGGCATGTCCGGACCCCGCCCTGCTGCGGGGCGTACCCATGTCGACGCCGGTGACGGGTGCCGTGCAGCGGGAGCGGCTGGTCGCGGCGGGACTGCGCGTGCGCGACCTGCCGCGGCTGCGCGACGTCGACACCGCCGCCGACGCCCACGCGGTCGCCGCACTGGCCCCGCGAGGGCGCTTCGCCGCGCGGCTGGCCCGGTGCCCGGCGGCCGGGGGGCCTGTCACCGGGCCGGTCGCGCGCCCGGCCGGTCCCCGATGAGCGCCCCACCCGCCAGCGCCCTGGCCTGGGCCGCCGCCGACCCCTACGACGCCGCCCTGCGCGCCGGCCGCGGCCCCCTGTTCCTGCGGCGCGCCGACGGCTGGCTGCTGCCGCTGGAGGTGGAGCGCTGGTGCGCCCGGGCCGACCCGGTCGACCGGGATGTGCTGGACCGGTGTGAGGGGTCCGTGCTGGACGTGGGGTGCGGGCCGGGGCGGCTGGTGGCGGAGCTTGCCTCCACGGGGCGGCCCGCCCTCGGGATCGACGTCAGCGAGGCCGCGGTGGAGCACACCGTGCGGCTCGGGGGCCAGGCGCTGCGGCGGTCGGTCTTCGAGCCGCTGCCGGGCGAGGGCCGCTGGGACACCGTGCTGCTCATGGACGGCAACATCGGCATCGGCGGTGATCCGCGCGCCCTGCTGGAGCGGGTCGCCGGGCTCCTGCGGCCGGACGGTCTGCTGATCGCCGAGACCGCACCCGCGGACGTCGACGAACGCGTGCGCGTCCACATCACCGACGCGCACGCCGCCACCGGCGACCCCTTCCCCTGGGCGCGGCTCGGCACCCGCGCGCTGCTCGGGTACGCGCAGGGCTGCTGGGAGCGGGACGGTCAGTGGACGGCCGGCGGACGGCGCTTCGCCGCCCTGCGCAGCCGCAGCAGCCGCACCACCAGCAGCAGCGCCGAGCCTCCGAAGAGGACCGCGGTGATCAGCAGCCAGCGTGCCAGGAACACGTCGGCAGGCAGGCCGGTGGCGGACCGGTAGCGCTCCTCCACCATGCCGCTGATCAGCGGGAACCATACGAGGAGCAGCAGCCCGGAGAGGGCTGCCGGCACGCGTGCGTACGGCACCCACTCCCGGCGGTGGGCCGCGTCGAGCCCCCGCACCACCGCCCGGTCCGCCGCCGCGTACAGCGGCAGCAGCACGAGGTCGTGCAGCAGCGCCGAGCCCACGACCCACAGCGCCACGCCGAACCAGTCACCGGCGAGCAGGCGCACTCCCGCGTAGGTTGCGAGGGCGAACGAGCAGGACAGCAGCAGGAGTTGCAGGGGGCTGCCGATGACGAGGCGTCCTCGCATCACAGGTCTCCGAACGTCATCCGGGCCACCCACTTGGTGTTCAGCACACCGGGCGCCGCGGGCACGATGATCCGCGCCGGGTAGCCGTGGTCGGGGGACAGCTCCTCGCCGTTGACGTACAGGGCGAGGAGGGACCGCGGGTCGGCCACCTGGTTGGCGCGCAGGGCGGCCTTCCGGAAGGCGCCGCGGGGCTGGAGGGACTCGACGAACAGGTCCGGCGGGTCGTCCTCGTACCCGACGAGGGCCGCGAGGTCGTGCAGCCGCACCCCGCGCCACCACTGGTCCGGCGTGGACCAGCCCTCCACGCAGGCGATGGGCAACGCCGCGCTGGACAAGGGCAGTTCGGCGAGCCGGGCGCGGCTGAGGCGGACCGTGCCCGTGCGCCCCGTCACGACGAGCCGCCATCTGTCCCCGGCCGTTTCCGCCGTGTCGATCCCGGCGTACGCGGCGGTCTTGTTGATCTGGAAGCCGTTCGGGCCGCTGCCGGGTTCGGCGCCGCCGTGCGGGGCGAGGAGGGCGGTGCGCCGCAGCGGGCCGCCGAAGTTCTGCCCCACGGTCGTGGCGAACAGCAGCAGCGAACCGCCCCCGACGAGCCACAGGGCGCCCCGCCGGGAGACGGTCGGCTCGGCGGGACGCGGGGACACCAGGTCGTTCCTCTCCTCCCGCAGCTGCCGCAGATTGCGCAGTGCCGTGGGCGTCTTCAGCAGTGCGTGGGCCACGAAGGCGGCGAAGAACACCCAGGCGCCGTAGAAGTGCAGGGGGTAGAACGAGCCCGGGAAGACGTAGTCGAGCTGGACGTTGAGGACGCCGGTCACGAACTCGAACAGGCCGCCGCCCACGAGCAGGAGCAGCGAGATCCGCTCCAGGGCGTGGGCGAGCGAGCGGGCCGGCGGCAGGGTGAACAGTCTCGGCACGACGGACCACAGCTTGGCGAGCAGGACGGGGACGAGGGTGATGCCGAGGGTGACGTGGACGCCCTGGTTCAGCCGGTACAGCCAGTGCGGATTCGTCGGCCAGGCGAACAGGTAGAAGCCGAGGATCCCCTTGTCCGGGGTCTTGTCGTTCACCGGCGACAGGTCCGGGTTGTAGGCGGCGTACGAGAGGAGTCC
The DNA here is from genome assembly GCF_000725785.1 of Streptomyces flavovariabilis. Taxonomy (NCBI): domain Bacteria; kingdom Bacillati; phylum Actinomycetota; class Actinomycetes; order Kitasatosporales; family Streptomycetaceae; genus Streptomyces; species Streptomyces flavovariabilis. The sequence goes on along the minus strand of NZ_JNXD01000004.1, from coordinate 187,877 downwards.
CGTCACGAACAGCACCGTGATGCCGGCGAGCAGGACGAGCCCCAGCACCGAGGTGAACCGGGGGCCGCGCAGGGGGCTGCGCCAGAAGCCGGGGGACGTGGGGAGCCGCGGATCGCGTGGGTCGTCTCGCATGAGCCGACGGTAGGCCGGGGCAGCCCCGTGAAAGGGTGCACGACCCATGACGAAACGCTGACATCGGGCCCGGCCGGCGGCCGGTGACCGGCCGCGCGGCCTAGCGTGCCGGTGTGATCCGCACCCCGCCCTTCGCCCCACCGTCCCGAGGCCTGCGCCGCGACCTGTACGCCGCCGGGGCCGCCGTACTGCTCGTGGCGGCGTCCGTGCTGGTCGGCCGCCACATCGAGGGCACCAGCCGGACGCTGTTCGTGGACTGGCCCCCGCTGCTGGCGTCCTGGGGACCGCATCTGGGCCCCGGCACCCCGGCCGCCGTCCTGGTGGCGATCGCCACCGTCACCCACGGCCCCGCGCTGGCGGCCCGTCTCCCCTGGCGTGCCCTGCTCCCGGCCGCCTGGGGCACCGCCACGGCATGGATCTTCTCCCTCGCCCTGGCCGACGGCTGGCACCGGGGAATCGCGCGCAGGCTCACCACCCGCTACGAGTACCTCCAGGTCATCGACCGTTTCCACGACATCCCGGCAGCGCTGCGGGACTTCACCCAGCACATCCTGCTCGACTCCCCCGACAACTGGCCCGCTCACATCGCCGGGCACCCGCCCGCCGCCACCCTCACCTTCGTGCTGCTCGACCGGATCGGGTTGCGGGGCGGGGGCTGGGCGGGGATGTGGTGCATCACCGTCGGGGCGACCGCCTGCGTGGCCGTGCTGGTCGCGATCCGCGCCCTGGCCGACGAGGCACTCGCCCGCCGGGCGGCCCCGTTCCTGGTCCTGGCCCCGGCGGCCGTGTGGATGGGCACCTCGGCGGACGCGTACTTCGCGGCGGTGGCGGCGTGGGCGGTGGCCCTGCTGGCTCTGGCGGTCACCCGCAGATCCCCTGGCTGGGCGGCCGCGTCCGGGCTGCTGCTCGGCCTGACCTGCTACGTGTCGTACGGCCTCACGCTCGTCGCGCTGATCGCGGCGGCGGTGCTGGTGCTGGGCCGCCACGGGGTCCGGGAGCGCCCGGCCCTGCTGGCGCCGCTGCTCGCCGGACTGGCCGTGGTCCCCACGGTGTTCACGCTCGCGGGCTTCGACTGGTGGGAGGCCTACCGCCTGCTGGTCACGCGCTACGGCCAGGGTGCGGGCGGCATCCGTCCCTACGGCTACTGGGTATGGGCCAATCTGGCCTGCACGGTGCTCATCACGGGACTGGCGACGGCGGCGGGACTGCGGCGGACGGGCGCCGTGCTGCTCGGGCGCCGCACCGGGCCCCGGGCCGGCGTCCGCCTCGCGTTCCTCGTGTCCGCCGCGCTCCTCGCGCTGCTGGTCGCCGACCTGTCCGGCATGAGCAAGGCCGAGACGGAACGCATCTGGCTCCCCTTCGCCCTGTGGCTGCTCCCGGCATGCGCGTTCCTCACGCGCCCTCGCTTCTGGCTCACCGCCCAGGCGCTGCTCGCCCTGCTCGTCAACCATCTGCTGCTCACCGGGTGGTGACCGCTGCCGGGACGGGTCCCGTCGGCCGGGCGTCAAGCGGCGGTGACGGCTGCGGCCTTCGCGCCGGGATCGTCGTCCGGGACGGGGCGCAGACAGGCGGTGATCTGCTTCCCGTGGCCGAGGGATGCGACGGAGACCTCGCTGCTGACCGCGTGCACCACGTGCATGCCGTGGCCGCCGAAGCGCTGCCCGTCGCGCTTCCTGACCACCGGCTGTTCGGTGGAGGTGTCCCACACCGTGATGGCCAGTCCGTCGCCGGACAGCTGAAGGATCATCCCGCAGGGGCCGGGAGCGTGCCGGATCGCGTTGGTGACCAGTTCGCTGACGACCAGTTCGGCGTCGATCGCCAGCGGGGCCGGCACGGGAGTGCGGCCGGTACACGGTACGTGCGCCAGGAACGCCTGCAGCGCCCGGCGCGCCTCGACAGCGCAAGCCGCGCCGTCGGCCCAGACCGCGCCGCAGCGCAGGGCGGCCTGCTCGTCCGCGCCCGGCTCATCTGCCGCCTGCTTCATAAGCGGGATGACCATATGGGAGCTCTTTCATTGTTGCTCGTGGTCCCTCAGTGACCTTTCGGTCGTTCACTTACCCCGGCGCGGACCACGCATACTGCCGGCAGCCCACCGTTGTGCTGTGCTCTGCGCCGCACGCGCGGAGCGGCGTTCCCCGCGCTGAGCCGTTCAGCTCTTCGCCACCAGGTCCTCGAGCGCGATGTTGAGCGCGAGGACGTTCACGCGGGGCTCCCCCGTGAAGCCCAGGGTGCGGCCCTGGGGCGTCTGGCCGGCCAGCGACGACAGCTGGGCCGCGTCGGCGAGGTCGGCCTCGCTCACGCCGTTCACCGGCACGAACCCGACGGCCTGCCGGTTGCCGCGAAACGGACGCTTCGAGGAAAGCGCCCGGACGGCCGGATCGGATCGTCCGTTGACGGGTCCCATACGGCGGTGGTCACGGCTTTGACGGGACCTTGACGGGCCCGGCCCCCGGCGGGCGGATCGGTCGCCGGCGCGGGCGGCGATCCGGGCCGTGACGGCGGGAGAGCGAGGTCACAGCCAGGGCGAGGGCAAGGTCACAGCCGCACCCTCTGCTGCTCGTTCGTGTCCGTGACCTAGCATCCGAGCATGACGGTCCTGCCTGACGACGGGCTTGAGCTGGCCGGCGAGTTCCCTGACGTGCCCCATGAGCAGTGGCAGCGCCTTGTGGCGGGTGTGCTGCGCAAATCGGGCAAGGACGTCGAGGGCGCCGAGGCCGAGGAAGCCCTGTCCACCGCGCTGGAGGACGGGTTGCGCACCCGCCCTCTCTACACCGCCCGCGACTCCGCGCCCGAGCCGGGTTTCCCCGGTTTCGCCCCCTTTGTACGCGGCGGCCGTGCCGAGGGGAACACGGTCGGCGGCTGGGACGTACGGCAACGGCACTCCGCGGCCGACCGTGACGCGGTGCTCGGGGACCTGGAGAACGGGGTCACCTCCCTCTGGCTGACGGTCGGGGAGGGCGGCATCGCGGTGCCGGACCTCCGCCGGGTCCTCGACGGCGTGTATCTCGATCTGGCGCCCGTCGTCCTCGACGCGGGGCGCGAGGCCGAGCCCGCCGCGCGGGAGTTGCTGCGGGTCTACGAGGAGCGGAGTGTCGCCCGGGACGCGGCGCGCGGCAATCTGGGCGCGGACCCGCTCGGGCACGAGGCCCGCACCGGGGAGCGGTGCGACACCGCGTCGGCCGCGGAGCTCGCACGGCTGTGCGCCGGAGGGTACCCGGGGCTGCGGGCGCTGACCGTGGACGCGCTGCCGTACCACGAGGCCGGCGGTTCGGCAGCCCAGGAGCTGGGCTGCTCGCTGGCCACCGGGGTGGCGTATCTGCGGGAGCTGACGGGGGCCGGGCTGGATGTCGAACAGGCCTCCGCGCAGCTGGAGTTCCGGTACGCGGCGACCGCCGACCAGTTCCTGACGATCGCCAAGCTGCGGGCCGCGCGCCGGCTGTGGGCCCGGGTGGCCGAGGTCTGCGGGGCACCGCGCGCGGGGGCGCAGCTCCAGCACGTCGTCACCTCGCCGGTGATGATGACGCGCCGCGACCCGTGGGTGAACATGCTGCGCACCACGATCGCCACGCTGGCCGCCGGTGCGGGCGGGGCCGACGCGGTCACCGTGCTGCCCTTCGACCACGCCCTGGGCCTGCCGGACGCGTTCGCGCGCCGGATCGCCCGCAACACCTCCACGATCCTCATCGAGGAGTCGCACCTGGCCCGGGTGACCGACCCGGCGGGCGGCTCCTGGTACGTGGAGCGGCTCACCGACGAACTCGCCCACGCGGGCTGGGAGTTCTTCCAGCGCATCGAGCGGCTCGGCGGCCAGGCGGCCGCCCTGCGTTCCGGGGATCTCGCGCGGGACCTGGCCGAGACCTGGCAGGCCCGCACCGGCAGGCTCGCCAAGCGGCGCGAACCCGTCACCGGCGTCAGCGAGTTCCCGTTCCTCGCGGAGAAGCCGGTCGTCCGTGCGGACGCACCCGAGCCGCGCTCCGGGGGGCTGCCGCGCGTACGCCGTGACGAGGCGTACGAGACGCTGCGCGCCCGCTCCGACGCCCATCTCGCCGCGACCGGCTCCCGGCCCCGGATCTACCTCGCCGCGCTCGGCCCGGCCGCCGCGCACACCGCACGCCTCACCTTCGCCTCCAACCTCTTCCAGGCGGGCGGCATCGAGCCGGTCACCGAGGGCACCTTCGCCGAGAGCGGTGCGCCGGAGGCCGTGCTGTGCTCCAGCGACGCCCTGTACGAGGAGCAGGCGGCGGCCCGGGCCGCGGAGCTCAAGGAGGCGGGAGCCTCGCACGTGTTCCTCGCCGGGCGGCCCGGGGAGTATCCCGGTGTCGACGCGTACGTCTTCGCGGGCTGCGACGCCGTGGCCGTGCTGTCCGCGACCCTCGACCGCATGGGAGTGTCCTGATGTCCGCCCCTTCCGGCCCGTCCGTCCCCGACTTCTCCGGGATCGAGCTGGGCACCCCGGCCCCCGACGGCGGCGCCGACGAGTGGCGTACGGCGGTGAAGAACGCGTCCGGCGGGGACGACCTGCTCTGGGAGACCCCGGAGGGCATCGCCGTCAAGCCGCTCTACACCGGCCGTGACCTGGAGGGCCTGGACTTCCTGGACACGTACCCGGGCGCGGCGCCGTTCCTGCGCGGCCCGTACCCGACGATGTACGCCAACCAGCCCTGGACCATCCGCCAGTACGCCGGGTTCTCGACGGCCGAGGAGTCCAACGCCTTCTACCGGCGCAACCTCGCTGCCGGGCAGAAGGGCCTGTCGGTCGCCTTCGACCTGCCCACGCACCGCGGCTACGACAGCGACCACCCGCGGGTGACCGGCGATGTCGGCATGGCGGGCGTGGCGATCGACTCGATCTACGACATGCGGCAGCTGTTCGACGGGATCCCGCTGGACAGGATGACGGTGTCGATGACGATGAACGGCGCCGTGCTGCCGGTGCTGGCGCTGTACATCGTGGCGGCGGAGGAGCAGGGCGTACCGCCCGAGAAGCTGGCCGGGACCATCCAGAACGACATCCTCAAGGAGTTCATGGTCCGCAACACCTACATCTATCCGCCGAAGCCGTCGATGCGGATCATCTCCGACATCTTCGCCTTCACCTCGCAGCGGATGCCCCGGTACAACTCCATCTCCATCTCCGGCTACCACATCCAGGAGGCGGGTGCGACGGCCGACCTGGAGCTGGCGTACACGCTCGCGGACGGCGTGGAGTACATCCGGGCGGGACGGGAAGCCGGCCTGGACGTGGACGCGTTCGCGCCGCGGCTGTCGTTCTTCTGGGCGATCGGCATGAACTTCTTCATGGAGGTCGCCAAGCTGCGGGCGGCGCGCCTGCTGTGGGCGAAGCTGGTGAGGCAGTTCGATCCGCAGAACGCCAAGTCGCTGTCCCTGCGCACCCACTCGCAGACCTCGGGCTGGTCGCTGACCGCGCAGGACGTCTTCAACAACGTGACCCGCACCTGCGTCGAGGCGATGGCGGCCACCCAGGGCCACACGCAGTCGCTGCACACCAACGCCCTGGACGAGGCGCTCGCGCTGCCCACGGACTTCTCGGCGCGCATCGCCCGCAACACGCAGCTGCTGCTCCAGCAGGAGTCCGGCACGACCCGCGTGATCGACCCGTGGGGCGGCAGCGCGTACGTGGAGAAGCTGACGTACGACCTCGCGCGGCGGGCCTGGCAGCACATCGAGGAGGTCGAGGCCGCGGGCGGCATGGCCAAGGCCATCGACGCGGGCATCCCCAAGCTGCGCATCGAGGAGGCCGCGGCCCGCACGCAGGCCCGGATCGACTCGGGCCGCCAGCCCGTCATCGGCGTCAACAAGTACCGGGTGGAGACCGACGAGCAGATCGACGTCCTGAAGGTCGACAACTCCTCCGTGCGGTCGCAGCAGATCGAGAAGCTGCGGCGGCTGCGCGCGGAGCGGGACGAGCGGGCCTGCCAGGACGCGCTGGACGCGCTGACCCGGGCCGCCGGCGGCGAGGGCAACCTGCTGGAGCTGGCGGTGCACGCGGCCCGCGCGAAGGCCACGGTCGGGGAGATCTCCGACGCCCTGGAGAAGGTGTACGGCCGGCACGCGAGCCAGATCCGTACGATCTCCGGTGTGTACCGCAACGAAGCAGGCGAGTCCCCGTCCGTGGACCGCACCCGCGCGCTGGTGGACGCCTTCGACGAGGCCGAGGGCCGCCGCCCGCGCATCCTGGTCGCGAAGATGGGCCAGGACGGCCACGACCGCGGCCAGAAGGTGATCGCCACCGCCTTCGCCGATCTCGGCTTCGACGTGGACGTCGGCCCGCTGTTCCAGACGCCCGCCGAGGTGGCCCGGCAGGCCGTCGAGGCGGACGTGCACATCGTCGGCGTCTCCTCGCTCGCGGCCGGTCACCTCACCCTCGTCCCGGCGCTGCGCGAGGCGCTGGCCGAGGAGGGGCGCGAGGACATCATGGTCGTGGTCGGCGGCGTGATCCCGCCGCAGGACGTGCCGACGCTGCTTCAGATGGGCGCGGCGGCCGTCTTCCCGCCCGGGACGGTGATCCCGGACGCGGCGTACGACCTGGTGAAGCGACTGTCGGACGGCCTCGGGCACGACCTGTGATCGATGTCGACGCGTATGTGAAGGGCGTGCTCGACGGGAAGCGGGCGGTCGTCGCCCGCGCGATCACACTCGTCGAGTCGACCCGGCCGCAGCACCGGGCGCTGGCCCAGGAGTTGCTGACCGCGCTGCTGCCGCACAGCGGCCGGGCCCGGCGGATCGGCGTCAGCGGGGTGCCGGGCGTGGGCAAGTCGACGTTCATCGACGCCTTCGGCACGCTGCTCACCTCGTTCGGGCACCGGGTGGCGGTGCTGGCCGTCGACCCGTCCTCCAGCCGTACGGGCGGTTCGATCCTGGGGGACAAGACCCGGATGGAGCGCCTGGCGGTGGACCCGGCGGCGTTCGTGCGCCCCTCCCCCACCGCGGGCACGCTGGGCGGGGTCGCCAAGGCCACCCGCGAGTCGATCGTGGTGATGGAGGCGGCCGGCTACGACGTGGTCCTGGTGGAGACGGTCGGTGTCGGCCAGTCCGAGACCGCGGTCGCGAACATGGTCGACTCCTTCCTGCTGCTCACCCTCGCCCGCACGGGCGACCAGCTCCAGGGCATCAAGAAGGGCGTGCTGGAGCTGGCCGACGTGATCGCCGTCAACAAGGCGGACGGCCCGCACGAGCGCGACGCCCGGGCCGCCGCGCGGGAGCTGTCGGGCGCGCTGCGGCTGATGCACGGCAAGGACGCGTTCTGGACGCCCCCGGTCCTGCATTGCAGTGCCCGGGAGTCGACCGGCCTGGACACCGTGTGGGAGCGCCTCGAACAGCACCGCGCGCTGCTGGACTCCACCGGCCGGCTCACCGCCAAGCGCCGCGACCAGCAGGTCGACTGGACCTGGACCATGGTCCGCGACGAACTCCTCGGCCGGCTCCACGCCGACCCGGCGGTGCGGGCTCTGGCACCCGTGCTGGAACAGCGGGTCCGGGAGGGCGAGCTGACCCCGACGCTGGCCGCCGAGCGGATCCTCGGCGCGCTCGGCGGCTCAGCGGCAGCGGATTCCTGAACCGGAAGCAACCGGAACGGCGATTTCGCATACCCGGCTTGCATGACTATGCAAAGTGATACATACTCTTTCTATGTCCAAGGTCCTCACCTCCCTGCCCGCCGGCGAGCGCGTCGGCATCGCCTTCTCGGGCGGTCTCGACACCTCCGTCGCGGTCGCGTGGATGCGCGACAAGGGCGCCGTCCCGTGCACCTACACCGCCGACATCGGCCAGTACGACGAGCCCGACATCGCCTCGGTGCCCGGCCGCGCCCAGACCTACGGGGCCGAGATCGCGCGTCTGGTCGACTGCCGTGCCGCGCTGGTCGAGGAGGGCCTGGCCGCGCTGACCTGCGGCGCGTTCCACATCCGCTCGGGCGGGCGGGCGTACTTCAACACCACCCCGCTCGGCCGCGCCGTCACCGGCACGCTCCTGGTCCGGGCGATGCTCGAGGACGACGTCCAGATCTGGGGCGACGGCTCGACGTTCAAGGGCAACGACATCGAGCGGTTCTACCGCTACGGCCTGCTCGCCAACCCGCACCTGCGGATCTACAAGCCCTGGCTGGACGCGGCGTTCGTGACCGAGCTCGGCGGCCGCAAGGAAATGTCGGAGTGGCTGCTCGCCCACGGCCTGCCCTACCGGGACAGCACGGAGAAGGCGTACTCCACGGACGCCAACATCTGGGGCGCCACCCACGAGGCCAAGACCCTGGAGCACCTGGACACCGGCGTCGAGACCGTCGAGCCGATCATGGGCGTGCGGTTCTGGGACCCGTCGGTCGAGATCGCCGCCGAGGACGTCACGATCGGCTTCGCCGAGGGCCGCCCGGTGACGGTCAACGGCAAGGAGTTCGCCTCCCCCGTCGACCTGGTCATGGAGGCCAACGCCATCGGCGGCCGGCACGGCCTGGGCATGTCGGACCAGATCGAGAACCGCATCATCGAGGCCAAGAGCCGCGGCATCTACGAGGCCCCGGGCATGGCCCTGCTGCACGCCGCCTACGAGCGGCTGGTCAACGCGATCCACAACGAGGACACCGTCGCCCAGTACCACACCGAGGGTCGGCGCCTCGGGCGGCTGATGTACGAGGGCCGCTGGCTGGACCCGCAGGCGCTGATGATCCGCGAGTCGCTCCAGCGCTGGGTCGGTGCCGCCGTCACCGGTGAGGTGACGCTGCGGCTGCGGCGCGGCGAGGACTACTCGATCCTCGACACCACGGGCCCGGCGTTCAGCTACCACCCGGACAAGCTGTCCATGGAGCGCACCGAGGACTCCGCGTTCGGCCCGGTCGACCGGATCGGCCAGCTCACCATGCGCAACCTCGACATCGCCGACTCCCGCGCCAAGCTGGAGCAGTACGCCGGCATGGGCCTGATCGGCACCGGCAGCCCCACCATCGGCGCCTCCCAGGCCGCCGCGACCGGGCTGATCGGCACCATGCCGGAGCTGCCGCAGGGCGGCGCCCAGGCCATCGCCTCCCGGGGCGAGGTCTCGGAGGAGGACGCCTGGCTGGACCGCGCGGCGATGGAGTCCGGCACGGACTGACCGCACGGGCGGGACACGAAAGGCCGGCTCGACGGTGTCGAGCCGGCCTTCGCGTTCGGTTGCCCGCTGGTTCAGCGTGACGTGCCGGCCATCTCCCGGACCGGTGCGTCCAGGGCGTCGAGGCCGCGCAGGATGTCCTCGACTCGCTGCCTGGCGTCGCCGAAGAGCATCTGGGTGTTCTCGCGGAAGAACAGCGGGTTCTGCACGCCCGCGTAGCCGGCGGCCATGGAGCGCTTGAAGACGATCACATGGGCCGACTCCCACACGTGCAGGACCGGCATCCCGGCGATCGGGCTGGACGGGTTGTCGGTCGCGGCCGGGTTGACCGTGTCGTTGGCGCCGATGACCAGGACGACCGAGGTGGCGGCGAAGTCGTCGTTGATCTCGTCCATCTCCAGGACGATGTCGTACGGCACGTTGGCCTCGGCGAGCAGCACGTTCATGTGCCCGGGCAGCCGGCCGGCGACGGGGTGGATGCCGAACCGCACCTCCACGCCCCGGTCGCGCAGCTTGCGCGCCAGTTCGGCGACCGGGTACTGGGCCTGGGCGACGGCCATGCCGTAGCCCGGCGTGATGATGACCGAGGTGGCGTCGCGGAGCAGTTCGGCGGTCTCCTCGGCGTTGATCTCCCGGTGCTCGCCCTGCTCGCCGTCGTCGGCGGCCGCCGCCGGGGTGCCGAACCCGCCCGCGATCACCGAGAGGAAGGAGCGGTTCATCGCCTTGCACATGATGTACGACAGGTAGGCGCCGGAGGAGCCGACCAGCGCGCCGGTGACGATGAGCAGGTTGTTGGAGAGCAGGAAGCCCGAGGCCGCGGCGGCCCAGCCGGAGTAGCTGTTGAGCATGGAGACGACCACCGGCATGTCACCGCCGCCGATGGAGGCGACCAGATGGGCGCCGAGGGCGAGCGCGATCACGGTGACGGCGATGAGCAGACCCATGTTGGGGCGTACGACGAACGCCACCGTCAGCCCGACGAACGCGACGAGCGCGCCGACGTTGAGGACGTGCTTGCCCGGCAGCGTGAGCGGGCGGGAGTTGATGCGGGCCGAGAGCTTCAGGTAGGCGACGACGGAACCCGTGAAGGTGACGGCGCCGATGAACACCCCGATGAACACCTCGGCGTGGTGGATGCCCAGCAGCGAACCGGAGAGCTCGGCGTCGACGTCCAGGTAGCCGTTCCAGCCGACGAACGCGGCGGCAAGGCCGACGAGGCTGTGCATGATGGCGATCAGCTCCGGCATGCCGGTCATCTCGACCACCCGGGCACGCCACAGGCCGATGCCCGCGCCGACGGCCGTGGCGACGGCGATCAGCACGAGCCCGGTCGCGGTGATGCTGCGGGAGGCGAGCCCGACCGTGGCGGCCAGGGCGACAACCATGCCCGCGATACCCCAGACGACTCCCGAACGGGACGTCTTGTGCTGGGAGAGGCCGGCGAGGCTGAGGATGAACAGCAGCGCGGCGACGACGTAAGCGGCCTGGGCGGCCGTGTCTGTGGTCATCTCGATCAGCCCTTCGAGAACATGCCGAGCATGCGGCGGGTGACGGCGAATCCGCCGAAGATGTTGATGCTCGCCAGCAGGATCGCGGCGAACGACAGCACGGTGACGGCGGTGTCCCCCTGCCCGATCTGCAGCAGCGCGCCGACCACGACGATGCCGGAGATGGCGTTGGTGACCGACATCAGCGGGGTGTGCAGCGCGTGGTGCACGTTGCCGATGACGTAGAAGCCGATGACGATCGCCAGGACGAACACCGTGAAGTGGCCGAGGAGTTCACTCGGTGAGAAGGCCGTCACCAGGAACAGCGCGAGTGCTCCGGCGGCGACCAGGGCGTACGAGGACCAAACCGGGCGGGAGGACCTCGCCGGTGCCTCGGAGGGGGTCGGTTCCGGCTCCTTCGCCCCGCCCGGGGCAGGTGCGGCGGACACCTGGACCGGGGGCGGCGGCCAGGTGTTCTCGCCCTCGCGGACCACGGTCATCGACCGCTGCACCACGTCGTCGAAGTCGAGGACGAGCCGGCCGTCCTTGCCCGGGGTGAGCAGCTTCATCAGGTTGACGATGTTCGTGCCGTACAGCTGCGAGGCCTGGGCGGGGAGCCGGCCGGGCAGATCCGTGTAGCCGATGATCGTCACGTCGTTGTCGGTGACGACTGCCTTCCCGGCGACCGTGCCCTCGACGTTGCCGCCCTGGGCCGCGGCCATGTCGACGATCACGCTGCCGGGCTTCATGCGCGCGACGTCCTCGGCGGTGATCAGCCGCGGCGCGGGGCGGCCGGGGATGAGCGCGGTGGTGATGATGATGTCGACGTCGGCGGCCTGCTCGGCGTAGAGCCGCGCGGCGAGCCGGTTGTAGTCCTCGGAGGTGGCCTTGGCGTAGCCGTCGGTGCTCACCTCCTGCTCGGCGGTCACCGTGAGGAACTCCCCGCCCAGGGAGCGCACCTGCTCGGCGACTTCGGGACGGGGGTCGGTGGCGCGGACCACGGCGCCGAGGCTGCGGGCCGCGCCGACCGCCGCGAGCCCGGCCACCCCGGCCCCGGCCACCAGCACCTTGGCGGGCGGCACCTTGCCGGCGGCGGTCACCTGGCCGGTGAAGAAACGGCCGAAGGCGTGCGCCGCCTCGACCACGGCCCGGTAGCCGGCGATGTTCGCCATCGAGCTGAGTACGTCCAGGGACTGGGCGCGTGAGATGCGCGGGACGGCGTCCATGGCGAGCACGGTGATCGGCCGCCGTGCCAGTTCCTCGACGAGTTCGGGGTTGAGGGCGGGGCTGATCAGCGCGATCAGCGTCGCCCCGTCGGGCAGCCGGCCGATCTCCTCGCTGGAGGGCGCGTTGACCTTGAGCAGGATCTCCGCCTGCCACGGGTCGCCGAGCCGGGCTCCCGCCTCCTCGTACGCCGCGTCGGAGAAGCGGGACGAGGCTCCCGCTCCCGGTTCGACCACCACGTCGTACCCGAGCGCGACAAGTCTCCCCACGGTGGCAGGCGTGGCCGCCACCCTGGTCTCGCCCGCAGTGGATTCGGCCGGTATGCCGATCCGCTGGGGTTGCGGTTCCGCTGGGACCATCGTCTGCCTCTCCCGTCGTTCGACTGCCTGTCCTCCTTGGTGCCCGCATCCTGCACGTTCGACGCGGCATCCGTGGCGGGCCGTGGTCACATGGCCGAGGAGGCTGTCCTCACACCGCCCAGGGGTTGCCAGGAGAGCGTTTCGGGGGTATCCGTGTGACGCCCGGGGCGGAAGGAGTCCTGTGATGCGACCCGGCACGGCCGGGCGCAGACTGATGGCGTGAGCAGCACGCGCCCGGGGCGCGGCGACGCCGCGACCCCCTCCAGATCCGCACCGCAGCAGACCGTCGCGCTGGCGGCGATGATGTTCGCCGTCGCCATGACCTTCATCGACCAGACCATCGTGTCGATCGCGGCTCCGGACATCGTCCGCGAACTGGGTCTGTCGTCCTCCGGCATGCAGTGGGTGGTCAACGCCTACCTGCTGGCCCTCGCGGCGTTCTTCGCCCTCGGCGGCCGTCTCGCGGACCTCTACGGGCCGCGCCGGATCGTCGTGATCGGCACGCTGGTGTTCGTCGTCTCGTCGGTGCTGTGCGGCTGTGTTCCCGAGGGCGGCGCCGCACAGGCCTGGCTGATCCTCTTCCGCGGCACCCAGGGGCTGGGAGCGGCGCTGCTGTTCCCCGCTGCCCTGGCCGTGGTGGTGGCGGTGTTCCCGGTGGAGCGGCGCGGGCGTGCCCTCGCCCTGTTCTTCGGGGTCACCGGCGCGCTGACTGCCGTCGGCCCGCTGCTGGGCGGCTGGCTCACGAACTGGACGTGGCGCGCGGTGTTCTGGGTCAACGTCCCGGTGGCGATCGTGGCGCTGGTCCTCACGGCGCTGGCCCATATCTCCGACCGGCGGCGGTCCGGCACTCTGGACGTGCCGGGAGCCGCCCTGATCGCGGCCGGCATGGGCCTGAGCGTCCTCGGCTTCCAGCAGGCCTGGTCCTGGGGCTGGGACAGCTGGGCGACCTGGGTGTGCATCGCGGGCGGCCTCGCGATACTCGCCGGGTTCGTCCGCTTCGAGCGGCAGGCGGAGCATCCGCTGATCGACCTGCGGGTCTTCCGGGACAAGGCGTTCACCATGGACGCGGCGGTGCTGTTCTTCTCGATGCTCGCCTTCGTCCCGCTGTTCTTCTTCACCTCCGTGTACGCCCAGGTGTCCCTGAGCGCCTCGCCGAACCAGGCGGCGCTGTTCCTGCTGTACTTCTTCGTGGGCTTCGCCATCGCCTCGCAGTGGGGCGGCCGGATCCTCGACAAGAAGGGCGCCCGTCCGGCGCTGAAGCTGGGCACGGCCGTGGGCTGCGTCGGCTTCGCCCTGTGGGCGAACAAGCTCACCGACCTGTCCATGCACGATCAGTGGCCCTACGCGGCCCTGGCCGGGGCCGGCATCGGCTTCGTCCTGGCACCGGCCTCCACGGACGCCGTCAACCGGGCCATCGGCGCCTCGTACGGCGAGGTCACGGGCATCACCCAGACGGTGCGCAACTACGCGGCGAGCGTGGGGCTGGCCGTCTACGGCACGATCCTCACCCATGTCACGACCGACAACGTGGTGGGCACCCTGACGTCCCGGGGCATGTCCGCCGCCGACGCGAACACCGTGGCCCGCGACGTCACCGAGTCGATCACCGGCAGCGGCGACTCCCGGCCGCCCACCGGCACCGGCCCCGCCGCGGAGGCGACCCGGGAGTCGATGTCCGCGATCCGCATGGACTTCGCCGAGGCCAACCAGTGGGTGTTCTACGGGATGGCCATCGCCCTGGGCATCGGCTACCTGTGCGCCCTGCGGCACCCGGGCGGCAAGGTGGACGCGAAGGCCGAGGTGGCGGAACCCGCCGGGCGGGCCCGCTGACGCCGCCCGTCAGGTGAACGACTCGTTCGTACGCGCCTGGATCTGTTCCGGCGTCAGGTCCTCGATCGTCTGGGAGATCATCCAGAGATGGCCGAACGGGTCGGCGAGGCGGCCCCCGCGCTGCCCGTAGTGCTGGTCGGCTACGGGGTACACCACCGTCGCCCCGTCCCTCACCATGGCCTCGGCCACGGCATCGGCGTCGGACACGTCGAGTGCCATGATCACCGGGCTGCCGCCGAGGGACGTCGGTGCCGGGTCTGCGGGGTCGGCGTCCTTGACCGCGATCGCGGCCCCGCCGAGGCGCAGCATGGCGTGCACGATCGTCCCGTCCGGGCCGGTGTACCGCTCGGTCTCCTCGGCGCCGAGCGCGTCCCGGTAGAAGTCGATGGCCCGGGCCGCGTCGGAGACCACGAGGCGTGCGTAGAGGCGGGTGACGGCGGGTTCGCCGGTTGCGTTCGTCATTCCTTCACGATCGCGGGTCCCGGGGCGCGTGGATTGTAGAAAACCGTCGGCCGGGCGGGGTCCGTCACCCACCGAGCGGAACGTGGTTGCGTTCGAGCCGCGAGCGCGGCGCGTACGCGGTCGGGGTGATCCCGGCGAGGGCGCGGAACTCGTGGATCAGATGGGCCTGGTCGTGGTAGCCGCAGTCCGCGGCGAGGGCCGCCCAGTCCGGCGCCCCGTGCCCTGTGTTCATGCCTCCAGCTCCCGCAGCCCGGCCGCCGGGCCACCGGCGGCCATGGCCGCCAGCAGCCGCTCGCGCAGCACCGCGCCGTCCGTTCCCCACAGCTCGTCGAGTCCGACCAGCGCGTCGCGGACCGCGCAGACCGGGGCGGCGAGGAAGGGGCGGGCTCCGCCGGGCCGGAACGCCACCCAGACGACGGCCCGCTGCTGCGCCGGGTCGATCAGGGCCGGCTCCGTGTACGGCCCGTGCACCGCCGCGCCCCGGGTACGCCGGTCCGCTCCCCTCAGCGGGGAGGAGGACAGGGCGTCCCCGTCGAGGTTCACCAGCAGTTGTGCCGCGCCGGTCGGCAGGGCGAGCTCGGCGGAGTGCGCGAACCGCCCCTCCGCGTAGCCCATCGCGCCGATCAGCGGCACCAGGGCGCCCGCCGACGGCCGGACCGTGAGCGAGACCGGTGTCCGCTCCGCCGGACGAGCGGTACGAGCAGTACGCGCCATGGCTCCAGCGTACGGCCGGGCGGCGCGGCCACCGGCGTCTACACCGTCAGCCACACCGCCTGGTCCGGCCCCAGCACACCGCCCTCGACCGGGCCGCTGGCCACCAGGAGCGCGGAGTGTCCGGGCAGCTCGTACGGCTCGGCGGAGAGGTTGACGACGCAGACGAAGCCCGGCTCCCGGCTGAAGGACAGCACCCCCTCGGGAGCGTCCCGCCAGGTCATGGTGCCGTCGCCGAGGGCGGGGTGGGCACGGCGGACGCGCAGGGCCGTGCGGTAGAGCTCCAGCATGGCGGCCGGGTCTCCGCTCTGGGCTTCGACGCTGAGGCCGGCCCAGTCGTCCGGTTGCGGCAGCCAGGGCCGGGCGCCGGTGCCGAAACCGTAGGGGGCCGTCCCGCCGCTCCAGGGGATGGGGACGCGGCAGCCGTCCCGGCCCCGGTCGGTGTGGCCGGAGCGTTCCCAGATCGGGTCCTGGAGGGCGGATTCCGGCAGGTCCTCGACCTCGGGCAGGCCCAGTTCCTCGCCCTGGTAGACGTAGGCACCGCCGGGCAGGGCGAGCATCAGCAGGGCGGCGGCCCGGGCACGCCGGGTGCCCAGGGCGAGGTCGAGGGGCCCTTCGGGTTCGTAGCGCGCGTCGACCGTCCAGCTCCGGGCGGGCGTACGGCCGAAGCGGCTGGGATGGCGCATGACGTCGTGGTTGGAGAGCACCCAGGTGGCCGGTGCGCCCACCGCGCCGAGCATCGCGAGGGAGTCGTCGACGACCGCCCGCAGGTCCTTGGCGTCCCAACCACACATGAGGAAGTCGAAGTTGAAGGCGGTGTGCAGGCCGTCCGCCCGGACGTAGGCCGCCAGACGCCCGGGGGTGTCCGCCCAGGCCTCGGCGACGAAGGAGCGGTCGCCGGGGAACTCGTCGGCGACCTTGCGCCAGGCCCGGTATATCTCGTGCACCTCGTCGCGGTCCCAGTGCGGATGGTCGAGGTGCGGGCGGATCTCGTCCCGGCGGGTGAGCGGGCCCGCCACCGCCGGTTCCGCGCGCGGGGGCAGGTCGGGCAGTTCCGGGTGCTTGATCAGCCCGTGGGCGACGTCGATACGGAAACCGTCCACGCCCCGGCTGAACCAGAACCGCAGGATCGACTCGAACTCCGCCCGTACCTCGGGGTGTTGCCAGTTCAGGTCGGGCTGCTCGGGTGCGAAGAGGTGCAGGTACCAGTCGCCGTCGGGCAGCCGGGTCCAGGCGGGGCCGCCGAAACAGGACACCCAGTCGTTCGGGGGCTCCGACCCGCCGGGTCCGCGACCGGGACGGAAGACGTAACGCTCACGCTCCGGACTGCCCGGGGCGGCCTGCAACGCCGCCCGGAACCAGGCGTGCTGGTCGGAGGTGTGGTTCGGGACGATGTCGGGGATCACCCGGATCCCGTGCGCGTGCGCCTCCTCGATGAGCCGCTCGGCGTCGGTGAGCGTCCCGAACAGCGGGTCGATGTCCCGGAAGTCGGCCACGTCGTAGCCGTGGTCGGCCATGGGCGACTTGTACCAGGGGTTGATCCAGATGGCGTCCACGCCCAGCGACTTCAGATACGGCAGGCGCGTGCGGAGGCCGGCGATGTCGCCGATCCCGTCGCCGTCGCCGTCGGCGAAACTGCGGATGTAGACCTGGTAGATGACGGCACTGCGCCACCAGGGTGCGGTGAGGGACACAGCGGACCTCGCTCCTTGGGTGTCACGTGTCTACTTGGCCGCGCCGGCGGTGAGTCCGGCGACGATACGGCGCTGGAAGAGCAGCACCATGACCACCAGCGGAATGGTCACGACGATTCCCGCGGCCATCTGGCTGCCGAAGGGCGTCTGGTAGGTCGTGGCGCCGGAGAACTTGGAGATGGCGACCGTGGCGGTCTGCATGCCGGGCTTGTTGGTCATCGACAGGGCGATGAGGAACTCGTTCCATGCGGCGATGAACGTGATGATCGCGGTGGTGAACATGCCCGGCGCCGCCAGCGGCACGATGACCTTGCGGAAGGCCTGGCCGCGGGTGCAGCCGTCCACCATCGCGGCCTGCTCCAGCTCGTCCGGCATCTGCCGGAAGAACGTGGTCAGATTCCACACCGCCAGCGGCAGCGTGAAGGACATGCTGGGCACGATCATCGACTGGTAGGTGTTGATCCAGCCGATGTCCGTGAACAGCTTCAGCAGCGGCACCACGATCGACACCACCGGGAACATCGACGTGGCGATGATCAGGGTCAGGATCAGCCGTTTGAAGCGGAACTCCAGCCGGGCCATCGCGTACGCGGTGAACGTGGCGAGGAGCAGCGACAGCGCGGTGGTGGCGCCCGCGACGATCAGGCTGTTGAGCAGCGCCTTGGTGAAGCCTTGCGCCGGGCCGAACACGGAGCGGTAGTTCGCGAAGGACAGCGGGGAGGGGAACAGGGACGTGCTGAAGATGTCGTTGGTGCTGCGGAGGCTGGAGACCAGCATCCAGTAGAACGGGGCCAGGCAGTAGGCCACCACCAGGGCGATGCCGAGATACGGCAGCCACTGCCGCCACTTGGCCGTGAGGGTCATGCCGTCACCTCCCGCACGCGGCGGCGCGGCACCCCGGCGCGGCGGCTCCCGCTCTTCCTCGTGCCGCCCGCGTCCCCGATGAGGTCGGCGCCGAGCAGCCGCACGAAGGCGAGCGCGATGAGGAAGACGTAGAGGAAGAGGAGGACCGCGTAGGCGGAGGCCGGGCCGAAGCGGACGTTGGACGCCTCGTTCTGGGCGAGCATCGACAGGGTCTCCACGGAGCCCTTCTGGGCGCCGATGAGGATGTAGGGCAGGTCGAACATGCGCAGCGCGTCGAGGCAGCGGAACAGCACCGCCACCAGCAGGGCCGGCTTCACCAGGGGCAGGGTGATGCGCCGGAACTGCTGGAAGGCGTTCGCCCCGTCGAGCCGGGCCGCCTCGTAGACCTCCTTGGGGATGACCTGCAGGCCTGCAAGGACGAGGAGCCCGATGAAAGGGGCGGTCTTCCACACGTCGGCGATGACGACCGCGACCTTGGCGGAGAAGCCGTCGGCGGTCCACAGCACCTGGTGTCCGAGAAGGACGTTGGCGATGCCGTCGGCGTTGAAGATCCACTTCCAGAGCAGTCCGGAGATGGCCGTGGGGATCGCCCAGGGCACCAGGATGCTCGCCCGGACCAGGCCGCGGCCCCGGAACGCCCGGTGCATGATCAGCGCCATGGCCACGCCGATCAGCGTCTCCAGGGACACCGTGACGACGGTGAAGAAGGTGGTGTTCCAGAAGGCGTTCCAGAAGCGGTCCCCGGCCTGGGCGAAGATGCCGGTGTAGTTCTTCAGCCCGACGAACGGCTCGGTGTCGCTGATGAACCCGGTCCTGGGGTCCAGGCCCTTGACCCCGTACAGGGACTCGTCGAGCGCCATGAGCGTCGGGTAGAGGACGACGATCGTGAGGACCAGCAGGGTCGGGGAGACCAGGAGCGCGGCGAGGCGGCCCGTGCCGGCGGTGGCCCGGGAGCGGCGTCGCGGGCTCGCGGACGCGGGGGGCCGCCCGGGGCGGCGGGCGGCCGCCGTCCCGGGCCGGTGCGCGGTGGTGCCGGGCGGGATCGCGGTGTCGGCCATGAGCCACGCCCTCACTGAGCCGTCAGCTTCTGCAGGTCCGACTGGAGGTCCTTCAGCGCCTGTGCGCTGCTCTTCTTGCCGGTGAGGGCCGGGTAGACCTCGTTCTGGATCGCGGCGGTCACATCGCCGTACTGCACGACGCGGGGGCGTGGCACGGCCTTGGTGATGGACTGCTTCAGGTCGGGCAGGTACGGGAACTGCTTGTCCAGCGCGGCGTTGTCGTACAGGTCCGCGTACGGCGAGGCGAGGGAGGCGTTCTTCAGGAAGTAGGTGGAGCTCTCCTCGCTGGTGAAGAACTTCATGAAGTCCAGCGCGGTGGCCTTGTTCTTGGCGAAGGACGACAGGGCCAGGTTGGCGCCGCCGAGGCTGGAGGCGCCGGGGCCGTTCAGGCCGGGCAGGGGTGCGACGGCGAACTTGCCCTTGATGGCGCTCTTCTGGGCCAGGGAGTACACGTAGGGCCAGTTGTTCAGGAAGACCAGCTTGCCGGACTGGAAGGCCTGCCGGCCGTCCTCCTCCTGGTAGGTGATGGCCTCCTTGGGGATCGTCCCGTCCTTGAAGGACTTGACCAGGAAGTCCAGGCCTTTCTTCGCCTGCGGGGTGTCGACGTCCGGCTTGCCGTCGGCGTCGACGATGCGGCCGCCGGCGGAGTTCACGGCCTCGGCGAAGTTCACGGTGAGGCCTTCGTACTTCTGGAACTGCCCGGCGTAGCAGGACATGCTCTTCGCCTCGGGGAGCTTCTCCACCTTGGCGCAGTCGGCGGTCATCTGGGCCCAGGTGGTGGGGGGCTGGGTGATGCCGGCCTTCTTGAGCAGGTCGGTGCGGTAGAACAGCAGGCCGCCGTTGGAGCTGGCGGGGACCGCGTACAGCCTGCCGCGGTACTGGCCGGTCGCCACGACCGGCTTGAGCATCCTGCCGAGCGGGAACCGGCTCGCGGGCAGCGGTTCGATCCACTGGTGGGCGGCGAACTCCGACGTCCACACGACGTCGGTGGCGAGCACCGTGTAGGCGTCGGACTTCGTCTCCGCGTTCTGGATCATCTGCTGGCGCTGTGAGTCGGCGTCCGTCGGCAGCTGGATGAAGGTGACCTTCTCCTTGGGGTGCGCCTTGTTCCAGCGGTCGATGACGGTCTGGACGGTGCCGGTGGTGTCCTTGCCCGCGACGTAGGTGATGGGGCCGCGGCCCTTGAACGTGGCCGTCGCGGCCTGCGCCGACCCGCCCGAGCCGCCGCTGCCGCCGGACGAGCCGCAGGCGGTGAGGAGGAGTCCGGCGGCGGCGAGCGCTGCGGAACACTGAATCGCTCTGGCGGTGCTGCTCTTCACTGTCTCTCCTGGTCTGACGAACCGAAGTCGTGACTGTTCCCCCGGAATGGCTTTGGTCATGAGATTGCGTTGCCACGGCATTCCACTGCTAAAAACAGCAGGTCACAGCGGGTAAGGGGCGTCCCTCCGGGGCGACTTCGAAGCTGTCGAGACAACGTTTGCACGCTAGGAGCGCGCCAACGGGAAGTCAATGCGCGCCGACGTCGTAAAAGGGCAAGAATCAGGTGAGACAGCGCTGTCGGCGACAGGCGTCCGATGCGGCGTCGCTGTGCTAGCGTCCGGCGCATGCCACCAGGTCAGCGACACCCCACGATGGCTGACGTAGCGGAACGCGCCGGGGTCTCCACCTCCACGGTCTCGCGCACCCTGCGCGGCCTGTCCACCGTCTCGCCCGAGGTCCGTGCCCGGGTCGAACAGGCCGCCCGGGAGCTGGACTTCGCCGTCTCCCGCCATGCCGCGAGTCTGGTGACGGGCAGGACCCGCAACGTCGCGGTGCTCGTGCCCACGCTCGACTCGTGGTTCATGGGCGCGGCCCTGTCGGGTCTCGCCCTCGTCCTGCGGGCGGCCGGCATGGAACTGACGGTGTATGTGATCCCCGGCATGGCCGAGCGCACCGCGTTCTTCGAGCGTCTCCCGGCCCGGCGCAACGCGGACGCGCTGCTGGTGTTCTCCTTCGACCTGACCGAGGAGGAGACGGCCCGGCTGGACGACCTCGCCATGCCGGTCGTCTACGTCAGCCAGCACGTCGCAGGCCGCCCCAGCGTCTACGTCGACGACGTGGCCGGCGCCGTGCACGGCACCCGGCATCTGCTGAACCTCGGCCACCGCCGGATCGCCCATGTGCGGACGGTGGGTGCCGACGGCTTCTCCTTCAGCTCTCAGGAGCGGCTGACCGGCTACCGGCAGGCGCTGACCGAGGCGGGCCTGCCCCTGGACGACGACCTGGTGGTCGACACCCCGCCGGGCGACAAGCGGGGTGCCGCCGAGGCGGTCGGCAGGCTGCTGGGCCTGCGGGAGCCGCCCACCGCGGTCTTCGCCGAGCAGGACGAGGTGGCCGTCGCCGTCATCTGGACGCTGCGCGCGACACGGATCGAGGTGCCCGGGCAGATGTCGGTCGCCGGCTTCGACGACCAGCCGGTGGCGCAGTGGTTCGACCTGACCACCGTGGCCCAGTCGCCCTCACGGATCGGCCGGGAGGCCGGTGAGCTGGCCCTGTCGCTCATCGACGAGCCGGACGCGGACCGGGAGCGGCACCTCGTGCTGCCGACCCATGTGATCCCCCGGGCCACCACCGCCCCACCGCCGGCCCCGCGGAACGCACCGGAGTCCCGGCTGCCGCCGGACTGACGGAGATCCCGGCGCCTCGGCGGACGCTCCTGCCCGGGCACGGCCGAAATCGATGCCCTGGCCTGTGACGGCGCCGGTCGCTCCCGCGGGTCACGTCTGCCCGAACCGTTGACGACGGTAGGAGCCCCCCTTATCTTCTGACCACTTCATGGTCGAATCCACGAACTGCGTTCGAAATGACGGACAGAGGAGAACCCCTTGAGACGCATGGCCGTTCGGTTGCTTCTGGCGGTCCTCATGGCCCTCGCGACCTGCCTCGCGGGAGCGCCCGCCCGGGCCGCCGTGCCCGACTCCCCCGCCGTCACCTACACCAACCCCATCGCCGAGAAGCGGGCCGACCCGCACATCTTCAAGCACACCGACGGCTACTACTACTTCACCGCGACCGTCCCCGAGTACGACCGGATCGTGCTGCGCCGGGCGACCACCGTCCAGGGGCTGAAGACGGCCACCGAGACCACCATCTGGACCAAGCACGCCAGCGGTGTGATGGGCGCCCACATCTGGGCGCCGGAGATCCACTTCATCGACGGCAAGTGGTACGTGTACTTCGCCGCCGGCGCCACCGACGACGTGTGGGCGATCCGGATGTATGTCCTGGAGGGCACCGGAGCCAACCCGCTGACCGCCTCCTGGACGGAGAAGGGCCAGATCAAGACCCAGTGGGAGAGCTTCTCGCTCGACGCCACGACCTTCGTCGTGGGCGGCGTGCGCTACCTGGCCTGGGCACAGCGCGACCCGTCCGTGAACAACAACACCGACATCTACCTCGCGAAGATGGCCAACCCCTGGACGATCACCGGCACTCCGGTGATGCTGTCGCGGCCCACCCACTCCTGGGAGACCGTCGGCTTCAAGGTCAACGAGGGCCCGGCGGTGATCCAGCGCGGCGGCAAGGTCTTCATGACGTACTCCGCGAGCGCCACCGACGCCAACTACTGCCTGGGCATGCTCACCGCCTCCGCGAGCGCGAACCTGCTCAGCCAGGCGTCCTGGAGCAAGAGCCCCACCCCGGTGTTCACCAGCAGCGCCGCGACCAGCCAGTACGGCCCGGGCCACAACTCCTTCACGGTCTCCGAGGACGGCAAGAGCGACATCCTCGTCTACCACGACCGCAGCTACAAGGACATCACCGGCGACCCCCTCAACGATCCCAACCGGCGCACCCGCGTGCAGAAGGTGTACTGGAACGCCGACGGCACCCCGAACTTCGGCATCCCCGTGGCCGACGGGGTCACCCCGCAGCGCTTCTCCTCGTACAACGTCCCGGACCGGTTCGTCCGGCACTACGACTACCGGGCCCGGATCGAGGCGAACGTCACCAAGCTCGCCGACTCGCAGTTCCGCGTCGTGCCGGGCCTCGCCGGCAGCGGCACCGTCTCGCTGGAGTCGGCCAACTTCCCCGGCTCCTACCTGCGGCACAGAAACTTCGAGGTGTGGCTCGAGAAGAACGACGGCAGCGCGCAGTTCGCGTCCGACGCGACGTTCCGGCGGCGGGCCGGACTCGCGGACCCGGCCGGCGTGTCGTACGAGTCCCACAACTACCCGGGGCGATACGTCCGCCACTGGGAGTACCTGCTGAACGTGCAGGCGGTGAGCACGGCCACCGACCGGGCGGACGCCACCTTCTACGCCCAGTGACGGCACGGTAAATGCGCGTAATGCCCTGAATGTCTTCCCGGTGGGCGGGCACTCAGGGCATGTGCACACACAAGAGGGCAAGCGACCGCGCAGGGTGCTGCTCACCGGCTGGTTCAGCTTCCGCGACAGGGAGGCGACCGCCGGGGACGTGCTGGCCCTGCGCCGGGTGGAGGACGTGCTGCGGGGGACGGGCATCCCCTACGACGTCGCCTGGAGTCCCCGTTTCCGTCCGGAGGCGCTGCATCTGGACCGGCTGTGGCCCGAGGACTACACCCACCTGGTGTTCGTGTGCGGCCCGCTGCACGGGCCGCAGGTGGAGGAGCTGCACCGGCGGTTCGCGCACTGCGTGCGGATCGCCGTCGGCACCTCGGTGATCGACCCCGGCAGCGCGGCCGTGACCGGCTTCCACCGGGTGCTGCCCCGCGACGGGCCGGACAGCGAGCCGGTGGAGGACCTCGCGGCCCGCGCCCCGGACGTGCCGGCGCGGCCCGTCGTCGGGGTGATCCTCGCCCACGGGCAGCAGGAGTACGGGCAGCTGCGGCGGCACGGGCAGGTCGCCGAGGAGGTGACGCGCTGGCTGGCCGGGAAGGACTGCGGGCGGCTGGAGCTGGAGACCAGGCTGGACACGCACGACTGGCATCTGAGCGCGACGCCCGCACAGCTGCAGTCCGTGCTGGCCCGGCTGGACCTCGTCGTCACCGACCGGCTGCACGGGCTGGTGATCGCGCTGCGGGTCGGTACGCCGGTGCTGGCCGTCGACCCGGTCGCGGGCGGCGCCAAGCTGACCGCGCAGGCCCGTGCCTGCGGCTGGCCCGCGCTGGTGCCCGCCGAGCGGCTGGACGTGCGGCAGTTGGACCGCTGGTGGGACTGGTGCCTGACCGGCGGCAGGGTGACCGCGCGGCAGATCCGCGACGGGTTCCGCGAGGGCTCCGTGCCGGACAGCGCGGACCGGCTCGTCGAGGCGCTGGCGCGGCCGGTGCCGGGTTAGCGCGGGCGCACCACGGGGCACCCGCTTGTACGTCCCCCGCTTTACTTCCCCTGCCGCACGTCCCCCTGGAGGAGAGACGGTCCGGCCGCCCGGAAGGAGAGAGCGTGTCCATCGGCCGACTTCCCGAGAACGAGCAGCGCATCCTCGACGAGATGGAACGCGCCCTGCGCCGCGACCGTCGCCTCGCCCGCAGGCTGCGCACCCACCGAGTGAGCCGCCGCCCCGACCCCGCCCGGATCCTGGCCCGCCTGGCCTCCTACCGCCCCCGTGGCATGACCGTGGCGGTCCTGCTCGCGGTGTCGGCCGGGCTGATGGTGGCCGGGATCGTCACGTCCGAGCCCGGTGTGATCTGGGCGTTCGCCGCGCTGTGGCCCCTGACGATGTTCGCCGCGTTCCGGCTGTTGTGCCGGTGGTGCGGGAGCTGAACGCGGTCGCTACGGCGGCGGGGCGCCGGGCAGTTCGCCGACGGCCCGCACGACGTCCCCGACGCTGATGCGCAGGAGCGCCGGGTCGGGCCGACGACCGTGCGGGTCGCCCTCCGGGCCGTACCACAGGGCGCGGTGGCGCGGGTCGGGCGGCGGGCCCCAGCGGCTCGGCGCGACCGGGCCGAACAGGGTGACGGAGCACGTGCCGTGGGCGACCGCGAGGTGGGCGATGCCGGTGTCGCCGCTGATCACGGCGTAGGCGCCGGCGATCAGGGCGGACAGTCGTTCGAAGGGCAGGCCGCCGCCGAACACGTCGGTGTCCGGCAGGCCGGCCTGCTTGGCGAGCCGGGCCACCAGGTCGCCCTCGGCGGGGCCGCCGGTCACCACGGCCCGCAGGCCCCGGGCGCGCAGGCCGGCCGCGACGGCCGCGTACCGCTCGACGGGCCAGCAGCGCGCGGGTGCCCCGGCGCCGGGATGCAGCACGACCGCGCCGGGCGCCGGGGACGCTACCCGCGGACGGGGCAGCAGCAGATCGCCCGGGTCGGCGGCGATGCCGTACGCCCGCAGCAGCCGGCACCAGCGCTCGCGTTCGTGCTCCTCCGGGTACCAGGGCGGGCCGTCGATGCCGGGCAGGTCCGGGTGGGCGAAGGCGAGCAGCCTCAGCGGGCGCAGACCCAGGAGCAGCCGGTGGCTGGGCGGGCCGTTGCCGTGCAGGTCGACGGCGACGTCCGGGGGCGGGCCGGTCCAGTCGAGCGTGCGCGGCACGGCCCGGCCGTGGGCGGAGGCGGGCAGCAGGCGGTCCACGGCCCCGGTCGCCGCCGCGAGCGCCCCGAACTCGGCGGGCGCCGCCAGAACGAGTTCGTGCTCCGGGTGGGCCCGCCGCAGGGCACGCAGCGCGGGAACACCGGCGAGGAGATCACCGAGCCCGAGCGCACGCAGCACGAGGAGACGGGGGCGTACGGCCTGGGCTGTCCGATCCGGAGTCATACCAGCAGCCTGCCGTGCGCGCCCCGGACCCGCCGCCGCAAGCCCGCTCATCGGGTGCAGCAGAGCTCGTCCGCGGCCGGGTCGGCGAGGGCGGTGTCGACGTCGAGATGGGCCTGGCCGACGTGGGTCAACTCCTCGGCGGCCAGGAGCACGGCCCTGTGCCGCACCGGCCGCCGAAGGGGCCCGCCAGGGGCCCCGCGGCAGCCCGCACAACGGCTACCGCCCAGCTCCCCAGCGACCGGCTCGGCGAAAGCCGCAGCCCCGTGCCGAACCGGCCCTCACAGAGGCCTGCCCGGTCCCGGGTCAGCGGTGAACGCCTCCTGGATGGGGCGTTCGTCGGCGAGGACGCGGCCCTTCGGCGGTCCGTCCAGCAGCGCGCGGACGGCGGTGAGCAGGTCCGGGGCGACGTGGTCGGCCCGCGTGGTCTCCTCGGGGCGGGTCTGCGCGTTCGGGACGAGGATGCCGTGGGCGCCCGCCCGGCGCGCGGCCTCCGCGTCGGCGGCGGTCGAGCCGATCACGACGAGTTCGGCGGGCCCGGTGCAGATCCGTCCGCCCGCCCACAGCAGCATGCCGGGCTGGGGCCTGCGGCAGTGGCAGCCGTCGTCGGGGGCGTGCGGGCAGACGGCGAACACGTCGAAGGGGCCGAGGAGTTCGTCGACGCGGTGGTTGACGCGGCGGACGTCGGCGTCGGTGAGCAGTCCGCGCGCGACACCGGGCTGATCGGTGACGACGCCGGTGCGGATGCCGTGCCCGCGCAGTCGGGCGAGTGCCTCGCGGGCGCCCTCGACGGGGCGTACGCGGTCGGGGTCGGCATTGTTCGGGACGTCCTCGACGAGCGTGCCGTCGCGGTCGAACAGCACGGCCTTCACCGGGCTCACGGGGTGGCCTCCTCCTGCCAGGCGGGGGTGTGACGGTGGCGCCAGGCACCGGCCAGCCGGTGCCAGGTCGCGGTGGGCGGGATCAGCACGCTGGTCGCCAGCATCGTCGCCACCTCGTGGCGGGTGCGCGGGCCGGGCACGATGCGGGCGCGGGCGAACTCCGCCGTGCCGGCCGCCCAGCCGAGCGCGCAGGCCGTCGCGGCCCGGCCGTGCCCGGTGGCGGCGAGGGCGCACGCGGCGACCCCGGCGGTCGTGATGGCCGTGTGGGTGCGGATCCGGCCGCGCGGCGCGACGGCCTTGTCCCACCAGTCGGGGCCGTGCAGATGCCGCATGAGGGCGTCGTCGGCGTTGCCGCGCTGCTGGCGCACGGACACCCAGCGGGAGGCGGAGCGCACGGGGTGGCGGGTGGTGCGGCGGCCCTGCCGGATGCGCCAGCCCGAGTCGAGGACGCGCAGCGCGAGGTCCGCGTCCTCGCGGAAGGCGCGCCGGAAGCGTTCGTCGAAGCCGCCGACCCGCTTGAGGACGTCCGTGCGGTAGGCCATGTCGGCGGTGACCCAGTGGGCCCGGACGAGGCCGGCGGTGCCGCGTTCCCAGTCGGTGGGGCGGCGTTCGCCGGGCAGCTGCACGGCGAGGACGCCCTGGACGCCCGCGGTGTCGTGGGGCGCCTCGGCGAGGTCCTCGGCCAGCTGGTCGCACCAGCGGGGCCCCACCTGGACGTCGTCGTCGAGGAACACGGTCCACGGTGTGTGGACGGCGCGCAGCCCGGTGTTGCGGGCGGCGGCGGGCCCACGACCGCCGCCGCCCAGCACGGTGGTCCGCTCCCGCAAGTCCCCGAGAACGCTCAACGGGTGCTGCAGCGGCCCGCGTTCGCGATCGGTCCGGTCGTCGACGAGGACGATCTCCTCGGGTCGGGGCCCGGTCGCGGCGGCGAGCGCGGCGAGACAGTCGGCGAGGGTGTCCGGTACGAGGGTGGGGATCACGACGGCATACGGGGTCATGCGGGCGGGTCCTCCCTCCGGCGGCGTGCGCGGACTACGGTGCTGGCGAGTGCCGCGGTACGGCTCGCTCAAACACCAGGTCAGGCCGCCAGGGAACGCCTCGGCGACTATAAACCGCGCGTATACACGCGATGTATAGTCCCGGCATGCCTTCTCTGACCAAGAAGATGAAGAAAACGGGGACCGCGTTCCGGACAGCCGGAACGCTCGCGGCTACCGCCGCCCTCACCCTCGCCCTGAGCGGCTGCACGGGGGCCGACACCACGGCCCCCAGCGCCGTCCGGGCCCGCCCGGCCACGGACGTGCAGGCGGCCCGCTTCGGTACCGTCGACTGCCGCGAGGCCAAGTGCATCGCGCTCACCTTCGACGCCGGGCCGAGCGAGCACTCCGCGCGGCTGCTGGACATCCTGAAGGACAAGCAGGTCCCGGCGACCTTCTTCCTGCTCGGCGAGCGGCACATCGAGAAGTACCCGGAGCTGGTGCGGCGCATGGCCGACGAGGGCCACGAGGTGGCCAGCCACACCTGGGACCACAAGATCCTGACGAAGCTGAGACCCGAGGAGATACGCGAGGAGCTGGAACGCCCCAACGAGGAGATAGAGCGTCTCACCGGCCGGCGCCCCACCCTGATGCGCCCGCCGCAGGGCCGCACCGACGACACCGTGCACGCCATCTGCCGCGAACTGGGCCTGTCCGAGGTGCTGTGGAGCGTGACGGCCAAGGACTACGCGACGACCGACTCCGCCCTGATCACCCGCCGCGTCCTCGCCCAGTCCTCCCGGGACGGGATCATCCTCCTGCACGACATCTACGACGGCACGGTGCCGGCGGTACCGGGGATCATCGACGCGCTGAAGGAACGCGGCTACGTCTTCGTGACCGTGCCCCAGCTCCTGGCACCGGGGAAGGCGGAGCCGGGCGAGGTGTACCGCTGACGCGCCGCCGGTTCCCTACGATCGAGGGGTGGCGAACTTCCTGCTCGAACGCACCGTCCCGCTCCCCCTCGACGAGGCCTGGCGGCGGATCACGCGGTGGCCGCGGCACGGTGAGGCGGTGCCGCTGACGGCCGTCAGGGTGGTGCCGCCCGGACCGACGCGCGAGGGCACTCTCGTCGTGGCCCGCTCGGGTGCCGGGCCGCTGGCCTTCGACGACCCGATGGAGGTCACGGTGTGGCAGCCCCCGGAGGACGGGGCCGCGGGGCTGTGCCGGCTGGAGAAGCGGGGCCGTGTGGTGCTGGGGTGGGCCGAACTGGAAGTGCGGCCCGGACCGGGGGGCCGTGCGCGGGTGATCTGGCGGGAGCAGATCCGGGTCCGCTTTCTGCCGTCGCTCTTCGACGGTGCGGTGCGGCGCTCCTCGCGGTACGTGTTCGGGCGGACCCTGAACCGCCTGCTCCGACAGCCCTGACACACCGGCCGCCGACGGGTCGTCTCCCGACGGGGCCTCAGGCCACCGACCCGATCCGCCCCACCGCCTTCGACTCCGGCTCGTGGTGGATCGGCGTGTGCGCCCCGGTCAGCGAGACCCCGCTGCCGCCACGCCGGACGGCGACGATCTCCGACGCGATCGACAGGGCCGTCTCCTCGGGCGTACGGGCCCCGAGGTCCAGGCCGATCGGCGAATGCAGCCGGCTCAACTCCAGCTCGGTGACGCCGACTTCCCGTAGGCGTGCGCTGCGGTCCAGGTGGGTGCGCCGGGAGCCCATGGCACCGACGTACGCCACGGGCAGCCGCAGCGCCAGTTTCAGCAGGGGGACGTCGAACTTGGCGTCGTGGGTCAGCACGCACAGCACCGTCCGGCCGTCGGCGTCCGTGCGCTCCAGGTACCGGTGGGGCCAGTCGACGACGATCTCGTCGGCCTCCGGGAAACGGGCCCGGGTCGCGAAGACGGGGCGCGCGTCGCACACGGTGACGTGGTAGCCGAGGAACTTGCCCACGCGGACCAGGGCGGAGGCGAAGTCGATCGCGCCGAACACGATCATGCGGGGTGCGGGGACCGAGGACTCGACCAGGACCGTGAGGGGTGCTCCGCAGCGTGAGCCCCGCTCGCCGATCTCCAGGGTGCCGGTGCGTCCGGCGTCCAGGAAGGCGCCGGCCTCGGCGGCGACCGTGCGGTCCAGTTCCGGGTGGGCGCCGAAGCCGCCTTCGTGGGAACCGTCGGGGCGGACCAGCAGGGCCCGGCCCGTCAGTTCGCGCGGGCCCGACACGATCCGCGCCACCGCCGCCGCCTCCCCTCGGGCGGCGGCGGTGAGCGCGGACGCGACCACCGGGCGGACCGGGTCGGCGGCCCGTACCGGGGTGACCAGGATGTCGATGACGCCGCCGCAGGTCAGACCTACGGCGAAGGCGTCGTCGTCGCTGTATCCGAAGCGTTCCAGGACGGTGTCGCCGTCCCGCAGCGCCTGCTCGCACAGGTCGTAGACCGCGCCCTCCACGCAGCCGCCGGAGACCGAGCCGATCGCCGTGCCGTCGGCGTCCACCGCGAGCGCGGCGCCGGGCTGCCGGGGCGCGCTGCCGCCGACGGCCACCACGGTGGCCACGGCGAAGTCACGGCCCTGCTCGGTCCACCGGTTCAGCTCCTCGGCGATGTCCAGCATCTGTCTCGGTCTCCTTGAGGCTGCGGCGTCAGGGCTGTCGCGGGGCGTCAGTGGACGCCCAGCCAGCTCTCGATCGGGTTGAGGGCGAAGTAGACGAGGAAGACCGCCGTGAGGATCCACATGAAGGCGCCGATCTCGCGCACCTTGCCCTGGGCGGTCTTGACGGCGACGTAGGAGATGACGCCCGCGGCGACGCCGGTGGTGATGGTGTAGGTGAAGGGCATCAGCACGACGGTGAGGAACACCGGGACGGCGGTGGCCCGGTCGGCCCAGTCCACGTGCCGGGCGTTCATCAGCATCATGGCGCCGATGACGACGAGGGCGGCGGCCGCGACCTCCGACGGCACGATCGCGGTGAGAGGGGTGAAGAACAGGCAGGCCGCGAAGAACAGGCCCGTGACCACGGAGGCCAGGCCGGTGCGGGCGCCCTCACCGACACCCGTGGCCGATTCGATGAACACCGTCTGGCCGGAGCCGCCCGACACACCGCCGATCGCGCCGCCGGCCCCGTCGACGAACAGCGCCTTGGACAGGCCCGGCATGCGGCCCTTGTCGTCGGCGAGTTTCGCCTCGGTGCCGACGCCGATGATGGTGGCCATCGCGTCGAAGAACCCGGCGAGCACCAGCGTGAAGACGATCATGCCGACCGTCATGGCGCCGACCTCGCCCCAGCCGCCGAACTCGACGTCCCCGAAGAGCGAGAAGTCGGGCATGGAGACGGCACTGCCGTGCAGTTCGGGCGCGCCGCCCGCCCACTGCTTGGGGTCGATGACGCCGGCGGCGTTGAGGATCGCCGCGACGACCGTGCCGCCGACGATGCCGATGAGGATGGCGCCCGGGGTGTTCCGGGCCTGGAGCATGAAGATCAGCAGCAGGGTGCCGGCGAAGAGCAGGACGGGCCAGCCGGCCAGTTCGCCCGCCGGGCCGAGCGCGAGGGGTGTGGCCTTGCCCTGGTGCACGAAGCCGGACTTGTAGAAGCCGATGAGGGCGATGAACAGGCCGATGCCCATGGTGATGCCGTGCTTGAGCGCGAGCGGGATCGCGTTCATGATCATCTCACGCAGGCCGGTGACGACCAGCAGCATGATGACCACGCCGTACATCACGCACATGCCCATCGCCTGGGGCCAGGTCATCTCGGGTGCGACCTGGGAGGCGAGGACCCCGGAGACGGAGAGGCCGGCGGCGAGGGCCAGGGGCACCTTGCCGACGAAGCCCATGAGCAGGGTGGTGAAGGCCGCCGCGAACGCGGTCGCGGTGATCAGGGCCGGCTGGGCGAGCGTGGCCCCGGCCGCGTCCTTGCCGGACAGGATCAGGGGGTTGAGCAGGAGGATGTACGCCATCGCCATGAAGGTCGTGATGCCGCCGCGCACTTCACGGGCGACCGTGGACCCTCTGTGGGATATGTGGAAGTACCGGTCGAGCCAGGACCGTCCGGCCGGGACGCGGGTGCCTTCACCCGCGTCTTCGGCTGTGGCCCTCGGCTCCAGTGATTGCTGGGTCATGGGTGCCGTCTCCCAAGTTTCAAAGGGGGTTGGGATGTTCACGACCCGGGGGACGGCCCGAGACGAACAAGGGACCTGGGGGACGGAGTCCCCCAGGGGATCGTGACTGCTCAGCCCACGGAGAGCTGCGTACCCGTCAGGTGCTCGGGCCTCACCGGGGTCCGGTTCAGCTCGAGCCCGGTCGCGTTCCGGATCGCCGCGAGGACGGCCGGGGTCGACGACAGGGTGGGGGCCTCGCCGATGCCGCGCAGCCCGTACGGGGCGTGGTCGTCGGCGAGTTCGAGCACGTCGACGGGGATGGTCGGCGTGTCGAGGATGGTCGGGATCAGGTAGTCGGTGAAGGAGGGGTTCTTGACCTTCGCCGTCTTGGGGTCGACGACGATCTCCTCCATCACCGCCACACCCAGGCCCTGCGTGGTGCCGCCCTGGATCTGGCCGAGCACCGACAGCGGGTTGAGCGCCTTGCCGACGTCCTGGGCGCAGGCCAGTTCGATGACCTTGACCAGACCGAGCTCGGTGTCGACCTCGACGACAGCGCGGTGCGCGGCGAAGGAGTACTGCACATGCCCGTTGCCCTGGCCGGTGCGCAGGTCGAAGGGCTCGGTCGGCCGGTGCCGCCACTCCGCCTCGACCTCCACGGTCTCGCCCTCCAGGACGTCGGCCAGGCCGGCGAGGACCTCACCGCCGTCGGTGACGACCTTGCCGCCCTCCAGGAGCAGCTCGGCCGTCGCCCAGGCCGGGTGGTAGGAGCCGAACTTGCGGCGCCCGATCTCCAGGACCTTCTCGCGGACCAGCTCGCAGGAGTTCTTCACCGCCCCACCCGTGACGTACGTCTGCCGCGAGGCCGACGTCGAACCGGCGCTGCCCACCTGGGTGTCGGCCGGGTGGATGGTCACCTGCGCGACGCCCAGCTCGGTGCGGGCGATCTGCGCGTGGACGGTGACACCGCCCTGGCCGACCTCCGCCATGGCGGTGTGCACGGTGGCGACGGGCTCACCGGCGACGACCTCCATACGCACCTTGGCGGTGGAGTAGTCGTCGAAGCCCTCGGAGAAGCCCACGTTCTTGATGCCGACCGCGTAGCCGACCCCGCGTACGACGCCCTCGCCGTGTGTGGTGTTGGACAGGCCGCCCGGCAGCTGCCGTACGTCGGCGCCCTCGCTGGACTCCCACTGGCGCTCCGGCGGCATCGGCATCGCCTTGACGCGGCGCAGCAGTTCGGCGACCGGGGCCGGGGAGTCGACGGGCTGCCCGGTCGGCAGGAGCGTGCCCTGCTCCATGGCGTTGAGCCGGCGGAACTCCACCGGGTCCATGCCGAGCTTCGCGGCGAGTTTGTCCATCTGCGCCTCGTAGGCGAAGCACGCCTGCACCGCGCCGAAGCCGCGCATGGCGCCGCAGGGCGGGTTGTTGGTGTAGAGGGCGATGGCCTCGATGTCCACGTCCTCGACCACGTACGGGCCGACGGACAGGGAGGAGGCGTTGCCCACGACGGCCGGGGAGGCGGAGGCGTAGGCGCCGCCGTCCAGGACGATCCGGCACTTCAGGTGGGTGAGCTTGCCGTCCTTGGTGGCCCCGTGCTCGTAGTGGAGCTTCGCGGGGTGGCGGTGGACGTGCCCGAAGAACGACTCGAACCGGTTGTAGACGATCTTGACGGGCTTGCCCGTGCGCAGGGCCAGCAGGCAGGCGTGGATCTGCATCGACAGGTCCTCGCGGCCACCGAACGCGCCGCCGACACCGGACAGTGTCATCCGCACCTTGTCCTCGGGCAGGCCGAGCACGGGCGCGATCTGGCGCAGGTCGCTGTGCAGCCACTGGGTGGCGATGTAGAGGTGGACGCCGCCGTCCTCCTCCGGCACGGCGAGGCCGGACTCGGGGCCGAGGAAGGCCTGGTCCTGCATGCCGAAGGTGTACTCGCCCGTGACGATCACGTCGGCCCGCTCGCGCGCCGCCGCCACGTCACCGCGGATGATCGGCTGGCGGTGCACGATGTTGGGGTGCGGGACGTGGCCGGCGTGGTGGTCGTCGCGGTTCTCGTGGATGAGGATCGCGTCCGGTGCGGTCGCGGAGGCCTCGTCGGTGATGACGGGCAGCTCGCGGTAGTCGACCTTGATCTTCGCGGCGGCGCGGCGCGCGGTCTCCGGGTGGTCGGCGGCGACCAGCGCGACCGGCTCGCCGTGGTGGCGGACCTTGCCGTGGGCGAGGACCGGGGTGTCCTGGATCTCCAGCCCGTAGTTCTTCACCGCCGTGGGCAGGTCGTCGTACGTCAGCACGGCGTAGACGCCCGGCATGGCCAGGGCCTCGCCCGTGTCGATGGACACGATCTCGGCGTGCGCGACGGTGGAGCGCAGGATCTGGCCCCAGAGCATGTCCTCGTGCCACATGTCGGACGAGTACGCGAACTCGCCGGTGACCTTGAGGGTGCCGTCGGGCCGCAGCGTGGACTCGCCGATGCCGCCCTTGGTCTGGGACCCCTGGGTGATCTTCGTGGGGGTTCCGCTGGGGGACGCCATGATCAGACCGCCTCTCCCTGCCGGGCGGCCGCCAGGCGAACCGCGTCCATGATCTTCTCGTAGCCGGTGCAGCGGCACAGGTTGCCCGACAGGGCCTCGCGGATGTCCGCGTCGCTCGGGTTCGGGTTGCGCTCCAGCATCTCGTCGGCGGCGACCAGCAGACCCGGCGTGCAGAAGCCGCACTGCACGGCGCCGGCGTCGATGAACGCCTGCTGGACCGGGGACAGTTCGGTGCCCTCGCCGGTGTGCGAGTCGCTGCCCCTGGCCTGCCACCCCTGGGCGTCCTGCAACGGCGTACCGCAGGCGCCGGACGCGCAGCCGCCCTCGGCGCGCTGCTTGGCGAAGTCGGCCAGCCCTTCGACGGTGACGACCTCGCGGCCCTCCACCTGCCCGGCGGCGACCAGGCACGAGCACACCGGCACACCGTCCAGACGGACCGTGCACGAGCCGCACTCGCCCTGCTCGCAGGCGTTCTTCGAACCCGGCAGCCCGAGCCGCTCCCTCAGCACGTACAGCAGGGACTCGCCCTCCCACACGTCGTCGGCTTCCTGCGGACGGCCGTTGACCGTGAAGTTGACGCGCATTACGCAGCTCCCTCGATGGTGCGGCAGGCGCCGCGGTAGGACTCCCAGGTCCAGGTCAGCGTGCGGCGGGCCATGACGCCGACCGCGTGGCGGCGGTAGCTCGCGGTGCCCCGGACGTCGTCGATCGGGTTGCAGGCGGCGGAGCACAGGTCGGCGAACTGCTTGGCGACCGACGGGGTGATGATCTGACCGTTGTCCCAGAAGCCGCCCTCCTCCAGCGCGGCGTTCAGGAACTCCTCGGCGGCCTTGGCCCGAACGGGTGTCGGAGCGGCCGAACCGATCCCGGTTCGCACGGTCCGCGTCTCGGGATGCAGCGCGAGCCCGAAGGCACACACGGCGATGACCATCGCGTTCCTGGTCCCCACTTTGGAGAACTGCTGCGGCCCGTCGGCCTTCTGCACGTGCACGGCGCGGATCAGCTCGTCGGCCGCGAGCGCGTTGCGCTTCACGCCCGTGTAGAACGCGTCGATCGGGATGCGGCGCGTGCCGCGCACCGACTCGACCTCCACCTCGGCGCCCGCGGCGAGCAGGGCGGGGTGGGCGTCGCCGGCCGGGGAGGCGGTGCCGAGGTTGCCGCCGACGCCGCCGCGGTTGCGGATCTGCGGGGAGGCGACCGTGTGCGAGGCGAGGGCGAGGCCCGGCAGTTCGGCGCGCAGGTTCTCCATGATCTTCGTGTACGGCACGGAGGCACCCAGCCGCACGCTCTCCTCGCCGACCTCCCACTCGGAGAGGTCGCCGATGCGGTTCAGGTCCAAGAGGTACTCGGGCCGGCGGTGGTCGAAGTTGATCTCGACCATCACGTCGGTGCCACCCGCAATCGGCACAGCTGTGGGGTGCTCGGCTTTCGCGGCGAGCGCCTCCTCCCAGCTGGCGGGGCGAAGGAAGTCCATGACCGGCTCTCTTCTTCGTCTTCTCGTGGGGCGTTCGGTTTGAGCCAATCCGTGTGCGGCGGTCCCGGCTCTTTCATGTGCTGTTAACGCGTAGTGGCCTCAGTACACAGCGCGCTGCGCCGAGCGAGTCAGTCACGGAAACCATGAAGGAGTTGGCTGGCCAGGACAGGCATCTTGTAGATTCGTATGAACGGAGGCCCACAGAAACCTCCTCGTTCTCCTGTGGAAACGCGCGACACAGCCGCGTGACCTGGGACACAGCTGGGACACGGTCCGGAGGCCGGTGGGCATCGCCCACCAGTCCGACGAACAGGCGTTCCCCGCATACCCCTCCAAGATCCACCATAGATTTCGAGACAAAGAACGGCGGCGACGAGAATGCGGCTGCGCGCACTGCTGGACACCGACGCGCTGGGCCTCAAGCTGCTCGGCGGCGAGGACGAGCTGGACCGCACCGTGCGGGGCGTGATGACCACCGACCTCCGCGACCCCAGCCGCTATCTCGCGGGCGGCGAACTGGTGCTCACCGGCCTGGCCTGGCGCCGGGACGCCGACGACTCGGAGCCGTTCGTCCGGATCCTGGTGCAGGCGGGCGTGACGGCCCTCGCCGCGGGCGAGGCCGAGCTCGGGGACGTACCCGAGGACCTGGTCGTGGCCTGCGCCCGCCATCGCCTCCCGCTCTTCGCGGTGCACGAGTCGGTGGCGTTCGCGACCATCACCGAACACGTCGTACGGCAGGTGTCCGGCGAGCGCGCCGGAGACCTGGCCGCGGTCGTCGACCGCCACCGCCGGATGATGACCTCGGGCCCGGCGGGCGGCGGCCCCGACGTGGTCCTGGACCTGCTCGGCACGGACCTGGACCTGCGGGCCTGGGTCCTCTCCCCCACCGGCCGCCTGATCGCGGGCTCGAAGGCGGCGGGCCCCGCCCTGCCGGCCGGGACGTGCGCCCGGCTCGCGGGAGAACACCTGGCCGCCACCCGCACGGGCCGCCGCGGCCCCCACCGCGCCGTCCTGGGCGCCACCACGTACTCCCTGTTCCCGGTCCGCTCCGCGGGCCGCTCCCCGCAGCCGGCCAGGGACGTCCGCGAGACCGTCCTGTCGGACTGGCTGCTGGCCGTCGAGGCGGACGCCGGGGACTGGCCCGAGGAGCGCCTGGACCTGCTCTACGGCGTCACCCAGCTGATCGCGGTCGAGCGGGACCGCCGCGACGCGGCCCGTTCGGTCCGCCGCCGCCTGGCCCAGGAGGTCCTGGAACTGGTCCAGACGGGCGCCGCGCCCGCCGAGATCGCCGCCCGGCTGCGCGTCGCGGCACCGGTGCTGCTGCCCGGCCTGGGCGCCGCGCCGCACTGGCAGGTGGTCGTGGCCCGCGTCGACTGGGACGGCGAGGAGATCGAGGCCGGCCCGGTGGCGCAGGCCCTGCTGGAGGAGGTCCTCGTCGACCCCGCGGCGGCCGGGCCGGAGCACTCCGACCGCATCGCCGTCGCCCACACCGGCGACGAGGCCATCGCGCTGGTGCCCCTCCCGGCCGTCTCGACGGAGCACGACGGCTCGGAGGCGGGCATCCTCGCGGACACGCTCCTGGAATCGGTCCGGGACCCCCTCACGGCGGGCCTCGACGACGACGGACGGCTCACCCTCGGCGTCAGCGCGGCCGTCCACTCGGCGGAGGGGCTGCGCGGCGCGCTGGAGGAGGCCCGCCACGCCCGCCGCGTCGCCGCGGCCCGCCCGGGCCGGGTCTGCGCGGCGGGCCACCAGGAGCTGGCGTCGCACGTCCTGCTGCTGCCCTTCGTCCCGGACGACGTCCGCCGGGCCTTCACGGCCCGACTCCTGGACCCCCTGCGCGACTACGACCGACGCCACCGCGCCGAGCTGATCCCCACCCTGGAGGCGTTCCTCGCCTGCGACGGGTCCTGGACCCGCTGCGCCGCCCGTCTGCACCTGCACGTCAACACGCTGCGCTACCGGGTCGGCCGGATCGAGCAGTTGACGGGCCGTGACCTGTCGCGGCTCGAGGACAAGCTGGATTTCTTCCTGGCACTGCGCATGAGCTGAGATTCGGGGGTGTCCCGGTCCAAACCCGGGACACCCCCGAGTCCCACGACTTTGTGAAATCCTTCACCCACCCTCTTGGCCCGGCCCGCCGATTCGTGCTGAGATGCCGCCACCACTCAACAGCTCGATGGCGTGCTCGGGGAGGGCAACGTGGCGCATACCGCCATGTCTGGTAACGGAACGACCGCCGGTGACGATCCCCTCCAGACCGCGGTATGGCGGCTGCGCTCCCGCGGGTGCTGGGCCGACGCGGCCGCCCTGCTGCTGCCGGCCACACCGGCGACGGCGCTCCAGCGCGCTTCGTTGCTGGTGGAACGGTGTCTGTACACCGAGCAGGGCTGGGAGGAGGCCGAGGACGCGCTGCGCACGGCCGAGGCCCTGGCCCACAGCGACGACGAACGCGGAGCGGCCGCTTGTGAACGCGGGTACTTGGCCTACGCGGCGACGCTGCTCGCGGTGCGGGACCGGTCCGACGAGGCGCGGGCCGCGCTCGGGCGGGCGGCGGCGCTGATCCCTCCGGGTGCTCCGGCGCGTGCGCTGCTCGACTTCCGTCGCGGGCTCCTGGCGGAGAACCTGACGAGCGCGCCCCAGGCCGCCCGCGCCGCGTACCGCCGGGCCCACGCGGGCGCGACGGCGCACTCCGATCCGCTGCTGCTGTCCTTCACGTGGCGTCACCTGGCGGGACTCGCCCTGCGGGACGGGGAGTTGGCGGAGGCGCGGCACGGTTTCACGGAGTCGCTGCGGATCCGGGAGGAGCTGGGGTACCTCATCGGCACGGCTCCGGCGCTGGTGTCCCTCGCCGACACCGAGACGGAGCCGGAGGCGTCCCGCCTGCGCGAGGAGGCCCGGCGGTTGTTCCGCCTGCTGGGAGGCGTACCGACGTGGCTGGCCCGCCAGTTGGCTCCGCCGGTACCGCCGGCTGCGACGGCTTGAGGGGGTGCGGGGTACCCGGCGTTGCCGCTGAGGCCGGGTGGGTGCGCAACTCGGCGCGACGAGGTGCCGCTGCGCCCACCCGTGCCGCCCTTAGCGGCACGCATGCCCGCAGCGGGGGCGGCACGCACCCGCAGCTGGTTGGCGCGTCAACGGACAGTTAGTTGGTTCGCAACTCCATCGCGCCGTTCCGGGGACGGACACCCCCGACGCGGCCCCGACCCACCCACCGGCGATCAGGCGAAAGACCGCCCGCTAGCCCGCAGCCGCCGCCCCCGCGAAATGCTCGCCCACCAACGCCCGGACCACGTCCAGGTCCCGCGCGACCAGCGCGTCCAGCAACGCCGTGTGCTCGTGCGCGTCGGCCACCAGATCGGCCCGCCCCCGGACCCCCGGCCCACCCCCGACCAGCGGCCACTGCGCCCTGCGGTGCAGGTCCTCCGCGACCTGGACCAGCTGCGCGTTGCCCGAGAGGGACAGCACGGCCCGGTGGAACCCCCGGTCGGACTCCGCGTAGGTCGCTCGGCAGCCGGAGGACGCCGCACGCACCGTCGCCTCGGCGAGAGGGCGCAGCGCGGCCCAGCGTTCGGCGGGGACGGTGCGGGCCAGCCGCAGCATCACCGGCACCTCGATCAGGGCCCGGACCTCGGCCAGTTCCGCCAGTTCCCGCACACCCCGTTCGACCACCCGGAACCCACGGTTCGGCACGACCTCGACGGCCCCCTCGAGGGCCAGTTGCTGCATGGCCTCCCGGACCGGTGTCGCCGAGACCCCGAACCGCTCGCCCAGCACCGGCGCCGAGTACACCTCACCCGGCCGCAGGTCCCCCGCCACCAGCGCGGCACGCAGCGCGTCCAGGATCTGCCCCCGTACGGAGGCCCGCTGGACAACCGGCCGAGCCCGCGGAACGACCGGCCCGGGCGGCTCGCCGTGCGTGTGCTCTCCCCGCACCGCCGCCCAGGGAGTCCCCGTTTCCGCGGAGCCCTGCGCTCCCTGCTTCACGGGTCCTCCTCCGGACGTATCGGTACTTGGGGTCATTACGGGGGGTTGTTACTCGTCCGTCAAGCACCATAAGCGCCCCGGCCCCCAGTTCAAATCTCAGTTCAATTTCCGCAGATCTTGGGTAAGGTAAGGCTTACCTTCAAGAGCCCCGTTTCACCCCCGACGGATCGGTGATCACATGCCCGCGCCCCATTCGGCCGTCTCCGGCGCCTACACCCGCCTGGCCGAGGTTCTCCCGGGGCTCGCCGTCACCGAACTGAACGCCGAGGACGCGACGCCGCAGGGCGGCGGCTGGACCGCGGCAGCCGACCTCGCGGCCGCCGGTCCCGCCCTCGACCGCTTCCTGGCGTGGGACGTGGAGCAGATCCGGCGGGACTACGACCGGCAGGCCCGCCCCGACGTCGTCGCCAGCTTCGGCCTGCACCGCTACGCCTGGCCCGCCTGCCTCCTGATCACCGTCCCGTGGTTCCTGCACCGCCGGGTCCCCCGCTACCCCGTGACGCACGTCTCCTACGACCGCACCGCCCCGGGCCACGCCCTCGGGCACCTGGCCGTCCGCCCCGCCGGCTTCGCCTGCCTGCCCGGCGACGAGGCGGCCACGCTGCCCGGCGCCCGGGTCGTCCCCGACGAGGAGGCGCTGCGGGCGGAGGTGCGGTCGGCGGTCGCCGAGCACCTGGAGCCGGTCCTGGCCGGTTTCGGCCCCCGGATGCGGCGCCGCGGACGCGCCCTGTGGGGTATGGCGACCGACGAGATCGTCGAAGGACTCTGGTACATCGCCCAGCTGCTCGGCGAGATCGAGGAGCGGCGTGCGATGCGTGAACTGGAACTGCTCCTGCCGGGCGCGACCAAGCCGTACGTCGGCACGGCGGCGTTCCGCGAGCTGACCGGCCCCGGCGGCGAGCCACTGCTCACCCGGGACCGCGCGAGCTGCTGCATGTTCTACACGCTGCGCCCGGAGGACACCTGCGCCACCTGCCCGCGCACCTGCGACACGGAGCGCGTCACCAAGCTGCTGGCCACGGCCAGTTGACGTAGGGGCGTGGCGCACGGGCGGGGTCGATCGCCCCCGCCGTCCCGTAACATCATCGCGAAACCGGGCACCCACACGCCCACCGGCGCTTCGCAACTTCCTCACGCGTCACGGGAACTTTCCGGTGAACCACTCGTACGGGTAGTCTTGTTCGAACTCAACTCCCGCCCCTCAAGCGGCAGTTCGAGCAGAACGTCGCCCCGGCCATTTCCTTGCACTTCCTTGGCGGCCTCTTGCCCCGAAACCCCCTGAGGGCCGATGGGATTGGGCCACTATGGCGGGCGTTACGCCCTATCCCAATGCAAGGGACCACCCAGATGAGACTGACCGACATATCGCTGAACTGGCTGCTTCCGGGCGCCGTGCTCCTCCTGGGCATGCTGGCGGCGGTGGCGGTGCTCGCGCGCGGCAAGCGCTCCTCGGTCAAGGACACGAGCGCGGATGACTCCTGGGAGCGCAGCGAGGAACGCCGCAGACGCAAGGAAGCCCTCTACGGCACCCTCTCTTACCTCCTCCTCTTCTGCTGTGCGGCCGTCGCCGCCCTGCTCTCGTTCCACGGCCTGGTCGGCTTCGGCGAGCAGAACCTCGGACTGTCCGGCGGCTGGCAGTACCTCGTCCCGTTCGGCCTGGACGGCGCCGCGATGTTCTGCTCCGTCCTCGCGGTGCGCGAGGCCAGCCACGGTGACGCCGCTCTCGGCTCCCGGATACTGGTCTGGACGTTCGCCTTCGCCGCGGCCTGGTTCAACTGGGTGCACGCGCCCCGGGGCGCCGGTCACGCGGGTGCCCCCCACTTCTTCGCGGGTATGTCCCTGTCGGCGGCGGTGCTCTTCGACCGCGCGCTGAAGCAGACCCGCCGGGCCGCCCTGCGGGAGCAGGGCCTGGTGCCCCGCCCGCTGCCGCAGATCCGTATGGTGCGCTGGCTGCGGGCCCCCCGGGAGACCTACCGTGCCTGGTCGCTGATGCTCCTCGAGGGTGTGCGCAGCCTGGACGAGGCCGTCGACGAGGTGCGCGACGACAAGCGCAAGAAGGAAGAGGCCCGGCAGCGGCGGCGCGACCAGCAGCGCGTGGAGCGGGCCCAGCTGAAGGCGATCAGCCGCGGTCACCGCGGTCACTTCGGCCGTGGTACCGGACGGCAGCTCGAGGTGCAGGTGGAGCGCGGCTCCTCGCAGGTCTCCGCGGAGCCTGCCATATCCGCGCCGGAGCCCCTGCCCGTGCGCTCGCGTCCCTCCCTTCAGCCGGCACGCAAAGGAACTGACCCGGTGACGGTCGACCTCACCGCGGAGGACGACACCATGGCGCTGCCGCGTCTGGACTCCCTGGAGCGCAAGCTCAAGGACCTTGAGCAGCAGTTCGGCTAGCCGAACCGCATCGACACGGCGAAGGGGCGTGGCCTGCGGGCCGCGCCCCTTCGGCGTTCACGCCGCCTCGGCCTCCAGCTCGAACCAGACGGCCTTGCCCACTCCGTGCGGCCGGATCCCCCAGGCGTCCGCGAGGGACTGCACCAGGAACAGGCCCCTGCCGTTCGTACCGTCGTCGGCGACCGGTACGCGCAGCCGGGGCCTGCGGGCAACGAAGTCCCTTACCTCCACCCGCAGTCCGCGGGGTCCGACGGTGGCCGTGAGGACCGCGTCGTGGTCGGTGTGGACGATCGCGTTGGTGACGAGTTCGCTGGTGAGCAGTTCCGCCACATCCGACTGCCCGTGCTTCCCCCACTGCCCGAGCAGTTCCCGCAGGGCCCTGCGGGCTTCCGGGACGGCCCGCAGGTCCGCCCGCCCGAGTCTGCGCTTCAACTGCGGTGCCGGATCCCGCTCCGTGACGTCGTCGGTCCTGTCCTCCACCGCCTTCGCCGAGAAGCCCCCGATCGCTATGGGACCGCCTCGTCGTGCCTGCCTCTCCATGACCCCCGCCCGCGCGCCGATGTCGGTTCCCCTCCTGCTCGAACATGTTCACGGGGATCCATGCCCCATCGGGAACGCGGCAGTCATGTCGGATCGTCAACGACCGGGTGTTCGGCCACCGGAACGGGGCGGGCGGCCGGGGCGGCGGGCCGGTGGGCGGTACGGCGATGGAAGGCAGGGGGGCAAGAGGATAGCCGGTCATCGTCCTCGGGCGGATCCTGACCGCCGGAGATCGGACGATGGGCCGATGGCCGGCTGCCGATCCCTGCGTACGCGGTGAAGGGCCGGGGCGGTGGGCCCGGGTGCGCGGCGCCGCGGTGAAGTTGGCCGAAGTACGACGGTCCGCACGGCCGCCGCGACCGGTACGGGGCCGTCCTCCCCACCCCCGTGGCGGGAGGACGGCCCCGGTCTCCCGGCGGGGACGGTCAGTACAGCTTGTTGACGGCGGTGGTCGTCGTCTTCTTGAAGGCGGCCACCGGGGCGTCGTCGAAGTCGCCCATCTGGCCCCAGCTCACGACGGTGACGGTCCTGCCGTCCCGTCCGACGGACAGCAGCGAGATGTCCGTGGCACCCCAGGACGTCTCGGTGTGCAGGCCACGGACGCGGGCGCCCTCCTCGACCGGCAGAGTGCCGTAGTCCCGGCCCTCGGCCTCGATGTCCGAGGAGTTCTCCTCGATGCGGTCGGCGCAGGTGCGGATCAGGTCGTCGTAGTGCTTCGCCAGGGCCTTGGCCTGGGTGGCTGTGCCCGTCACGACGGTCAACTGCACGGCGCTGGTTTCCAGGTCGGTCCGGAACTCCCGGTGCCGGTAGTCGTAGTCGAGCACGCCCTCCGTACTCACGCAGGCGCCGAGTCCCTCCGGGAACCCCTCGGTGACCGGTCCGGCGGTCCAGGAGGACGTCGGGTGCGGCGGCAGCTGGGAGGCCGACAGGAACTTGGGCGCGGCGGCCTTCTGAGCGGCGCCGGCGGCCGGTGCCGTGAGGACCGTGCCCGCCGCGAGGGCGGCGACGGTGAGGGCGGTGAGAGCGCTTGCTCGGATGCGCATGGGCATGGGTGTTCCCCCGTGGGACGAGTGCGTGGATGTGGATGCGGCGGCGAGGCCGGCTGGTCGGCCCGGGCCTTCGGTGCGACACCAAGAGCATCAGCGGTCCCACCGCCCGGATGCAACAGCTCGCATCCGATCCGGCACGGTGGAACCATCCCAGCCCGTCTGACGTGCAGGTACATGGGGTGCCTGGGATGCCGTTCCGGGCCGGGTCGGACCACAAGGGCGGGGGAACGGTGTCGGCACAGGACGACGTCGACGACGTCGGGGAGTTCGCGGCGCGGCTGAGGACGCTGAAGGAGCGCACGGACCGCAGTTACGGTTCGCTGGCGCGGCGTCTGGCCATGAACACCTCGACGCTGCACCGCTACTGCGCGGGTGAGGCGGTCCCGCTCGACTTCGCGCCCGTGGAGCGCTTCGCCGCCCTGTGCGGGGCGTCGGCGGAGGAACGTCTGGAGCTGCACCGCCGCTGGCTCCTGGCGGTGGCGGCGCGGCAGCGCCCTCGTACGGCGAGCGCGGCCGGCACGGCGGAGGAGTCCACGGTCGCCGCAGGCGAACCGGGGGACGCACCCGAAGGCATCGACAGCCCTGCCGACGAGCCCCCGCTCCGCCACCGCCCCTGGTACCGCCGCAGACGCGTCACGGTCGCGGTGGCCGCCGCCTGTGCGGTGCTCGCGACGCTCGGGAGCCTGTCCGCGCTGCCGGACGAGCGGCGTGCGTCCGGCGGCGACCGGCCCCGTGCGGCCGGTCCGGCCACGTCCACGACGGAAGCCGATGCCTGGGACCGGCGCGGCCCCTCCCCCACCCCGAGCGGGAGCACTCCCGCTCCCGAGCGGCCCTCACCGTCCGCCACCCCGAAACAGAAGAAGCCCGCCCCCTCGCCCTCCGCCCGCACCACCCCTCCCGCCGACACGGCCACCCCCTCCGTCCCCCTCACTTGGTCGGCCAACTCCCAGGCCTGGAAGCTCGGCTGCGGTCACGACTACGTCGTCGCCGCGCCGCCCGGGCAGGTGCCACCGCCGCCCGTCCCGCAGGACGCCGCAGTCTGGGCCGCCTCGCAGAACGCCGTGCACGGCGGCGAGACGCTCGTACAGCTCTCCGTGCAGGGCCGCACCGACACGGCGGTCGTGCTGGAGGCACTGCGCGTGCGCGTGGTGGGGCGCACCGCACCCGCGCAGGGCAACGCCTACGCCATGGGCCGGGGCTGCGGCGGTTCGATCACCCCGCGCTCCTTCGACGTGAACCTCGACAAGGACCGCCCCATCGCCCGCGCGGTCGCCGGGAGCGACGCGGGTACGCCGATCCCGGCGGTGCGCATGCCCTACCGCGTCTCCGCGCAGGACCCCGAGGTGCTGCTGGTCAACGCC
Source organism: Streptomyces flavovariabilis (assembly GCF_000725785.1). NCBI lineage: Bacteria > Bacillati > Actinomycetota > Actinomycetes > Kitasatosporales > Streptomycetaceae > Streptomyces > Streptomyces flavovariabilis. The sequence goes on along the minus strand of NZ_JNXD01000004.1, from coordinate 142,967 downwards.
AGGACCCAGGCGTGCGACTGCCGCTGGTACCTGGAGCTGGACTGGTCCTCCCAGGGCCGCACGGGCACGGTCCGGATCGACGACCACGGCCGCCCGTTCCGTACCAGCGGCATCAAGGGCCTGCCCCGCTACGTGTACGAGACCTCCGCACGCGCGTGGACGCCGTACAGCTAGAACCGGGGCACGTTGCGCAGGTTGGACCGGGCCATCTGCAGCATGCGGCCGACCCCGCCGTCCAGCACGATCTTGGAGGCGGACAGGGCGAAGCCGGTCACCATCTCGGCCTTGATCTTCGGCGGGATGGACAGCGCGTTGGGGTCGGTGACGACGTCGACGAGGGCCGGACCCTTGTGCTTGAAGGCGTCCTTCAGGGCCCCGGGGAGGTCCTTGGGCTTCTCGACGCGCACCCCGTACGCACCGCAGGCGCGGGCGACCGCGGCGAAGTCGGGGTTCTTGTTGGCGGTGCCGTACGACGGGAGCCCGGCGACCAGCATCTCCAACTCGACCATGCCGAGGGAGGAGTTGTTGAACAGGACGACCTTCACGGGCAGGTCGTACTGCACCAGCGTCAGGAAGTCGCCCATCAGCATGGAGAAGCCGCCGTCGCCGGACATCGACACGACCTGCCGTTTGCGGTCGGTGAACTGGGCGCCGATCGCCATCGGCAGCGCGTTCGCCATCGAGCCGTGCGAGAAGGAACCGATGACACGGCGGCGGCCGTTGGGTGAGATGTAGCGGGCGGCCCAGACGTTGCACATGCCGGTGTCGACGGTGAACACGGCGTCGTCTGCGGCGACTTCGTCGAGCACGGAGGCCACGTACTCGGGGTGGATCGGCGTGTGCTTCTCGACCTTGCGCGTGTACGCCTTCACCACGCCTTCCAGCGCGTCGGCGTGCTTCTTCAGCATCCGGTCGAGGAAGCGGCGGTTCTTCTTCTCCTTCACCCGCGGGATCAGACAGCGCAGCGTCTCCCGCACGTCGCCCCACACCGCGAGGTCCAGCTTCGAGCGGCGGCCCAGGTGTTCGGGCCGGACGTCGACCTGGGCGATCTTCACGTCGTCGGGGAGGAAGGCGTTGTAGGGGAAGTCGGTGCCGAGCAGGATCAGCAGGTCGCACTCGTGGGTGGCCTCGTAGGCGGCGCCGTACCCGAGCAGCCCGCTCATGCCGACGTCGTACGGGTTGTCGTACTGGATCCACTCCTTGCCGCGCAGGGCGTGCCCGACCGGGGACTTGATCTTCCCGGCGAACTCCATGACCTCGGCGTGCGCGCCGGCCGTACCGCTGCCGCAGAAGAGGGTGACCTTGCCGGCCTCGTCGATCATCTCGGCGAGCCGGTCGATCTCGGCGTCACCGGGGCGGACCGTCGGGCGGGAGGTGACGAGGGCGGTCTCGGCGGCCTTCTCCGGGGCGGGCTCGTCGGCGATGTCGCCGGGCAGGGTGACGACACTGACGCCGCTGCGGCCGACGGCGTTCTGGATGGCGGTCTGCAGCAGCCGCGGCATCTGCTGCGGGCTGGAGATCATCTCGCTGTAGTGGCTGCACTCGGCGAACAGCCGGTCGGGGTGGGTCTCCTGGAAGAACCCGAGGCCGATCTCGCTGGACGGGATGTGCGAGGCGAGGGCGAGGACCGGGGCCATGGAGCGGTGGGCGTCGTAGAGGCCGTTGATGAGGTGGAGGTTGCCGGGGCCGCAGGAGCCGGCGCAGGCGGCGAGCCCGCCGGTGATCTGCGCCTCGGCACTGGCGGCGAAGGCCGCGGTCTCCTCGTGCCGGACGTGGATCCAGTCGATGGCGGAGTTGCGGCGGACGGCGTCGACGACCGGGTTGAGGCTGTCGCCGACGACCCCGTAGAGGCGTTTGACTCCGGCACGGGTGAGGATGTCGACGAACTGTTCCGCGACGTTCTGTTTGGCCATGGTTCTCGTCTGCCCCTTCGGTCTCCTGGGATCCCTCCGGGTTCCATCAAGTCACACCGGTCGCGCTCACGCCTCCCACACCGCGGCGGCCGTACGGTCGTCCGCATAACCCTTGACCCGTACTTGGGAGTCGGCGAGGAAGGCCGCGAGGCCGGGCGGGTCGGGGCGGGACCAGCGCTCGGCGAGGTACTCGCCCAGTTCGGGCTCGCCGCGCAGGGGCTCGGCGAGCCCGCCGCTGCACATCAGGAGCGTGTCACCCGGGCGGGCGACGGAGGTCCGGAAACGGAAGGGCTCGCGGGGCGGCTCCGGGGCCGGTTCGTACGGGCTGGGCGGGGTCGGGATGCCCAGGTCCATGGTGAGCCGGTCGCCCTCGGGGGTCTCGGAGGGCGGCGAGCCGAACCCCACGACGGGTTCGCCCCTGACCACGGCGACCTGCGGCTCGATGTCCTGCCACTCCCCCTCCCGCAACCGGAACAGTCCGCCCGGCCCGACCCCGAAGAACACGCGCGTACGGCATGCGGGGTCGGCCGACAGCAGCAGGCAGCGCAGGCTGGCCGCGTACTCCTCGGGGTCGACGCCCTGCTCGGAGGCGCTGGCCCGGAGCTTGCCGAGGCTGCGGGCGGTGAGCCGGTGCAGCCCGGACTTCAGGTCGCCGCGCCGACCGTCCCTTATGTCCTCGGCCAGCCGGGCATGACTGCGTCCGACGGCCCGCCCGATCCAGTGGCAGGCCTCGGCTGCGGCCCGGTGCGCACCCGGGGTGGCCCGGGCCCCGGTCGCCATCGCCACCAGCAGCAGCGCGTGCTCCCCCGTGCCGAAGCGGGCGGTGAGCAGCGAATCCCTGCGGGGCTCGCCCCGGTACCGCGCGGAGTCCCCCCGCACGGAAACGGCCCGCAAGGTACAGGCCCCGTACCGGGCCCCGTCCAGCACGGTGTCCGCCACGAGGTCGTCGAGATCATCCGGATCGGCGGCCGGGAGAGCGGTGGGTTCGGCGTCATAGGTGGGCGGCCGGGTTCCGACGTGGCCACGCGACCGGGGAGTGGGCGCGGGGCGCTCGATCCGGGGGCCGGGCCGGTCGGGCGGGGGATCCGTGGTGAGGGGCGTGGGCGCGGGGCCGGCGGGGCGTGGCAGTACCGCCTGAGGGTCCTCGGGACGCGGGACCGCGTCCGGCGGCTCGGCGGGGAGCGGAGGCACAGGCTTCTGATCAGCCGGTCCCGCCGGGACGCCGGGGCCCGGAGGCCGGGGCCGCCGGCCGGCCGGGGGTGAGGGCGCGGGGGGCGAGGCGGTGGGGCGCGGCGGCACGGGGGGCCGGTCGGCCGAGGCCGGGTACGCGGCGTCGCCCGGGTCGGTGGCGGGTGACGCGGCTCCGCCCGACTCGGGCGGGTGGGACGCGGCCCCGCCGGGAGCGGTGGCGGGGGCCGGAGGGGCAGGCTGCCCGGGCGGGCCCACGACAGGGGCCGGGTCGGCCTCCGGGGCCGGCCAGGTCGGAGGGGCCGTGGGGGGCGGGGGGACCGGGGGTGTCCGTGAGGCGGGGGGCGTCGGGGCGGGGGGTTGCCTCGGGTTCTCCGCGGGTGGCCGGGGGGCGGCGGCTGGCGGGCCCCCGTCACCTCGGCGCTCACCCGCGGACGCACCCGGGCTGACCGGCGAGGCTGCGTCGCGGGGACGCTCGTCCGTGGGCGTGCGGTCGGGTTTCCGCTCGGCGCGCCCCGGCGGTTTCGCCGCGGCCGGGAAGCTCACGGGCCCGGTGGGCCCGGACGGCGGCGGCTCCCAGGGCGCGCGCTGCGGGGACCGGCCGTGCGGCCGGGGCGGGTCCGGTACGTCATCGGCCCCGCTCCGGGGCGCCGGAACCGTCGGCTCCGCACCGAGGGGCCGCCCCACCGGCCGGTCCGGGGGCCCTGTCCGCTCCTCCGCCCCGTCTCCCACCGCTCCCGACGCCGAAGCGAACCGGTCGTCCAGGGAATCCCGCGCCGGTGTGGGGCCCGTGTCGTCGGTGGAGTCCTCGTACAACTCCCTCCACCAGTCGTCCTCGTGACCGGTGGGCCTTCCCCCCTGCTGGCTCATGCCCGTAATTGTCCACCGCACGAGCCGGATGAAAACGGGGCTTGTGGAAAAAACCGCCCCGCCACGGGACGGTGAACGGCACGTCGAGTGAGCTGTAGAACGGTCATGCGATATCGGGAGCCCGGCGGGCCGCGAGCGGCTGACCTGCGGGTCTGAGCCCCGGCCACGCTTCTGACCTGCGCGTTCTCGCGTGTTCCGGCAGTCTGGTCAGATGGGAGTGTGGGACCTCCTGCTGGTCGGGCTGGTCATCCTGCTCGGGCTGTGCGGAGTGCTGCTGCCCGCCATGCCGGGATCGTTGCTGGTGTGGGCCGCGGTCATGTGGTGGGCGCTGAAGGATCCGCGGCCCGTCGCGTGGTGGGTGCTGGTCGGAGCCACCGTGCTGCTGCTCGTCTCCCAGGCCGTCCGCTGGGCGCTGCCGCCCCGGCGGCTGCGTATGAACGGCACCACCCGCCGCATGCTGGCCTGCGCCGGAGCCGGTTCCGTCCTCGGCTTCGTCCTGGTCCCCGTACTGGGCGCGATCCCGGGATTCCTGGCGGGTGTCTACCTCTTCGAACGGCTCCGCCTCGGCCGTCACACCGACGCGGTCGCCGCCCTGCGCACGGTCATGCGCGCGGGCGGCTCCGGCATCCTGTCCGAACTGTTCACCTGCCAGCTGATCGCGGCGGCCTGGGTGGGTGCGGTCTTCTGGGGGTGAGCCCTCAAGCGGGCAGCACGCCCTCGTGCGTCAGCAGCCGGACCTTGCGGTCCAGACCGCCCGCATAGCCGGTCAGGGCGCCGTCCGCGCCGATCACCCGGTGGCACGGCCGGACCACCAGCAGCGGATTCGCGCCGATCGCACCGCCGACGGCCCGCACGGCCGCCCGGGGCGCCCCGATGCGCGCGGCGATCTCGCCGTACGTCGCGGTCGAGCCGTAGGGAATGTCGTCCAGCGCGGCCCAGACCCTCTCCCGGAAGGCGGTGCCCTCGGTGCGCCAGGTCAGGCGGAACTCCTTCAGTTCCCCGGCGAAGTAGGCGGCGAGCTGCTCCTCGGCCTCCCGGAAGGGCCCGGGGTCGCGCCGCCAGTCGTCCCGCACCTCGCGTCCGCCCTTCTGGCCGGGCACGGACAGGGAGGTCAGCTCGCCGGCCGGGGCGGCGGTGAGGAGCAGCGGCCCGAGAGGGCCGGTCACACTCGTCCAGTAGGTCGGGCAGGTCATCGGGACTCCCACTCCCCTGCTGCGCGCAGGTGGTTCAGAGCGTACGAGCGCCAGGGGCGCCAGCTGTCGGGGACGTCGAGGCCGGGCGGGGCCACGTCCGGGTCGCCGAGGGCGCGGATGCGGATCTCGGCCACGGTACGGGCGTCCAGGCCGGGCACGGCACGCAGGGCGTCCTGCGCGTCGTCCCGGTCGGCGCCGGGGTCCAGGCGGACGGCCTGGTCGGCGAGGGCGGCGGTGAGTGCGCCGAGGGTGCCGCCGGGCTCGGCCCCGGCGAGGACGGCCGGCTCGGGGAAGAGGTGGGTGAGGCTGCCGCAGGGGGCGTCGAGGGCCTTGCCGTAGCGGCGTACGAGCCGTTCCGCCTCCGTGCGGCCGGTCAGTGCGCGCACCGCGAGTTCCTCCGGGTCGGCGGTGCCCGGTGAGCGCAGCCCGGGCCGGGCGGCGACCAGGGGTGCGAGTCGCGGGTCGGCGGCGAGGCGCTCGTCGACGGCGTAGGGGTCGGCGTCGAGGTCGAACAGCCGCCGCAGCCGCTGGACGGCGGTGGTCAGGTCGCGTGGGTCGGTGAGGTGCAGCCGGGCGTCGAGCCAGCCGCCCGGGTGGGCGCCGAGTCCGCTCCGGGCGGTGCCGGGGCGCTCTTCGACCGCGACGATGCCGGTGCCGTACGGGAGGCGCAGGGTGCGCCGGTAGGTGCGGGTGCCGGGCGGGCCGCTCACCTCCTCGATGCCGGGTACGGCCTCGCGGGCCAGCAGGTCGAAGACGGGCCCGGCCCGGTAGGGGCCTCGGTGGGCGAGCCGGAGCGGGATGCCGGCGTTCGGGGTGGCCGTGCGGCGGCCCCGGCCGTGCTTCGGCGCGGCGGCGCGCAGCTCGCTCGGAGTCGACGCGTACACCGCCCGGATCGTGTCGTTGAACTGCCGCACGCTGGCGAAGCCCGACGCGAACGCGATCTCGGTGATGGGCAGCTCGGTGGTCTGCACCAGGACGCGTGCGGTGTGGGCCCGCTGGGCCCGGGCGAGGGCGACCGGCCCGGCGCCGAGTTCGGCGGTGAGCTGCCGCTGCACCTGCCGTGCGCTGTAGCCGAGGCGTCCGGCGAGCCCGGCGACGCCCTCCCGGTCGACCACGCCGTCGGCGATCAGCCGTACGGCCCGGCCCACCACGTCCGCGCGGACGTTCCACTCGGCGGAGCCGGGCACGGCGTCCGGGCGGCACCGCCGGCAGGCCCGGAAACCCGAGCCCTGCGCGGCGGCGGCCGTGGTGAAGAACCGTACGTTGGCCCGCTTCGGGGTGACCGCGGGGCAGCTCGGCCGGCAGTAGATGCCCGTCGTCTCGACCGCGAAGAAGAACACGCCGTCGAAACGGGCGTCGCGGCTGCGCACCGCCTCGTACCTGGTGTCTTCGTCCGTTCCCTGGTTCGTCACCCGTCCAGTCTCCGCCGTCGGCCGGTCGGCCGCTGGCGGAAATCGGACACCGCGATCGGGCCGGGAACCCGGACGGCGGGACGCGGACGGCGGGACGCGGAGCGGTTACGAACGCCGGTGCGGTCCCCGCTTCGCTTCCATCGCGGCCTTGCCGATCGCCCCCTTCCGCTTCCAGTCCTTGCGGATCTCGGCCCGCAGGCGGGCGTCGGTCTTGGCGACGATGCGCTGGTTCTCCCGCAGCAGCTTGCGGTAGCTCTGCAGCCGCCGCTCCGGCAGCTCACCGGTCTCGACGGCGGCCAGCACGGCGCACCCCGGCTCGGCCTCGTGGGCGCAGTCGTGGAAGCGGCACCGCCCGGCCAGCTCCTCGATCTCGGAGAACACCTGCCCGACGCCGGTTCCGGCGTCCCACAGGCCGACGCCCCGCAGCCCGGGGGTGTCGATCAGGACACCCCCGCCGGGCAGGGCGAGCAGGTTGCGCGTGGTCGTGGTGTGGCGGCCCTTGCCGTCGACGTCCCGGGTGGCCTGGACGGTCATGACGTCCTCGCCGAGCAGCGCGTTGGCGAGGGTGGACTTGCCGGCGCCGGACTGCCCGAGCAGCACGGACGTCCCCCCGCCGACGATCGCGGCGAGCACGTCGAGCCCGGCCCCGTCCACGGAGCTGACGGGCACGACGGCCACGCCGGGCGCGCTCGTCTCCACGTCCTGGACGAGGTACGAGAGGGTCACGGCGTCCGGCACGAGGTCGGCCTTGGTGAGGACGACGACGGGCTGGGCCCCGGATTCCCAGGCGAGGGCGAGGAAGCGCTCGATGCGGCCGAGGTCCAGCTCGACCGCGAGCGACACGGCGATGACCGCGTGGTCGACGTTGGCCGCGAGGATCTGCCCCTCCGAGCGCTGGGAGGAGGTGGAGCGGACGAAGGCGGTGCGGCGCGGCAGGCAGGTACGGACGTAGCGCGGGTTGCCGCCGGGTTCGACGGCGACCCAGTCGCCGGTGCACACGACCCGCAGCGGGTCGTGCGGGGTGACGAACGCGGTGTCGGCCCGCAGCAGCCCGTCGGCGGTGACGACGTCGCACTGCCCGCGGTCGACCCGGACGACCCGGCCGGGCAGCAGCCCTTCGGTCTCGTACGGGGTGAACGCCTCGGCCCAGGCCTCGTCCCAGCCGTAGGGAGCGAGAGCGGTGGAAACGGATGAAGCGGAGGAGGAGGACAAGGGTGACCCTTCCAAGGTCGGCCCCCGGCCCGACAGTCGGTCGGATCAGCCGGCGGCCACGGAGGTGGACTGGATGAACTGGATGCGGGCAGCGCCCATCGCAATGACAGCCATCGGTCAACACCTCCCTGTCTCTTCGGGTCTTCTCTTCGCGGCACCGCCGTGTGCGCGGAACCGCCCTGCGCACGAACCGCCGTGTGCGCCGGACAGCCGTCACGCTATCCCGTCACGGCGGAGGTGCGTCAACTGCTTTTCGCGCAGGTGTGGCCGTTCAGCTCGAAGTCGTACGGCGGGGAGTTCTTGCCCCGCCAGGAGGCGAGGAAGCCGAAGGCCAGGTCGCCGCCGGCGGGGACCGACTTGTTGTAGTCGGCGGCGGTGGCGGTGACGCGGGAGCCGTCCTGGGCGACGGAGGCGTCCCACATCTGTCCCACCCGCTGGCCGTCCCGGAAGGACCAGGCGACGCGCCAGGAGCCGAGGGCCTCGGTGCTGGTGACGGTGACGGTGGCCTGGAAGCCGTCGGGCCACTGGTTGACCAGGTCGTACTCGACCCGGCAGGCGGGGTCCGCGCTCTCGCCGGGTTCGGTCCGGTCGGTGGGCGAGGAGGTGCCCTGCGGTTCGGTGTGGCGGTCGGTGCCCTTCGACGTGCCGGGCTTCTCCGGCTGCTTCGTGGCCTGGGTGGTCCGGTCGGCCGGTTTCGAGGTCGCGGGCGGCAGGGACGGTGCGGACGGCAGGGGAGGAGCGGGGTCGGCCACCGGCTGGCGGTCGCCGCCGCGCGCGCCGAGGTCGTCGTCGCCACCGCCGAAGGGCATCAGCGAGACGCCGAGGGCCAGCACGGAGACCAGGACCGCGGCGACGAGGAGGCCGTTGCGGGCGACGCGCGCCTTCTGCTCCCCGTCCTCCGGTTCTCCGGCCGCCTTGTCCGCCGGGCCGGGGCGGCCGGCACCCAGCCGCACCTCGGCGGCACGGCGGCGGCGCTCCAGGTAGGCGAGGCCGCCCCAGCCGATCACCCCGCCGGCCAGTGCCCCGGGCAGGGCGCCGCCGTGCAGGCGCAGGCAGGCGGCGGCTTCGGCGCACTGCACGCAGGTGGCCAGGTGCCGGGAGAGGTCGCCGGGGGTCTCGGCCTCGGAGGAGCGGGTCACGGCGTCGAGCAGCCGGGCGTAGCTGCGGCACCGGGCGTCCATCGGCGTGTCGAGGTGGTTGCGGTGGCAGCGGTCCCGGAACAGGGTGCGCACCTGCTGGAGTTCCTGGCCGGCACCGGCCGGGTCGAGGCCCAGGCGGCGGGCGACCACGGGCAGTGGCAGGGCCTCCACCTCGGCGAACCACAGCAGTTCGGCGTCGGGTTGCTGGAGATCGCGCAGGCCGCGCAGCGCGAGCGGGCGCTGCAGGGGCGGGCCGGTGTAGCGGGCGGCCTTGTCCGAGTTGAGCCACAGGCGCAGGTCGGGGTCGAGTTTGTGGCCCTGCCCCTCTTCCTCCCAGGCCGCGGCGGTGGTGCGTACGGAGGTCAGCAGCAGGGGTATGCGGGGCAGCCGGGCCGGGCGGCGGCCGGTGCCGCGGACCGGGCCGGTGCCGGCGGCGCGGGCCTCGCGTATGCCGTGCGCGAACGCCTCGCGGCCCAGCTGTGCGGCGGCCGAAGAACCGGACGTGCACAGGTCCGCGTACGCGAGGACCGCGTCCCAGCACTCGGAGAACAGCGCGGCCTCGGTGGCGTCCTGAGGGGTCGGCAGGTCGGGCATGAGTCTCCTGCATCCACAAGCGAGGTCAACTCACCACATCGGCATTGGAGTTGGGGGGAACCTCGCGGCAGTGCAAGAGCTTTTCACGCCTCCCACACAACTGACAAGCGCCCTGTTCAGATATCACGACAGGGCGGCCGCACCCCCATGGCTCCGGCCTCGGAGTGCCATACGGGTGCGGCCGCCCTGCGACTCAGCGGTGTGCCGTCAGAAGGGACGACGTGATCGAAGTGTTATCAAACGGCGGTGGGTTCGTCGGCCGGGAGGCTGTCCATGAAGGAGCTGACCGAGAAGACCGCGTTGCCTGCGCCGGGCGGGCCGTAGCCGGGGGGCGAGGAGAGACCGAAGTCCTCCATGGTCTGCCGGTACGCCTGGAGCAGGCGGATGTGGTACTCCAGCGGCGCGCCCTGCGGGTTGGCCTTGCCGAGCGGCGTCGTGGGCTCCGGGCACCAGGTGGTGAAGCGGGGCGTGATGCCGTGCGACATGAAGAAGCGCAGGCCCTCGGTGGTGGAGGCGATGGCCTCGTCGACCGTCTTGAAGCCGAACGGCTCGGCCATCTCCACGCCCGCCACGAAGTTGGGGATGACGTTGCGCGCGCCGAAGATCCCGGCTGAGTCGAGGATGCGCTTGTGCCACTCGTCGCGGCCGACGTAGCGCTCCTTGCCCGGGCAGTACATCTTGAAGAGGTACTCGTCCCACACCTCGTAGTTGGGGTGGTAGATCTGCACGCCGTAGTCCTTGAACCGCTGCACGTCGTCACGCGGCAGCGCCTGGGCGACGACCTTGCCGATCCAGCGGCCGGGGAAGCGCTCCTCGATGGCCTTGGCGTAGTGGCCGTAGAAGTCGGCCTCGTCGCGGCCGGAGACCGTCTTGGTGATGGCGCCGCCGGTGAGGGTGTAGGCGGTGGAGGCCTTCGCCGTGTCGTAGCGGTCGATGATCTCCAGGGCCTCGAGCACCTCCTCGACGTCCTTCACGCCCGTGTAGGGCCGGCCGGCGGCCTTGTGCTGGCGCCAGTTGTGGTTGATGTCGCAGTACTGGCACTCCTCCTTGGCGCCGAAGTACTGGCAGACCCGGAAGACGGTCAGGTAGATCAGGTAACCCCACTGGATGGTCGGGGCGACCTCCATCACCGACTTCCCGCTGGCGAGGGTGTGCCGGTAGTACTCGGGCATCGGCGGCACTCCGACGTCGGAGATCCGCTTGCCGTCGAGGTAGAGACCGAGCACCCCGTCCTCGTTCGCGGCGACGCGGTACGGCGAGGACGGGTTCACGCGGACCGAGACGACGGTGCGGCGCAGGTCGTAGGGGCCGCCGGTGAGGATGATCTCCTCGGGCGGCCGGCGCAGCGCCGCCTCGCCGAGCTCGGGCAGGGTGCCGTGGTCGAAGGAGAAGATGAAGTACGACTTCGGCTTGACCTCGCCGCCCTCGTTGTCACTCAGTGCGGACGGGTCGAAGGCGACGCCGCCGCGAAGCAGGTCCTCCTTGAAGACGGCCTCCCGCGGTACGTGCGGGAACCGCTCCATCAGATCCTCGACCAGCGCGGTACGGCTGCCCATCCCGACTCTCCTCCCGGTTCGGACGTACGACTCCTCACGGTATGCCCATGGGTGTACGCGGCCGGTACCGGGTCCCCCCGAGCCGGGGGAATGCCCCCTTTGCGGCATTGTGCTGGGTGATGCGGGTCAGGCTTCGCGCGCCAGCGACGCCCAGTCGACCCCGTACGCGGGCTTCTCCCCGGCCAGCAGCCGTTCCGCCTCCTGCGCGACCGTCAGGCCGAGCCGGGCCAGCTCGTTGCCCTGGGAGCCCGCGAGGTGCGGGGTGACGAACGCGCCGGGCAGGTCGTAGAGGGGCGAGTCCGCGGGAAGCGGCTCCGGGTCGGTGACGTCGAGGATCGCGGTCAGGCGCCCGGTGCGCAGTTCCGCCACGAGGGCGTCGTGGTCGACCAGCGCGCCGCGCGCGGTGTTGATCAGCACCGCCCCGTCGGGCATGAGGGCCAGCTCGCGGCCGCCGATCAGGTGGTGGGTCTCGGGCGTCTCCGGGGCGTGGACGGTGACGATGCCGGACGTGCGCAGCAGCTCGTCCAGGGGCAGCAGGGGGACGCCGAGCGCGGCGGCCTGCCGCTCGTCGACGTACGGGTCGGTGAGGGCCGGCCGCAGGTCGAAGGGGCGGAGCAGTTCGAGGACGCGGCGGCCGATGCGGGAGGCGCCGATGACGCCGACCCGGCGACCGTAGTTGCCGATGCCGGGGATGACGCCCCAGCCGGCGGAGGTGCGGGCCGTGCGCATCCGGTCGCGGGCGGCGAGGACGTCCTTGCCGGCGAGCAGGATCATGGCGAGGGTGTACTCGGCGACCGGGAGCGCGTTGGCGACGGCCGCCGAGGAGACGGCGATGCCGCGCTGCCAGATCCCGGGGGTGGCGAAGGACTTCACCGAGCCGGCCGAGTGCAGCACCGACCGCAGCCGGGGAGCGGCGTCGAGGACCGCCTCGTCGAGCCGGGGGCACCCCCAGCCGGTCACCAGGATCTCGGTCCGGGCCAGCGCGCCGAGGACGCGCGGGTCGGTGAAGTCCTCGGCCACGAGGCCGGGATCGATGTCCACGGACTCGCTCAGCCGCTCCAGCACCTCGGGCGGGAAGACCTGCGGCACGTTCTCGGCGGCCATGGCGAACAGTGCCTGGGGACGCTGACTCAAGGAGGTGACCTTCCGGCTCGGCGGGGGGCACTGCTGGAACGGCTCCCGTGACACGGACGGAAACCGGGACGGGAGACCGGCGGTGGAAACCGGGGTAGTAACCGCTCTCTACGGCCCCTACCGTAGGCGGAGCCGGGCGGCAGCGGCAATGGACACCGGACCGGGGTAGGTTCCGGCGGGGGCTTCCCGGTCCCCGCTGCCTCGGGGAAGGACGAAGCGATGAACGGGACCGTGACCAACTGGGCGGGCAACATCACCTACGCGGCCAAGGAACTGCACCGGCCCGGCTCGCTCGCCGCGCTGCGCGCGCTCGTCGCGGACGGCGACCGGGTGCGGGTCCTGGGCAGCGGACACTCGTTCAACCAGATCGCCGAGCCGGGGCCCGAGGGCGTCCTGCTGTCGCTGGCCGACCTGCCCCCGGAGGTGGACGTCGACACGGCGGCCCGGACGGTCCGGGTCGGCGGCGGCGTGCGCTACGCCGAGCTGGCCCGCCGCGTGCACGGGCAGGGACTCGCGCTGCACAACATGGCGTCCCTGCCGCACATCTCGGTGGCCGGGTCGGTCGCGACCGGCACCCACGGCTCGGGGGTGCTCAACGGCCCGCTCTCGGTGGCCGTGCGCGAGGTGGAGCTGGTCACGGCCGACGGTTCGATGGTGACCATAGGACGGGACGAGGAGCGGTTCGGCGGGGCCGTCACCTCGCTCGGCGCGCTCGGGGTCGTCACCGCGCTCACCCTCGATCTGGAACCGGCCTACGAGGTGGAGCAGCACGTGTTCACCGAACTGCCCTTCCAGGGGCTGGACTCGGGGACGTTCGAGACGGTGATGGCGACGGGGTACAGCGTCAGCCTGTTCACCGACTGGCGGGAGCCGGGCTTCAGGCAAGTGTGGCTCAAGCGGCGCACCGACCAGCCGCTGCCCGCCTTCCCCTGGGCCGCGCCCGCCACGGAGAAGACGCACCCGGTGCCGGGCATGCCCGCGGTCAACTGCACCGAGCAGTTCGGCGTTCCGGGGCCGTGGCACGAGCGATTGCCGCACTTCCGGGCGGAGTTCGTCCCGAGCAGCGGGGCGGAGCTGCAGTCGGAGTACCTGCTGCCGCGCGGGCACGCCGTGGAGATGCTGCACGCGCTCGACGCGATCCGGGAGACCGTCGCCCCCGTCCTGCAGACCTGCGAGGTGCGCACGATCGCCGGCGACGACCAGTGGCTGAGCCCTTCCCACGGCCGGGACACCGTCGCGGCGCACTTCACGTGGGTGGAGGACACGCAGGCGGTACTCCCGGCGGTGCGGCGGGTCGAGACGGCCCTGGCCCCCTTCGGCGCCCGGCCGCACTGGGGAAAGGTGTTCACCCTGCCCGCCTCCGCCCTGCGCGAGCTGTACCCGCGACTCGACGACTTCCGGGCGCTGACGCAGGAGCTGGACCCCCGGGGGAAGTTCACCAACCCCTTCGTCCGGAGCGTGCTCGCACAGGCGTAGGCGGTACCGGGGGGCGGCCGGTCGTCCTGATGCGGATCGCCCCACCGGCCCGGGCATGACACGCGGGGCCGCAGATCGGCCGTGGCGTGCGGGTGGCCTGCCGGCCGGGCGGTGACATGCGGGTGGTCTGCCGGCCCGGCGTGGCATGCGGGGCCGCAGCGGCCCGTGGCATGCGGGGGCCCGCCGGCCAGACCGTGGCATGCGGGTGCCCCGCCCAGACCATGGTGTGTGCAGGCCGCAGATCGGCCGTGGCGAGCGTAGGCCGGAGGGTCGGGCATGGCGTGCGTGGGCCGGAGGTCGGGCCTGGCGGGCGGATGGCCCGCCGTCAGACCGTCGCGTGCACAGGCCGCAGATCGGCCGTGGCGAGCGTGGGCCGCAGATCGGCCGTGGCGAGCGTGGGCCGCAGATCGGCCGTGGCGAGCGTGGGCCGCAGATCGGCCGTGGCGAGCGTGGGCCGCCTGTCGGCAGCGGCGCGCGCGGCCCGTCGGCCAAGCCGTGGCGTGCGGTGACCAGTTGGGCAGGGCGTGGCGTGCGCAGTCCGCCGGCCAGGACATGGCGCGCACGGCCCGGAGGTCAGCCGTCGCGCGCCACCCGCCGACCGGGCGGTGTCTGCGGGTGGCCCGCCGACCAAACCGTGGCTGGTGTGGGCCGCAGGTCAGGCCGTGGCTTGCGGGTGGCCCGTCGGGGGGCGCGGTCGTGGCCGGCCCCCGGTCGAGGCCCGCCGTCAGGTCGCCGCGTGTGGGCGGCTGCGGGCGGCGGAGGTCGTGGTGCGGTCGGCCTCGTCCTTGACGAGCAGGGACATCAGGGACGCCACGGTCAGACCCGCCTCGGCCGGGTGTCGCAGCACCTTGCCGGGGTCGATCCGGTACGTGTTGGTGCGCCCCTCCCGGGTGTGGGAGAGGTATCCGTCCTGCTCCAGGTCCGCGATGATCTTCTGCACGGCTCGCTCGGTGAGCCTGCAGTGGGCCGCGATGTCCCGGATACGAGCACTGTGATTGTCGGCAATGGCGGCCAGCACACGGGCATGGTTGGTGAGAAACGTCCATCCGGTGTGTGGCTCGGGCACTCCATCCATGCCCCCAACTCTAGCGACCGAACATTCACGCACCCAAAAACACGTACTCCGTTTCATGTATCGGTTGACGTGTGTGGGGTAGAGGGGCAACGCTGGAAGCGGAGGCAAGGCGAACAGAGCAAGACAGAGCAAGGGAGAACAGGGCCATGCCGGAGCCTGCGTACTCTGCGCGGTCTCACACGCAGGGGGGCGCCCTACGCACGGCGGGCGACAGTGCGCCGGCGGCGATCCCGCCCTGCATGGCGACCATGGACGTCGTTCCGGACGGCGACCGGCTGACCGTGACGCTGTGGGGTGAACTGGACCTGGGCAGCCGACGGTTGCTGCCCGAGCTGTACGACATGCTCACCTTGTCCGGTGGCGGCATCGACCTGCGTCTGGACGCGGTCGGGTTCTGCGACTGCTCCGGCCTCAACGCACTGCTCGATCTGCGCAGCCGCGCCATCGACCAGGGCAAGACGGTCACCGTCCGGTCCTGCGGCGTCGCGGTGGAGCGCCTTCTCGACCTGACGGGCACACGGGAGCTGTTCGCGGACTCCGGCCCGCCGGAGAGCAGCCCGGCCGCGCCCGACGCCGACCCGCCGGAGGAGAGCGGCCAGGACCTCCGCGCCGAAGTCGCCCAGCTGCGCCGCGCCATGCAGACCCGGCCCACCATCGACCTGGCCCGAGGCATCCTGATGGCCTCCTTCGGCCTGAGCCCCGAAGCGGCCTGGAGCGTGCTGGTGAAGACCTCCCAGAACACCAACATCAAGCTGCACAACCTGGCCCAGGACCTGGTGGGCAGCGTGCACGGCAGCACCCTGCCGGAGCAGGTGCAGCAGCAGCTGGCCGCCGCGGTCGCCGGCGCGAGCCGCCCCGGCGAGGTGGCGGCGCACCCCGCGGGCGAGCCCGCCGAGGACAGGGACTGACCCACCCGGTCCGACACCGCCGCGATCACCTCACCCGCATGCGACACCGCACCGGCCCCCTCTGAGGCATCATGGGCAGGCCATGGTCGGTCACCCCGGTCCGCACCGGGCGAGCACTTTATAAAGCCCCTTTCCAAACCCCTTGTCGAAAGTCCCGGCAGCCCATAGCCTTGCGCCGCGCCGGTGCCGACGTCGACCCGGCCCGGCCGGTCTGGGAAGGAATGGGGCACCCCGGTGAAGCGCACATCACGTGACATCCGCACCGCGAACCGATACGAGGTGCTGCGCCAGATCATCGCGGAGTCACCCACCTCCCGGCAGGAGCTGGCAGCGGCCACAGGCCTCAGCCTCGCGACGGTCGCCACCCTCGTCGGTGAGCTCCTCGACCTCCGCATGATCACCGAGGTCGGCTTCGAGGACTCGGCGGGCGGGCGCCCCCGGGGCCTGGTCGCGGTCAACTCCTCGGGCGGCGCGCTGATCGGCGTGGACATCGCCGAGACGTACGTGCACGTCGAGCTGTTCGACCTCGGGCTGAACGTGCTGGCCCGCGCCGAGGAGGACGTCCGGCCCAGCGAGAGCCTGCCCGAGCAGGTGGTGGGCCACGTGGCCACCGCCGTCGGCTCGGTGGTCATGCAGGCCGGCATCGAGGGCGCCCGGGTGCTCGGCGTCGGCGTGAGCGTGCCGGGGCAGGTGGACCGCGCGACCGGCATCTCGGAGTACGCGCCCAACTGGGACTGGCACGACGTACCGCTGCTCGACCTGCTCACCGAGCACATCGCCTACCCGCTGTACCTGGACAACCCGCTGCGCGCCAGCGCGGTCGCCGAGCTGTGGTTCGGGGCGGCGCGCGGGCGCGGGAACGCCGTCGTGGTCAACCTCGGCACCGGCGTGGGCGCCGGCCTGGTCCTGGGCGGCGGCCTGCACCGCGGGGTCAGCAACAGCGCCGGCGAGTGGGGCCACACCACGATGGTGCTGGACGGACGCCTGTGCCGCTGCGGCAACCACGGCTGCGTGGAGACCTACGTCGGCGCCCGCGGCATCATGCTGAACCTGCGCGAACTCAGCCCCGACAGCGCACTGTTGCACGCCGACGACCAGACGGCGACCATCGACGCCCTGGCCCGCGGGGTCGCGGCGGACGACCCCGTGGCGCGTCGGGTCGTCCACGACACCGCGCGCTACCTGGGCGCCGGTGTCGCGGACCTGGTCAATCTGTTCAACCCCGAGATCGTCGTGCTGAGCAGCTGGGTCGCCCGCACCCTGGGCGAGCCGCTGCTGCACGAGGTGCGCGAAGCCGTGACCCGGCACGCGCTGCCACGGCCCCTGGCCGCCACCGAAGTCGTTCTCTCCCCCATCCCCACCGACCCGGTGTGCCTGGGCGCGGCGACGTTCGCGCTCGAGGGCGCGCTCCAGGCCGTCGGGCAGAAGAACGGCAAACGCACCGCCCCCGTGAGGAGCCGTACCACCACCCCACCTTCGTAACGGCGGAACCAACTCCTCCGCTCCCCCCGCGCGTTCGAAATCGCGAACCGGACACAACGCTTCGTACAGACTTCGTCCAACCCCTTGCCGAAGCCTTAGCCGAAGCTCTAGCGTCCCGCACCGCACCTCTCTTTGAGCCATCTGGCGCGAGCCCCCGGGCCGTGAGCCATCAGGCAGTGAGCCGCAGAGCCGCAGCCGCACTCGAGACAAGGACGTCAGCATGTCGGCATCGAGCAACATGAACTGGGACCGCCGAAACGTACTGCGGGCCGCGATGGGCCTGGCCGCCGTCGGCGGACTCGCCGCGTGCGGCGGCAACACCGGACGGAGCGGCGGCGGGTCGGGCGACGCCCTCGTCCAGTACTTCCACGCCTACGGCGAGGCCGGCGTCGAGCAGGCCGTGAAGCGCTACGCGAAGGAGTACAAGGACGCCAACGTCGCCACGCAGTGGATCACCGGCAACAACTACGAGCAGAAGCTCTTCGCCGCACTGCTCACCAAGAACGCGCCGGACGTCTTCGAGTTCCACCCGCAGATCCAGCTCGTCAAGAGCGGGCAGGTGGCCGACCTGACCGACATCATCGAGCCGGTCAAGGACGACTTCAACCAGGCCGACATCAAGTCGCACACGGTCGACGGCAAGATATACGGCATCCGGATGATCGACGACCCGCAGTTCCTCTTCTACCGGCCGTCGCTGTTCAAGAAGGCCGGGGTCGAGGTTCCGACCACGCTGGAAGAGCTGATCGAGGCCGCCGACAAGCTGACCACCAGCAAGGTCAAGGGCCTCTTCCTCGGCAACGACCTGACCTCGGTGGATCGCCCGCTGATCTGGTCGGCCGGTGCCGACACGCTCACCGCGGACAACAAGCCCGCCTTCAACACCGACGCTGTCGCCGAGGGCCTCAAGCAGCTGCGCGGCCTGTTCACCAGCGGCAACCTGCTCCTCGACGCCCCCGCCGACTCGTGGGACCCGTCGGCCTTCATCCAGGGCCTGACGGCGATCCAGTGGTGCGGCATGTGGGCCATGCCGGCCATGCAGAAGGCGCTCGGCGACGACATCGGCATCTTCCCGTTCCCGAAGGTCGGCTCGGCCGGCAAGCAGTCGGTGTACAACGGCGGCTGGTCGATGTTCGTCAACGCCAAGGGCAAGAACGTCGAGGCGGCCAAGGAATACGTCAAGTGGCTGTGGATCGACCAGAAGAAGCACCAGGAGGACTTCGCCACCTCCTACGGCTTCCACATCCCGCCGCGCACCTCGCTCGCCGCGTCCGCGACCAAGCTGAAGTCCGGTCTGCCCGCCGAGGGCGTCAAGCTCTTCAACGAGTTCGGCCACTTCGACAACATCGGCTGGACACAGGCCATGATCGCCGCGTTCTGGGACGTGATCGCCAACACCGTCCGCAAGGACGGTGACCCGAAGGCCCAGCTCGACGCCTGTGAGAAGAAGGTCAACGCCGAACTCAAGAAGCTCTTCGGATAGACCACCGGACGGATCTCGACATGTCGACCACCACCACGCGCGGGGTCGCCCAGCCCGCCCCGGCCAAGGTCTCCAAGACCCGGCCGCGGCGGGGCCTGAGGGCGAGCAGCACCTTCAACTTCTGGCTCTTCACCGGTCCGTTCCTGATCGGTCTGGTGATCTTCGTCTTCGTGCCCATCGCCTGGAGCATCTGGCTCAGCTTCTTCGAGGCACGCTTCACCGTCACGCCGAGCGAGTTCGTCGGCTTCGACAACTACAAGCAGATCCTGACGGACACGAACTTCCGGAACTCCCTCGTCACGTTCACCGTGTTCGCCGCGTTCATCGTGCCCGCGACCTGGGCCCTCTCGCTGGGCCTGGCGCTGCTGGTGAACCGGCTGCGGTTCATGCGGGCGTTCTTCCGTTCGGTGTTCTTCCTGCCGACCGCGGTCAGCTATGTCGCCGCCGCGCTGATCTGGAAGATGTCCATCTTCAACGGCGTCCGCTTCGGCCTGGCCAACACCGTCATCGGCTGGTTCGGCATCGACAACGTCGCGTGGCTCGCCAACCCCGACCCGCCCTGGTACTGGCTGGTCATCGTGACCGTCCGTCTCTGGCTCCAGTCGGGCTTCTACATGATCCTCTTCATCGCGGCACTGCAGAACATCCCGCGGGAGCTGTACGAGGCCGCCTCCATCGACGGCGCCAAGCCGGGCTGGCAGACCTTCCGGCACATCACGCTGCCGCAGCTGCGGGCCACGTCCACCGCGGTGATCCTGCTGCTGTTGATCGCCGCCTACCAGGCCTTCGACGAGTTCTTCAACCTGCTCGGCAAGGCCACCTGGGGCCAGCCTCCGCTGGTCGAGCTCTACAAGATGGCCCTCGGCCAGAACCAGAACTACGGCGCGGGCAGCGCGGGCGCGGTCGTCCTGACCCTGCTCATCTGCGTCGTGACCCTCTTCCAGGGCAAGATCATGGGCTTCGGAAGGGGTGAGGAGACCAAGTGACCACCACAGCACCCGACGTCAGGAAGACCGCCAAGCCCGCCAAGGCCGCCAAGGCCAAGCGCGGTGGCGTCATCGGCAACACCGGCCTGTACCTCGCGACCGGCGTCGCGGGCCTGCTCTTCCTCATCCCCTTCTACCTGATCATCCGCAACGCGCTGATGACCGACCCGGAGATCACGGGCGAGGAGTGGAAGTGGTTCCCCACCTCCATCCAGTGGAGCAACTTCAGCGAGCCGTTCGACGACGTCACCGTCGACTTCGCCCGCTCCCTGTGGAACTCGGTGGTCGTCGCCGTCCTGCACACCTCGGGCATCCTGCTGATCTGCTCGATGGCCGGCTACGGACTCGCCCGGATCCCGTACAAGCACGCCAACAAGGTGTTCTACGCCGTCCTGGTCACCCTGATGGTTCCCACGGCGGTCACCTTCGTGCCGAGCTTCGTCCTGGTCTCGTCCCTCGGCTGGGTCGACAGTTACCGGGGTCTCATCATCCCGGGGCTCTTCAGTGGTTTCACGTGCTTCCTGTTCCGGCAGTACTTCCTGGGGTTCCCCAAGGAGCTCGAGGAGGCGGCGCGGGTGGACGGGCTCGGCTACTGGGGCGCCTACTGGCGTGTCGTCGTGCCGAACTCGCTGAACTTCTTCGCGGCCATCGCCACGATCACCTTCATCAACGGCTGGAACGCCTTCCTGTGGCCCCTGGTCATCGGACAGGATCCGAGTGCCTGGACAGTCCAGGTGGCGCTGTCGTCGTATATGACGAACCAGACCGTCAACTACCACCTGATCTTCATGGCCACCGCCATCTCGATCCTGCCCCTGATCTTCGTCTTCCTCTTCCTCCAGCGCTGGCTGGTGCAGGGGATCGCACAGACCGGCATCAAGGGCTGAGCTAGGAGACCGATGTCTTTCCGCACGACCCCATCCGTCGACTACGTCGAGGACGTCTCTCCGGGCAGCGGTGCCCTGCCGCCCCGCGCCTGGTACGCGTCCTCGGACGCGCGGTCCCTGTCGCTGAACGGCAGCTGGCGCTTCCGGCTGTCGGCCACCGCCGGCGCCGAGGACGACTCGTTCGCCGAGGAGGGCCACGACGCCGGGAACTGGGCCGAGGTCACGGTCCCCGGGCACTGGGTCCTCCAGGGCGACGGGGCGTTCGGCTCCCCGATCTACACCAACCACCTCTACCCCTTCCCGGTGGATCCGCCGTACGTCCCGACGGAGAACCCGACCGGTGACCATCTGCGCGTCTTCGACCTGCCGACCGACTGGCCGTCGGACGGCGGGGCGGTGCTGCGCTTCGACGGTGTCGAGTCCTGCGCCCGCGTCTGGCTGAACGGCACGGAGCTCGGCGAGTTCAAGGGCTCCAGGCTCCCGCACGAGTTCGCGGTCGGCGAGCTGCTGAAGCCGGGCGGCAACGTGCTCGCCGTGCGCGTGCACCAGTGGTCGGCGGGGTCGTACCTGGAGGACCAGGACCAGTGGTGGCTGCCGGGCATCTTCCGTGACGTGACGCTGCTGCACCGCCCGGCGGGCAGCGTCGCCGACTTCTTCGTGCACGCCTCCTACGACCACACCACCGGCGAGGGCACCCTGCGCGTCGACTCCGACGTCGACGGGCGGGTGACCGTGCCGGCCCTGGACATCGATGTCGCCACCGGCGAGCCGGTGACGGTCGCGGTCGAGCCGTGGACTGCCGAGACGCCGAAGCTCTACGACGGTGTGCTGGCCACGGACGGGGAGCGGGTGCCGCTGCGGATCGGTTTCCGCACGGTCGCCCTCGAGGACGGGCTCATCAAGGTCAACGGCAGGGCGATCCTGTTCAAGGGCGTCAACCGGCACGAGTGGCACCCCGAGAAGGGCCGCGCGCTCGACCTGGAGACCATGCGCGAGGACGTGCTGCTGATGAAGCGGCACAACCTCAACGCCGTGCGCACCTCGCACTACCCGCCGCACCCGGCCTTCCTGGACCTGTGCGACGAGTACGGCCTGTGGGTCATCGACGAGTGCGATCTGGAGACCCACGGCTTCACCGAGCAGGACTGGCGGGACAACCCGGTCGACGACGACCGCTGGACCCCGGCCCTGCTGGACCGCGCGGCGCGCATGGTCGAGCGGGACAAGAACCACCCGTCGGTCGTGTTCTGGTCGCTGGGCAACGAGGCCGGCACCGGCCGCGGCCTGACCGCCATGGCCGAGTGGATCCACGACCGCGACCCCGAGCGGCTGGTGCACTACGAGGGCGACTGGAACTGCCGCGACACGGACGTGTACTCGCGGATGTACGCCTTCCACGACGAGGTCGACAAGATCGGGCAGCAGCTGGACGGCGGCACCCGCAAGCGCCGCGAACTGCCGTTCATCCAGTGCGAGTACGCGCACGCGATGGGCAACGGCCCCGGCGGGCTCGCCGACTACCAGGAGCTGTTCGAGAAGTACGACCGGCTCCAGGGCGGGTTCATCTGGGAGTGGATCGACCACGGCGTCAAGCACGCCGAGCTGGGCTACGCATACGGCGGTGACTTCGGCGAGGAGCTGCACGACGGCAACTTCGTGTGCGACGGCCTGGTCTTCCCGGACCGGACGCCGTCGCCGGGCCTGATCGAGTACAAGAAGGTCATCGAGCCCGTCCACATCGAGGGCGACGGCGCGAACGGCATCGTGCGGATCACCAACAAGCAGGACTTCGCCGATCTGTCCGCGCTGGCCTTCGAGTGGTCGTGCCAGGTGGACGGTGAGACGGTCGAGTCGGGTTCGCTGTCGGTGCCCGCGCTGGCGCCGGGCGAGAGCGCCGAGGTGAAGCTGCCGGAGCCGCCCGTGGACGGCCGGGGCGGCGAACGCCAGTGGACCGTGCGGGCGCTGCTCGCCGGCGACACGCTGTGGGCCGCGAAGGACCACGTCGTGGCCTGGGGGCAGTTCGCCGCGGGGGCGCGGCCGCTGCCGTCCTTCCCCGCGACCGACCGGCCCGCGCTCGACGACGGCCGGATCGCGCTCGGCCCGGCCCGGTTCGACGCCCGCACCGGTGCGCTCCTCTCGGTCGACGGGGTGGAGGTCACCGCCGCGCCCCGGCTGGACGTGTGGCGGGCGCCGACCGACAACGACGACGGCGCCGAGTGGCAGACCGACACCCGCTACGGGATGCTGTGGCGCACGCTCGGACTGCACCGGATGCGCCACCGCCTGGTCTCGGTCGAGGCGGGCGACGACGCGCTGACGGTCCGCACCCGGGTGGCGCCCGCCGCCCGCGAGGTGGGCCTGGACACGGTGTACCGCTGGACGTCCGACGGCGAGCGGCTGCGGCTGACCGTGTCCGTGACGCCGGAGGGCGACTGGACGGTGCCGCTGCCCCGGCTCGGTGTGCGCTTCGGACTGCCGGAGGCGGACCGGGTGGAGTGGTTCGGCGGCGGTCCCGGCGAGGCGTACCCGGACACCGGCAAGGCGTCCATGGTGGGCCGCTGGCAGTCGACGGTGGACGGGCTGCAGACGCCGTACGTCCGCCCGCAGGAGAACGGCGCCCGCGCCGACGTCCGGTGGGTGGAGCTCGGCGGCCTCAGGATCGAGGGCGACCCGGAGTTCTGGTTCACGGCGCGGCGCTGGACGACCGAGCAGCTCGACGCGGCCCGGCACCGCAGCGACCTCACGGCCGGCGACACGGTGTGGGTCAACCTCGACCACGGGCTGCACGGCATCGGCTCGCAGTCCTGCGGCCCGGGTCCGCTGCCGCAGTACTTCCTGAAGGCGGAGCCGGCGGAGTTCTCGTTCGTCATCTCGACCACCAGGTAAGAAACCGATAAATCGATTGACTGATTGATCGACATTTTGACAGTGTCGTGGCGTCATCAGCGGCCGGTCGGCTCTCGCAGCCGACCGGCCGCAACTGTGTTCACCACAAGGGAGTTGGTGGGTCAGTTGAGTGTCGCCATCGAGGTCCGCGGGCTGTCCCGCACCTTCCACACCACCGTCCGCCGCCCCGGCTTCACGGGTGCCGTCCGTTCTCTGGTCAACCCCGAGCGGGTGGCCAAGCACGCCGTCTCCGACATCACGTTCGACGTGGCCACGGGCGAACTCCTCGCCCTGCTCGGGCCGAACGGCGCCGGCAAGTCGACCACCATCAAGATCCTCACCGGCATCCTCACCCCCACGTCCGGCGAGGCCCGGGTCGCGGGTGTGGTGCCGTACCGGGAGCGGGAGCGCAACGCCCGCAATGTCGGGGCCGTGTTCGGGCAGCGCACCCAGTTGTGGTGGGACCTGCCGGTGCGTGAGTCGTTCGCGATCCTGCGGGACATCTACGAGGTGCCGAAGGCCGAGCACGCCGCCCGGCTACGGGAGTTCGACGACATCCTGGAGCTGTCGTCGTTCTGGGACACCCGCGTCCGTCACCTCTCGCTCGGCCAGCGGGTGCGCAGCGATCTGGCCGCCGCACTGCTGCACGACCCGCCGGTCGTGTTCCTCGACGAGCCGACCATCGGCATGGACGTGGTGGTGAAGGAGCAGGTGCGGGAGTTCCTGCGGCACCAGGTGGAGCAGCGTGGCCGTACGGTGCTGCTGACCACGCACGACATGACGGAGGTCGAGCGGCTCGCCGAGCGGGTCGTGCTGGTCAACCACGGCCGGCTGATGCTGGACGGCTCGCTCGACGAGATCCGCCGGAAGTTCGGCTCGACCTGGCAGGTGCGGGCAACGCTGGCCGATCCGCACGCCGAGGTCGTGCCACCGCCGGGCACCGCGCTGCTGCGGCACACCGGCGCGCAGGTCGTCTTCGGCCCCGACGGGGACGCCGCGCCCACGGTCCACCAGGCGCTGAAGGCGGTGATCGAGCGGTTCGAGGTGACGGACATCGCCCTGGACGAGGCGGACCTCGAGGACGTGATGCGGGCCGCCTACGCGCACGCCGGGGAGGCCTGACGTGGCCGTGCTCCACGCCTGGCGCGCCGCCCGCGTCACCCCGCTGGGCGAGCTGAACGCACCGCCCCGGATGACCGCCGTCGCCCTCCGGATGGCCGTGCAGGTGGTGCTGGTCTGGTCGCTGTGGAGGGGCCTGTACGCGCAGTCGGGCACGACCGCGGGGCTGAGCCGCGACCAGGCGGTCACGTACGCCGTGCTGGCCGTCCTGGCGTCCCGGCTGCGGGAGCTGGACCAGTACGCGGGCCGGGACACGGTCCTGCAGCACATGCACTTCGGCACCATCGTCTACTGGTACCTGCGGCCGCTGCCGCCGCAGCGTTACTACGCCCTGCGGGCCGCCGGAGAGCAGCTCTACGGGCTGGCGTGGGCGCTGACCGGGTACGTGATCTGCCTGGCCGCGGGCGTCGTCGAACCGCCGGGATCGCCCGCCGTGGCGGGGGTGTTCACGCTCAGCATGCTGCTGGGCCAGTGGGTTCTGTACTACGTCATGCTCGTGCTCGACCAGTTGTGCTTCTGGACGGTCCGCAACACCGCGGCCATGCTGATCCTGCTGTTCGCGCAGAACCTGCTGTCGGGTGTGTACGCACCGCTGTGGTTCTTCCCGGACTGGTTCGTGACGATGAGCGCCTTCCTCCCCTTCCAGGCCACACTGAGCGTGCCGCTGTCGCTGTACGTGGGGCGGATTCCCCTGTCCGACGCGGCGTTCCAGCTTTCCGTGCAGGCCGCGTGGGTCGTGGCGCTGGCGCTGTTCACCCGGCTGCTGTGGCGGCGGGCCGCCCGGCGCGTGATCTCGCAGGGAGGCTGAGATGTCGCTGAAGGCTCTGCGGATCGTGTGGCGTGTGACGGCGCTCAACTTCCGGGCGCAGATGGAGTACCGCACGGAGTTCCTGCTGATGATCGCGATCGGGGCGATCTGGCAGGTGTCGGTGATCGTGTTCGCGACGGTGCTGTTGTCGCGGTTCGCCGGGATGGGCGGCTGGGACAGCTCCGACGTGCTGCTGATCCCGGCGACGCGGATGCTGGCGCACGGGCTGTTCGTGCTGTTCCTGGGGCGTATGCACTGGGCCGGCCGGCAGATTCAGGAAGGCCGCATCGACATCTATCTGATGCGCCCGATGCCGGTCCACCGGCAGATCCAGCTGGCGTTCTTCCCGACCAACGCCATCGGTGACCTGACGGTGGCGGCGGGCCTGATGGTGGGCGCGCTCTCCCGCAGCGACCTGGACTGGACGACGGGCCGCGTCACCTACCTCGTCGCGGCCGTACTCGGCGGCATGCTGCTGGAGGCGGCCCTGTTCACGGTCGTGGCGAGCGCCTCCCTGCGCTTCCCGGCCGCCGACATGTGGGGCCGCTGGCTGGAGGAACTCCTCGGCACGTTCGGCAGTTACCCGCTGAACGTCCTGCCCAAGGCGGTGGGCGGTTTCCTCACCTACGGCCTCCCGCTCGCGTTCGTCGCCTACTTCCCGGCGGCGGTCCTGACGGGCCACGGCCACACGACGGGAGTCCCGTACTGGCTCGCGGCGGCCTCACCGCTGCTCGGGCTGGTGGCGTATCTGGCGGCTCGGGTGCTGTGGAAGTGGAGCCTGCGGCACTACAGCGGGGTCAACGGCTGACGGTCCGGCCCGCGCCGCGGATCGGGGTGAACAGGGCGGTCACGGCGAGCAGGACGCAGGTCGCTCCGGCGGCCAGGGCGACCGGTGCCGTGCCCTGTTCCTCCGCGGCCCACGTCAGCACGGCGGCACCGGCCGGTGCCGCCGCGTAGTGCAGGGTCCAGAACGCGGAGGTGACCCGGCCCAGGAGGTGTTCCGGGGTCACCTCCTGGCGGAGCGACAACGAGCAGGTGCCCCCCATGGCGGCACAGGCGAGGAAGGCGGCGCTCAGAGCCGCGACGACCGGCACGTCACGGGCCCAGCCGAGAACGGCGAACGCGAGACCGCAGCCCGCGACGGAGCCGGTCCACGTCGGCCCGAAGCCGAGGCGGCGGCGGATCCTGGCCACGAGCAGGGCGCCGGTGATGGTACCGAGTGCGCCGGCCGCCATGACCGTGCCGACGGTGCCGTCGTCGTGCCCGAGGTCGTGCTTGAGGTGGTAGATGACCAGGTCGTAGATGCCGAGGGTGAGGAAACTGAAGACGAACAGCAGGGCGGTGAGCGAGCGCAGCACGGGGTGGCCGTAGAGAAAGGCGATGCCGGTGCGCAGGTCCTGCCACAGTCCGGTGCGCTTGCCCGGCTGTTCGTCCGGAGTGCGCCCGGGGAACCGTACGAAGAACAGGCACATCGCCGACCCCCCGAAACTGGCCGCGTCCACGCCGACGGCCGCGGCCGGGCCGGACCACGCGGCGACCAGCCCCGCGCCCAGCGGCCCGAGGACACCCGCCGCGGCGGCGGTGGCGTTGAGCCGCCCGTTGGCCTCGGTGAGCCGCTCGGTGCCGACGAGGCCGCGCACGACCGTGACGTAGCCGACCGCGAACAGCATCCCGACGGCCTCGCACAGCGGCAGCACCACGTACAGCAGCCAGATCTGCGGGCCGAACAGCCACACCAGCGGGATCACCCCGTACAGCCCCATGCGCACCAGGTCGCAGGCGATGAGCAGCCGGCGCCGGTCCACCCGGTCCACGACCGCCCCGGCGAACACCGCCGCCACGACCGCCGCCGCCCCGCCCACCGCCGTCAGCAGACCCATCCGCGCGACCGACCCCGTGGCCTCCAGCACCAGCAGGGGCAGGGCGATCAGCGCGAAGGAGTCGCCGAGCACGGAGAGGGTCTGGGCGGCCCAGAAGATCCCGAAGTCGCGTTGCCGCCACAGCGGACGCGCTTCGCGTAAGCCGTCGTCGGCGGCCTCCGCCGGGCTGCCGGTCCCGTCCTCGCGCCGCGCCGACCCGTGCGCCATGCCGCCTCCCCCGCGTCCCCGGAAACCCTACGGCCTGCACAGGTCTGCCCAACGGGCTGAACCCGCACGCCTGAAACGGTGGCCCCGGCACCGTGAAGTGATCTCTCCGGCGACGCACTCGTCCCCCGTTGTTTCCCCGACTTCCCTTGCGCACCACAGCGGTTGCCCTCGAACCTGAGCACTGCTCACCTCTCCCCCTGCTGGGCTCCCCGACCTGAGACAGGACCCCCCATGAGACGACTCACCGGCGCCCTCACCGCCGCCGTGCTGGCCGTGACCGGCCTCGCCACCGCGGGCGCGCCGACCGCCACCGCCGCGGACTCCGGCTCCTTCGACGTGCTGACGTACAACATCGCGGGCCTGCCGCTCGGCCTCGGCGACAGCGACCCCGAGACCAACACCCCGCTGATCGGGCAGCGGCTCGGGCCGTACGACATCGTGAACGTGCAGGAGGACTTCAACTACCACGCCTCCCTGTACGCCAACGACAAGCACCCGTACCGCACGGCGACCAGCGGCGGCGCGGCCTTCGGCGACGGCCTCAACACCCTCTCGGATCACGCCTTCGAGGACTTCCAGCGGGTGAAGTGGAACGACTGCACCGGCACCAACTGCCTGACCCCGAAGGGCTTCACGCTCGCGCGGGTCAGACTGGCCGAGGGCACCTACGTCGACCTGTACAACGTGCACACCAATGCCGACGCCACCGACGACGCGCTGGCCGCCCGCCGCGCCAACGTCGAGCAGCTCTCCGACTTCATCCGGGTGAACTCGGCCGGCAACGCGGTGATCGTCATGGGCGACACGAACACGCGGTACACGCGCACCGGCGACAACATCCGCACCCTGCTGTCGGAGAACGGCCTGACGGACGCATGGGTGGAGCTGGTGAAGGGCGGCACACCCCCCGCCCAGGGCAGCGACGCGCTGGTCTGCGACACGGCGGCGCCGACGAACGACTGCGAGGTCGTGGACAAGGTCCTCTACCGGGGCAGCAGGCTCGTGGACCTCACCGCCACCCGCTACCACAACGACTGGGCGTCCTTCCTGCGCTCCGACGGCAAGCACCTCTCCGACCACTTCCCGCACACCGTCGGCTTCTCCTACACCCTCGGCTCCGCGCTGCGGGCGAGCGACTTCTTCGGCGGCCCGCACGGCACGGCCTTCAACGACGCCGACGACCTGCCGCGGGCCCCGTCCCCCCGTACCCTCACGCTGCGCGGCGGTGCCCGTCTGGACGCCGTGTCCCTCACCCACGACGGCGGCACGGCCCTCACCCACGGCGGCACGGGTGGCACCGCGGCCTCCCTGACCCTGGCCGCGGGTGAGCACCTGACCTCGGTGAAGCTGACGCAGGGCCAGAAGGACGGCCGTACCCGCCTGTTCTCGGCGGCTTTCACGACCGACCGCGACCGCACCCTGTCCGCCGGCACGGCCACGTCCGACACGAAGACCTTCACGGCCCCCTCCGGCTGGCAGATCGTGGGCTTCACGGGCCGGGCGGGCGCCGAACTCGACAAGCTGGGGGTGGTGTACGCGCCGGTCCGCTGAGCGGGCCGGCCGACGGCGATCGGCCCCCGTCCGTCCCTGTCCCGTACTACGCTCGATCCCTCTGAACTGCGCTGACGGACATCGGGGGAACGGGCGATGGCACGTGTCGTGGTGGTGCACGGAATCGGGCACGAGTGGTCGGGGTCGGCACTGATGGGCCGGGACGTGGCCCCGGCCCTGCGCGACGGCGTACGGCACGGATCGGGACTGCGGCTCACCGAGGACGAGGTCGCCTGCGCGTTCTACGGCGACGTCTTCTTCGAGGAGGGCACCCGCAGCCTCGGCGTGCCGCCCTGGGACGAGCACGACGTCGAGGACGGTTTCGAGGCGGAGTTGCTCACGGCGTGGTGGGAGGCGGCCGCAGGCACGGACCCGGCGGTGACGGCCCCGGACGAGCCCGGTACCCGCGCGTTCCCCGGCACGGGACGGCTGCTGTCCCAGCGGGTCCGCTCCGCGCTGGACGCGCTGTCGGGGTCCCGGTTCTTCGGCACGTACTCGGACCGCATGATGGTGCTCGCCCTGAAGCAGGTACGGCGGTACATGAACGAGCCCGTCGTCTGGCAGGAGGCCCGGGCCCGGGTGGCGGAGGAGATCGGCCCCGGCACCCGCGTGGTGGTCGCGCACTCGCTGGGCTCGGTCGTGGCGTACGAAGCACTGTGCGAGCACCCCGAGTGGCCGGTCACCGACTTCGTGACGGTCGGGTCCCCGCTCGGCCTGTCCCTGATCTTCAACCGGCTGAGCCCCCTGCCCGAGGAGGGGCGGGGCGCCTGGCCGGGCGGGGTCCGCCGGTGGACGAACATCACCGACCCGGGTGATGTGGTGGCCGTCGTCGACGAACTCGCCCGACGCTTCGGGCCGGTGGTGGACGAGTCCCTCGACAACGGCCTCAAGCCGCACAGTCTGCTGCGCTACCTGACGGCGAAGAAGACGGGCCGGGCGGTCGCCGAGGGGCTGATGTGACCGACTCGAGGGCCGGGAGGCGCTTCCTGATCTCGGTCGGGGTCGGCGCGTACAAGGATTCCGGCATTCCGGGCCTGCCGGGTGCGGTGACGGACGCGGACCGGGTAGCGGCGCTGCTCGCGCCCATGGGCTACACCCGCGTGCTGGAGGACCTGTCCCGCAACCCCTCCCGCAACGAGCTGGTCCAAGGGCTCGACGAGTGGGCGCTCGAGACGGGACTCGGCCCCCAGGACGTCGTCGTGGTCTACTTCGCGGGCCACGGGCAGAAGAACGGCGCGAAGCACTATCTCCTGTGCGCCGACCACCGCCCCGGCCTGTGGTCGTCCACGGCCGTCAGGAGCGACGACTTCGCCGAACCCCTCGTGCAGAGCGACGTCGGCCATCTGCTGGTCGTCCTCGACACCTGCTTCGCGAGCGCCGGCACGGAGAGCGTCGCGACCCTCGCGGCGCAGCTCACGGACCGGCGGCGCGGCAGCGCCCAGCGCGCGGTGCTCGCCGCGGCCCGGGGGAAGGAACCGGCGAAGGAGAACAAGTTCGTCGACGCCCTGGCACGGGTGCTGGCCAAACCCCAGGCAGGACCGTCACAGCGGTACCTGAGCGTGCGGGAGGTGACCGCGCGGATCAACGAACTGCTCGACTCCCCGACTCAGCACGCGAGTCACTCCGTCGTCGACAGCGCCGGCCAGGACCCGTTCTTCGACAACCGGCTGTACGTACCCGCGACCGCCCGGGACGGACTGGACCTCGCCGTCCTCGCCCGATTGCACAAACGCCACGAGGGCCACTACGGGCCGCGCGGACGGGGCTTGGAACACGCGGGCGAGCGGGGCAGC
Source organism: Streptomyces flavovariabilis (assembly GCF_000725785.1). Classification (NCBI taxonomy): domain Bacteria; kingdom Bacillati; phylum Actinomycetota; class Actinomycetes; order Kitasatosporales; family Streptomycetaceae; genus Streptomyces; species Streptomyces flavovariabilis. The sequence goes on along the minus strand of NZ_JNXD01000004.1, from coordinate 112,215 downwards.
TACTTCACCGGCAGGATCCCCGCCCTGTCCTCCCTGGCGGGCTGGCTCAGCGCCCCTCACGACCGCAAGGCCAGGGTCGTCACCGGCGACCCCGGCTCCGGCAAGTCCGCACTGCTGGGCCGCTTCCTGGAACTGACCGACCCGGAGCACCCGGCCCGCACCACGCATCCGGGCGCCGGCTGGCTGCCCCCGCTGGGCATGAACGTCATACGCCTCTGGGCGCGCCGGGTCACGGGCACGGACCTCGTCCGGGACCTCGGAGCGGCCCTTGCCCTGCCGGACGCGGAACGGGACGAACTCCTCAAGGCCCTGGGCGAACGCACGGACCCGGTCACGATCGTGATCGACTCCCTCGACGAGGCCGGCACGGCGGGCGACCAGTCGGAAGGCCGCCGTATCGCCCGGGAACTGCTCCAGCCGCTGTCGGCCATGCCGGCGGTGCGCCTTCTCATCGGCACCCGCCGGAACCTGATCCCCGCCCTCGGCCACGCGGTCGAGGTCATCGACCTGGACAACGACGAGCACGCGCTCGAGGCGGTGACGGAGTACGCGCACGCCGTCCTGCTGGACGCGCACGACCCGGACAGCCTGTCTCCGTACCGGGGCGATCCGGAGCTGGCCCGGACGGTCGCCTCCGGCATCGCCGCCCAGGCCGGGCGTTCCTTCCTCGTGGCCCGGATGAACGCGCGGGCGCTGGTGCACCGCCAGGAGATCGTCGACACGGCGGTGGAGGGCTGGGAGCGGTCCCTGCCGGGCGACGCGCGCGAGGCGTTCGCGGCGTACCTGGACCGTTTCGGGTCGGGCCGGCAGCGGGCCGTCCGCCTGCTGCGGCCGCTGGCGTACGCGCAGGGCGAGGGACTGCCGTGGTCGACGGTCTGGGCACCCCTGGCCGAGGCGCTGTCCGGGACGCCGTGCTCCAACGACGACCTGGACTGGCTGTTCGAGAACGCCGGCTCGTACATCACGGAGTCGGACAACGGTACGGGGTCGGTGTACCGGCTGTACCACGAGACGATGGCGGAGTACCTGCGGGTGCCGAGCCGGGCGGCCGAGCATCACCGGGCCGTCGCGACGGGCCTGGCCGGTCTGGTGCCGGCCGGTCCGATCACCGGGGAGCGGGACTGGGCCACGGCCCACCCGTACATCCTCACGCACCTGGCCAGTCATGCGGCGGCGGGAGGTGTCCTGGACCAACTGCTCACCGACGCGGAGTACTTGGTGCACGCGCACCCGGCGTCCCTGCTGCGCGCGCTGGATTCCGCGGGCGGTGAGCAGGGCCGGAGGGTCGCGTCGGTCTACCGGACGTCGGCGCATCTGCTGCCACGGCTGCCGGTCGAGAACCGGCGGGACGTGCTGTCGGTCGATGCGGCGCGGTACGGGTGGGGCGAGTTGTCGCAGCGGCTGGCCCGGGGGCGGGAGTGGAGGGTGCGGTGGGCCACCGGGGGGCTGGTGCATCCGGCGCACCGGCGGACGTTGGCGGTGGACCGAGACGTATCGGCCCTGGTCGGCATCGACATCTCACATCGGCCCCACGTTCTCACCCGCGGTGATTCGGACGGGCTGGTGTACCTCTGGGACCTCCAGTCCGGTGAGCTCGCCCTCACGCTCGACTCCTACCATTCGGCCAGGGGAGTCTGCGGCGTCACCCTGGGGAAGCGCGCCTACTCCGTTGTCGGCGACGACCACGGGGTTATCGGCCTGTGGGATCTGCAGACCGGGGCATGCATCCGCATGCTGAACGGGCACACGGCAAGCGTCGACGCGGTGGCAGTCACCACGATCGGCAATCGGCCCCATGTCCTGAGCGGAGGCGAGGACGACACCCTACGGCTGTGGGACCTGCGAACCGGGGAATGCTCGCTGGTGATCCCGACAGCGCGTGCCGTGAAGACGATCCAGGGCGTCACCCTGGACAATGGTCCTCACGCACTCGTACACGACGGCGACGGCAACGCAAGCGTCTGGGACCTTCGGACCGGGGTGATGACCCTCACGCTCAACGAACCCGCGTATGCCACCTGCGTCGTGAACGTCGACGGCCGCGCCCACGCCCTCACCTCGAGTCATACGTACGTGCATCTGTGGGATCTGCACACAGGAAGGCGCGTCCGCTCACTCGGTGGGCACACCCAAGCCGTCCAAGCCGTCTGCGGGATCACGATTGACCGTCAGCCGCATGCCCTCACCGGCGGGGAGGACGAAACAGTGCGTCTTTGGAACCTCCAGACCGGAGAATGCAGGCTGACCCTGCTGGGGCACACCAACTCCGTGCACTCGCTCAGTGCAACCGTCCTGGCCGGCCGTCCCCACGCCATCTCCGGCTCGTACGACCGGACTCTTCGAGTGTGGGACCTCACGAGCACGCACACCGCCACGCCCCGCGAGTGGCACAGCGACTGGATCAACGACATCACAGACGTCTTGGTGAACGATCGCCGGCACGTGTTCACGGGGAGCTACGACGGCTCGGCCCGCCTCTGGGAGGTGAGCTCCGGCGACTGTGTCAACGCCCTGACCAGGCACTCGAACGGGAACTCAGTCGCCTGCATCGTCTTCGACGAGCGGCCCTACGCCCTCACCGGCGAGGACGACCACATCATGCAGCTTTGGGACGCCCGGACAGGTGAGCTCGTCAGCACCCTCGACGGGCACGAGTCCCTCCTGTGTGCCGTGGACGACATCGTCCTCGACGGCCAACCCCATCTGGTCAGCACGGCGTACGACGGAACCGTGCGTCTCTGGGCCCTCCGCAGCGGAGAATGCGTCCGCACTCTCGACGTCGGGCTTCATATCGCCGAAGTCGTCGCAGGTGTGGTCATCGACGATCACCCCTATGCTCTCACCTCCGGTCACGGCGGCGAAGTACGGATGTGGGACCTGCAGACCGGCGAGCGCACGCGCGTGTTCACCGGACACAGCTCCACCGTGGAGGTGATCTGCCGTACCACCCTCGACAACCGGCCGCACGCCCTCACCGGCAGTTACGATCACACCGTTCGTCTGTGGGACCTTCGAACAGGAGAGACCGTCCAACGCCTCACCGGCCACACCGCGCCCGTCAAAGTGGTCCGCGGCGTCACCATCGACGGCAGGCCCCACGCACTCACCGCTGCCGACGACCACACCGCCCGCCTCTGGAACCTCCGCACCGGTGAGTGCGTCGAGACCGTCTGGCTCCCCCTCGTCGCCACCGCCGCCACCGCCGTCGACAACCAGCTCATCATCTGCTTCGCCAACGACATGGCCCTCTTCGAGAGGTAACCCCCGCCTTCCCATGCCCAGAGCCGGCCTCACCCCCGAACGTCTCGTCGCGGCCGCGGCCGATCTCGCCGACGAGGCCGGTTTCGAGGGCGTCACCCTGTCCGCGCTGGCCCGCCGCTTCGGGGTGAAGGACGCGAGTCTGTACGCCCACGTCCGAAGCCTGAAGGACCTGCGGGCCCGCCTGGCCCTCCTCGCCGGTGGCGAGATGATCGACCGGATCGCGGCTGCGGTCGAGGGGCGGGAGACCGGCCGGGACACGCTCGCCGCCTTCGCCGCCGCCTACCGGGCCTACGCGCTGGAGCACCCCGGCCGGTACGCGGCGACACAGATCCGGATCGACCAGGAGCTCGTCACCGGCTCCCCCGCGATGCGCCGCACGGCCGACGTCACCTACGGCATGCTCCGCGCCTACGGCCTGGAGGAACCCGACCTCACCGACGCCGTGCGCCTGCTGCGCAGCACCTTCCACGGCTACTGCGCCCTTGAGTCCACCGGCGCGTTCGGCGCGCCCCGTGACGTACAGGCCTCCTGGGACAGGTCGATCGACGCCCTGCACGTACTGCTCCTGAACTGGCCCCGCGCGAAGAGGACACCCGATGGCCGAACGAGCCCGTCCCGATGACACGGCCGGTGTCATAGGGGCCGGGCCGTCCTCACCGGCGCGGAGTCCTTCTCGATGCTCTTCGCCACGGCCCTGAACTACCTCCACGTGCAGGCCCGGACGGCCGTCGACCCCGCCGTGACCGCCGCACAGCGCGAGTTGGGGGCCGGGCAGGCCGTGACCTGCCTGCACAACGCGCCCGACCTCACCGCCGTCTCCCTGCTGGCCGCCGCGCTCGACACGGCCTGGGTGCCGAGACCTGCCACATCGTCGTACGACGGCGTCGTGCCCGTCGGTGTCCGGCCCGCGCGGATGTCCGACGCCGCCTCCAGGGCCGCGCCCAGTGCCCGCCGGTACAGCAGCGAGCCGAGGCTGACGCGGCGCACGCCGACGTCGGCGAGGTGGGGGACGGACGGGCCGCCGGGCGAGTAGAGGACGTTGAGGGGCACGCCGAGGTGGCGTACCAGGGCCTCGATCTCCCGCAGGTCGGCGAGGCCGGGGACGAACACCCCGTCCGCACCCGCCTGTTGGTAGGCGTCGAGGCGCGCGAGGGTGCCGCCGCCCTCTCCCAGCCAGTGGGTGTCGGTACGGGCGTTGACGAACAGGCCTGGAGCGGCCTGCCTGACCGCTGCGATCTTCGCCACGTGCCGGGCGGCCGGGCCGAGGCCGTCCTCCAGGTTGATGCCGACCGCTCCGACCGCGTACAGCTCCCGCGCGAACTCCCCCACCTCGTCCGGGTCGTCGCTGAATCCGCCTTCCGCGTCGACGGACAGCAGAAACGGCCCGGCCCCGAGGGCCATGGCCAGCCTCAGCGTCTCCTTTCGGGTCGCCGCCGCCCCGTCGGGCAGACCGGCGGCCGCGGCGACGCCCAGGCTCGTCGTCCCGACCGCCCGGAACCCCTGACCCGCGAGCGCCCGGGCGGATGCGTGGTCCCAGGCATTGGGCAGGAGCAGGGGCTCCCCGGCGCGGTGGAGGCCGGCGAAGGCGGTGACGGCCCGGCCGGACGGCGTCTGCTGCGGATCTGCGGTCATGCCGCCACGCTAGGCCCGGCTCGCTTCGGCGCGGGCCGAAGTACGACGGCCGCTCGGCGAGCCCCCGGGGGGGGCAGGGGCCTCAGTCGACGTTCACGCCGGTCCCGTCCAGCCGGACCCGTACCTCGGGCCCCACGCTCCAGCGGACCGTGAACTCCCCCTCCCCGGAAGCGGTTACGGCGACCGTCTCCGGCAGCGGGACCGGATCCGCCTCGGCGGTGAGCCGGGCCAGGGCGACGAACAGGGTGGTGTCCCCGGTGGTGACGCCGGTGAGGTCGTCGTCGAGGCCGACGGCCGGCAGCAGTTCGGCCCGGACACCGTCCGGTGCGGTCCAGCCGGTCACGCGGACCGCCGTACCCGGCTGCGCCCCCGCGACCAGATGCGCACGCACCTCGGTCGCTCCGCGGGCCAGCACCACACTCGACACCCGCGCTCCCCCGGCCGCCGTGTGCCGGGACGCCGTCCAGCCGTCACCCGTGCCGAGCGGTTCGATGCCGGTGCGGCTCGGGTCGCCGCCGACGAAGACGCTGTTGTCACAGGAGTCGGAGGGGGTCGTCACGGTGGAGTACGCCAGCCGCGTGTAGTACGGGTCGTAGCGGACGTCCTCGCTGCCGTGGTTGTGGAGGCGCACCACGCCGTCGGAACGGGTGGACTGGAGCAGCCAGTTGGGAGGGCCGAGGGGGGTGACGGCGTCGGCGCGTTCGGCGGGGCCGGGTTCCTCCGGCGCCGTCCAGACCTCGTGGTCCGGGGGGAGCAGCAGGCCGAGGAAGCCCTTGCTCGCCCAGTACGGGGAGGCCGGGCCGGAGTAGCCCTGCAGGACGGACTCGTCGGGGCCGTGCCAGCCGAGGGAGAGCAGGCCCCGGTCGTCCACCGCACCCCGGTCCAGGAAGTACTTCAGCGCGCCCGAGGCCAGCCGCCGGGTCTCGCCGGGGTGCAGGGGCGTACGGCCGGTCAGCGCACCCAGCCACAGTGGGGCCGTCGTCGCGAAGCGGTATGTCAGGGAGCGGCCCTGGTGCATGGGGGCGCCGTCGCCGCCGAAGAGCCGGGAGTAGTCGCAGAGGTGGCGCGAGAGGCGGTCGCCGTACAGGTCGAGCAGGCGCTCGTCGCTCTCCAGCCAGGCGTGCAGCACCGGGTAGAGGTGCATCGCCCAGCCGTTGTAGTAGTCGTACTTGCGGCCGTCGCCGTCGGTGTACCAGCCGTCGCCGGCGTACCACTGCTCGATGCGTTCCAGGCCGCGGTCGATCGCCTCGCGGGAGGCGTCCGGCTCGTGGCCGATCTCGGCCAGGAAGCCGCCCACGGTGACCGGGAACAGCTCCCAGTTGCAGGGCCAGGGCTCGGCCGAGAGGGCGTCGGCCAGCCAGGCGGCCGTCCGCTGGCGTACGCCCTCGTCCAGGCGGTCCCACAGCAGGTCCCGGGTGAGGCGCAGGGCCAGGGCGATGGACGCCGCCTCCACCAGGGGCTGGCTGCGGTCCTCGATGCGGGGCCAGACGCCCGAGACGCCGGCAGCGAGGCCGGTCGCGTAGCGTTCCAGGGCCTTCTCGTCGCGGCGGAAGGCGGCGAGCAGCAGGGTGCGGGCGTAGCCCTCCAGGCCGTCGGAGAGGCGCCCCGACCAGCTGGCCCGGTCGCCGGGCAGGTGGTAGAGCGCGCGGTCCTCGCTCGCGTACGGCTCGACGGCGGTGAGCAGGGAGTCGGCCGCCGCCTCCCAGTGGGCGCGGGTGAAGCCGGTGTACGGGGACGTCGTGCGGTCGGCGGGAGGCAGGTGCATCGGATGTCTTTCGTGCTCGGGCCGGTGGATACGGATCAGACCTGGAGCGCCCCGGTTCCGGTCGGGGCGCCCCAGGGGTTCATCCCACCCGCACCTTGCCCTTCGGCACCAGATGCCGGGTGACGAGTTCGTCGCGGACGAGGCCCGCGTAGGCCGTCGCACCGCGCACGGAGGTGTGCGTGTTGTCCCGCGCCTCGTTGTAGAGGTACAGCGCCTTGGAGCCTTCCACGCCGAGGGACTCCACCAGCGCCTTGGTCTTCGCCGTGAGGTCGATCAGCGGGACGTTCCGCGCCGCGGCGACCGAGCGGGTGACGGCCGGGTGGTCGACACCGAGGCCGTTGACCAGGAGCGCGGTTCCGTTGTTCAGGGTGCCGTCGGAGTTGAACCAGCGCCGCACGATGGGAGTGACAAGGACCGGCTGTCCGCCCCGCTCCCGGACGCCTGCGACCAGGGTCTCCAGGTTGGCCCGGTAGGTGGCCTCGTCCGTGGTCTTGTCGTTGTGCGCGAGCTGGACGAGAACCAGATCGCCGGGGCGGATCAGGGGCCGTACGGTGGCCCACAGCTGCGGGTTCCCCAGATACGAGACCGTACTCTCCCCGGAATCGGCGTAGTTGGCGACGGACACGCCCTTGCCGAGGTACTGGGGCAGCTGCTGGCCCCAGCCGGAGTACGGGTCGCCGGGCTGGTCGCAGACGGTGGAGTCGCCGACCAGGAAGATCTGGCGGGCGTGCCGGGCGCGGGTGACCTCGATGCCGGCGAGGGCCGGGGCGGAGCCGCCGATCCGCAGGTCGAGGCCGGGGGTGCCGTCAGGGCCGGTCGGCTCGCCCTCGGGGGTGCGGACGTTCACCGTGAAGCTGCGGGTGATCCGCTTGCCGGCCGGTGCGGCCGTCTCCGGGAGCAGGGAGCGGCGGGTCTCACCGCTGACGCTCGTGCTGGACGCCGCCTTCCCGCCGAGTGTGACCCGTACGTCGTACGTGCCCGGCGGGACGTCGAAGTGGCAGGTGCCCGCCGCGCAGTGGGCCGGCACCGGGCTCCTGCCTCCCTCACCCGCGTGGGCGGGTACGGACGACAACGCGGTACCGAGGGTCACCGCCGCCACGACCACGATGCTGAAACGTCTCACTCCGGGCTCCTCCCAGCGCACGACACGACCTGGACGGGGACCGTACCGCTCCGGACAAGCGCTTTCTAGACCCCGAGCAGCATTCACGAGATCTCCGGGCGCGCATCTGTGAAAGCCCTTTCGCGAAATCGATTCAACTGTCACTCTCGCTCCCACCGCATTCCCCCCACCTTCCGCGGGAGGCACCCCCATGCCCGGAGCCATGAACAGACCGGTCGGCCGCCGCTCCGTCGTCCTCGCCGCCACCGCCGGTGCCGCCGGCGCGGCCCTCGGCCGGCCCGCGCACGCCGCCGGTTTCGGCTGGAGCGACGACGGCGCGAACTACGTCGTCGACACCGGCGCCCAGCTGGTCTTCAAGGTCGCCAAGTCCACCGGCGACCTGACCTCCCTGGTCTACCGGGGCACGGAGTACCAGGGCTACGGCGGCCAGAACTCGCACATCGAGTCCGGCCTCGGCGCCTCCACCGTGAGCATCAGGCAGTCCGGTTCCACCATCCTGATCTCCGTCACGCACGGCACGCTGAAGCACTACTACGCGGCCCGCGGCGGCGAGAACAACGTCTACCTGTGGACCCACAAGGCCGACACCTCCGTCTCGGCCACCCGGTACATCGTGCGCGTGAAGAAGGGCGCTTTCCTCAACGACGAGCCCGACTCCTACACGTACGCGCCCACCGCCATCGAAGCCTCGGACGTCTTCCGGAAGTCCGACGGCCAGACCCGCTCCAAGCACTACTCCAAGCGACGCGTCATGGACTACGACCACGTCGGCTGGTCCGCCGGCGGCGTCGGCCTGTGGATGGTGCGCAGCAACCACGAGAAGGCCTCCGGCGGCCCCTTCTACCGCTCCCTGCTGCGCCACCAGAGCGCGGACGGCGGCGGCCTCTACGAGATCCTCCACTACGGCCAGAACCAGACCGAGGCGCAGCGCTTCGGCCTCCAGGGCCCGTACGTCATCGCCTTCACGGACGGCGGGGCACCCTCCTCCGCCCTGTACGCGGGCACGCTGACCACGCCGTGGGCCGACTCGCTCGGCATCGCGGGCTACGTGCCGGCGGGCGGCCGGGGCAAGGTGGCGGGCGTCGGGATCTCCGGGCGGAACACCGCCTACCCGTACACCGTCGGTATCGCCAACCCGTCGGCGCAGTACTGGGGCCAGGCGCGCTCCTCGGACGGTTACTTCTCCCTGTCCGGGGTGCTGCCGGGGACATACACCCTGACCGTCTTCAAGGGTGAACTGGCGGTGTACACCACGTCGGTGAGCGTGTCGGCGGGCGGCACGACAACCCTGAACACGATCACGATCCCCTCTTCCAACGACCCGTCCAACGCGGGCGCGATCTGGCGGATCGGCGACTGGAACGGCACGCCGGGCGGGTTCAAGAACGCGGAGCTGATGACGTACGCGCATCCGTCCGACGCACGGGCCGCGTCCTGGACCGGGAACGTGGTCATCGGCAGCGGCGAGACGGCGGCCTTCCCCTGCTACCTCTGGAAGGACGTCAACAGCGGGATCCTGGTGTACTTCCGGCTCACGGCGGCCCAGGCGGCCGCCGCGCACACCCTGCGCATCGGCGTGACGACGGCGTACGCGAACGGCCGGCCCCAGGTCACCGTCAACGACACCTGGACTGCGCCGATCCCGGCCCCGCCCACCCAGCCGGACACCCGGTCGCTGACCAACGGTTCCTACCGCGGCAACAACCACACGTTCACGTACAGCGTCCCGGCGTCCGCCTGGAGGACGGACACGAGTCAGTACAACGTGCTCAGGATCGACGTGGTGAGCGGGTCGGGGGCGAGCGGGTTCCTCAGCGCGGGGACGGCGATCGACGCGATCGACCTGCTGGCCTGAGGGCCCCCAGGACCGTCCGGGGGGTCATGTCCCGCGTGTCCACTGCTGGTTGGTGCCTCCGTTGCACGTGTACGTGATGAGCGCGGCGCCGTTGGCGGTGGACGCGCCGTTCACGTCGAGGCACTCGCCGCTCGCGCGGGACTTGACGTTCACGTACGAGCCGGTGGTGGTCAGCGACCACTGCTGGCTCGTCGCGGAGGAGGCGCAGTTCTCCTGCGTGACCGTGCTCGCGTTCTCCCGCACGCAGAGGCTGCTGTTCCTGACCATCAGCTGGTAGTAACCGCTTCCGACGGACTTGAACCAGTACTTCTGGTTGGCGCCGCCGTTGCAGTCGTACTGCTTGAGCTGGGCGCCCGCCCAGAGCGACTGGCTCGTCACGTCCGCGCACTTGGAGGAGTGGCGGGCGGTCAGCGTGTTGTACGTGGCGCTGGTGCCGGTGACGGTTCCCGCGGACGTGTCGACGGTGACCTCGGGCGACCAGGACATGGACATCGTGGTCGAGTTGGAGAAGGTCAGCGGCAGCCACACGTACCGCGAGTCGTTGACCGTCCCGCTGAAGGAGTTGCCCCAGCGGTCGCCCAGGTAGAGGTACGAGGTGCCCGAGGTGCCCTGCACGGGCAGGACGAACGCGGTCTGCGAGCCGTACGCCGTCGAGTCGCCGATGTTCTTCATGGCCGACCAGGGGCCGGCGATGTTCGTGGCCGTGGCGTACTGCTGCTGGTTGGGGTTCCAGCCCGTGGCACCCGAGGTCAGCATGAAGTACACGCCGTTCCGCTTGAACAGCGCCGGGGCCTCGCGGTGGCCGCCGGGCCAGGGGTTGGCGACCAGGCTCGCGATGCCGGTGTAGTCGGCGGTGAGGCGGTAGATCTGGAGGTCGTAGTTCTCGCGGGCGGCGGAGACCATGTAGCCGGCGCCGTCGGTGTCCACGAAGACCGTGATGTCGCGGGACATGTGCTGGCCGAGCGGCCGGAAGCTGCCCTTCCAGGTGTAGTCGCCGTCGACGGTGTCGGAGACGGCGACGGCCGCACGGGCCTCGCTGTAGTCGGTGCCGTTCTCCTTGTGCATCCACATCACGAACTTGCCGGTGGAGGCGTTGTACATGACCTTCGGCCGCTCGATGTTGGCGGTCGCGAGCTCGGGGTCGCCGGCCTCGGTGAGGACGTGGTTGCGGAACTCCCAGTTCTTCAGGTCGGTGGAGCGGTAGGCGTCGACGTAGCGGAAGGTGTTGTCGGCGTTGCGGTGCTCGCCGAACCAGTAGTAGTAGGTGCCGACCTTGAGGACTCCGCCGCCGTGCGCGTGGACGGGGCTGCCCGAGGTGTCCGTGAACTGGGTGCCGTTGGTGACGGTCTGGGGTGCCGCCTGGGCGGGCCCGGCGGTGGCGAGGGCTCCGAACAGGCCCAGGCACAGGGCGAGGAGGGTCGCGTACGCACGTCTCATGTCAGTCACTCACCTTCACCGCGTCGGCGACCGGGACGCCGAAGTCGGGGGTGCCGTCGCGCTTCCAGCCGAGTTTCTGGACGCGGGTGTGACGGTTGGGGTCGTTCAGGGGGTCCCCGTTGATCTCCTTGTACTGGCGGGCGTGGTAGACGAGGACGTCGGTGCGGCCGTCCTCCGCGACCGTGAAGCAGTTGTGGCCGGGGCCGTACTGCTTGGTCGTGTCGTTGCTGGTGAAGACCGGGGTGCGCGACTTGGTCCAGCTCAGGGGGTCCAGGAGGTGGCTGTCGGCGTCGGCGGTCAGCAGGCCCACGCAGTAGTTGAAGTCGGTGGCGCTGGCCGAGTACGTCATGAAGAGGCGGCCGTTGCGCTTGAGGACGTACGGGCCCTCGTTGACCTTGAAGCCGATGCACTCCCAGTCGTACTCGGGGGTGGAGAGCCGCACCTGCGGGCCCTTGAGGGTCCACGGATTCGCCATCTCCGAGAGGAAGATGCCCGTGTTGTTGTCCAGTCCGGGCTCGTGCTGGGCCCAGGCGAGGTAGCGCTTGCCCCGGTGGGTGAAGGTGGTGGCGTCCAGGGAGAACGTTTCCCAGGCCGTCTTGACCTGGCCCCTCTCCACCCAGGTGCCCTTGAAGGGGTTGGGGTGGGCGTTCTCCAGCACCCATATGCGGATCGCCCAGACGTCCTCGGCGGGCGCGGAGGCGAAGTAGATGTACCACTTGCCGCCGATGCGGTGCAGTTCGGGCGCCCAGATGTGGGCGCCCATGGGGCCCGTGGCGTGGGCGCGCCAGATGACCGACTCGTCCGCCGTGCCGAGTCCGCCCAGGGTGCGGGAGCGGCGCAGGATGATGCGGTCGTACTCGGGGGCGGTGGCGGTGAAGTAGTAGAAACCGTCCTTGTGCCGGTGGATGTGCGGGTCGGCGCGGTTGCGGACGAGCGGGTTCACGAAGGGGGCCGGCTTGGAGTGCCCGGCGGGTGTTCCGGCAGCGGTTTCTGCCTGGGGCACCGCCTGGGCGACGCCGGGGAGGGCGGGGACGGCGGCCAGGGCACCGGCGGCTGCGGCGCCCTTCAGCAGCAGTCTGCGGCTGGGGGGTTCGGGCAGAGCGTGGTCGCGGTCGCGGCTCATGCGGAGGGGCCTGCCTCTCACTGGGGGACACACGGCGTTGTCGTCCGATGTGGGGTACGAGATTTCGAACACCATCTGTCATTACGAACGCCGAAAAGGTAAGGGGGTGACACGGGGAGGTCAACGGGTCTGACGGGACGAACCCCGCCCGGCCTGTTTTCCGAAACGGCGGCCGCCGATTTTCTGTTATCGGCGGGGACCTGGCCCGTCTCCGGTGATGTGCGCAGCCTCACCCACACCACAGCAGCGGCCGCGGGCGTCCTCGCGGCGGTCGCTTCCCTGGTCACCGCTCCCCCGGCGGTGGCCGCCGGCGCCCGGGACGTCACGTCCGACGTGCTGGCCGGCCGGGACGTGACGCTCGGCGGCGACACCGTCGTCAGCGTGCCGCCCGGGACGACGACGTACGACGGCGTGTTCCGCGGCGAGGGCACGCTCACCGTGCGCGGCAGCGGGACACTGATCCTCACCAAGGACAGCGACTTCACGCTCCCCGAGTCCCGGCGACGGCAGCGGGTGCGGACGGCGGGCGGGAACCACCCGTACGTCACCGTCACCCGCCCCGACCCCCCTGCGGTCACCGTCGAGCGCGGCGCGACGCTCCAGTACGGCGACGGCGGGACGACGGGCCTGATCGGCCACTTCCCGTACAACACCCCGGCGTTCCGCCTCAACCAGGACAACATCCGGGTCGACGGCACCCTCCGCCTCTCCCTCAAGAGCGCCTACAACCTGGGCACCATCAGCGGCTCGGGCCTGATCACGCAGCCCAGGTTCCTCTGGGGCACATGGGACCTGTCCGGCACCCACTCCTTCTCCGGGGTGATCGACAACGGCACGCAGGCCAACGCCGGGCGACCCGAGTACGCGACGTCACTCCCACGCGTCCGCAAGATCCTCAACCAGGGCACCTGGACGGTCGACACCCCGCTGGGCCGGACCGTCACGATGGGCATGGACTTCTACCAGCGCGAGTACGGCAGCGACATCAACGTCCAGTCCCGGCCGGGCGGCAAGGTGGTGCTGACCGGCCAGTACAGCTGGTCGGACCGGGGCGGCGACACCGACCCGTCGCTCAGCGACCCGGCCCTCAACTGGACACCCGCCCGCAAGAACGTCAACAAGCGCGGCACCAACATCAAGGGCGCGAACGTCCGGTGGGGCGACGGCACGACCGACCGGATCTTCATGCCGGGCACCGCCGAGACGGTCTACATCAACCTGCTGGCGGCCCGCTCGCGCTCCAGGCTCACCTTCGACTACAACGGCCCCGTGACACTCGGCGCCCCCATCGGCGGCGGCAGATTCCACGACACCCTGTCGGCCCCCGGCGCCGGCGACATCGTCGTCGCGGGCACCCCCGGCAACGACGTGACCTTCGCCGCCGTCCAGTACTACGACGGCTCCACGACGGTGGAAAAGGGCGCGGTCCTGCGCCTGGGCAGCGGCGAACGGGGCGGCGACGGCGGCCTGTACACGGGCGGCACCCGCTACCGGCTCGTCAACGACGGCTCCCTGATCCTGCGCAACACCGGCAAGCCCCTCACCCTGTCCCGCATCGAGGGCAGTGGCTCCCTCACACAGTCGGGTGCCGCCACGACGACCCTGACGGGCGGGGCGGTGACCTACACCGGCACGACCACGGTTTCCCAGGGCACCCTCGCGCTGCGCGGCGGAGCCACACTCGCCCGCAGCAGGTCGATCCGGCTCACCTACGCCGGGGCCAGGCTGGACGCGGGCCGCTCGGGCCTGCGCGTGTCGACCACGCTCACCGGCAAGGGCACGGTGAGCGGCAAGGTCACCAACGACGGCACGGTCACGACGGGCCTCACCGTCGACGGCCCCTACACCCAGACCCCGAAGGGCTCACTGGTCCTGCGGGACAAGCCGCTGACAGCCACGGGCCGGGTCCGGCTGGCCGGGGCCCTGGACGCCTCCGCAGTGTCCGGGACGGCGCGCGAGATCACCGTGCTCGACCACAAGGGCCAGGCCAGGACCTCGGGAACCTTCACCGGCTTGAAGGAAGGCGCCCGCCTGAAACCGGCCGGCACGACTTACCGCATCAGTTACCGGGGCGGCGACGGCAACGACGTCGTCCTGACGCCCGACCGCGCTCCGAGCCCGTCCCCCACCACCTCTGCGTCATCCGCCGTGACCCCCCGCAGCGCCGGTGACCCGGAACGCGCCGGCTTCGGCTGGTGGCCCTACGCCCTCGGCTCCGCCCTGATCGTCAGCCTCGCGGTACCGGTCGCGACGCGACGGGCCCGGGGTGGTCGCAGCCGTGGACGGCATGCGGGCCGTGCGCGGCGGTGACCCGCCCCGGCGATCACAGCTCGGACTCGCCCCACACCGGCACGCCCACCTCGTCCCCCACCGCCACCCTGCCGGGCCGGAGTACCGCGTACTTCGTGCCGAAGGCGACTCCGCCCTGAGCCGCGCGGCGGTAGCCGGCGAGGGTGCGCAGGGGTTCCGGGCCTGCCCGGGTGCCGGTCTGCTGGTCGACCAGGGTGACGGCGCAGCGGATGGCGAGTTTGGCGTAGCCCAGCTCCGTGTCGCCGATGCGCAGGCGGTGGGCGCGGTCCTCCGTGTGGGGTTCGTCCCAGCCGTCGATGACGATGTTGGGGCGGAAGCGGTCGAGAGGGAGGGGGTGCGCGCCGCGGCCGGTCAGCTTGGTGTCGAGGAGACCGAGGGTGGAGCGGGAGATGACGTGCAGGGCGCAGCTGTCGGCGTAGCCGGAGGTGCCCGGCGTCAGGCCGTCGGTCACCCGGTCGTGTTCCGGCGGTGTCCGTACCAGACGGCTCCGTGCGCCGAGTACGTCCGAGAGCCAGTCCGCTGCCTCGTCGCCCTGGTCGATGCCCTGGTAAGCGGTTCCGAACAGGTCCACCTCCCGGCGGGCGCCGGAGGTGTCCACCCGGAGGTGGAGGGACTCGGCCCCGGGTGCGGTGAGCGTGAGGTGGTCGCCGTCGGGAGTGATCAGGGGGCGGATGACGGCCAGCAGCGGATCGCGGCGCTGCGTCCGGTACACGCCCTCCTCGCTGACGACCATGAAGCTGCGGTCGTGCGCCAGTCCGGCCGGGGTCAGCAGCGCCTCGCGTACCGGCGTCCCGGCGCAGCCCTTGACGGGGTAGTACGACAGCTCGACGACTCGGGCCATGACCTTCCGTTCCGTGCCGCGGTTCAGCGGCCGCTCGGGGCTTCGGGGAAGCCGAGCCGGGGGGCGAGCAGTCGTGCCTCGGCCGCCCACTCGGCCAGGTACGCCAGCGCCAGGCCCCGTTCCCGGTAGCGGAGTCCGGCCGGTACGGTGCCCTCGCCGCCGTAGGCCACCGGCTCCTCGTCCGCGCGCGCCAGCATCAGTGCCGTGAGCCAGTCGTACTTCACCGCGGAGGCGCACACGCCGAGCCGTACGAGGTGCTCGTCTCCGCGCCAGCCGCTCTCGCGCAGTCCGTGCACGTAGGCGTCGTAGGCCGCCTTGGCCAGGCCCGGCAGGTCGGCGGCGGGGACGAACAGGTCGAAGACGCAGTCGGGCAGGTAGTTGCCGAGGTCCTCGCCGAGGGCGCCGTCGCCGGTGAACGCCCAGTCGAGCAGGACGCCGGCGCCGGGACCGTCGGAGCGGACGTTCGCCGGCCACTGGTCGAGATGGCACAGGGTGCGGGGCAGCGACTCCATGACCGTGAGGAACCACTCGCGGTCGTGGTGGAGGCGGACCATGTCCTCGCGGAGGCCGGGCGGGAAGTGCCGCCGGATCAGAGGGTGTCGCCAGGCCTCGTCGTCGTCGAGCAAGGCCTCGCCCGTCGTCTTCCCCGTCGTGTAGTCCCGCAGGAAGCGCTGCGACAGCCACGGGGTGTCCTCCCCCGCGCCGACCGCGCCCTGCGCGGCGCCCAGGCGGTGGGCGTGGTCGATGTGGCGGGCGAGGGGCCAGGTGGTCGCCGGTTCGCCCGGCACGTCCTCCAGCCACAACGCCACGTCACCGTCCGGGCGTTCCGCGCACTCCAGCAGCCGGGGTGCCCGGATGCCGTGCCGCTGCCAGACCTGGGCGAGTCCGGACCGGTAGACGTACGCCTCGCGGCGCCAGAAGTTCCAGTGGCGCGGGTCGTTGGACGCCGACCAGGCGACGCCGGTCTCCTTCGTGCGCGTCAGCACCTTCAGGACGGCCGAGCGGTCGCCGCCGGTGACCCGCCACACCCCGGCCGTGACGCCGTTCAGCGGGTTGTGGGTGAGCGGCTCGAGCACCGCCTCTTCCGTCGGGACTCCCAGGACCTCACGTACTTCGGCATGCGCTGCAGCGACCTCGGGCATCCCCCGATGCTATGCCGACACCCCGTCGCTGTCCTTGCGTCCCCGCAGCCACACGTACACCGGGATCCCGGCGAAGAGGAACAGCACGCCCTGGTAGACGGCCGCGTATCCGGCGCCGGCGATCAGCCAGAACGAGAACCCGAAGGAGAGGACGGCGACCGTCAAATCCCGGGCGAGGCCCGCGGGGCGGACGCGATCGCGGGTGCCGCGGGCCAGCCAGTACAGCTGGGCCGCCGCCGACAGCAGGTAGGGCACGCAGCCGGTGAACGTGGTGATCAGGACCAGCACGCGGAACGTGGTGTCCGGGCCGGCCGTGTAGTTGAGGGCGATGAGGAGGCTGCCGAGGACCGCGCAGGCCCACACCCCGAAGCCGGGGACGCCGCCCTTGCCGAGGCGGGCGAAGGGCGCGGGGAAGAGGCCGTCGCGGGCGGCGGCGTACGGCATCTGCGCGGCCATGAGGATCCAGCCGTTGAGGCAGCCTGTGATCGAGGCGACCGCGACCAGGGCGATGACGGTGCCGCCCCAGCCGGCGCCGGTGATCGCGTTCACCGCGTCGGCGAAGGGGGCACCCGAGTCGACGAGCCGGTCGTGCGGGACGAGGCCGAAGACGGCGACCGTGCCGAGGATGTACACCAGGGCCGAGGCCAGCGTGCCGAGGACGCTCGCCCGGCCGACCGTGCGCTCGGGGTCACGGACCTCGCCGGCGCTGACCGCGGCCGACTCGACCCCGAGGAAGCTGTAGAGCAGCAGCGCGGCGGAGGCGGCCAGCGCACCGGAGACGCTCTGGCCGGAGGCGTTGAACGGGCCGAAGTTGTCCGTGTCGACGAAGAACAGGCCGATGGTGGCGAGCAGGAGCAGCGGTACGAACTTCAGGACCGTGGAGACGACCTGCACCGTGCCGACCCAGCGGGTGCCCGCGAAGTTGGCGGCGGCGGGCAGCCAGAGAGCGGCCATGGCGACGGCCGCCTGGAGGGCGTGGTTGCCGTGCAGGGGTATCAGGACGTCGACGTAGCCGACGACCGCGACGGCCAGGGCGGCGATGCTGACCCAGCACATCGTCCAGTACGACCAGGCCGACAGGAACCCGGCGAACTCGCCGAAGGCGTCCCGCGGGTAGACGTAGAGCCCGCCGGTGACGGGGCTGCGCCGCGCCAGCCTGCCGAAGAGCAGCGCGAGCAGCACCGCGCCGACCGAGAGCACCAGGAACGCGAGCAGGCTGATCGTGCCGTAGGGGGCGACGGTGGCGGGCAGGGCGAAGATACCGCCGCCGATGATGTTGCCCATGACGAGGGCCGTGGCGGCGGCGAGGCCGAAGGTGCGGCGGGGAGCCGGGGCCGGATCGGCGGCTGTGGCCGGCTCGGGGGATGCGGAGCCGGCGGGTTCGGCGGCCTCGGCGGGGCGGGGGACGGTCATGGGGGTTCCTGTACGAGCGGAGGGGGAGGGCTGTGATCGTAACCCGCTGTCCCACATGTTGGTCGACCTGTTCATACACTGGACACACTCGGCTGGGGTCCGCCGCCGGTTCTCGACTACCGTCGTCCGCATGACCAGCACCCTCACCCTCGCCGAAGCCCTCGCCGCCGGGACGGTCGTCCTGGACGGCGGCATGTCCAACCAGCTCGAGTCGGCCGGGCACGACCTGAGCGACGAGCTGTGGTCGGCGCGGCTGCTCGCCGAACAGCCGGAGGCGGTGACCGAGGCGCACCTCGCCTACTTCCGGGCGGGCGCGGACGTGGCGATCACCTCCAGCTACCAGGCCACGTTCGAGGGATTCGCCAAGCGCGGGATCAGCCATGACCGGGCGGCCGAACTCATGGCGCTGAGCGTGGAGTCGGCCCGGGAAGCGGCCCGGCGGGCGCGCGTCTCGCGGCCGTTGTGGGTGGCGGCCTCGGCCGGTCCGTACGGGGCGATGCTCGCGGACGGCTCGGAGTACCGGGGGCGCTACGGGCTGAGCGTGGACGAGCTGGAGCGTTTCCACCGGCCCCGCCTGGAGGTGCTGGCCGCGGCCGGGCCCGACGTACTCGCGCTGGAGACGGTCCCGGACGCCGACGAGGCCGCGGCCCTGCTGCGGGCGGTGCGCGGGCTCGGGGTGCCGGCCTGGCTGACGTACTCCGTCGCCGGTGGCCGCACGCGGGCCGGGCAGCCGCTGGAGGAGGCCTTCGCCCTGGCCGCCGAGGCGGACGAGGTGATCGCGGTCGGGGTGAACTGCTGCGCCCCGGAGGATGTGGACGGCGCGGCCGCGACGGCGGCACGGGTCACCGGCAAGCCGGTCGTCGTCTACCCCAACAGCGGCGAGACCTGGGACGCCGAGGCCCGCGCCTGGACCGGCCGCTCCACCTTCACCGTCGGCCAGGTGAAGGGCTGGCAGCAGGCGGGAGCCCGGCTGATCGGCGGCTGCTGCCGGGTGGGCCCTGAAGGCGTCTCGGGCATCGCGGGGGCACTGGGGGACGCGTAGCGCGACGGCATCCCGCACCGCCCCGGCAGTCCGCGCCCACCCCTCCTCCGCCCCGCCCCTCCACTGCTAGCCTCCGTCATGGGAACCGGTTGCTACGGCGTTGCCGCAGTTCCCGAGGGGGTGGGCGCGGACCGGTGCCCGGAGAGACGAGGCAGGCATGACGAGGAAGAGCGGGGACGCGAGCCGTAGCACCATCCGGGACGTGGCGGCGCGCGCGGGGGTCTCCGCGTCGACGGTGTCCCGGGTGCTGGGCGGCGCGTATCCGGTGAGCGCGGCGACGCGCGGGCGCGTGATGCGGGCGGTCCGCGAGCTGGACTACGTGGCCGACGCCCGGGCGAAGGCGATCGCCGGGGTCGGCACGCCCACCCTCGCCTTCGTCCTGGACGACATCACCGGCCCGTCGTTCGCGCACATGGCCCACGGCGTGGAACGCGAGGCGACCCGGCTCGGTCATCTCTGCCTGGTGTGCAGCACGGAGGGCGACGTCCGGCACGAGCTGGAGTTCGTCGAGATGATGCGCGCCCAGCGGGCCGCCGCGGTGATCCTGGTCGGCGGCACGGCCGACACCCCCGAGTACCGCGAACGCACCCACCGGATGGCCGACTCCCTCGCCTCGGCCGGTTCCCGGCTGGTCCTCTGCGGCCGGCCGCCGCTGGACCCGGGCGCCCCGGTGACGGTCATCGAGTACGACAACGAGGGCGGCGCCCACACCCTGGTCGCCCATGTGCTCGCGCAGGGCCACCGCCGGGTGCTGTACCTCGGCGGCCGGGCGGACCACACCACGGCCCTGGGCCGCGAACGCGGCTACCTCGCCGCGCACCGGGCCCGGGGCCTGACCCCGGACCCGTCCCTCGTCCTGCACGGCGACTTCACGCGGGACGCCGGCCACCGTCTGATGCGGCGAGCGCTCGAGGACGGCCTGGAGTTCAGCGCGGTGGTGGCGGCCACGGACATGGTCGCGGCGGGTGCCCTGACCGCTCTGCACGAGGCGGGCCTGACGGTGCCGGGCGACGTATCCCTCGCCGGCTACGACGACATCCCCTTCGCCCGCGACCTGCACCCCGCCCTGACCACGGTCCACGTCCCCTACGAGGAACTCGGCCGCCTCGCCGTCCGCACGGCCCTGGAGCACACCCCGGGCGCCCCGGACGAACACCTGCTGCTGGGCACACACGTGGTGGTGAGGGACTCGGTGGGGCCGCCCCGGGCGCGCTAGGCCGTGTCCGCAAAGTCCCGCCTGCCCCGCGACGCCTGGCACGCACTCTCGCCGCACCGGGCGAAGCCCACCTACAACCACCACCGCTGCCACACCGCACTCGCAGGCCAGCCACCCATCACCCGCGTTCAACAACGCTGCGGGTCAATACACCTAGGGCCCGCTCGGCGGCGGGTCCCCCGTCAGTGGCGTCGGAGGGCGCCGGAGCGGCGGAGTCGCCGTACGGCCGACCGCAGTTCGGCGCCCCGGGCGGGCGAAACGTCGGCGGGGACCGTCCCGGGGGCGGGTTCCGGAGGCCGGAGCGCGTCGGCCTGCCAGAGGGCGAGTTCACGGTCGCGGGGGCCGTAGGCCGTGTAGGCCGGCCCGCTCTCGGCGTCCGGCGCGCCGTCGCCGAACACCCGCACCGGATGCCTGTCGTCCCAGCGCTCCCAGCCCGGGTCGCCGTCCCTCGCGAACCGCACCCAGGCCGCGTGCATGGCGTCCGCCAGCTCCTGCGGCGCCCCCTCCCCCGCGAGTTTCCGGGACTCCGCGGCCTCACCGGTGTCGAAGACGAAGCCCAGTTCCAGCGCGTGGCAGGAGCCGAGGCCGGGCAGGTTCGAGGGCCAGGCGAACTCGTAGACGTACGACGGTTCCGTGCGGGCGTCGGCCAGGTGGTGCAGGGGGATGCGGAGCAGGTGGTCGGTGACGAGCTGGCCGACGATCTCGGCCGTGCCGGCCTCGGGGTGCAGCGTGCGGTAGCCGCGCGGGACCTCGCTGCCGCAGTGGCAGCGGGCCATGGCGCCCGCGAGGGCGACGGCTCCGAGGCGCTCGACGCGTTCCAGAAGGCCGCCCGGCACCAGCCACAGCCGGTACTCGTCGCGGGTCCAGCCCATCAGCAGCTCGACGCCGGGGGCGGCGCCGTCGTCGGTCAGGGCCCGCAGGGGGTCGCGCGGGACGACGTCGCCGTCGGTGACGAGGCCGAAGGCGGGTCCGCCGACCACCGGGCTGCTCAGTTTCCCCACTTCGGCCTGGGTGCGCAGCAGCAGGTCGCGGTCGACGGCGGCGAAGGCCTCGGCGGTGGCGGGGATCTTCAGCCGGGAGGCCATACGGCGCACCATCCGCCGCACCTTGGCCCGCTCGGACGCCTCGGGCGGCCCGCTCTGCAGGACGGCCCGGCGTACCAGCCCCTGGGTCTGCGGGGCGGCGATGAGGGCGCCGACGCTGATGGCCCCGGCGGACTGGCCGGAGAGGGTGATGCGGCCGGGATCGCCTCCGAAGGCCTCGATGGACTCGCGCACCCAGGTCAGGGCGGCGATCTGGTCGCGCAGGCCGGGGTTCGGGGGCGTGTCCGGGAACAGTCCGTAGCCCTCGACGCCCAGCCGGTAGTTGATGGACACACAGACCACGCCGTCGCGGGCGAAGGCATGACCGTCGTAGACGGGTACGGCGGACGAACCCCGGGTCAGGGCGCCGCCGTGCAGCCAGACGAGGACGGGCAGGCGGGCTTCGGGATCGGGCTGCGGGGTCCAGACGTTGAGGTTGAGGCAGTCGTCCCCCGGCACGACCGGGTCGGACAGGTAGTGGGCGAAGGCGTCCGAGTACGGCGGTTTCGGCGGGGTGGGGCCGAAGGAGCCGGCGTCGCGGACACCGTCCCAGGGCGGCAGGGGCACGGGCGGGCGGAAGCGGCGAGGTCCGAAGGGAGGGGCCGCGTACGGAATGCCGCGGAAGACCGCGACCCCTCGCTCGTACCGGCCCCTCAGGGCACCGTGGGGCGTGCTCACCACGGGGTCCGCCTGGTCTGCCGTCATGCGTTCACCAGCCTCCTCACCGCGCTCGTGCACCGTGAGGATCAGAGCAACTCATTGTCGCCCGGTATTCCGGTGCACGAGCGGGTGTGAGGGCTGTTCGGGCTACTTCGCGTACATCAGCGTGCCGAAGCCGAGCTGGTCGAATCCGCCGCTGGTGGTGCCGTAGTCACCCCCTCCGCCCTCGGGGGCGACGGAGAGGCACATCTGGGAGATGTACTTGTCGTCGAGGAGCAGTCGCCTCCCGTAGTGGTAGTGGAGCATCGCCCACACGGGGCGTGCCTGGCCGCGGGACGCGGCGCCGGGCACGGTCTGCGACTGCTGGGCGCAGTTCTGTCCGGTGCCCCAGGTGTACGTGGTGAACGGCACGTTCATGTTCAGGTTGTACTTGGCGACGTACTGGGCGGCCTTCATGAAGCGGCGCCCGTCGTACGAGTAGAGGTCGTCGCCCTGGTTCCAGGCCATTTCGCAGAGCGCGCCCATCTGGCCCATGCCCATGACCGTGTGGCCCTGGTCGCGGCCGGACTCCTGCCACTGGCCGAGGTCGTAGCCCTCGACGTTGCCGTACAGGAACGGGACGGCGTGCTGGATGGAACCGTTTCCCGCGCCGGACTTGAAGTAGGTGACGGCCTGGTCGTACTGGGCGGCGTTGTCGGTGAGGATCCCGATGGCCATGACCGAGGCCATGTTGCACAGGTCCCAGTTGGCCCAGTAGTTGGTGATGCAGGCGTCGTTGTGGCCGGTGAGGAACTGGTTGTTGAGCGGGTAGAAGACCCTGACCATCATGTCCTGGGCGGCGGCGAGGTCGAACGCCGGGTAGTCCCGCATCAGTTCGCAGGCGTTCGCGAACTGCCAGCCGTAGATCCCCGCGGCGAGGAACCGGTCGGCGTTGCCGGTGACCGTGGTCAGGGTGCGCGACCAGGCGTTGAGGATGTTCGCGGCGCACCGGGCGTTCGCCTCGGTGCCGCCGACCTTCCAGCGCAGCGCGTTCTGGTAGGCGGCCGCGATGTCGTTGTAGAGCTGCGGGTAGTTCTCTCCGGTGCCGCCGCGGATGACGGTCGCGGTCGCCCGGTTGGTCCAGGTGGACTGGGAGTGGGGGTTGGCGGTCAGCTTGTTCCAGCCGGACAGCCAGGGATCGTCGCCCGCGGCGACCCTGACTTTGGCGCGGTTGATGTCGCCGGCGTTGTGGAGCATGCCGGGGTGGGTGAAGGCGGCGGGGGCGGCGTCGGCCGTGGTCGCGGTGGCGCCGGCGCCGAGGGCGAGGGCTGCGGTGAGGCCGCCGGCGGTCTTGAGCAGACCGCGGCGGCTCACCTGGCCGCCCTCGGGGTGCGTGTGGGGGGAAGTGCGGCTCATGTGGGGCTCTCCGATCCGTGGAGTACTACGTGGGGGTGATGCTCACCTCGTCGAACTCGGTGGTGCTGCGGGCCAGGGGGTCGCGGGAGCAGACCACGAGGCCCACGTGGTAGGGGGCGTCACCGAAGCCGGGGAGGTCTCCCTCGGCGAGGGGGGTCCAGGTGGCGCCGTCGTCGGTCGAGGCGGATGCGGTGAAGTGCGTCCCGGTGCGCTTCAGCCGCAGCAGGCAGCCGGCGGTGACCGCCGCGTTGCCCGTGAACGTGGACTTTCCGGCGACGGTCGGGCGCAGCATCAGCTGGGCGCTCCTGCCGCCGGTGACGATCGCCCCGGCCGCCAGGTCGAACGGCGACAGGGACTTGGTCATGAGCAGGCCGACCCGGTCGCCGGTGGCTCCGGCGCGGGAGACCAGGCGGACGGTGACCTCGCAGTCGCCGCTGACGGGCCGTCGTACGAACTGGCCCGTCATGCCCTGGTTGTTGACGGTGAGGTCGGTCCCGGCACCCCGCACCACGAAGGTTCCGTCCTCGTGGGCGGTGCTGCCGGGGGTCTGGACGGCGACCACGCCGAGGGTGCCGTAGGCGCGGTCGTCGAGGATGACGTCGCCCAGGTCGCCGTGGGTCCAGGGCGCGGGTGGCGGGGTGCCGACCGTGAGGGTGAGCGTGCCGGTGGCGTCCCCGGCGGCGTTGCCCGCGGTGGTGGTGACGGCGAACTCGCCGGTCCGGGTGGGGGTTCCGGAGATCAGGCCGGTGAGCTTGTCGAGGCGCAGGCCGTCGGGGAGCCCCTGCGCGGTGAAGCGGACGGGCTCGTGCGTGGCGCGCAGGAGGTGTTCGAAGGGTGCGCCCCTGTTCGCGAAGGCCACGGTGGACGAGGTGAGCCGAGGCGCGCTCGGTGTCGGCATGGCCGCCTTCGCCGGATCCGACAGCGGGCCGCGTCCGGCGCGGTTCGTCTTGGCCACGGCGTAGTGGTACGTCGTGCCGGGCCTGCCGGTGGCGTCGGCGTACCGGATGCGGGTGCCGAAGCCGACGGCCCCGATGCCGGACGCGAGGGTCTCGAACGGGCCCTTGGCGGAGGTGGAGCGCAGCACTGTGTAGCGGGCCGACAGGTCCGGGTCGGTCCAGGTCAGCTCGACGGCGTCGGCGCCCTGGAGGGCCCGCAGGTCGCCCGCGGTCCGGGCCGGGCGTGGCACGGACCAGATCTCGCCGCCCGTGCGGGAGGTGACGCCGACGTTGTCGAAGGCGCCGGTGCCGGTCTCGGCGTACTCCTCGTCGACGCCGAGGCAGGAGCTGAGGGTGAGACCGACATAGGCCGTCTTGCCCAGGTCGACCTCGCTGGTGCCGACGTCGGTCCAGTGGGTGCCGTCCGGGGAGATGGCCCCCGTGCAGCGGTCGCCCCGGCGGGTCACCCGGACCCAGTAGGGCATGCGCAGCCGGTAGCCGTCGCCCGCGCCCTCGACGTACGGGGCCTGAAGCGGGGTCGCCGACTCGGGGAGGTCGCCGAGGGAGGAGATCGGGAAGGCGGCGCTGGTGGTGATCGACTGCTGCTGGGACGGCGGCACGGGCCGGCTGCCGGTGCCCTTGACCGCTGCCCCCGCCTTCGCCCGTACGGACCACACGCCGCTCCAGGTGTGCAGCGGCAGTCCCTGGATCAGCATGGCCGCGTGGGCGGCCTGCGGGTCCAGGGCGGCTCGCACGGTGACGCCGATCTTGGAGTACTGGGAGCTGAGCGGCCACACGATCCGGGCCGTGACGGTGCCGTCGCCGCGCAGCGGCAGGTAGGCCAGCCGGTGGGTGTCGGCGGTGCCGGACGCCTCCAGCACGAACCGTTCGCCGTCGAAGTGGGCCGAGCCGGGGATCCTGACGTCGCCGACGTCCCGGGTGGACCAGGGGCCGGGGAGCCCGGGGACCGCGGCCGCACAGGCGGAACCGGCGCTCTGCCCCTGGGAGTTGACCGCGATGACCGTGTAGGAGGAGGAGCGTCCGTGCCGGGCGCGGCGGTCGGTGTACGTCGGCTCGGTGACACCGCTCGCGATCTTCTCGTACGGTCCGTCGGCGCTGCCGGCCCGCAGGACGGTGTACGACTCGGCCCACGCCGACGGCAGCCAGGCCACCGTGACGGACCTGTCGCCGCCCACCGCCGTGACACCGGCCGGAGCCGTGGGCACGGACGGAGACGGGGTCTTCGTACCGGCGAAGGTGAGAGTGCCCCAGCTGGGCAGGTCGTCGTTGCTGCCCTCGACGACCCGGGCGCCGCCGGGGCCGCGGAAGACGGCCGCCTTGGTGTAGGGGGCGTCGAGGCCCCGGACTCCGGCGTAGTGCGCGTAGGCCATCTCGTAGATCGGCGGCAGGTTCCCGCGTCCGACGGCGGAGACGGACTTCTTGACATACTTGCCGGTGCGGTCCAGGTCGGGGACGAAGGGCACGTCGCCACCGAGGTTGTAGCGGGCGGCGTACTCGACGTTCTTCAGCAGCCGGTTGTCGTCGAAGGCGTACAGGTCGACGCCCTGGTTCCAGGCGACCTGCGCGGCGTCGGCGAGCAGGCCGACGGCGAGCTGCTCGTGGCCCTGGTCGCGGCCGGACTCCTGGCCTTGTCCCGCGTCGGTGACGATGCGGTGCGGTGCGCTGCCGTTGCCCGCGCCGGCGGCGGCGAAGCGCAGCGCGTCCTCGAAGAGGGTGGGCTCCTCGCAGAACACGCCGATGGCCAGGATCGACTGGACGGACGTCAGGTCCCAGTTGCCGTTGGCGTAGAGCATGTAGCCGGAGATCGCCGGGTACCAGACGCGCAGGAAGGACTCCTCGCAGCGCGCGATGTCCTCCTTCGCCCAGCCGTCGTAGCCGCTGTGGCGGAGCAGTTCGGCGGCGTTGACGAACTTGAAGACCTGGAGCCCGGCGCCGAGCGGGCCGTCGGCGCCGGTGACGGCCGTCAGGGACGCCGACCAGGCGTTGAGGATGTCGCGGGACTTGTCGGCGTAGGCACGCTCGCCCGTGACGCACCACATCAGCGCGGTCTGGTAGGCGGCGGCCGAGTCGGCGACGGCCTGGTTCTGGAAGTTGGTGGGGCCGCGGCCCCAGGAAGTGATCTGGCCGGCGTTCTGGATGGTGTAGGTGGCCTTCGAGCGCGCGTGCGCCGCGAGCGCGAGGTAGCCGTCGTAGACCGGGGATTCCTTGGCGGCGACGGCGGCCTTCATACGCGCTGTGTCGTCGGCTGTATGCAGTAGGCCGGGGTGTGTGAACTGAGTGCGACTGGTCTGGTGGCCGGCCGCCCGGGCGGTGGCGGGCGCGAGCAGTCCGCTCGCGCCTGCCACCAGCAGCAGGGCCGCCGTGCCGCCGAGGAAGTTCCGGCGACTCGGAGCAGAAGTGATCATGACGCGGCGGCCGCCTCGGCGGTGGTGAGGAACTTCAGGTTCGTCACATGCTCGTTGACGAACATGGGCACGCCGTCCGAGGCCAGATACCACGCCGGCTTGCCCGTGCTGTCGGCGATCACCCTGCCGTTGACGCGGAGGTTCTCGAAGGTGACGTCCTTGATCGCGTGCTCCGCGTCGAGACCGGCGATGATCGAGAGGTCGGCGTTCTTGCCGTTGTAGCTGAGGTCCTTGATGTAGACGGACTCGATGGCGCGGCCTGCCGACGTGTTGTACTTCGGGTTGTACTCGACCCGCATGTGGATGAGCTGGCCCCAGCGGAAGTCCTCCACGCGGATGTTGTCGAACGTGACGTCCCGGACGCTGTTGCTGTCGCCGACCATGAAGGCGATGGCGCCCTGGTAGGTCACCTGCGGCTCGCGGTGGTCGAGGATGTCGATGTTCTCGTAGCGCAGGTTCTCCAGCACCTCTGGGGTGTCGGAATTGCCGTGCACGCCGATGTTGATCGGGTGGGCGACGTCGGCCCAGAGGGAGCAGTTCTTGACGGTGATGTTGCGGGTGTCGCCGTAGAAGTCCCAGCGGTGGGTGTAGAGAGCGACGCAGTCGTCGGAGGTGCGCAGGAAGCAGCCGTCGATCGTGACGTTCTCGGAGCAGTAGAGCTGGATGCCGTCACCCCAGCCCTGGTGACTGAAGGCACGCAGATTCCTGATGGTGAGGTTCTCGGACTCGGCGACCCTGATGTTCTCGTACCGGGGGTTGAGGATCGTGATGCCGTCGATCGTGACGTTCTCGCACTTGCGGACGAAGACCGCGCCGCCGGTCGTGTCGTAGACCACGCCGCGGCCGATCAGCCGGGAGTTCTCCACGCCCTCGAAGATCACGTTCGAGGTGAGGACGGCGCCCGCGGCCAGGTAGACGGTAGTGCCGGTGGGCACCTTCAGGGTTCGGTCGGGGTGGGTGTGCAGACCGGGCCCGAAGTACATGACCTTCTTGTCGCCCTCGGTGGGCACGTCCTGCTCGATCGGGTTCGCGAACAGGTGCAGGCAGTCGAAGATCTTGTCGTCGATCTGGACGACGAGGTTGCGGGGCCGGTCCAGGGTGAAGCGCGCGGTGCTGCCGAGCACCTCGGGCTTGATGCCGTACGAGTCCGGGCGGATGCGGACCTTCTCGCCGCCGCCCGGGTTGTACGTGACCTCGACCTCGACCGTGCCGGAGAAGTCGAAGGCGGCCCAGGAGGAGCTCTGGGCTCTGTTGCTGCCGGTGTTCGCGTCGATCAGTGCGAGCTTGGCGAGGTAGACGCCGAGCTTCTGCCAGGTGCCGCCGAGCGGCCGGACCTTGACGGTGAAGGAGTTGTTGACAGGCACCTTCGGAAGCGTGGGGTGGATGACCACGCTGTCGCCGGTGGTGCCGTTCTCCGCCGCGGTGGCCTGTGCGGTGCCGGCGATGGTGCCTGCCAAGCCGGCGGCAGCGATGACACCGGCGGCCTGGAGGGTGGTCCGGCGTGACAGGGGCGTGCTCATGCGCAACTCCTTGCGAAAGGTTCGGTGAGAGGGGTTACTTCAGTCCGGTCGTGGACATCCCGGCGACGAACCCGCGCTGGGCGACCAGGAAGATCAGCAGGATCGGCACGACGTACATCACGGAGGCCGCGGCCTGGAGGTTGGTGATCGGCGAACCGGCCTGGGTGACGTAGGTGGACATGATGGCCACGGCGAGTGTGGTGCGGTCGGTGGAGAGCAGCAGCTGCGGGGCGATGTAGTCGCCCCAGGTCCAGGTGAAGGCGATGATGAAGCTCGCGGACAGCACCGGCCAGGACTGCGGCAGGAAGATGCGCCAGAAGATCATGCCGTAGCCGCAGCCGTCGACGATCGCGGCCTCCTCCAGCTCACGGGGCAGCCCGGCGAAGAACTGGCGGAAGAGGAAGACCAGATACGGGGCTGCGGCCAGCCCCCAGAGCACCCACGGCCAGTACGTGTCGACCATGCCGAGCTTCGCGAAGATCAGGTAGGTCGGTAGCAGGGTGATCATCTGGGGCAGCATCATCGAGCCGAGCAGGATGCCGAACAGCCACTTCTTGCCGGGCGCGTCGAGACGGGCGAAGCCGAAGCCGACCCAGGCGGAGCTGAGGGTGACGAGTGTGGCGTAGAGGAGGGCGATGATCAGGGAGTTGCGGGCGTAGCCGAGGAAGTCGACGAGGTTGAAGGCGTCGGCGAAGTTGTGCCACTCGACGTGGCCGGGCAGCCAGTGCACGGGGGCGGCGGCCGTCTCCGCGGAGGTCTTCAGGCCGGTGAGGAACAGCCAGCCGAAGGGCCCGAGGAACACTCCGGTGATGACCACGAGGACCGTGTAGAGGACGAGGCGGTTGACGCGGACCTTCACGCGGGGAGGCGACTTGGGGGGAAGACTGGTGGCGGTCACTTCTTCGCCTCCGGGTCGACGTTGTAGAACACCATGCCGGAGGTGAACTTGAAGATGATTCCGGTCACGATGAGGATCAGGACGAAGAGCACCCACAGCAGCGCGGAGGCGTAGCCGTAGCGGCCGAGCGCGAAGTACTGCGCGAACACGTGCATCATGTACAGGTAGTTGGACTGCGGCACGGTCGTGACGCTGCCCGTGGTGCCGACCGGGGCCAGCAGCAGCGGCATGATGGTCTGCACGGACGCGATGACCCCGGTCACCGTCTGGAAGAGCAGGACGGGTGACAGCAGCGGCACGGTGATGCTGCGGAAGGTGCGCCAGGCGCTCGCGCCGTCGATGCGGGCGGCCTCGTGGAGTTCACGCGGGACGTCCTGGAGCCCGGCCAACGAGATGATCATGATGTTTCCGGCGGTCCAGAGCACGGTCATCAGCAGGACGTAGCGGGCGTAGGGGTCGGCCATCCAGCCCACGGCGTCGAAACCGAAGAGGGTCAGGACGCCGTTGGCGGCACCGGAGTTCTGATCGAAGAGCGTCTTGAAGGCGATACCGGCGCCCACTGGGGGCACCACGGCCGGCAGGTAGAGCAGGGTGCGGAACAGGCCCCGCGCCCTCAGGGGGCGGTTGACCAGCACGGCGAGGCCGAGTCCGGCGATGATGGACAGCGGTACCGAGGTCAACGCGAACAGCCCCGCACGCCCCAGGGAGTCCCAAGTGGTGGAGTCCGAGAAGAGCTCGCGGTAGTTGCCGAGCCCGACGTACTTCCAGTGCGGCGAGATGCCGTCGTACGTGGTGAAGCTCAGCCACAGCGCGTACGCCATCGGCACGATGGTCAGCAGCAGGAAACCGATGATCCACGGCGAGGTGAACATGTAGAACGCGCGGTGTCGGCGCGCTGTCACGGAGACCCGCGGCCGGGCTGCCTGCCGGGCGTCACCGGCGGTCACCGTCGAACGGGTCCGCCGCGCGGCCGAGGTGAGTTGATCGACGGTCATGCCACCTGCTCCTTACCGCGCTTGATCTGCTCGTTGATGACCGAGTTCAGGCGCCTCGCGAGGGTGTCGACGGACATCTCGCCCTTCATCGCGGTCGGCGCGATCTGGTTGAACAGGGCGTCGAAGGAGTCGCCGGTGATGTAGGGGCTGAAGGCGACCACCGAGAAGTGCTTCAGCTCGTTCTCCTGCACCTCCAGCACCCGCTTCTGGTACTCCGTCTCGGCCGGCATCAGCGGCCGCAGGGACTTCAGGGTGGGAATGCCCCAGCCGCCGGCGGCGCGCGCCTTGGCCGGCGCCTCGCCGAAGAACCACTCGAAGACCCGCCAAGCGGCGTCCTTGTTCTTCGCCTTGCGCGGCATCCACATGCCGGTGCCGCCCTGGCAGGGGCTGAGCCGGGGGCCGCCCTCGAACTTCGGGGCGGGGGCGAGGCGGGAGACCTCGGCCAGCTTCTTGTCGGTGTTGATCATGCCGCCCATCCAGTAGCCGGAGTTCGACATGGCCATGCGCCCGGCCTGATAGGTGGGCCCGTCCCAGCCGTTGGGGTCGAGCAGGATGAGGCTCGGCCCGACCCTGGCCTCGCAGAAGTCGATGTACCAGGTCAGCGCCTTGCGCGCTTCGGGAGTGGTGAAGTCGACGCGGGAGAAGTCGTCATTGAAAAGGCTGCCGCCGGCGGACGCGGTCAAGCAGGTCAGGAGTGTGGCCCGGGTCAGCCCGCTGTAGGTGCCGCCGAAGACGGCCGTCTGGCCGTTCTTGCGCTGCACCAGACGCTTGGCGTTCTCGAGCCACTCCTCGAACGTGACCGGCTCGAGCTCCGCCGGGTAGTCGACCCCTGCCTTGTCGAAGGACGCGGTGTTGTACCAGTACATCGAGTCCTGGGAGAAGTCCTTCGCCATGCCGTAGCGGGGGCCCTTGCCCTGGGTCTTTCCGTCGAACCGCCACAGGTCGTTGACCGGGTCCAGGTCGTCGAGCCTGAGAACGCCGCTCCTGGCGAAATAGGGGTCAAGCTCCTCCATCACGTCGCGGGCCGCGAAGTACGCCGTGTCCGTGGCGCCGACGGCACGCACCAGGTCGGGCGGGTTGCCGGCGGTGAGCATGGCGATCAGTTTGGTGATGTCCTGCTGCACCGTCTTGATCGTGATCCCGGTGTCCTTCTGGCACTGCTTGATGAGTTCCGGTGCGATGTCCTCGGGCTTGACCATCAGGGTGACGCTCTCGCCCGAGCCGCCGCTCACACCGTCGGACACCTGAAGGGCGCAACCGCTCAGGGCTGCCGCGCCGGAGACGGCACCGCCCGTGGAGAGGCTGAGGAATCGGCGGCGGCTCAGGGAAGCACCAGCACGTGGGCGCATGAACGCACCACCTCCTGCTCTCGCTGTTCGATATACCGGCCGAATGTCGGAACACCGACCGGAGAGGGTTGCCGTGGCAACCGGTTGTTGTGCGTGGGCAGAGCTTCATCCGGCCCGCATGGTGCGTCAAGAGCCTGAGCGAATTTTCGAAAAGACTGTGGGGCGGGAACCGGTTGCCACACGGGCCCTTGTCACTGCTCAGCGCCTACGAGGGACCGCCCGGGGCTGATTCTCCGCCACCGAAACCGTAGTAATCGATTTCCGGAAACCGTCGCTTCGCGGGGTCATGACACTGAGGTGATGCTGGACCGACCCCTTCAAAGGTCGCTCCAGCCGGGCGATTGACCACCGCTTCCCCACGGATCTACGGTAGAAGGCGCTTTCTGAAACCGTTTCTATCCCCCTGCTCCAGGAGAGTCATGCCCAGCCCTCAGCTGCCGCGGGCCGTGTTCGCGATGGACCCGGTGCACCTCCCGCTGCTGTTCCCTCCGCCGCTGATGGAGCGGCTGAGGCGCACGGCCGACATCGATCCCGGGTTGGTGGTGCGGGACTTCGCCGATCCGGCCGACGCCGCCGCCCTGGCCTCCGCCGAGGTGTTGATCACCGGCTGGGGCTGCCCGCATCTGGGCTCCGGTGTCCTCACCGCGGCCCCGAAGCTCGACGCCGTGCTGCACGCGGCCGGCTCCGTCCGCTCCCTGGTCGGCGACGCCCTGTGGGAACACGGGGTCAAGGTGTCCAGCGCGGTGACGGGCAACGCCCTGCCGGTCGCGGAGTACACGCTCGCGATGATCCTGCTGCTCGGCAAGGACACCTTCGGCCACCGCGAGCGTTTCCGCCGGACCCACGCCTACCCGGGTCCGGCCGAGACGGCGGCGACCGGCAACCTCGGCCGTCGCGTCGGCATCATCGGCGCCTCGCGCGTGGGACGCCGACTGCTGGAACTGCTGCGGCCCTTCGACCTCACCGTCCTCCTGCACGACCCGTACGTGAGCCCCGCCGAGGCCGCCGCCCTCGGTGCCGAGTCGCTGTCGCTGGAGGACCTGCTCCGACACAGCGACATCGTGAGTCTGCACGCCCCCGACATCCCCGCGACCCACCACATGCTCGACCGCGACCGGCTCGCGCTGGTGCGCGACGGCGGCGTGCTCGTCAACACCGCCCGCGGCGCACTCGTCGACCACGCGGCGCTCACCGACGAGCTGGTCTCCGGCCGGCTGAACGCCGTTCTGGACGTCACCGACCCGGAGCCGCTGCCCGCCGGATCGCCGCTGTACCACCTGCCCAACGTGTTCCTCACCCCGCACATCGCCGGCTCCCTCGGCAACGAGCTGGAGCGGCTCGGCCGCATCGTCGTCGAGGAAATGGAACGCCTGGCGGCGGGCGTACCGCCGCTCCACGAGGTGCGGCACGCGGATCTGGCGCGCGTGGCGTGACGCCGGGACGGCGGGGCGACGCCGTTGTCCACAGGCCCTCGGAACCGTTGTCCACAGCCCCTCCAGCCTGGGCGAACCATGGGATACGGTTTCCGCACAGTGGCCTCGGCGGCCGGCACGGACTGTTCGATCGGGGCCGACGCACCGAGCCCTCGGCACCACGGCCGATACACCAAGGCCCGGGCGCCCCCGGCCACGGACCACCGGCCACCGGCCACCGGCCACCGGCCACCGGCCACAACATCCCGGCCCACCACCGGCCGGACACCGCAACACCCCCCGGGCCTTCACCGGCCGGACCGCAACAACCGGACCGAAACGGACCGGGTCACTACCGCGAAGGAGCCGCAAGGGTGAGTCAGCGCAAGGCGACGAGTGACGCCGGCCGGGCGACCATCCGTGATGTCGCGGAGCGCGCGGGCGTCTCCGTGGCCAGCGTCTCGCGGGTGCTGTCCGGCAACTACCCGGTGTCGGAGGAGTTGCGCCGCCGGGTGATGAAGGTGGTCCGGGACCTGGACTACGTCACCAACGCCCACGCCCGTTCGCTCGCCGGGGGCGGCACACCGACGGTGGCGATCCTCATCAACAACATCACCGGCGCCGCCTTCGCGCATGTGGCGAAGGGCGTCGAGGGAGCCGCCGCCCTGCGCGGCTGGCTCTCCCTGGTCGGCACGACCGGTGACGATCCCGAGCGCGAGCTCGCGCTGGTGAACCTCATGCGCCAGCAGGGCGTCGCCGCGGTGATCCTGCTCGGCGGCGCCTACGACTATGACGAGTACCAGCTGCGCATGGCCCGCTTCGCCCGTTCCCTGGACGCGGCCGGCTCGCACCTGGTCCTGGTGGGCCGGCCCCCGCTGGAGGGCGACGTACCGGCGACGACCGTCGACTACGACAACGAGGGCGGCGCCTACGCGATGGCCAGCCACCTGCTCTCGGCCGGCCACCGTCGTGTGCTCGTCCTGCCCGGCCACGCCGAACTGACCACCGCCCAGGCCCGGTCGCGGGGCGCCCAGCGGGCCTTCGAGGCGTACGGGGTGCCGTTCGATCCGGGGCTGGTGCGGCACGGCCGGTACGACTACGAGCACGGGTACGAGGCCGTCGAGGCGGCCCTGCACGAGACGCCGGACTTCACCGCGGTGCTGGCCGGGACGGACGTGGTCGCCGCGGGCGCCATGCAGGCCCTGCGCGCGGCGGGCCTGCGGGTGCCCGAGGACGTCTCGATCGTCGGCTACGACGACATCCCGCTCGCCTCACAGCTCACGCCCCAACTCACCACCGTGCACGTGCCGTACGAGGAGATGGGCCGGGTCGCGCTGCGGGCGGTGGCCGACCGGCGCGAGGGCGGAGCGGGCCGCCGAAAGAGCGCGGACGGCGACCATCTGGTGCTGGGCACCCATGTCGTGGTCCGCAACTCGGTCCAGCCGCCTCCACGTCGCGGATAGCCACCCGCTCCACACGATTGACCGGCCGCCCAGAGGCGGCCGGCCTCCGCAGTAGAGTGCGTTACGTAACCGTTTTCCTGATCCTTTACGGCCGGATCCAGGGCCTGTCGCCATGCGCTCCGAACCTCGGAGCGGCGTATCCCGGCAACCTCCTGACCTGTGCTCATGGGGTGCAGGACGGAGAGACCTCCGGCACACCCAGCCCTAACCCGCCGGACCACCCGCCGTAACAAATTACCGCGCACCTCTTGCTATGAGCGGAGACATCCGCCTACCGTCCCAGCAACCGCTTACTACAGCTTCTGCTTGGCCGAACCCCCCGCAACCGCGAGCCGACGTTCTTCCGGCCGCCGTTCCTGGCCGGCACCCCAGAGCCGCCGCCGTCCTCTCGTTCTGAGAAACGCCCTATCCCGAAGGATCACGGTCAGATGAACTTCACGAGCCCCCGGAGAAGGTTCGCCTCCGCCGCTGTCGCGGGTGTCGCGCTGACAGGTCTGCTCTCCGCCTGCGGCGGATCCGGCTCGGACGACGACGCCGCGTCGAGGTCCGGCCCGGTCACACTCCCCTTCTGGGGCTGGGCCAACGGCCAGGAGGCGGTCGTCAAGGCGTTCAACGCCGCGCACAAGGACGTCCAGCTGAAGTACACCAAGGTCACCGACCAGCTGACCATGCAGAAGCAGCTGACCAACGCGGTCAAGGCCGGCAACGCTCCCTGTCTGGTGCAGAACACCGCCGAGTACGTGACGAGCTGGGTGTCGCAGGACGCGCTCGCCGACATCACGCAGTACGTCGAGGGCGAGAAGAGCAAGTTCAACACCGGTGCCTGGGCCGGCGCGCAGGTGCAGGGCAAGCTCTACGGAGTGCCCACCAGTTCGGCGCCCCAGTTCACGATCTACCGCACGGACATCTTCAAGAAGTACGGGCTCGAGCCCCCGGCGACCTGGGACGACTTCATCGCCGCGGGCAAGGTCCTGAAGAAGCACAACATCAAGATCACCAATTACGCCGGTGAGGACCCGAGCACCCTGGAGGTGCTCGCGATGCAGGCCGGGGCGCACTGGTACGCGATCGACGGCAACGCCTGGAAGGTGGACTTCCAGGACGAGGGCACCCTGAAGGCCGCGAAGGTGATCCAGGAGATCATCGACAACGACCTGAACGCCAAGCTGTCCTTCGCCGACTACGCGGCCGTGCAGCGCAGCTACGACTCCGGCGCCACCGCGACCCGGCAGATCTCCACCTGGCAGATGGCCGGCATGGTGCAGAACTTCACCAAGTCCTTCGGCGACTGGGCCCTGGCCCCCTGGCCGGCGTACAAGGGTGAGGCGGCCAGGACGCCGGCCGGTACGAACCTGACCGGCAGCGTGACCCTGGTGACCAAGCAGTGCGAGGACCAGGAGCAGGCGGCCCGGGCGGCGCTGTGGATGTCGACGAACCAGGACGCGGTCAAGACGATGGCGAGCCCGGAGACCGGCAACGGCGTGATGCCCGCGCTGGCCGACAGCGACTCCTACGTCGGTGAGTCGATCTCGCAGAAGCTGCTCGGTGAGAACTACGCCCCGGCGAAGAAGGTCGTCACGGACAGCCTGGGCACCGTCACCACCGACTGGACCTACGGACCCAACTGGACCGCGATGTTCACCGAGCTCCAGGCGGGCTGGGCCAAGGTCGTCAACAAGCAGGAGAAGGTCACCGACCTGCTCGCGCACATGCAGGAGTGGACGGTCGAGGACCTGAAGTCCCGCGGTATCAGCGTCAAGGGCTGAGGCATTCGATGATTCGCTCCATGCGCTGGAAGGGTGCCGCGTTCACGGTGCCCTTCCAGCTCGGCTTCGTGTTTCTGTATCTGCTGCCGATCGGCTACGCCGTCCACGAGTCGCTGTTCACGGAGAAGCAGTCCGGGCTGGGCCTCGGCGGTGCGACGACGGAGTTCGTCGGGCTCGACAACTACACCCAGGGGCTGTCGGACTCGGCGTTCATGACCTCCATCCTGCGGGTGGTGCTCTTCGCCTGTGTCCAGATCCCGGTGATGCTGCTGATCAGCCTGTTGCTGGCGCTGTTCCTGGACGCGCTCACGTCCAGAGTGGCGAGCAGGTTCCGGATCGTGCTGCTGGTGCCGTACATGATTCCCGGCGTGGTCGCGGCGATCGTGTGGGTCAACCTGTACAGCCCGGACGTCGGCCCGCTCACCGCGATCGGCAAGGGCCTCGGTCTCGACTGGAACTTCTTCGCGCCGTCGATGGTGTGGCCGTCCATCGGCAACCTGCTGACCTGGCACGGCATCGGCTACAACATGGTGATCATCTACTCGGCGCTGCAGGGCGTGCCCCGCGAGCTGTTCGAGGCGGCCCGGCTGGACGGTGCCTCCGAGCTGCGGATCGCGCGCAGCATCAAGATCCCGTTCGTGCGCGGGGCGCTGGTCCTGACGGGTCTGCTGTCGATCATCCAGATGCTGCAGATCTTCAACGAGCCGGCGCTGTTCCGGAACATCACCCCGCAGACGGTCAGCGACAGCTTCACCCCGATCATGATCATCTACAACCAGGCGTTCAACGCGGGCAACTACAACTACGCGGCCGCCCTGTCGGTGCTGCTCGCCCTGATCCTGGGCATCGCCTCCCTCCTCTTCTACCGGCTCACCTCGAAGGAGGCGGACTGATGACGCTGACCGAGCAGACCACCGAGCGCCCCGAGGTCCGCGGCGTCCGGCGCCTGTCCCGGCCGGACCCGGCGTCCCGCGGGCGGGGCGGGCAGCGCTTCCTTCTCGTCGGGCTGTCCCTGGCCGGCGTCTACAGCCTGTTCCCGGTGTGGTGGCTGATCGTCGCGGCGACCAAGGACCGTACGGCGCTGTACCAGAGCAACGGCCTGTGGTTCTCGGGCTGGCACCTGTGGGACAACCTGCATCAGGTGTTCACGTACCAGGACGGGATCTTCCTGCGGTGGACGGCCAACTCGTTCCTGTACGCGGGCGTCGGCTCGCTCGGCGGCACGCTGATCGCGCTCGCAACCGGTTACGGACTGGCCCGCTTCGACTTCCCCGGGCGTAACGCGATCTTCGCGTGTGTCGTGGGCTCGTTCCTGATCCCGATCGCGCTGCTGACGCTGCCGCTGTATCTGCTGTTCTCCGCAATCGGCATGGTGGACACGCCGTGGGCGATGCTGATCCCCTGCCTGATCAACCCGTTCAGCGTGTACCTGGCCAAGGTGTACACCGAGGCGACGATCCCCTACGAGCTGCTGGAGGCGGCCCGGATCGACGGCGCCGGCGAGCTGCGGATCTTCCTCAGCATCGTGCTGCGGATGATGACGACGGGCGGCGCCACGGTGTTCCTGCTGGCCTTCGTGAACACCTGGAACGCCTTCTTCCTGCCGCTGACGGTGCTGCGCGGCAAGGAGAACTGGACGCTCAACCTCGGCCTCTACAACTGGACCGGCACGCGCCTGGAGTCCGGCATCGACCTGACGGGCCTGGTGCTGACCGGAGCGCTGCTGTCCATCGTCCCGATGGCGATCATGATGGTCGCGATGCGCCGCTACTGGCGCACCGGCGTGACCCTCGGCGCCCTGAAGTGATCCCCCTTCGCCGTATCCCCTGACTCCTGGGGGCCGCAGGTGACTCTGACTCCCCGCGGCCCTCAGGTGACCGATGCTCCGGGAGCCCTCGCGTGACCGTCCTGCACAACCCCGTCCTCCGCGGCTTCGCCCCCGACCCGTCGCTGGTCCGGGTCGGTGACTGGTACTACGTGGCGACCAGCTCCTTCGAGTGGTTCCCGACGATCCCGCTCCACCGCTCCCGGGACCTGTCCCACTGGGAGTACGCGGGGCACGTCCAGGGGGCGGCTCCCGGGAACTCGCTGGCCGGTGTGCCCGACTCGGGCGGCGTCTGGGCGCCGTCGCTGAGCTGGGACGGGGAACGGTTCTGGGTGACGTACACCGTCGTGCGCTCGGTCGGCACGCCGTACTTCGACCTCGACACCTACATCTCGACGGCGACCCGCGTCGGCGGCGAGTGGAGCGCTCCGCGCCGGGTCGCGAGCCACGGCTTCGATCCGGCCCTGTTCCACGAGGACGGCCGGCTGTGGCTGCTGAACCTGCAGAACGACCACCGGCCGGGGGGTGACCGGTTCGCCGGGATCGTCATGACGGAGCTGGACCGCGAGACGCTGGAACCGCTCGGCGACGCGCACTTGCTGCTCCAGCACGACCGGCTGGTCGAGGGGCCGAAGCTGCTGCGGCGCGACGGCTGGTACTACCTGGTGCTCGCGGAGGGCGGCACGGGCTGGGAGCACGGGGTGCGGGTGGCCCGCGGCAAGGAGCTGACAGGGCCGTACGAACTCGACGAACAGCCCCTGCTGACCACCCGGGACGACCCGGACGTGCCGTTGCAGAAGGCCGGGCACGGTGAGCTGGTCGAGATGCCGGACGGGCAGTGGCTGCTCAGCCATCTGACGGCCCGTCCGCTGCACACCCCGCGGGGCCGCCGCTGCACGCTCGGCCGGGAGACAGCGGTCCAGGCGGTCACCTGGGACGCCGGGGGCTGGCCCCGGTTGCGGCAGGGGGGTTGGCATCCCGCGACCGAGGTCGACGTACCCACGCGGCCGCATCCTCTGCCACCGGCCGCGGCGCCGGAGGATCTGTCCTGGCCGTGGAGCACGCTGCGCGAGCCGCCGGACCCTTCCTGGGCCGACACCACGGCCCGGCCCGGGTGGATCCGGTTGCGCGGCCGGCACGGGCCGGAGTCCCGGTGGGCGGCCGGGCTGCTGGCCCAGCGCGTCACCGAGCACCGAGCGGAGGCCGAAGTCACCGTGGAGGCACGGCCGGTCACCTTCACCCAGGCGGGCGGGCTGGTGCTCTGGTACAACCCCGAGGCGTATCTCGCCCTGGACCTGACGTGGGCGGAGCCGGAGGGTGAGCCGCAGCGCGGACAGCAGTGGGGAAGCACCGGGGACGGCCGTACGGTGCTCAGTCTCGTCGAACGCGACGAGCACGGCGTGCGGCAGGTCGCTGTCGTCGACGTGCCGGAGGACGGGCCGGTCACGCTGGGGGTGACGGTCGAGGAGGCCGAGGCCCGCTTCTGGTACGTACGCGACGGGACGCGCACGGCGGTCGGGCCGGCGCTGGACTTCGGCCGGCTGTCCGACGACCACGGCTCCCGGCTGCGGTTCACGGGGGCGATGGCGGGGATCCACGCCCGGGACCTCGTGGAGGCGGCGTTCACGGCGGACTTCACCGGGTTTCGGCTGACCTGCACACCCGGCTGAGGGTGTTGTTCCGCGTTTCGAAAGTTTTGCCCGGCACGAACTGTGAATTCACTTCTCTTCCCGCCGTCCTGCGCCGCACCTACAGTAGGAAGCGCTTTCTGCCCGGCCGGACCCCGTGACCGCCGTGTGCAGCGCTGGTCGAAACTTTCCACGGCCCTCGGGCGGGCCGGAGAGGTGGGTTCCCGATGGTCCGTACGGCGAGTGCGAGCGTGGCGGCAGGTCCGACGCTGGCGGTCGTGGCGCGCGAGGCGGGGGTGTCGGTGCCGACCGCGTCGAAGGTGGTCAACGGCCGCGAGGACGTGGCACCCGAGACCCGCCGCCGCGTGACCGAGGCGCTCGACCGGCTCGGATACGTGCGCAGACCCCGCTTCGACGCGGCGAAGGCACCCCGGCTGGTCGATCTGGTCGTGCACTCACTGGAGAGCTCCTGGTCGGGTGCGGTGCTGCACGGGGTGGAGGAGGCCGCGCACGACGCGGGCCTGGAGGTCGTCGTCTCGGCGGCGCTGATCCGCTCCCGGGTCGGCCGCCCGGAACGCGGCTGGCTGGACAAGCTGGTCGCCCGGGGCTCCTCCGGGGTCCTCTTCAACCTGGCAGAGCTCAGCGACTCGCAGTACGCGTGGCTGGAGCAGCACCGCATCCCGTTCGTGATGATCGACCCGGTGCAGGAACCGCCGGAGGGCGTGGTCTCGGTGGGGGCGTCGAACTGGCAGGGCGGGCTGACGGCCACGGAACATCTGCTGTCCCTGGGCCACGAGCGGGTCGCCGTCATCGCCGGGCACCGGCGCACGATGTGCAGCAGCGCCCGGGTCGCCGGGTACCGCTCGGCGCTCGCGTCGGCCGGGGTCCGGCACCGCCCCGAGTACGTCCGGCACGCCGGTTTCGACGAGAGTGCCGCCCACCGTCGCA
This sequence comes from Streptomyces flavovariabilis, assembly GCF_000725785.1. NCBI lineage: Bacteria > Bacillati > Actinomycetota > Actinomycetes > Kitasatosporales > Streptomycetaceae > Streptomyces > Streptomyces flavovariabilis. Next base: position 71,753 of record NZ_JNXD01000004.1, on the reverse strand, counting down.
TGCTGGAACTCCTCGACCTGCCCGAGCCGCCGACCGCCGTCTTCGTCTGCTCGGACCGGATGGCGCTGGGTGTCTACGAGGCCCTGGCCGAACGGGCGTTGAGGGTCCCGGACGACATCAGTGTGGTCGGCTTCGACGACCTGCCCGAGGCCCGCTGGGCCTCCCCCGCCCTGACCACCGTCCGCCAGCCGCTGTCCGAGATGGCCGCGACGGCCCTGCGGTCGCTGCTGCGCTTGATGGACGGCCACTATCCGGAGAGCACACGCACCGAGTTGTCGACGCGACTCGTGGAACGGTCCAGCACGGCGGCGCCGCACGCGTAGGAGGGGCTGGGGAAACGCTCTCGAAAGCACTGCCGGTCTTGACGCGCGCCTCGCACTCCGCAGTCCGTCCGCGTCGCCGACGGGACTCGTGGGGGTCTGCGAGGGCGCGGTCAGAACCAGTGCAGGCAGTGCGGGGGTCGGTCGGCGCGGAAGAGGGTGTCGGCGAGGGCGGCAGCGCCCGGGTGGTGGGCCCGGATGTGTCCGGCACGTACGAGCGTGCTCGGGGCGGTGCCGCCGAGGTAGACCGAGCCCAGGTCGCGCACGTCCAGGGACAGGTCGGGCTCCCGGTCCGTCGGGACGCAGTCGGCCTTGCTGTCCCGGACGGTCAGCAGGTACCGGCCGTGCTCGCCGAGGAACGGGTCGTCGACGTCGAGGACGAGTTCACCGTCCGTGAACCAGCCGCGCGCGGTCAGCGCACGCGGGACGTCCAGCAGGCGCACCCAGAGCCAGTCCATGTCGCCGCCCACCTCACCGGCGCGGAAGTCCGCGAACTGCCAGCGCAGCGGGTGCCCGGGCGGGACGTGCTGGAACACGACTTGGGAGACCAGGTCGTGGCCGAGCACGAACCGGGCCAGGGCCGTGAAGGCGGCGGCGTCGGTGGCGATGGTCTCGTCGACCGTCAGGGTGCCGGACTCGATGGAGTAGCTGGCGTACCCGTCCGGGACACCGCCGGCGTCCCGGTGAACGGCGACGTAGCGCGGCGCCGGCGAGATCGGGGGCTGTCCCGCGCGCAGGGCCCACCAGCGGTGCGGCCGGGACAGCGCGCCGGGCTGGGCGCGGCGGTACCGGTCGTAGACCTCTTCCAGGATCTCGCCGCACTCGGCACGACGCCGCACCTCGACCGAGCCGTTGTCCGGGCCGGGCGCCGCCGCGCCGGCCGCTTCGCGCGCCCGGGGCGGAGCGAGGGAGCCCCGGTGGCGCGGCACCGTCAGCCGCTGCGTGTAGGTTGCCGGTCCGTAGCCGAACCTGCCGTAGATCGAGGCCTCGGAGCACAGCAGCACCGAGAGGGCCTCTCCGCGGGCCCGCAGCCCGGCGAGCTGATGCCGCATCATCGCGTTGAGCACGCCCTGGCGCCGGTGCGAGGGCAGGACGCCGACGGCGGTCACCCCGGAGACGGGGACGAGGGTCTGACCGGGCAGGGTCAGCTCGAAGGAGTACGCGGCGGCGGTGCCGACGGGCCGCCCGTCCGCCGTCAGGGCGAGCAGGCAGCGGTCCGTTTCGAGCGCCGACCACCAGAGCCCGCCGCCCTCGACCGGGGTTTCCGGGAACTGCCCGAACGCGGCATGCATCGTGTCGACGAAGACGCCGAGCTCGTCGTCGGTCGTGGGACGGATCTCCATCGCTGCCGCTGCCTCCTCGGAGTACCGGCACCACGACTCGTGGCGCCAGGGCCACAGTGCAGCGCTGACCCGCGCTCCGGTCAAACGAATAACGGCCGGTCACGGCACAGCCCGGTCCCAGCCCGGCCACGGGGGCGGTGAGTTGCGATCCGGCGCCCGCCGCCCCGAGGAGTCCGATTCCTTCAAGACCGGGCGTCGTGGGCCTGCCTACGGTGGCTTCATGACTGCACGATTCGATGCCATCGGCCTGGTCGTCTCCGACATGGCCGCCTCCGTCGCGTTCTACCGTCGGCTCGGGTTCGCCTTCCCGGACGGTGCCGAGGACCAGCCGCACGCCGAGGCCGAACTGGCCGGCGGACTGCGGCTGTTGTTCGACACCGAGGAGACGGTCCGTTCCTTCCTGCCCGGGTGGCAGCCGCCCGCGGACGGGGGCCGGTCCTCGCTCGCCCTGCGGTGCGACGCGCCGGAGGAGGTGGACGCGCTGTACGAGGAGCTGGTCGGCTCGGGCTGCCACGGCGAGCTCAAGCCGTGGGACGCCTTCTGGGGGCAGCGGTACGCCGTGGTGCACGACCCGGACGGCAACGGGGTGGACCTGTTCGCCCCGCTAGCCGCCGCGGCCGAGTAGCTCCCCCAGCGGGAGACCCGACAACTGCCTCACGTCACGGGCCAGATGGGCCTGGTCGGCGTAACCGGCCCGGGCTGCCGTCTCCGCGAAGGGCACACCGGCCCGGGCCAGTGCGAGGGCGCGGCGCAGCCGCAGGATGCGGGCCAGGGTCTTGGGTCCGTAACCGAAGGCGGACAGCGAACGGCGGTGCAACTGGCGGGCACCGAAGCCGAGTTCGTCGGCGATGGCGGCGACCGGGCGGCCCGCGCCGAGGGCACTGACGACCTGCCGGAGCAGCGGGTCGGGGGGTTCGGCACCGGCTGCCTGCCGCAGCGCCAGCTCTTCCAGGCCGCTCGCGGGGTCGGGGGCCGCGTTCACACGGTCGGACATGCGCCGCACCCGCGAGGCCGGCCACAGGTCCGCGAGCGCGACGCGCCGGTCGCGCAGCTCGTGCGCCGGCACGCCCAGGAGCGCCGGGGCCGTGCCCGGGTAGAAGCGGACTCCGGCCCAGGGGCCGGTCACACCGTCCGGGAGGTACGCGCGGGTGTCGGGCCCGGCGACCATCAGGCGCCCGTCGTGCCACAACAGATCCATGCACCCGTCGGGCAGGACCCGCCCCACCCCGGGCCGGGACGGGGTGTTGGTCCACACGACCGCCCCGGGCAGCCGCGACGCCCGCTCCACATACACATGGCCCAGGCTACGCCGCGACACAACGGCAAGCCCGGGGCCGGTGCCGTCCATGACACCCACCCCCGGTACGACACAACGGCAGGCCCGAGCGGGCGATGCGGCTCTCCCGCCACCCACCCCGGCACGGCACTACGGCGGGCCCGGGGGCCGGTGCGGCTCTGCCACCCCACCCCGGCACTCGCGACACAACGGCAGGCCCGACGACCGGTGCCGCTACGCCGCCCGCCCCCGGTACTCCGCCGGGCTCATCCCGTACACCCGCTTGAACGCCGTCGACAGGGCGAACGCGCTGCCGTAGCCCACCCTGCGGGCCACCGCGTCGAGGGTGTCGGCGGAGTCGCGCAGGCGGTCGGCGGCGAGGGCGAGGCGCCAGCCGGTCAGGTAGGTCATGGGTGGTTCGCCCACCAGGCCGGTGAAGCGGCGGGCCAGCGCGGCGCGGGACACGCCGGCCTTGGCGGCGAGCGCGGCGACGGTCCAGGGGTGGGCCGGGTCGTCCTGGAGCAGGCGCAGGACGCCGCCGACGACCGGGTCGGCGAGGGCCCGGTACCACGCCGGTGCCTCCGCCTCGGGGCGTGCGAACCAGGCCCGCAGGACTCCGATGAGCAGCAGGTCCAGCAGCCGGTCCAGGACGACCTCCTGCCCCGGCTCGTCCCGGACGATCTCCTCGGTGATGTACGGCGTGAGCGGGCAGGCCCACACGTCGGACGTGAGGCTGAGCAGCGGTGGCAGGGCGTTCAGCAGCCGCCCGCTGACCTCGCCCTGCGTCGGATAGGTGCCGATCAGCATCACGGTGTCCCCGTCGAGCCGGTCGCCCCAGGTGCGGACGCCCAGGTCCATGGAGCCGTTGAGGGTCCTCCCGTCGGGGTAGCGGCACTCCTGGTGCGGCAGGATCACCGCCTGCGGTGCCGTGCCGGGGGCGTCGGCGCACGTGTACGGGTCCGGGCCGCGGGCGATGGCGAGGTCCCCGGCCTTCAGGCGCGTGCGCTCGCCCCGGTCGGGCAGGATCCAGGCTTCGCCGCGGACGACGAGCATCACGGTGAGCGGGGCCCGGTCCTCCACGCGCACCGCCCACGGCGGGTTGAAGCACGCCCTGATCATGAACGCGCCCCGCGCGCGGGGCCCCTCCAGCAAGCCCGCGAGAGCGTCCATGGGGCCAGCGTAGACGCGGTCGTATGGGAATGAGCCGTTCAGCGATGGTTCCGTGCGGTGTACGGCAGTTGACTCGACGACATGACGAACACGGCGGAGAACGCGGCACGGGACACGCAGGGCATGACGGTGGTGGTGACGGGCGCCTCGGGGCGTACCGGGAGCCGGGTGGCGCGGGCCGCCGAGGCGGCCGGGCTCACGGTGCGGGCGGCGTCGCGGGCGACGGGCTTCGACTGGTGGGACGGCTCGACCTGGGCGGACACCCTGCGCGGCGCCGGCGCGGCCTATCTCGCCCACCCCTCGGACGTCGGCGCTCCGGGCGTCGCGGAGGCGGTCGGCGCGCTCGCCCGGGAGGCGGTCGGGCTCGGGGTGCGGCGGCTGGTGCTGCTGTCCGCGCGGGGCGAGGACCAGGCCCTGCCCACCGAGGAGGCGCTGCACGCCTCGGGGGCGGACTGGACGGTCGTGCGGGCCGCCTGGTTCGCGCAGAACTTCAGCGAGGGGCCGCTGGTGGCGGAGCTGCGGGAGAGCGGTGAGCTGGTCTTCCCGGCCGGTGAGGTGCGGGAGCCGTTCCTCGACGTGCGGGACATCGCGGACGTGGTGGTGACCGCGCTGACGTCCGGCGACCGGTACGTGGGGCGGACCCTCACCCTCTCCGGGGCGCGGCTGCTGACCTTCGGGGAGGCCGTCGCGGAGATCGCCGGAGCGACGGGGCGCCACCTGACGTACCGGGCCGTCGCGACGCGGGACTACGAAGAGGCGCTGGTCGGTTTCGGTGTGCCGCCGGAGGAGGCGGCGGGCCTGACGGCGATCTTCGACACTCTCCTCGACGGCCGCAACGCGCATCTCTCGGACGGTGTGCGGGAGGTCCTGGGCCGCGCGCCCCGGGACTTCGGCGACTTCGTGCGCGAGGAGGCCGCCGCCGGGACCTGGAAGGCCTGAGAGCGGCGCCCGTCACTTGTCCTCGGGCGGATGCCCCTCCCCGTTGACCTGGGTGCTCTTCGCGTGGGTGCTCTTCACGTGGGTGCTCTTCACATGCGTGCGCAGGCGGGCCGACACGTCCTCCGGCGGCAGGAAGCGGGACCAGCGTTCCGGGAACTCGGAGGGCATGTCGGGGTCGGCCTCGCCCGCGGCGGTGGCGCGGGCGACGTACTCGGCGACCTGGGCCTGCCGCAGCCGCTCGTTGGCCTCACGGGCCGCGGCCGTGGCGGCGGCCGGCCAGACCCGGTCGATGGCGGCGTTGACCGCGGCCCCGACCAGGACGGCGAACGCGGACACACCGATCCACAGCAGCACGGCGACGGGCGCGGCGAGCGAGCCGTAGATCGTGGGGCCCTCGACCGTGCTGGTGAGGTAGATCCGCAGCAGGAAGCTGCCGAGCACCCACATGCCGAGGGCGACCAGCGCGCCGGGCACGTCCTCGATCCACGGGGAACGGACCGGGACGGACACGTGGTACAGCGTCGTCAGGAAGGCGATGGACAGGAGGATCACCACCGGCCAGTACAGGACCTGCACGACCGTCGTCGACCACGGCACGATCCGCACCACCGCGTCCGGGCCCGCCACCATCAGCGGCAGGGCCACCGAGCCGATCAGCAGGGCCACGATGAACAGCAGGAAGGCCATGAGGCGGGTCTTGACGATGCCCCGGACGCCGTCGAGGCCGTACATCACGGTGATGGTGTCGATGAAGACGTTCACCGCGCGGGAGCCGGACCACAGGGCGAACAGGAAGCCGATGGAGATGATGTCGGGCCGGCCGCCCTTCGTCACGTCGTGCAGGATCGGCTCCGCGATCTCCCGTACGCCACGGTCGGACAGCACCGTGCGGGCGGCCTCCAGGAGGTTGGTCTGCAGGCTCTGGATGGTGTCGGCGCCGGTCCAGGCGTCGACGTAGCCGAGCAGTCCGATCATGCTGAGCAGCAGGGGTGGCACCGACAGCAGGGTGAAGAACGCGGCCTCGGCCGCGAGGCCCAGGATGCGGTACTCGATGCAGGAGTTGACGGTGTCCTTGACCAGCAGCCAGGCGGTTTTGCGCTTGGAGACGTTCCGGTAGAGGGCTCGCGCCCGGTGGAGGCGCCCGGAGGGTGTGTCGGGGGTTTCGCTTGCTGGCTGCACCCCCTAACGGTATCCGCCGTGCCCGGCCCCACTCACCCACAGGCCGGGTCTTCGCGGGCCGGGCCGGGTCCGCCGGGTGCCAAGGTGCTACCGCGGGGTACTTTCGCAGCATGGCAGGCAGCACGCACACCGTGACGAACCAGGTCCCGCCGCTGGTCGGCTACGACGTCTTCTCCGCCGACCGGGCCCTGGCCGCCGCGGTCGGCCGGCATCTCGATCCGGACCTGCGCGAGGAGGTCCTCGGCGAGTTGTCGGCACTCGGCCGGACCTCCGGCTCGGCCCAGGTGCAGGAGTGGGGGAGGCTGGCCAACGAGAACCCGCCGCGCCTGCTCACGCACGACCGGTACGGCAACCGCGTGGACGAGGTCGAGTTCCCCCCCTCCTGGCACCGGCTGCTCGGCAAGGGCGTCTCGGCCGGTCTGACGGCGGCCTGGGACCGGCCGGCCGGGCATCTGCGCCGGGCCGCCGCCTTCCTGGTGTGGACGCAGGTCGAGGCCGGCAACGGCTGCCCGCTGTCGATGACGCACGCGGCGGTGCCCGCCCTGCGCACCGACCCGGACCTGGCCGCCGAGTGGGAACCGCGGCTGACGTCCATGGTCTACGACCGTGAGCTGCGGCCCGCGCACCTGAAGGCCGGGGCCCTGTTCGGGATGGGCATGACGGAGAAGCAGGGCGGCAGCGACGTACGGGCGAACACCACGTCGGCGCGGCCGCTGGCCGAGGACGGGACGTACGAGCTGACCGGGCACAAGTGGTTCTGCTCGGCGCCCATGTCCGACGGTTTCCTGGTGCTGGCGCAGGCTCCGGGCGGGCTGACCTGCTTCCTGGTGCCGCGGGTGCTCGCGGACGGCACGCGCAACGTGTTCCGGATCCAGCGGCTCAAGGACAAGCTGGGCAACCGGTCGAACGCCTCCGGCGAGGTCGAGTTCGAGGGGACGTGGGCGCGCCGGGTCGGTGAGGAGGGGCGCGGGGTGCGCACCATCATCGAGATGGTCGCGGCGACCCGGCTCGACTGCGTGCTCGGTTCGGCCGGGCTGATGCGGCAGGCCGTGGCGCAGGCGGTGCACCACTGCACGTACCGCGAGGCGTTCGGCGGGAAGCTCGCCGACAAGCCGCTCATGCGTAACGTCCTCGCCGATCTGGCGCTGGAGTCGGAGGCGGCGACGACGCTGGCGCTGCGGCTCGCGGCGGCCTACGACGACGGCGGCGAGCAGGAGCGGGCGCTGCTGCGGATCGCGGTGCCGGCGGCCAAGTACTGGGTGACCAAGCGGTGTCCGCCCGTCGCGGTGGAGGCGGCGGAGTGCCTCGGCGGCAACGGGTACGTGGAGGAGTCCGGGATGCCGCGGCTGGTGCGCGAGTCGCCGCTGAACTCGGTCTGGGAGGGCGCGGGCAACGTCCAGGCGCTGGACGTGCTGCGGGCGTTGCAGCGGGAGCCGGGGGCGCTGGACGCGTATCTGCGGGAGGTCGGGCAGGCGCGCGGCGCCGACCACCGCCTCGACGGGGCCATCAAGGGCCTGCTGACCGAACTGGCCGATCTGGAGGGCGTGGAAGGGCGGGCGCGGCGGCTGGCGGAGCGGCTCGCGCTGGTGCTCCAGGGCTCGCTGCTGGTCCGTTTCGCGCCACCGCAGGTCGCCGACGCGTTCTGCGCGGGGCGGCTCGGCGGCGACGGGGGCGCGGCGTTCGGGACGCTGCCGCACACGCTGGACCTGGCGTCGGTGGTGGAGCGGGCCCGGCCGGTGTCCTGATCCGGTCTGCTGTCTCCGCGGACGCGAAAAGCGGGGGTGGTGCTGCGCCGACACGGCACCACCCCCGCAGCACTGGCCCTGTTCGAGCCACTGAACGCCGCTCGGGACGGCGCCGCTCAAGTTTCGGCCACAGCCGGGCTGTCCACCAGGGTTGCAGAGGGTTGCAAGTTGCCGCTGACTGTGCGGACTGTGCGCGCACCCCGGGGCAGACGGCACTATGAGACGGACAGTCAGAAGCGACTCCGGGGGGCGCACGCGCATGGACGTCACGCACTTGGCCGCCGTGGACAGCACGCGCGCGGCCCGGGTCCTCAGCGAGGTCCGTTCCGCCCGGCTGGCCGGGCAGCCCGCTCCGGTGTCACCGCGTCCGGTGATCGAGCGGTCCTGGCAGCGGATGATGCGCAGCGGCGTCGACCCGGACCACGACGTCCGGGCGGATCCGCTGTCCCGCGAGGAGGTGCAGCGACGGCGCGAGACGACGGTATTGCGCCATGTGCTGCCGGTGCTGCGGGAGGGGCTGCTGGCGGCCGCGGACGTCGCGCACCACATCATGGTCGTGGCCGACGAGGACGGCCGGGTGCTGTGGCGCGAGGGCAGCCCGCCGGTGCTGCGCAAGGCGGACGGGCTGGGCTTTGAACTCGGTGCGGACTGGCGTGAGGACGTCGTCGGGACGAACGGCCTGGGCACCCCGGCGGTGGTGCGACGGCCCGTGCAGGTCTTCGCCTCCGAGCACTTCGTGCGCTCCCAGGCCGACTGGACCTGTGCGGGCGCTCCCCTGACGGATCCGCGGGACGGCCGGCTGCTCGGTGTGGTGGACGTGAGCGGGCCGCTGGAGACGATGCATCCGGCCACGCTCGCCTGGGTGGGCTCGGTGGCCAGACTCGCCGAGGCCCGGCTGCGGGAGATGCACACGGAGTCGCTGGAGCGGCTGCGCGCGGTGGCGGCGCCGGTGCTGGCCCGGATCGGCGGCCGTGCCCTGGTCGTCGACCCGGACGGCTGGACCGCCGCGGTCAGCGGGATGCCGTACGCGCGGCGCGTGGCCCTGCCGAAGTCGCTGTCGGCCGGTTCGAGATGGCTGCCGGCGCTCGGGCTGTGCTCGGTGGAGCCGCTGGCCGGGGGCTGGCTGCTGCGGGCGGCCGCCGGCGAGCCGGTGCCGCGCGGCCCGGCCCGGATCGTGCTGGACCTCAGGCAGGCGCGCCGCTGGTCGGTGGAGGTGCTCGGCGGGGCGGGTTCCTGGACCCGGGAACTGAGCCCGCGGCACGCGGAGTTGCTGTACCTCCTCGCGGTCCACCGCTCCGGCCGCAGCGCCTCGGGCCTGGCCGGGGACGTGTTCGGCGACCCGGGGCGCACGGTGACGGTGCGTGCCGAGATGTCGCGGGTGCGGCGGTATCTGGGGGCGTTCCTGGAGCACCGGCCGTACCGGTTCGCCGAGGACGCCGAGGTGGAGGTGCTGCTTCCGGACGACCCTCGGGGTCTGCTGCCGCACTCGACCGCACCGGCGGTGAGCAGGCAGCGCAGGTCCGCACCGGCGCCCTGAGGTTCACTGCGCGTGCCGTACAAGCCGCCCCGAGGGGTGCATCTTTCGCATATTTGCAGCGTCTTCGCCCCCGCACCGCTCACCTGCCGTAGCATCCCTGTACGGGCCACCCCACCTGCTCCTCCGTCAACGTACGGATCAACAGGCGCAGTTGGTCCGCCTCAGGAGGACGTTATGAAGCATCGCGGCAGACACCGGCGGCGCAGGCGGGGCAGGGCGCTGCGCGCGACCCTGGCCGGGACGGCTCTCGCGCTCACCGCCGCCGCCACCGTGATCAGCGCCTCGCAGGCCACCGTCGCCGACGCCCCCGGGGCGCTGAAGCCGGTCTCCGCGTCCGCCGGGGCCGGGCGGCTGCCGCTGGCCGAGCACCGGGTGCCCGGGGAGTGGCTGGACCGGCTCGCGTCGGAGATGGGCCGGCCCGTCGGCGTCGGCGCGGTACTGGAGGGCGCCGACCTGCCGCTGCGGGACGCGGCCGACTGTTCGGCCTCCGAGAAGCACAGCCTGCCGGTGGAGCCGGCGGCCACGCGCGCGTACTGCTTCGGCGGCTCCGACACCCGGGGCTGGCGGGCCGGCGCGGTCACGACCTCGGGCGACGCGGACGACGACGGCCGCTGGGGCGGGAACCGCGTGATCCTGTCCGGCTGGACCCGGGGCGCCGAGGGCGGCTCCCTGGACGGCCCCGCGCCCGGACAGGGCCTGGCCAAGGTCGCCTTCGTCGACGCGAACGACCCCGCCCGGCTGCGCTACACCTGGGCCCTGCTGGCCGTTCCGGTGAACGGCGGGCGGGACTACCGGGGGCTGGTCTCCCCGCTGTCCGGCATGGTCTGGTACCAGGACAAGCTGCTGGTGACGACCCGCGAGGGCGACCGGGACGCGCTGTACGTGTACGACATGGACCGCATCCAGCGCGCCACCGTCGAGTCCGACGCGGTCGGACGGGTGGGGAGCGGCTGGGCGGCGCACGGTTACCGGTTCGTGCTGCCGACCGTCGGCTCGTACACGCTGCCCGGCGGGGACGGCGCATCCCGACCGGCGACCGTCTCTCTGGACCGCAGCACCTCCCCCGACAGTCTGGTCGCGAGCGAGTGGGTGCCCGCGGACGGCGACCGGCGCACCCGGCTGTGGCGCTACGCGCTGAGCCGGGAGCCGGCCCGCTCCGGCCTGCTCGCCACCGGCTCCTCCGGAAAGGCGGACCCGGTCGAGGCGTACGAGACGAAGACGGCCGACGTACGAGGCGTGCTGAGCCGCCGCTCGGGCTGGTACCTGGACCGTGCGGCGGGCAGTCCGGGCGGGCACGGGACGCTGTGGCGCCAGGACACGGACGGCGCGCGGGCGGCACGGTGCGGCACGGACGGGACGCGGCACTGCTGGAGCGGCGGGTCGGGTTCCCTGTCCTACTGGGAGGAGACCGGCGAGGTCTGGTCCCAGTCGGGGCGCATGCTGTTCGCGCTGCCGCTGACGTCGATCGGCAGGGCGCTGGACTGACCGGCACCGCCCGCGGAGGACGGGGCCGATCGACAGACGAGCGGGTCAGATGATTTTCTGGCCCGCATGACCACCATCGCCGTGACCACTTGGTCTCTGGAGCAGACCGCCCCGACCGACCTGCTGCCGGCCGTCGCGCCGGGCGGGGACGTCCGGGTCGTCCGCTCCGAGGTGCCCTCGCCCGAGTTCAGCCGGTTCCTGTACACCTCGGTCGGCGGTGACATCCTCTGGACCGACCAGCTGCACTGGTCGTACGCGCGGTGGCTGGAGCACCTGGAGCGGCCCGGCGTGGAGACGTGGGTGGCGTACGACCGGGGCACACCCGCGGGGTACGTGGAGCTGGAGGCCCAGGACGACGGGGTCGTGGAGATCGCCCACTTCGGCCTGCTCCCCGCTTTCCGGGGCCGGCGCATCGGCGGGCACCTGCTGTCGTACGGCACGGCCCGGGCCTGGGACCTGGCGGACCGCTGGGCCGGGCTGGCGCCGACGAAGCGGGTCTGGCTGCACACCTGCAGCAAGGACGGCGAGCACGCGATGGCCAACTACCAGCGTCGGGGCTTCAAGCTGTTCGACACCAAGGTCGAGGAGGAGGCGGTTGCCGCCGCTCCGGGACCGTGGGCTGGGGCGTTCCCCGTCTGACCTGGACGGACACTTCGGGGCAACTGATGTGACCAACGACACCCTTGTCTTGCTCTGCGAGACAAGGGTGTCCGCATCTTGGACGAAGCTGGACTGTGTCCAGATCGCCGTGACACGCTTCCGTCATGTCTGGAACTGGAATTGCCTTGGTGAGTCGGCGGCACGTCGACCTCGGCCGCATGTCCAGCGCCATCTGTCCGGCGCACTGAGCGTACTCAGCCCACGCCCGACATCTTCCTTTCCTGCCTCACTCCCGCGCAACGACGCGCCCTATGCCCATGCGCTCGCATGCGCAGGTCAGAGCCGCTTTCCCGCCTGTCCCGAAGGACGTATCAACCATGGCCGCCACCCCGCAGAACCCTGCCGCCGCGACTCCCCGCCGCAAGGTGAGCCGTCACCGCGGTGAGGGTCAGTGGGCCGTGGGGCATCACACCCCGCTGAACGGCAACGAGCAGTTCAAGAAGGACGACGACGGTCTCAATGTGCGGACACGCATTGAGACGATCTACTCCAAGCGGGGCTTCGACTCGATCGACCCGAACGACCTGCGCGGACGCATGCGCTGGTGGGGGCTGTACACCCAGCGCAAGCCCGGCATCGACGGCGGCAAGACGGCCATCCTGGAGCCGGAAGAGCTGGACGACGAGTACTTCATGCTGCGCGTCCGCATCGACGGCGGGGCACTGACCACGCGACAGCTGCGGGTCATCGGCGAGATCTCGCAGGAGTTCGCGCGCGGAACCGCCGACATCACGGACCGGCAGAACGTCCAGTACCACTGGATCCGGATCGAGGACGTGCCCGAGATCTGGAACCGGCTGGAGGGCGTGGGCCTGTCGACGGTCACCGCCTGCGGCGACACCCCGCGTGTGATGATCGGCTCGCCGGTGGCGGGTATCGCCGAGGACGAGATCATCGACGCCACCCCGGCGCTCGAGGAGATGAAGCGCCGCGTCCTGAACAACCCGGCGTACTCGAACCTCCCCCGGAAGTTCAAGACCGCCATCTCCGGTTCGCCGGTGCTGGACGTGGTGCACGAGATCAACGACGTCGCGTTCGTCGGCGTCCGGCACCCCGAGCACGGTCCCGGCTTCGACGTGTGGGTCGGCGGCGGCCTGTCCACCAACCCCAAGCTGGGCGTGCGCCTGGGCACCTGGGTGTCGATCGACGACGTGCCGGACGTCTACGAGGGCGTCATCTCGATCTTCCGCGACTACGGCTACCGCCGGCTGCGCACCCGCGCCCGCCTGAAGTTCCTCGTCGCGGACTGGGGCGCCGAGAAGTTCCGCCAGGTCCTGGAGGACGAGTACCTCAAGCGCAAGCTGGTGGACGGGCCCGCCCCGGAGCAGCCGTCCCAGCTGTGGCGCGACCACATCGGGGTGCACCGGCAGAAGGACGGCCGGTTCTACGTCGGTTTCGCCCCGCGCGTGGGACGCGTCGACGGCACGACGATCACGAAGATCGCCGACCTCGCGGAAGCGCACGGCTCGGGCCGGGTGCGCACCACCGTCGAGCAGAAGATGATCGTCCTCGACGTCGAGGAGAACCAGGTCGAATCGCTCGTCGAGGCCCTCGAGGCGCTCGACCTGACCGCCCGGCCCTCCTCGTTCCGGCGTGGCACGATGGCCTGCACCGGCATCGAGTTCTGCAAGCTGGCGATCGTCGAGACCAAGCAGCGCGGCTCGCAGCTGATCGACGAACTGGAGCGGCGTCTGCCGGACTTCGACGAGCCGCTCACCATCAACCTCAACGGCTGCCCCAACGCCTGTGCCCGTATCCAGGTGGCGGACATCGGTCTCAAGGGCCAGCTCATGCTCAACGACAAGGGCGAGCAGGTCGAGGGCTACCAGGTGCACCTGGGCGGCGCCCTGGGCCTGGAGGCCGGCTTCGGCCGCAAGGTGCGCGGTCTGAAGGTCACCTCCGAGGATCTGCCGGACTACATCGAGCGCGTCCTGAAGCGGTTCCAGGCCGAGCGCGAGGACGGCGAGCGGTTCGCCGCGTGGGCGTCGCGAGCCGACGAGGAGGCCCTGTCATGAGCGAGCGGGCGGCACCGTTCTACTGCCCCTACTGCGGTGACGAGGACCTGCGTCCGAGCGAGGCCGCGGAGGGCAGGCACGGCGCGTGGGAATGCGCGGCGTGCAGCCGGGCCTTCTCGCTGAAGTTCCTCGGGCTGCTGGCCCAGGGGCTGAAGCGATCCGATTCCGGAGGGGCACAGATATGACGACCGTTCAGGAAGAGCGCACTGCCGAGGACCTGAAGAAGCTCGCCGAGCAGGCGGGCCGCGATCTGGAGGACGCCTCCGCGCTGGAGATCCTCCAGTGGGCGGCCGAAACGTTCGGCAAGCGCTTCTGCGTGACCTCCTCGATGGAGGACGCGGTGGTCGCCCACCTCGCCGCCCGCGCCATGCCCGGCGTCGACGTGGTCTTCCTCGACACCGGCTACCACTTCGAGGAGACCATCGGCACCCGCGACGCGGTCGAGGCCGTGATGGATGTCAACCTCATCACGCTCACCCCCGTCCAGACGGTCGCCGAGCAGGACGCGGAGTACGGCCCGAAGCTGCACGACCGCAACCCCGACCTGTGCTGCAAGCTGCGCAAGGTGCAGCCGCTGGAGCAGGGTCTGAAGGACTACCAGGCCTGGGCGACCGGTCTGCGCCGCGACGAGTCCCCGACCCGGGCGAACACCCCGGTGGTCGGCTGGGACGAGAAGCGGCAGAAGGTCAAGATCTCCCCGATCGCCCGCTGGACCCAGGACGACGTGGACGCGTACGTCACCGAGCACGGCGTCCTGACGAACCCGCTGCTGATGGACGGCTACGCCTCCGTCGGCTGCGCACCCTGCACCCGCCGCGTCCTTCAGGGCGAGGACGCGCGCGCCGGCCGCTGGGCCGGCCGCAGCAAGACCGAGTGCGGGCTGCACGGATGACGACGACGATTCAGGAGAGTGACGTGACGACCGGAGCCACCGTCTGGCTCACGGGTCTGCCGAGCGCCGGCAAGACCACGATCGCCCACGAGCTGGCCGGCCGGCTCCGCGAGGAGGGCCACCGGGTCGAGGTGCTCGACGGCGACGAGATCCGCGAGTTCCTCTCGGCGGGTCTCGGCTTCAGCCGCGAGGACCGGCACACCAACGTGCAGCGCATCGGCTTCGTCGCCGAACTGCTCGCCCGCAACGGCGTGCTCGCCCTCGTCCCCGTCATCGCGCCGTACCAGGACAGCCGGGAGGCGGTGCGCAAGCGCCACCAGGCGAACGGCACCGGGTATGTCGAGGTGCATGTCGCGACGCCCGTCGAGGTGTGCAGCGAGCGTGACGTGAAGGGCCTGTACGCCAAGCAGGCCGCGGGCGAACTCACCGGGCTCACCGGGGTCGACGACCCGTACGAGGCGCCCGAGTCACCCGACCTGCGCATCGAGTCGCAGAACCAGACCGTGCAGGAGTCCGCGGCTTCCGTGTACGCCCTGCTGACCGAAAGGGGACTGGCATGACGACCGTCGCCACCGTTTCCGAGGAGACCGGCAGCCCCTACGCGCTGTCGCACCTCGACGCCCTCGAGTCCGAGGCGGTGCACATCTTCCGCGAGGTGGCGGGCGAGTTCGAGCGGCCGGTGATCCTCTTCTCCGGCGGCAAGGACTCCATCGTCATGCTGCACCTGGCGCTGAAGGCGTTCCGCCCGGCGTCGGTGCCGTTCTCGCTGCTGCACGTGGACACCGGGCACAACTTCCCCGAGGTCCTCGAGTACCGCGACCGCACGGTGGAGAAGCACGGGCTGCGGCTGCACGTCGCCTCCGTGCAGGACTACATCGACCGCGGTGTCCTCAAGGAGCGCCCGGACGGCACCCGCAACCCGCTGCAGACACTGCCGCTGACCGAGAAGATCCAGGCGGAGAAGTTCGACGCCGTCTTCGGCGGCGGACGCCGCGACGAGGAGAAGGCCCGGGCCAAGGAGCGGGTGTTCTCCCTGCGCGACGAGTTCTCCCAGTGGGACCCGCGCCGCCAGCGCCCGGAGCTGTGGAACCTGTACAACGGCCGGCACGCGCCCGGCGAGCACGTCCGCGTGTTCCCGCTGTCCAACTGGACCGAGCTGGACGTGTGGCAGTACATCGCCCGCGAGGGCATCGAGCTGCCGCAGATCTACTACGCGCACGAGCGCGAGGTGTTCTCCCGCAGCGGCATGTGGCTGACCGCCGGCGAGTGGGGCGGGCCGAAGGACGGCGAGACCGTCGAGAAGCGGCTCGTGCGCTACCGGACCGTGGGTGACATGTCCTGCACCGGTGCGGTGGACTCCGAGGCCGACACCATCGAGAAGGTGATCGTGGAGATCGCCGCCTCCCGGCTCACCGAGCGGGGCGCCACCCGCGCCGACGACAAGATGTCCGAGGCCGCGATGGAAGACCGCAAGCGCGAGGGGTACTTCTAAAGATGAGCACGATCACCACCGAGGAACTCGCGGAAACGACCCTTCTGCGGTTCGCCACCGCCGGCTCCGTCGACGACGGCAAGTCCACCCTCGTCGGGCGGCTGCTGCACGACTCCAAGTCGGTCCTCACCGACCAGCTGGAGGCCGTGGAGCGCGTCTCCGCCAGCCGCGGCCAGGAGGCCCCGGACCTCGCGCTGCTGACGGACGGCCTGCGGGCCGAGCGGGAGCAGGGCATCACCATCGACGTGGCGTACCGCTACTTCGCCACGCCCCGGCGGCGGTTCATCCTCGCCGACACCCCGGGCCATGTGCAGTACACGCGCAACATGGTCACCGGCGCCTCCACCGCCGAGCTGACGGTCATCCTGGTCGACGCCCGCAACGGCGTGGTCGAGCAGACCCGCCGGCACGCGGCCATCGCCGCCCTGCTGCGCGTGCCGCACGCGGTCCTGGCCGTCAACAAGATGGACCTCGCCGGCTACGAGGAGAAGGTGTTCGCGGCCATCGCCGAGGAGTTCACGGCGTACGCGACCGAACTGGGCGTCCCCGAGGTCACCGCGATCCCGATCTCGGCGCTCGTCGGCGACAACGTCGTGGAGCCTTCCGCGAACATGGACTGGTACGGCGGCCCGACCGTGCTGGAGCACCTGGAGACGGTCCCGGTCGCGCACGACCTGAGCCACTGCCACGCGCGGCTGCCCGTGCAGTACGTGATCCGGCCGCAGAGCCCGGACCACCCCGACTACCGGGGCTACGCCGGTCAGATCGCGGCGGGTTCCTTCCACGTCGGCGAGTCCGTCACGGTGCTGCCGTCGGGCCGCGCCTCGAAGATCTCCGGCATCGACCTGCTGGGCGAGCCGGTGGACGTGGCCTGGACGACGCAGTCGGTGACCCTCCTGCTGGAGGACGACATCGACATCTCGCGCGGCGACCTGATCGTGCCGAGCAAGGACGCGCCCGCGACCACGCAGGACATCGAGGCGACCGTCTGCCATGTCGCCGACGCCCCCCTGACGGTCGGCCACCGGGTGCTGCTCAAGCACGGCACCCGCACGGTCAAGGCGATCGTCAAGGACATCCCGTCCCGCCTCACACTCGACGACCTGTCCCTGCACCCGCACCCGGGACAGCTCGTCGCCAACGACATCGGCCGGGTGAAGATCCGTACCGCCGAGCCGCTGCCGGTCGACTCCTACGCCGACTCGCGGCGCACCGGCTCGTTCATCCTGATCGACCCGAACGACGGCACCACCCTCACCGCCGGCATGGTCGGCGAGTCCTTCGCCGCCCCGGAGCCGGTCAAGGACGAGTCCGGGGACGACGGGTGGGACTTCTGACATGACCTCCCCCGACTTCTACTCCATGTTCGCCAAGGAGGGCGGCCGCGTCGGCAGCGGTGCTCTCGGCAGCGGGCAGGGCGGAGTGGCGCGATGTGTGCGCTGACGTACGCGCACTGCCCGCGCGCCCTCACCCCCCACCGCCGTAGACGAAAACCCGCCGACCTCCCGGCCACGACCTGATCGGAACGTGACCGCCGGGCCTTCGAGAGGACCACCTCCCGTGCCTGCTCCATCCGCTCTCCGCCGCGGTCTCGCGGTCATCGCCGCGCTTCCCCTGCTCACACTGGCCGCCTGCGGCTACGGCTCCGAGGCCAAGGACGACGGTGCCGCCAAGGTCGCGGCCGGGGCGAAGAAGATCGAGGGTCTCGACAAAGTCAAGATCGGCTACTTCGGCAACCTGACCCACGGCACCGCGCTGGTGGGCATGCAGAAGGGCATCCTCCAGAAGGCTCTCGGCGCCACCGAGGTCGAGCCGGCCGTCTTCAACGCCGGCCCCTCGGAGATCGAGGCGCTCAACTCCGGTTCCATCGACATCGGCTGGATCGGCCCCTCCCCCGCCATCAACGGCTACACCAAGTCCGGCGGCAAGAACCTGCGCATCATCGGCGGTTCGGCGTCCGGCGGCGTGAAGCTGGTGGTCGACCCGGACAAGATCAAGTCCCTGAAGGACGTCAAGGGCAAGCGGATCGCGACCCCGCAGCTGGGCAACACGCAGGACGTGGCGTTCCTCAACTGGGCCGCGGAGCAGGGCTGGAAGGTCGACCCGCAGAGCGGCCAGGGTGACGTCACGGTCGTCCGCAGCGACAACAAGGTCACCCCGGACGCCTTCAAGGCCGGGTCGATCGACGGCGCCTGGGTACCGGAGCCGACCGCGTCGAAGCTGGTCGCCGAGGGCGGCAAGGTACTGCTCGACGAGTCGTCGCTGTGGCCGGACAAGAAGTTCGTGATCACGAACATCATCGTGCGGCAGGACTTCCTGAAGAAGTACCCGAAGGTCGTCGAAGCCGTGCTCAAGGGCTCGGTCGAGACCAACAAGTGGATCAACGCCAACCCGGACGCGGCCAAGCAAGCGGCGAACAAGCTGCTGGAGGAGGAAACCGGCAAGGCGCTGCCCGCCGAGGTACTGGACCCGGCGTGGAAGTCGATCCGGTTCACCGACGACCCGCTGGCCTCCACCCTGAACACCGAGGCGCAGCACGCGGTGAAGGCGGGGCTGCTGGAGACGCCGGACCTGAAGGGCATCTACGACCTCGCGCCGCTGAACAAGGTCCTGAAGGCCGAGGGCGAGCCCACGGTCGACGACGCCGGTCTCGGCGCCCAGTAAGACCGCATCCCGAAGCCGCATTGTGAAGAGTTCCCAGGAGGTGACGACCATGGCCACGACCCTCGCCAAGGCCGCCGACGGCACCGAGGCGGCCACGCACGCCGCCCGGATCGACCACGTGTCGAAGTCGTTCTCGGGCCCCGCCGGGCAGCAGCTCGTCCTGGACGACATCACCCTCGATGTCGCGCCAGGAGAGTTCGTCACCCTCCTGGGGGCCTCGGGCTGCGGCAAGTCCACGCTGCTCAACCTGGTGGCGGGCCTGGACCGGCCCACCGTCGGCCAGATCGCCACGGACGGCCGCCCGGCGCTGATGTTCCAGGAGCACGCGCTGTTCCCGTGGCTGACCGCGGGCAAGAACATCGAACTCGCCCTGAAGCTGCGGGGCGTACCGAAGGCCGAACGGCGGGAGCGGGCCGAGGAGCTGCTCGAACTGGTCCGGCTGAAGGGCGCGTACGGCAAGCGGGTGCACGAGCTGTCGGGCGGTATGCGCCAGCGCGTCGCGCTGGCGCGGGCGCTCGCCCAGGAGAGCAAGCTGCTGCTGATGGACGAGCCGTTCGCGGCGCTGGACGCCATCACGCGGGACGTGCTGCACGACGAGCTGACCCGCATCTGGCGTGAGACGCAGCTGTCGGTCCTGTTCGTCACGCACAACGTGCGCGAGGCGGTCCGGCTCGCGCAGCGCGTGGTGCTGCTGTCCTCCCGCCCGGGCCGGATCGCCCGCGAGTGGACGGTGGACATTCCGCACCCGCGCCGCATCGAGGACACCCAGGTGGCGGAGCTGTCCGTCGAGATCACCGAAGAACTGCGTGGGGAGATCCGCCGTCATGGCCAGCACTGAATCGACGACCGTCGCCAAGGACGGCAGCGATCTCGCCGGGCTGGAGGCGGGCCTGGACGCGCTGGAGACACGGCAGACGGGCCGGACCCCGTTCCGGCAGACCTTCACCGAGAAGATCCTGCCGCCCGTCCTCGCCGTCGCGCTGGTGCTGGCGGTCTGGCAGGCGCTCGTCTCGTTCAAGGTCGTCGACGACCCGACCAAGCTGCCCGCGCCGTCCGCGGTGTGGGACGTCGTCGAGACGGCGTGGCTCCAGGGCGAGTTGCTCGGCTACATCTGGACCAGCGTCTCGCGTGGTCTGCTCGGCTTCTGCCTGGCCCTGGTGATCGGCACGCCGCTGGGTCTGATCGTGGCCCGGGTGAAGTTCATCCGCGCGGCGATCGGTCCGATCCTGTCGGGCCTGCAGTCGCTGCCGTCGGTCGCCTGGGTGCCGCCCGCGGTGATCTGGCTGGGTCTGAACAACTCGATGATGTACGCGGTGATCCTGCTCGGCGCGGTCCCGTCGATCGCCAACGGCCTGGTCTCCGGCGTCGACCAGGTGCCCCCGCTGTTCCTGCGCGCGGGCCGTACGCTCGGCGCGACGGGCCTGAAGGGCACCTGGCACATCGTCCTGCCCGCCGCGCTGCCCGGCTATGTGGCGGGCCTGAAGCAGGGCTGGGCCTTCTCCTGGCGCTCCCTGATGGCCGCGGAGATCATCGCGTCCTTCCCCGACCTCGGCGTCGGCCTCGGCCAGCTGCTGGAGAACGGCCGCAACGCCAGCGACATGGCCATGGTCTTCGAGGCCATCCTCCTGATCCTCATCGTCGGCATCGCGATCGACCTGCTGATCTTCAGCCCGCTGGAGCGGTGGGTGCTGCGCAGCCGCGGTCTGCTGGTGAAGAGCTGAAGCCCATGAACAGCAAGCCCGTCCTCCTCGTCATCGCCCACGGCAGCCGCGATCCGCGCCATGCCGCGACGGTGCACGCCCTGGTGCGCCGGGTGCGCTCGCTGCGCCCCGACGTCCGGGTGGAGACGGGCTTCCTGGACTTCAACGTCCCCTCGGTGCAGGGGGTCCTGGAGTCCCTGGCGGTGCAGGGCGTCCGCGACGTCGTCGCCCTCCCCCTCCTCCTGACCCGGGCGTTCCACGCGAAGGCGGACATTCCCGCGGTCCTCGCGGACGCGCCCCCGCAGCTCCGCGTCCACCAGGCGGACGTCCTCGGCCCGTCCCCCCTCCTCCTGGCAGCACTGGAACGCCGCCTGTACGAGGCGGGCCTGACCCCCGCCGACAAGTCCGCGACCGGTGTCGTCCTGGCCTCGGCGGGGTCCACCGACCCGGAGGCGATCGCAGTGATCGCAGAAATCGCGCGGGAGTGGCGGCACACCGGTTGGTGCGCCGTGCGGCCTGCGTTCGCCTCCGCATCCCTTCCACGCACCGAGGACGCCGTCCGCGAACTCCGGGAACTGGGCTGCTCCCGGGTCGCCGTCGCCCCGTACGTCCTGGCCCCCGGCTTCCTCCCGGACCGCATCGCCCGGGGCGCGGCCGACGCGGATGTCCTGGCGGACGTGCTGGGGCCGGCGCCGGAGGTGGCGCGGGTGGTGCTGGAACGGTACGAGGCGGCCCGGATGCCGTTGCCGGCGGCTGTGAGCGCCTGACGGCTTCCCCGCCCGGGCCCGCGGCGTCCGGCCTCCACCCGGACCGGCCACCGCGCCACGTGCCCGCCGATCGGTGCCGCCGTCCCGGGCAACCCGAACGGCCTTGTGTCCGGCGGGTGATCGGGTAGCGTCGGAGAGCGACGCCGACAGCCGATCCCGGCGCCGCCCCGACCGAGGCGCCTGGGAGGCCAGTTGGAGAGCGAGACCCGGCAGCCCGCATCTCCCGGCGTCACCGTGCTGTCGATCGGTGTGGGGAGCTTCGACGACGGCTCCGACCTGGAGGAACTCGGTTTCGTCCCGGCACGGATGAGCGAGGTCGAGGAGGCCTTCGACCGGCTCGGCGCCACGGTCGCCACCTCGCTGGATCCGACGGAGATCGAGGTGGAGGCGCTCCTGCGCGGCCGGCTCGTCGACGTTTCCCAGCCGTCCGGTGTCGTGGTCGTCCATCTCATCGGGCACGGCAGGATCGACCGGAGTCACCGGCTGTCGTTCGTCGCTCGGGACAACCGCGAGGTGGACGTCGACCGGTGGATCGAGAAGGCGCAGCAGGAGGTCGAGCGCGGTGGCATGCGGCACCGTGTCGTCTTCCTGGTCGACACCTGCTCGGCCGGCGTCGCGACGGGCCGGCAGCCGTTCACCGAGATCGACGCGGACCGGGGCGTCTGGGCCCTGGGCGCGGCCGTCAGCACCTCCCCCACCGAAAGCGGTCAGTTCAGCAGCCGGATCGCCGCCGCACTGCACCGGCTCGCGGACCTGGACCTCCACATCGACGAGGAGTCGATCAGGTTCAGCCGGTTCGTCCGCGAACTGATCCGGGTGATCCGGAGCGACCCGGCCGACCAGCGCCTCTCGCTCGGCTTCAGTGTCGAACAAGGGGACGCCGACTGGCCGTTCCTGCCGAACCCCCGTCTGGTCGCACTGACCCCGGAACAGCTGCGGACCCGGCGCCGCTCACTGGGCTACGTCCCCGGTGAAGGCGATTCAGGCGCCCCGGCGGCCGGCGGGCAGGCCGACGACACCGCCTACTTCGCCGACCGCGCCTCGGGCCGCGGCCTCGTCCCGGTCGACACCGGCACCGGGTTCTTCTCCGGCCGCACCGCGGAACTGACCCGCGCCATGGAGTGGGTGTCCGGAACAGGTCCTCTGCTGACCGTCACGGGTGCGGCCGGCGCGGGAAAGTCCGGGCTACTGGGGGTCATCGTCTGTGCCGCGGACCCCGGACTGCGCCGGCGCTTCCGGGAACTCTGGGAGTCGTCCGGGCTCGACCTGCCCGAGGTACCGGACATCGTCGCGGTGCACGCGCGCCAGCGGTCGGCTCAGCAAGTGCTGGCCGCCATCGCCTCCGCGGTCTGGGCGCGGCGGCCCAAGCAGACCGACGAAGAAGGAGAGGGGAACCGGGGGCCGGGCACGCCACCGCAGACGTCCGAGGCGCTGCGCTTCCTGCTGGCGCGGGAACAGAAGAACCGTCTCATCGTGCTCGATGCCGTGGACGAGAGCACCGAGCCCCAGGCGGTTCTGCGCCTGGTGGCCGATCTCCTGGCACCCCGGGAAGCGGGCGAGCGGCACAGTGCCCCCGCGCCGTGCAGGATCCTGCTCGGCGGCCGCCGGGAAGTGGTGACCGCCCTGTCGGCTCTGGACGAGGCGGCGGACATCGAAGGCCTGCACATCGACCTCGACGCGTCGGAACCCGCCGCGGTCGAACAGGACGTCCGGCGCTACGTCCGGCGTCTCCTCGACGCCCAGGGGCCCTACGCCACCGGCCCCTCGTCGGAATTCGCCGGCCTGCTGGCCAAGAAGGGCGCGGCGCACCTCGTGCGCGGCGCGCGAGGGGACGAGCCGTGGGGCCCGTTCCTGCTCGCCGGCCTGTACGTCCATTTCCTGCTGACCCTGAAGTACCCGCCCCGCGACGAGGTGGGTGCCGACATGTACGCCAAGGCGGCGTCGCCCCATCTGCCGACGCTGCTGGAATCGATCCTGAAGACACGGCGCCACGACTACCCGCATCTGCGGGCGGTGCTGGCCGTGCTCGCGCGCTCGCGCGGCGACGGCATGCCGCGCACGACCCTGAAACGCGGCCTGCGGGCGCTGGGCGTCGACTCGATCGAGGAACAGCACTTCCAGGACACCCTGTGGGAGGCCTCGCCCTTCCTGCGGTACGGGAGCGACCCCCAGAGCGGTGAGACCCTGTACCGGCTCTTCCACCAGGGCCTGGTCGACTACCTGCACGACCATCCGACGAGCGAGGACCCCCTGGACGAGGCGGCGAGCCTCGCCCTCGAGGGAGAGCTGCTGTCGGAACTCGTCAGGCCGTACTCCTCGGACCCGCAGGAAGGCAAGGACCCCTGGGAGGCGGCCGAGGGTGAACCCTACGTGCTGCGCCATGCGCTGGGACATGCCGCACGGGCACGCTCCGCCGCTCACGCCGAGTCCCTGCTCACCGATCCGCACTTCCTCGTCCGGTTCGACCTCCGTGAGGACCATCGCGCTCTCGACCTCGTCCGGTCGGAGCGGGCCGCGGACTTCCTGCGGCTGCTCAGCGCCTCGTGGGTCACCCACGCCCGGTTGCGCGGCGCCGCCGAACGCGCCTCCGTGTTCGCCTTCGACGCCGACCGGCTGGGGCTACGGGAAGCCAGGGAGCGGTTCAGCCGTATCGCGCAGGACGCCGCCGTCCGGCCGGAGGACGCGGCGTACAGGCTTCTGTGGTCGTGCGGCGGCCGCGTGAATTCCAACAGCCGCTCCGTCGGGACCGCGGGCACCACCGTGTCCGACATCGCGTTCTCGCCGGACGGCTCTCTGCTCGCCGCGGCGACCGATCGCGGTGTGCAGGTGCTGGAGACGGAGACCTGGAAGTCGGTCGCCCCCCTCTTCGGCAGGAGGTCACGCAGCGGGATCAGCAAGGTGGCCTTCTCCCCCGACGGTCGCCTGCTCGCCTTCGCCAGACATTCGTTCACGCGGAGCGTGCAACTGTGGGACGTGCACCATCGCGTGCCGGCCGGAGCACCCTGGCAGTGCAGAACCGGCACGGTGAACGCGCTCACCTTCTCGTCCGACAGCCGTCGGCTCGCGGTGGCCAGCGAGGAACTCGGGGTCTCCGTGTGGGACATCACCGGTGACGACCCGTGCGAGGAGGCGCGGTGGGATCTCGGGGAGACGGAGGACATCACCAGATTCCAGGCTGTGGCCTTCAGCTCCGTGGGGCATCTGCTGGCCGTGTGCTCTTCCGGCGGGACGACGCTCTGGGACCTTGAGGACGGCGGCCGCACGCTCGTGGACGACGAGCGGTACGCCCGATCGGTGTGCTTCTCCCCCGACGGCGGCCTCGTCGCCGTAGCGGTGCACGGCGGCTCCGTCGCCCTGTACTCGGTGGCCACCCGCAGCAAGGTCGGCAGCGTGGCCGTGCCGGCGGGCAACGACCTGGCTTTCACCCGTGACGGGACTCTCCTGGTCGTGGGCGGCTGGCAGGCGTTCCACGTCGTCGACGTGGCGTCGATGCACGTCGTCAACCGGCTGCCGGTCGCGGCCAGGTCGGCCTCCATCGCCGTGCATCCCGACACCTCGGTCCTGGTGAGTGGCGATGAGGACGGCCATCTGCGGCTGTGGAAGAGCCTCACCGGCGAGGCGCCCCCGCCGGAGCTGCCGAAGTTCGACAAGGGCGTCGTCGGCTCACCCGACGGGAGCTTCATCGCCGTCCAGGACGCCGACAACAGCCTGTTGAGTCTGCGGAACCCGGTCACCGGCGAGGAGATCGCCAACTGGTCCTGCGCGGAGCCGCTCTCGGACCTCACGAGCTCGCCCGACGGCTCTCTGCTGGCAGCGACGTCGTTCCAGCGGCTGTACGTCTTCCCGGCCGACCCGGCGCCTGTGCGGGACTTCGGGAGCGTCCGGCTGTCCGGCAAGGCGTCCTCCTTGCTGCCGTTGGTCTTCTCTCCCGACAGCAGGCTCGTCGGTGTGGCCCTCGGACGGCGCGGGAGCATGCAGGCCGTCGAGGTCTGGGAAGCCCGGACGCTGCGCCTGTGCGCCAGCATCCCGGTCGCCGGGGAGTTGTCCTCCTTCGGGTTCGCCGGCCCTCAGCTCGTCTACGTCGTCGTCGACGGCGCCCTGGGCACCTACCGCTGCACTCCCCCGGAACCGGAGGCCCCGCTGCCATGACCCGCCTCCTCGGCATGCACGGCGTCCGCAACTACAAGGCCGCCGACGCCACCCCCGCCCTTGGCGGCAAGCGCCTGCGCGCGGACTGGCTGGAAGCGCTCGGCGACAGGATCCCCGGGCTGGAACTGGAGACGGCGTACTACGCCGATCTTCTGCGCAGTGAGCGGCAGAGTGACGAGCTGGACGACACGGACGTGGTGCTCGTCGAGCAATGGGCGCGGGCCTGGGGGATCGACCCGAGCGGTGTGCAGGGGCGGGCGACCGGGTGGGTCCGGTGGATCTGCGGGCAGGTCGCTCAGCGGTCCGGGCAGCGCCCTGCCGTCGTCGAGAGGACGGTCCGGATGTTCTTCCCGGAGGTGGCCCGCTACTTCGCCACCCGGCGTGCGGCTGTGCGCGAGCGGGTGCGGGGCGCGCTGCTCCGGCACCGCCCCGACGTCGTCGTCGCGCACTCGCTGGGCAGCGTCGTCGCCTACGAGTCCCTGCACGAGTTGGCGGGCGAACTGGACGTGCGGCTGCTGCTCACCCTCGGCTCGCCGCTGGCACTCCCCCACGCGGTCTTCCATCGCCTCGATCCCCTCCCGTGCGACGGGAAGGGCACGAAGCCCGCGGGTGTGCGGCGGTGGGTGAACCTCGCCGATGCCGGGGACTTCGTGGCCATCCCCAGGGGGGAACTGGCCCGGGTGTTCGAGGGTGTCGAGGAGCTGCCGGACATCAGCATCGCGCCCGCCTGGCCGCACGGCGTGCTCGACTACCTGCGTCACCGTTCGGTGTCCGAGACCATCATGGCGGGGATCCGGTCACCGTGACTCTCACGCGGCCGTTTCCTCGTGGGGTTCCGGCTGGAGGGCGAAGGAGTACGGGGCCCAGGGCCCGGTGATCTCCACGCGGAGGCCGGGGACACCCTGGGCGGCCGTGAGGATGCCCGTGCGGAAGGCGTCGACGCGGCCGGCCGGGACGAGGTAGGCGTCGTTGCCGACGTTGGTGCCGGGGGCCGTGCCCGCCAGGCTGCCGCGTTCGGGGGTGTGGGCGACGCGGTCGACGGCGAGGGTGCGGGCCGTTTCGGTGACGCGGGCGGCTGCCAGGGCGACCGTACGCCAGGCCTCCTCGTTCCTGCGCTGTCTGCGGCGGCGGATCACCTGGTAGGCGCGGCCGACCCCGAGGCCCGTGACCGGGTCCTGCGCGGACTCCGGCCCGGCGTCGGGCGGGGTGATGTCCGGGGCGGCGTAGATCTTGACGCCGAGTTCGACATGGCCCGTGAGGCGGTCGAGGAGGGAGAGGAAGTAGCCGCGGCGGGTGTCGAGGGCTTGGCGGGCGCCCTGCTCGTCGCGGTAGACGGTGGCGAGGCGCAGGGGCAGCACGGCGGTGCCCGTGGCGACCAGCGCCGCCACCACGGCGTGGTGGGAGCGGACCGTGGACTCCAGCCAGTCCAGGTCGTCGAGGTGGGCCTGGAGGGGAGCGTCGGCGTAGTCGGCGGGCGGGACGTGGCCGACGGCGAAGGCGAGCTGAGGGCCGGTGACCGCCGGGTCGACCAGGTGGATCGGCTCTCCGGCGACACCGCGCAGGCGGGCCGTGGCCGCCGCGGCCTCGGGGGTGCGGCGCAGGACCGCGTAGGCGTAGACGAGGTTGGTGTCGCTCATGACTGCGGGCTCCTGTCGGTGGCCGTGCGATTCCTCTCGCGAGACTCCGTTCTCGTGCCGTCCGCCCGTAGGTACGCAGGGAGCGGCGGAGGCGTTCACCCGAACGGCCCGGCGGGTTGACCTTGCCCCCGGGGCAGGGCCGAGGCTCCCGGCATGAACGAGGACTTTTCTTCGCGGCAGACGCCGTACAGCGATCCCGGGAACCTCGACACGACCGGGCTGCCCCGCGAGCCGCGCAGGCTGGCCGCGGTGGTCAGGGGCCTGATCATCCACCAGGGTGAGGGCGGGCTCCTGGGGTACGCCGTGCCCGAGGAGCGGCTGCATCACGACGCCGAGTCCCGGTACGTCACGGAGATCCTGCGGATCCTGCGGGAGCGCGGGGACACCGCGCTCACCGAACCGCGGGCGCCCGGCGGGAGGTTCGTGGGGACCTGCCGGGACTTCTCGCTCCTGCTGTGCTCGCTGCTGCGGGCCACGGGGACGCCGGCGCGCCTGCGCTGCGGGTTCGCCACCTACTTCGTCGACGGCTGGTACGAGGACCACTGGGTCACGGAGTACCGGGCGCCGGACGGCGGCCTGCGGCTGGCCGACGCACAGGTTTTCAGCGGGTACGACGTGCCGTTCGACCCGATGGACGTGCCGCGGGACGCCTTCCTGGTGGCCGGTGACGTCTGGCGGGCCTGCCGCCGGGGACGCGTGGATCCGCGGACGTGCGGGTTCAGCGCCGGCGAAGGGCTCCGCGGCCTGTGGTTCGTGCGCGGCAATGTGCTGCGCGACCTGGCCGCGCTGAACGGCGTCGAACTGCTCCCCTGGGACGGCTGGGACCCTCAGCTCCGCAAAGGCGCGCCCCTCACCGAGGACGACCTCGCTGCGGCCGACGCGGTCGCCGCGGCCCGCTCCGAGGACGCGTGGCGGCGGCTCTTCGCGGACCCGCGGCTGTCCGTGCCGGCCGGGATCATCTCGTACTCGCCCCGCCTCGGGGACCGCCGGGTCACCCTGCCCGTCCGCTGAACGGTGTCGCCCGCCGGAACTCCCGACCGCCCGGTCGTGCTCACGTACCCGTCATCTCCACCAGCTTGACGACGGTGTTCCAGTTGCGGGTCGTGGCGGTCAGGCCTTTGGTGATGCGCGGTTTCGACAGCTGTTCCGCCAGTTTGGAGCGGCCCAGGCCGTTCGGCGCGTACAGGTACAGGGCCCGGTCGCCGAGGCGGAACTCCTCGGGGAGAAAGGCGTCCTGGCGGATCGCCGCGAAGCGGTCGCGGGTGACGGGCGCGGAGAGGTAGGTGACGTGGAGCTGCTTGGGTTCCAGGTCGGCGGCCGGGAAGGGGCAGGCGTCGGCGACGGCCCGCAGATAGGCGTGGTCGCGCACGATCACGTCGACGCCGAAGCCGAAGCGCTTCTCGATGGCCTGCGTGATCTCGCCCGCCAGCGACTCCTCGTTCCCGTGGCCGGAGGAGAACACGGCCTGGCCGCTCTGCAGGTACGTACGGACGTCGTCGTGGCCGAGGTCCGCCAGGAGGGTGCGCAGGTCGGCCATGGGGACCTTCCTGCTGCCGCCCACGTTGATCCCGCGCAGCAGGGCCGCGTATGTCGTCGTCATCCGCTCACGATAAGGCGGCCGTCGTGCCCCGTGGGGGTGGGCACGACGGCCGCTGCGGGCAGTTGCCCGGCCCGTAAATTACTCACCGGTCTTCGCGGGGCACAACCGTCTGCTCAGGATCCACACACCCGAGGAGCCCGGAATGTCGTGCGATAGGTGTAAGGGGCCGTAGTCCGCCGGGCTCCTCCCCAGTGGGGAGGGGGTCGCTCCATGGGGATGAGTTCCGGTCCTGCCACGTCACCGGGAAGCACGACGCGATGGCTTTATACGACCCATACCTTCGAAACGAAAGGGGGCGGCAGGGGGCCGCCACCGCATTTCGAGGGGGCAAGCCCGTCATGGGGAACGGAGACATACGGGTGCGGGGCCTCGCCGCCCGGGCCGGCGGCTGGAGCGCCCGGCACCGATGGGCTGCCGTCGGTATCTGGGTGCTGTTCGTCGTCCTGGCGATGGGGCTCGGTTCGGCGGCGGGCCGGGTCGACGTCAAGGACAGCGACCAGCTGAAGGGCGAGACGCACACCGCCGCGCGGATCATCGAGGACGCCGGGATCGACGAGCCGGCCGGTGAGACCGTGCTGATCCAGGCCCGGGGCGCTGGCCTGAAGGCGACGGACGCCGAGTTCCGGGACGCCGTCGGCGCCGTCGTGCGGGCCGTCGAGGGGACCGGCCGGGTCACCGAGGTGACCTCGCCGTACGACACGAAGACGATTTCGAAGGACGGCCGCAGCGCGCTCGTGCAGTTCGACATGCGCGGCGAGCCGGACACGGCCGGCGAGCGGGTCGAGCCGGTGCTGAAGGCCGTCGAGGGCGTCCAGCGGGACCACGAGGCGCTGCGGATCGAGGAGATCGGCGGCGCCAGCATGATGAAGACGTTCGACGACGCGTTCGGCGACGACTTCAAGAAGGCCGAGTACTCCGCGGTGCCGGTGGCCCTCGGCATTCTGCTCATCGCCTTCGGCGCCCTGGTAGCCGCGCTGCTGCCGGTGCTGCTGGCGATCACCGCGATCATGGCGACGATGGGTCTGATGGGCCTCGTCAGCCATGTGATGCCGATGAGCGAGACCGCGAACTCCGTGATGCTGCTGGTCGGTCTGGCCGTCGGCGTCGACTACTGCCTGTTCTACCTGCGCCGGGAGCGCGAGGAGCGCGAGGCCGGCCGGGACGCGCAGACGGCCCTGAGGATCGCCGCCGCGACCAGCGGCCGGGCGATCGTCGTCTCGGGTGTCACGGTGTGTGTGGCCATGGCGGGCATGCTGTTCACGGGGCTCGCCGAGTTCGAGGCGATGGGTCTGGCCTCGCTGATGGTGGTGGCCGTGGCGATGGTGGGGTCCGTGACCGTGCTGCCGGCGCTGCTGTCGCTGCTGGGCGAGCGCGTCGAGAAGGGCCGCCTGCCGTTCCTGCGCCGGCGCAAGCGGGGCGGCGGTCAGGACAGCCGGTTCTGGACGGCCGTACTGCGACGCGTCCTCGCCAAGCCGGTGATCGCGGTGGTGGTCGCGGCCGGAGCGCTGCTGGCCATCGCGGCTCCCGCGCTCGGCATGAAGACGCAACAGCTCACCCTGGACCAGGAGTTCGGCGACTCGCTGCCCATCGTGCAGACGTACAACCGGCTCAACGACGCCTTCCCGGGCGGATCCGAGCCGGCCGAGGTGGTCGTCAGGGCTGACGACATCAACGCGCCGGAGGTGAAGTCCGCGCTCGCCGACTTCCGCGACCGGGCGATCAGTTCGGGCGCTTCACGCGGCCCGGTGGAGATCAAGCTGCACGACGCGCAGAACGTCGCGTTCGTCTACGTCCCGCTCGTCGGCGGCTCCGACCAGGACAAGGCGGGCGCGAGCCTGGACACCCTGCGGGACGAGGTGCGTCCGGCCACGCTCGGCAAGGTCGACGGGGTCGAGGCGCCCATCACCGGACAGGTGGCCGGGTCCAAGGACTTCAACGACCAACTGGCGGGCGCTGTCGTCCCGGTGTTCGCGTTCGTCGTGGTCTTCGCCTTCGCGCTGATGCTGCTGTCGTTCCGTTCGCTGACCATCGCGATCACGTCGATCGTGCTGAACCTGCTGTCGGTGGGCGCCGCGTACGGCATTCTCGTGGCCGTGTTCCAGCACGGCTGGGGCGCGTCCCTGGTGGGCGCGGAGGGCGTCGGCGCGATCATCACCTGGCTGCCGCTGTTCCTCTTCGTGATCCTGTTCGGCCTGTCGATGGACTACCACGTGTTCGTGGTCTCCCGGATCCGTGAGGCGCGGCTGCGGGGCCTGGCGACGAAGGACGCGATCCGGCACGGCGTGGTCACGACGGCCGGGGTGGTGACCAGTGCCGCGGTCATCATGGTCGCCGTGTTCGCGATCTTCGGGACGCTGTCCATGCAGTCCATGAAGCAGATGGGCGTCGGCCTCGCGGCCGCGGTGCTCATCGACGCGACGATCATCCGGGGCGTGCTGCTGCCGGCGGTGATGGCGCTGCTCGGCGAGCGCAACTGGTACCTGCCGAAGTGGCTGCACCGGCTGCCGGACCTCACGCACGACGAGACGCCGCAGGCGGTCACCGGACCGGCGGCGCGGGACGACCAGGGCGAGCCCCTCAAGGTCTGATCCCTGCGGCGGCGCGAAGGGCCCGTCGGTTGCCGGGGCAACCGACGGGCCCTTCCGTTCGCCCTCGTCAGCTCGGCCGCCGCACCTGGAGCACCTGCTCGTCGCGGCGCACGATCTCCGGCTCCCGGTCCGGGCGGGCGCCCCCGAAGGTGAGCCCGCGCGGACGGGAAGGGGAAGTCGTCGGTCTGACTCCGGATGCCGCTACCGGCCCCGGTGGGTGGCCAGTTCGGCCTCGATGAGGTCGGCCGCACGCCTGGTGCCGCCCTCCTGGGCCGTCTGCGCCTGCAGTTCCTTCAGCCGGCGGGCCACCTCCGGGTCGCCGGTCAGCGCGAGGGCCGCCGCGCGCAGGGTCTCGCCGGTCGCCTCCTGGGTGGACAGGCACCGGGCCACGCCGAGGCCTTGGAGCATCTCCGCGTTGCCGAACTGGTCCGCCGCCTGCGGTACGGCGATCATCGGCGTGGCGGTGGCGAGGCCCTCCTGGCTGCCACCGGCGCCTGCGTGCGTGACGAACAGGTCGGCCTGCTTCAGGATCGCCAGCTGCGGCACCCAGGTGCGCACCTCGACATGGGCGGGGACGTCCGCGAACCCGGCCGGGTCGACGTGCTTGCCGACCGAGAGCACCAGGTGCCAGCCCGGCAGGTCGCCGAACGCCTTGACGCACTCCCGGTAGAAGCCGGGCTGCTTGGTGAAGGCGGACCCGAGGGACACGAGCACGACCTTCTCGGCATCGGCCGGCCGCTGCCAGCCGCCCTCGGTGGCGCGGTCGCCCTGGCAGGCGCCGACGAAGGAGTAGACCCGCTCGTCGACACGGTCCGCGTTCGGCTGGAGCGCCTTGGGGAGCAGGACGATGGAGCGGTCGGGCCGGCCCGCGAAGTCGTCGGGGTGCAGGGTGATCCCGTTCTCCTCCAGCCAGGCGTGGAAGCGGGCGTAGTAGGCGCGACCCCGTTCGGTCTTCTTCGGCTCCTCCCACAGGGGCCGGGCGACCTCCTCCTCGTACCCCTCCCAGGCGACCATGGCCGGGGAGAGGGAGACCGCGGGGACGCCCCAGCGGTGGGCGAGGACCCGGCCCGGGTAGGAGGCGATGTCGTGCAGGACGAGGTCCGGCTCGTCGCCCTCGTAGGCCGCGATCAGCTGCGGGAGGGCCTGGACCGCGTCGTCGAGGAACGGCTCCACGTTGTCCAGCAGCGTGCTCCCCCACGCCTCCGGGTCGTCGTCGGGCGAGGGCAGCGTCGAGTTCCATGGCTTCACCTCGGCGCCGGTGCCCGCGACCTTGTCCGCGAGGACGGGCGGGATCGCGTAGGTCACCCGGTGGCCGCGTGCCACTAGCTCGCGGATCACCTCCAGACTCGGGTTCACGTGGCCGTGGGCGGCGATGGAGAACATGGCGATGTGGGCGCGACTGGTCATGCACCGAGACTAGACGAGACGATACGTCTCGTGCAATCTCTTTGTGTTTACGAGGTCAGCACCTCGTGCAGGCGCAGCCACCGCGCCGGGGCCACCTCGCCCACCAGCACGCCCGGGTCCAGCCGCGCCGCCCGGAACGCGGCGTCCACCCGCCGCCTCGGATGGGCCCTGCGCAGCGAGGCGTGCGGTGAGCCGCCCACCCCCGGAGAAACCCAGCTCGACCAGGGACCGCCGGCTGCGGCGGGCGGCGTCGTCGAGCAGCGGGGTCCGGCGCCGTTCGATGCGAAGCACACCGGCGTCCACGCGCGGCACCGGCCGGAAGCCGCGCCGGTCGACCCGGCCGAGCAGCCGCCACTCGAAGCGGGGCCGGCTCCGGACCCTCAGCAGCGTCCAGCTGCCGTAGTCCCCGGTGCGTTTGCGGGCGTACTCGAGCTGGGTGAGCAGGGTGGCGTCGGTGAGGGCGCGGGCGCGCAGGCACAAGCCGACGACGTCAGCGGTCCGGGAGAACGGCACGTTCCCGGCGACCGAGAAGGCCCTACGCGGCGGACGCGCGGCCAGTACGGGAACGAGCCGCGGGTCGATCCCGTACGCGCGCAGCTCCCCGCAGCGTGCGGGCCGGCGGGGCGGTCAACGCGCCTTTGCCCGCGCCGACTTCGAGCAGCAGCGTGACGGGGGAGGTCGCGTTTTCGCCGGGGTCAGCGCTGATAGCGGGCGAGCACCAGGTTGCCGTCCCGCTCCAGCCGTTCACGCAGTTCGCCGAGTCCGATGGCTCCGCTGTAGTACTCCTGCAGGGCGGGGGTCGCCACCTTGTCCTTCCACTCGGGGTAGCCCCGGACCGTCTGCGCGGGCGCCGGGCGCAGCTGGGCGGCGAGGGCGGTGCCGGTGGCCCAGCCGTGCCGCGTCGTGCGCAGGGCGGGGTCCCTGAGCGCCTGCGTGCCGGTGGGCAGCATCCAGTCGCCGAGGGCGAGACGGACCATGTTCGGTGGTCTGAGGAGGAAGTCGAGGAACTCGGCGGCCTCCTTCTTGTGCGGGCAGTCCTCGGCGATGGAGAGGGTCTGGGGGCTGACGCCCTGGGTGAGTCCGCCGGCGCCTGCCGGAGCGGGCAGCACCTGCCAGTCGAAGCCCTCGGGGGCCTGCTGGACGATCTGCTGGCGGTAGGAGAAGCCGAGCGGGACCATCGCGTACCGGCCTGCGAAGAAGCCGGGCAGCGTGTCGGAGCCGCCACTGCCCAGGGTCGTGGGCGAGGCGCTGCGGTCGGTGTTCACCTGGTCGTGGACGGTGCGCGGCACCACCTGGTCGGCTGCCTCGAACCGGACCGTCACCTTGCCGTCCGGCCCCCGGTGAAAGAGCTGTCCGCCCGCCGACAGGGAGAGGTTGAGCGTGGCGGAGACGGGTTCCTTCAGCGGCCAGGCGACGCCGTACTTCCCCCGGCCGCTGAGGCGTTCGGTGATCCGCCGGAACTCGGCCCAGCTCCAGGGTTTTCCGGGGGTCGGGATCCGCACGCCGGACCGCCTGAGCCATGTGGTGTTGGCGATCAGCACGCGCGGTTCCTGGAGGAACGGCACGCCGTAGACACCGTCCCCGAAGGTGGCCGTCTCCCAACTGCGCCGCGGGATGTCCGACTTCAGTCTCGCGGGCAGCAGGCCGGTGAGATCGGCGAGGTAGCCGCCGTAGGCGAAGTCCGCGAGGTCGTCGGAGGCGTCGTGGATGATGTCGGGTGCCTCGCCGCCCTCGAACGCGGTGAGGAGCTGGTCGTGGACGCTGTCCCAGGTGCCCTGGACGTACTCGACGCGGACGTCCGGGTGGGCGGCGTTCCACTCTTTCACCAGTTGCTTGTTGGCCTCGACGGACTCCTCCTGCCAGGCCAGGGACTGGAAACGCAGGGTGATCCGGCCGTCGTCGCGGGTGCCGCCCGAGGAGCAGCCGGCGAGCAGCAGCAGGAGGACCAGGGCCAGCAGGCGGGCGCGCATCAGCTCTTCACCGCCCCGGTGAGCATGCCGCCCGTGATCCGCCGCTGGATGATCGCGAAGACGGCGAGTGAGGGCAGTGTCGCGAGGAACGCCGCTGCCGCGAGCGGGCCGAGGTCGGCGACGCCCTCGGCGCCGATGAAGTGGGTGAGGACCACGGGAAGCGTCTGTTTCTCCGGTGTCTTGAGGAGCACGAGCGCGAAGAAGAACTCGTTCCACGCGGTGATGAACGCGAACAGCCCGGTCGCCACGATGCCCGGCGCGAGCAGCGGTGCCGTCACCGACACCAGCGTCCGCACCCGGCCCGCCCCGTCGACCGCCGCCGCCTCCTCCAGTTCGGGCGGCACGGCGCGTACGTACCCGGCGAGCATCCACAGCGCGAAGGGCAGTGCCCACACCACGTACACCAGCACCAGCCCCGGCACGGAGTTGATCAGGCCGAGGTTCTTCAGCACGAGGAACAGCGGGATGATCAGCAACACGAACGGGAACGCCTGGCTGACCACCACCCAGCCCGTCACCGCCTTCGCGAGCCGGGTGCGGCGGCGGGCGACGACGTAGGCCATCGGCGTCGCGATCAGCACGGCGACGACGGCCGCTCCGAGCGCGGCGAGCAGGGAGTTGAGCGCGGCGTGCAGCAGCGGCTGTTCGTCGAAGGCCTGCCGGAAGTTGGCGAGGGTGGGGTCCTTCGGGATCCATGTCGGGTGCAGGCTGCCCAGCTCGCGCGGCGGCTTGAACGCGGTGGAGACCAGCCAGAGGAACGGGAAGGCGAGGAAGACGAGGTACGCGAGCAGCGCGGTGTACTGGCCGGCGCGGGCCGGACGGCTGGTCCTCACGCGTCGTCACCTCCCCTGAGGCGGCCGGCGAGGAACACGGCCAGGGCGATCGAGATCACGGCGACCAGCACGCAGCCCATCGCCGCCGCGTAGCCGAACTGCCCGTAGCGGAAGGCCTCTTCGTAGGCGAAGAGCATG
Organism: Streptomyces flavovariabilis; assembly: GCF_000725785.1. NCBI lineage: Bacteria > Bacillati > Actinomycetota > Actinomycetes > Kitasatosporales > Streptomycetaceae > Streptomyces > Streptomyces flavovariabilis. Next base: position 36,247 of record NZ_JNXD01000004.1, on the reverse strand, counting down.
GGCAACCGGGTCCGGCCGCCCGGGCCGCCGTTGGTGAGGACGTAGACCAGGGCGAAGGAGTTGAAGTTCCAGATCAGGTTGAGCGCGGTGATGGCGAGGGCGATGGGCCGCAGGGCGGGCCAGGTGACCGTGCGGAAGCGGCGCCAGGCGCCCGCCCCGTCGACCGCCGCCGCCTCGTGGAGTTCGCGCGGGGTGTTCTGCAGGCCGGCGAGCAGCGCCACCGTCGTCTGGGGCATGCCCGCCCAGACGCCGACGACGATCACGGCGGGCAGCGCCGTCGCCAGTCCGCTGAGCCAGTCCCGGCCGCCGCCGAGCCCGATGTCTCGCAGGGTCTCGTTGAGGATGCCCGCGTCCGGGTTGTAGACCAGCCGCCACATGATGCCGACGACGACCTCGGGCATGGCCCACGGGATGATCGCCAGGGCACGGGCGAGCCAGCGCAGCCGCAGGTCCTGGTTGAGCAGCAGGGCGAGGCCCAGCGCGAGCAGGAACTGCGGCACGGTCACCCCGACCGCCCACACCAGCCCGATGCGGAACGACTCCCAGAACAGCGTGTCGTGCAGCAGGTCCCGGAAGTTGAGGGCCCCGATCCACCGCGTGGGCTCGGTGCGCCCCGACTGGGCATCGGTGAAGGCCAGCAGGATCCCGTACAGCAGCGGGCCGACACTGAGGACGAGGATCGGGATCAGGGCGGGCAGCACCAGGAACCAGGCGCCGTGGTCGACGGCTTGCCGGGGCCGGTCCTCACCGGGTCTGCGGCCGGTCCGCCTGTCCGGTGGCGAAGGTGGCGAAGCCTCGGTCACCGTTGTCACGGAATCAGCCCCTTTACCCACTCGGCCGGCCTGCTCATGCTCGTGAAGGCCGTGTGCCTCGTCAAGGCACCGCGTACGCCGCCCGACCTGTGCCGATGCGACACTGACCGGTGGATGGCCGGAACCCGACGGTCGAAGCGCGGACGACGGAGGCGGACGATGGACGAGGCGCGGGCGCGGGACGTGGTGGCCGCGGCGGGGGTGCTGCCCGGTTCGGTCCGGGAGGCGCGGTTGCTCGCCCTGGGCGAGAACGCGGTGTTCGCCGCCGGCGACCTGGTCGTCAAGGTCGGCCGCGACGCCGGACTCCTCGACCGGGCGCGCCGCGAACTGGACGTGGCGGTGTGGCTCGCCGAGGCGGGCGTGCCGGCGGTGCGGGCGGCCGAGCCGAAGGCGCTGCTGGTCGACGGGCATCCGGTGACGGTGTGGCATCGGCTGCCGGATGCCGTGCGGCCCGCCGAGCCGCGGGATCTGGCCGAACTGCTACGGGTCGTGCATGCCACGCCTCTTCCTCCCTTCGACCTTCCGGCCCGTGATCTGCTGGGCGGTGTGGAACGGTGGCTGCGGCTGGCGGGGGACGTGATCGACCCGGCGGACGCGGCGTATCTGCGCGAGCGGCGGGACGGGTTCGCCGCCCGGGCCGCCGCGCTCACGCCGCATCTGCCGCCGGGGCCGATCCACGGGGACGCGCTGCCGCGCAATGTGCAGGTCGGACCCGACGGGCCCGTGCTGGTGGATCTGGAGACGGTGTCCGCGGATCTGCGGGAGCACGATCTCGTGGTGATGGTGCTGTCCCACGACCGGTACGGCGTTCCGGACGAGGCGTACGCGTCGTTCGCTCAGACCTACGGCTGGGACGTACGCGAGTGGGAGGGCTGCGGTGTGCTGCGCGGGGCCCGGGAGACGGCCAGTTGCGCATGGGTCGCTCAGCACGCCCCGAGCAACCCGAAGGCGCTGGCCGAGTTCGAGCGGCGGGTGCGGTCCTTGAGAGACGGGGACGAGACGGTGCGGTGGTATCCGTTCTGACCGCCTGACCGCCGGCTCAGACCGGCTCGTCCGCCGACTCCCGCAGCGGCCACGTCCCGTCGACCAGGGCCGTCGCGTCGCCCTTGCCGCGCAGGAAGCTCTGGAAATCCGCCGCCCACTGCGCGTACCACTCGATCTGGTGGTGGTGCAGGGCCGCCGGACCGAGGGTGGCGATCTTGGGATGGCGGTCGGCTATCGCCCCGGCCAGCCGGGCCGCCGCCAGCGCGTCGGCCATGGCGTCGTGGGCGGTGTCCAGGACGACGCCGTACTCGGCGCAGACCGCTTCGAGGTTGCGTTTGCCGCGGCGGTAGCGGTCGACCCAGCGGTCGATGGTGTACGGGTCGATGACCGGGGCCGGATCCGCACCGCCCAGGCGCTCGCGCAGGGACGGCAGGCCGTGGCGCCGCAACTCCGCGGAGAGCAGGGTGAGGTCGAAGGCCGCGTTGTAGGCGACGACCGGCACACCCGTCTTCCAGTAGGACGTGAGGACATCGGCGAGCGCGTCCGCCACCTGGTCGGCCGGTCTGCCCTCGGCCGCCGCCCGCTCGTTGCTGATGCCGTGCACCGCGACCGCGTCCTCGGGGATCGGCACTCCCGGGTCGGCCAGCCACTCCCGGCGCCCTATCGGCTCCCCGCCCCTGACCTCGATCACGGCCCCCGTGACGATGCGCGCCTCGCGCGGATCCGTGCCCGTCGTCTCCAGGTCGAAGCCGACCAGCAGCTCCCGGTGCCAGCCCATCGGCCGTCCCCCTTCTTGTGGTGCGTTCCCCCAGTGGTCCCCACCTTCCCACGCACCACTGACAATCAGAGGATCGCGTTCCGCTTACCCGCGGCGGGCCGGGAACCACCGTGCACCGGGGCGCCGCTCAGGACACCGGCCGCGAATCCGCCCACATCACCTCGAACTCCTCGCGATAGGTGGGGAAGAGGCCCGTTTCGTCCATCTCCCCCGACTTGACCACCTTGCCGCTGTTGCGCAGTACGAACACCGGCGCCTCCATGCCCCGGGTGCGGCGCAGATAGTTCTGCACGACCGCGATGCCGTCCGCGCCGTCGCCGTCCACCAGATACGCCGTGAAGCGGGGTGTCTCGTCGAAGACCTGGATCTCGAAGGCGCCCGGGTCGCGCAGCCGGGCGCGCACCCGGCGCATGTGCAGGATGTTCATCTCGACGGCCCGGCTGAGTTCGCCGCGCTTGATGCCCAGTTCGCGCTCACGCCGCTTGACCGCGCTGGAGGCCGGGTTGAGGAACAGCAGCCTGACCCGGCAGCCGGACTCGGCCAGCCGCACCAGGCGCCGGCCGGAGAAGTTCTGCACGAGCAGGTTGAGGCCGATACCGATGGCGTCGAGACGGCGGGCGCCGCCGAAGACGTCCTCGGCCGGGAACTGCCGCATCAGTCTGACCCGGTCCGGGTGGACGGCGACCACGTCGGCGTACCGGTCGCCGACCAGGTCCTCGACCGCGTCGATGGGCAGCCGGCGCGCCGACGGCACGTCTCCGCCCGCGCCGAGCATCTCCAGCAGCCTGGCCGAGGCCCGCTCGGCCTGGCTCAGCACGGCCTCGGACAGGGCCCGGTTGCGTGAGACGACGTTCCGGGTGACCTCCAGCTCGTCCAGGGCGAGTTCGACGTCCCGGCGGTCGTCGAAGTACGGCTCGAAGCAGGGCCAGTGCTGCACCATCAGCTCGCGCAGCTGCGGCAGGGTGAGGAAGGAGAGCACGTTGTCGTCGGCCGGGTCGAGCAGATAGCCCTTGCGGCGGCTGACCTCACGGACGGCCACCGCGCGCTGCACCCACTCCTGGCCGGCCGGCCCGGCAGCGGCGACCACCCAGTCCTCGCCGTGCACGGGTTCGTAGACGGGCCGCAGCACGGCGGCGACCACCGCGCGCAGCCGCTGTTCGACGAGGTTCAGCCAGATGTAGGCCCGGCCGGCCCGCTGGGCGCGGGTGCGCACCTCGCGCCAGGCCTCGGCGTCCCAGTCCAGCTCCGGGCCGATCGAGCCCGTCGCGTCCATCGGCCGCGCCAGGGACACGGCACCGGTCGGGACGTCAGTGGAGTTCCCCTCGTGACCCTCGTCACCAGGGGGCAGCTCCAGCCCTCCCGAGCCCACCCGCGCACCGCCTTCCACTCCCCCGGGCACCGCCCTTGTCAACGATCAAGGAAGGGTACTCCGGGAGCGGTCGGCGGTGCAGCCGGATGGGCAGGGTGGTTCTCAACCGCGGGGCTGCCAGTGCCCGTTCTGCCAGCCGAGCTCGGCCGGAGTGAGCGGATTCATGGCGGTGACGTCGCGCGGGGCGATGGAGAAGCCCTGCCAGTGGACGGGCATGGGCTGCTGGTCCTCGTCCCGGGCTATGTGGTGGAAGCCGATGTTCATCCACATCACCGGGTGGGTCAGGGCCTGTCCGTTCACCCACTTGTCGACGGACTTGCCTGCTCCGGCTCCGCAGTTGCCGGGGTTGTGGCTGGCGAACAGTTCGCACTTGTTGTACTGCGTGACGTACAGGTCGTGCTTGGTGTAGCTGCGGCCCGGGTACTTGGTCGTGGGTCCGGGGACGATCTCGTAGGAGCGCGCGTGTCCGTCCTTGTTCTTTCCGGTCGCGCTGACCATGCGCCACCAGCGGTAGTTCTTGCTGTCCCCGGCGAGTTCCTTGCTCACCTTGGTGCGGGTCGTCTTGGTGGTGGGGGCGCGCTGGCCCCTGACCGGGGCGGCGACGGTGGAGTCGTACTGCTCGACCTTGTTCTTCGTGGAACCGTCGAGGGCGAAGTCGAGCCGCCAGAAGGCGTTGTGGCTGTGGCTGGTGGACTTGGCGCTCGCGCCCTTGCCGATGGGCCAGCCGCGGCCGTCGCCGGCGTCGTAGTCGTCCCAGGACAGGCTGCCGGTGGCGCCGACGTTCATGGTGATCGCGCCGTCGTCCTGGAAACGCCACTCGGTCATGTACTCGTACCAGCCGACCTGGTTGACCGTGTAGACGAGGAGGTCCTTGCCCTCGGCCTGGAAGACCTTGTTCGCGGTGTCGCCCTGCATGCGGTAGGCGTGGCCGCGGGAGCGGGTGGTGGTGCACAGGCCCTTGACGTTCGGGTCCTCGTTCCAGGAGTCCGGGACCTTGACGGACTTGATGGTGCCGCCGGGGCACTCGCTCGGCGCCAGGTTCATCAGGCCCTGGGCGAAGTCGAAGCCGGTGAGGTCGTCGTACTCGATGTTGCCGTCGTCGTAGGGGACGTGGATCTGGCCGAGCCGGGCGCTGTTGAGGACCTTGATCTGTTTGGGTTCGCCCTTGGGCTGGTACGAGATGTTCTCCAGCACGAGGCCGGCCTTGCCGTCGTAGCGCCAGCACATCCGCCAGGTGGTTCCGGAGGAGAGCTTCTGCTCGATGCGGTAGGCGGCGCTGCAGGCGGCGGCGGGGGCGGGGGCGGCCTTCGGCTGGGCGGTGGCCGGTCCCGCGCCGGCCGTGGCGCCCGCGGCCAGCGCGGCCACGGTCAGGGCCGCGGCCGCCCGGGTGCGGGCCTTGGTGTTGCTGTTCACGCGCATGACGAGATGACTCCCTGACGAGGAGGAGCGGGGTGGACGGGTGAGCGGAGAGGGCGGGTCAGAGGCCGAGCCGGGCGACCTTGCGGGCGCTCAGGTCGATCACGAGCGACCTGGCGTCGACCCACGGACCGTTCTTGATCTTCGGGAAGAGCCGGACACAGCGGTGCTCCCCGCACCGGTCCAGCACGGCGGGCTGGGCGCCCGGCGCGGCCCGGTAGACGGCTCCGCTGAGCTGGAGCTGGTCCGGGGAGGTGAGCGCCTTGCCGGTGGCGTCCTGGTAGTCGGCCTTCAGGCCCGCGCCCAGCGGGTCGGCGATCAGGAGGCCGGCCGCCTCGGCCTTCTCGGCGCGGCTCAGGGGCGGCTGGACACCGTGCTGGGTGGCGGTCGCCACCACCTTGCCGGTGCCGAGATCGACGGTCCGGGTGACGAGGGTGTCGTCCCGGTAGTCGTAGAACGTCACGTCGGCACGCCGGGGTGCGTCCGGCTTGCCGGCCTCGTCGGCCTCGGGTTCGGCGAGGTCGACGCCGAGGCGCTGCGGCCCGCGGTCCCCGTCGACGCTCTCGCTGCTGCGGAACAGCTGCCGGCTGAGGGCGATCTTCTCGACCCGCTTCAGCTCGTCGTCGGTCAGCGGATCGCGGCCCTCGCCCTGCTGCCCCTCGGCGGGCGCCGCCTCGACGACCCCCGGCGCCACGGCCGCCCGGCCGCCCGCCGCCGCACCGCCGGCCACCAGCGGGGCGGACCGCCCCGCCCGGGTCCCGGTGTCGTCCGCCCCCGCCGTGCCCGGCAGGGTCACCGCCACCATCACGGCGGTCGCGGCCACCGCGATGGTCGTACCGGCCACCATCTTGCCCAGGTGGCGGTGCACTATGTTGCGCACGTCTTCCCCCTACTCCCCCAACAGCCCCGGGAGTATGTATTGGCCCCAAGAGTTCGGCATACCGCGTATGCACTGGTCACTCGGTAAGAGGGAGATAAGTCATAGGAGGTTCCCTCACTTTCGGGGAGACTCGGGACCAAGGCGTCCCCACCGGCGCCGCACACCTGAAAGAGTCGTATCCATGCAGGTCTGGCCTGGCGAGGCGTATCCACTCGGTGCCACGTACGACGGCGCCGGTACCAACTTCGCGGTCTTCACGGAGGCCGCGGACCGAGTAGAGCTGTGTCTGCTGCACGACGACGGCTCGGAGACGGCGATCGAGCTCCGGGAGAGCGACGCGTTCGTGCGGCACGCGTACGTGCCGGGCATCATGCCCGGGCAGCGGTACGGGTTCCGGGTGCACGGCCCGTACGCACCCGAGCACGGACTGCGGTGCAACTCCGCGAAGCTGCTGCTCGACCCGTACGCGCGTGCGATCAGCGGTTCGATCCGCTGGGGCGAGGAGGTCTACGGCTACCACTTCGACGATCCCGACCGGCGCAACGATCTCGACTCGGCGCCGCACACGATGACGTCGGTCGTGGTCAACCCCTACTTCGACTGGGGCGACGACCGGCGGCCGCGCACCCAGTACCACCACACGGTGATCTACGAGGCCCATGTCAAGGGCCTCACCATGCTTCACCCCGGGCTGCCGGAGGAGCTGCGCGGCACGTACGCGGCCCTCGCGCACCCGGCGATCATCGAGCACCTCACGGCACTCGGGGTCACGGCCCTGGAGCTGATGCCCGTACACCAGTTCGTGAACGATCACCGCCTGGTCGACATGGGCCTGAACAACTACTGGGGCTACAACACCATCGGCTTCTTCGCCCCGCACAACGCCTACGCGTCCTGGGGCGACCGGGGCCAGCAGGTGCTGGAGTTCAAGTCGGCGGTCAAGGCGCTGCACGAGGCCGGGATCGAGGTGATCCTCGACGTGGTCTACAACCACACCGCCGAGGGCAACCACCTGGGCCCGACCCTGTCCTTCAAGGGCCTGGACAACTCGCGCTACTACCGGCTGACGGAGGACCCCCGCTACTACATGGACACGACAGGGACGGGGAACTCCCTGCTCATGCGGTCCCCGCACGTGCTCCAGCTGATCATGGACTCGCTGCGGTACTGGGTCACGGACATGCACGTCGACGGATTCCGCTTCGACCTGGCGGCGACACTGGCCCGGCAGTTCCACGAGGTGGACCGGCTGTCGTCGTTCTTCGACCTGGTGCAGCAGGACCCGGTCGTCTCCCAGGTGAAGCTGATCGCCGAGCCGTGGGACGTCGGCGAGGGCGGCTACCAGGTGGGCAACTTCCCGCCGCTGTGGACCGAGTGGAACGGCAAGTACCGGGACACCGTGCGGGACCTGTGGCGGGGCGAGCAGCGCACCCTCGCCGAGTTCGCCTCGCGGCTGACCGGCTCGTCCGACCTGTACCAGGACGACGGGCGCCGCCCGCTGGCCTCGATCAACTTCGTGACCTGCCACGACGGCTTCCCCCTGCACGACATGGTCGCCTACAACGACAAGCACAACGAGGCCAACGGCGAGGACAACCGGGACGGCGAGAGCCACAACCGGTCCTGGAACTGCGGGGTCGAGGGCGAGACCGACGACCCGGACGTGCTGCGGCTGCGGGCCCGGCAGATGCGGAACTTCATCGCGACGCTGATGCTGTCCCAGGGCGTGCCCATGATCAGCCACGGCGACGAGTTCGCCCGCACCCAGGGCGGCAACAACAACGCCTACTGCCAGGACAACGAGCTCGCCTGGGTCGAGTGGCCCGACGAGGGAGAGGACGCGGAGGGGACCCTCGGCAGGGAGCTGCTGGCCTTCACGCGCGCGATGGTGTGGCTGCGCCGCAACCACCCGGTCTTCCGCCGCCGGCGCTTCTTCCACGGCCGGCCCGTGGAGGGCACGCACGACGACTTGTCCGACATCGCCTGGTTCACCCCTGACGGCCGGGAGATGACCCAGCGGGACTGGGACTCGGCGCAGGCGGGCGCGCTGACGGTGTTCCTCAACGGCAACGCGATCTCCGAGCCGGACGCCCGCGGAGAGCGCATCACCGACGACTCGTTCCTGCTGATGTTCAACGCCTCGCCGAAGCCGTTGCAGTTCGTGGTTCCGGTCAATCACGGGCAGCAGTGGGAGGTCGTGGTCGACACAGCCCTCCCGGAGGGTGTGCCCTCGGACACCGGCCCGAAGGTGCAGGCCGGGGACCGGCTGACCCTGACGGACCGGAGCATGACGGTGCTCCAGCGGCCCGTCTGACCGCTCAGCGCGTGCGCGTCGCCCGGAAGCCACTCGTCCGGGCGACGCGCGGCGCGCCTGGCGCGGGCGATGACACGAACGGCGGCGGGGCGGGTACGTACGTTCCATGACACCTGAGCGACTTGACCCGGTGGTGCCCACGGCCACGTACCGGCTGCAACTGCAGCCCGAGTTCCCGTTCGGAGCAGCCGCGGCCGTCGTGCCGTACCTGGCCTCGCTCGGCGTCTCGCACCTGCACCTCTCCCCCGTCCTGGAGGCGGTGCCGGGCTCGACGCACGGCTACGACGTCGTCGACCACGCGCGCGTGCGCGAGGAGCTGGGCGGCGAGGAGGGGCTGCGGGCACTTGCGCGCACCGCGCGCGAGCACGGCCTCGGCCTGGTGGTGGACATCGTCCCGAACCACATGGCCATGGCCCCGCGCCACAACCGGGCCCTGTGGGAGGTGCTGCGCGAGGGCCCGAAGTCGCCGTACGCGCGGTGGTTCGACATCGACTGGGAGGCGCAGGACGGGCAGGTGCTGCTGCCGGTCCTCGGCGGGCCGCTGGGCGAGGTGCTCGACGAGCTGCGCGTCGACGGTGACGTGCTGCGCTACTACGACCACGTCCTCCCGCTGCGCGAGGGCACCGAGGACCTGCCGCTGCCGCACCTGCTGGACGCGCAGTGGTACCGCCCGGTGTGGTGGCGGCTGGCCCGGACCGAGCTCAACTACCGGCGGTTCTTCAGCATCTCGGAACTCATCGGGGTCCGGGTGGAGGATCCGGAGGTGTTCGAGGCCACCCACGACAAGATCCTCGAACTGCTGCACGAGGGTGTGATCGACGGGCTGCGCGTCGACCACCCCGACGGGCTCGCCGACCCCGACGGCTACCTCCGGCGGTTGCACGAGGCGACCGGGGGCCGCTGGACGGTCGTGGAGAAGATCCTGGCCGACGGCGAACGCCTGCCCGCGTCCTGGCCCGTCGCCGGGACCACCGGCTACGACGCCCTGCGGCACGTGGACGGGGTCTTCACGGACCCGGCCGGGTTCGGGGACCTGCTGGGTCAGTACCGGCGCTTCGCGGCCCCGCAGACGGACCGGGGCGGACAGTGGGACGCGACGGTGCGGCGGGCGGCGTACAAGGTCCTCACGCACGAGCTGGCCACCGAGACCGAACGGCTGACGAGGGTGGCGACCCGGCTGTGCGCGACCTCGCCGGAGCCGGCACTGCGCGACCGTGCGCCCTGGGCGCTGCGCACCGCCCTCCAGGAGCTTCTCGTGCGGATGGAGGTCTACCGGTCCTACGAGTCCGCCGACGCCGCGTCCGTGGTCACCGAGGAGGCCGCAGCCGAGGCCCGGCACGCCTTCGCCGTGCCCGAGGAGGCCGGGGCGGTGGACGTCGTGCGGGACCTGGTGCTGGGCCGGTACGGGGACGAGCCCGCGCAGGTGGAGTTCCGGACGCGGTTCGCGCAGACCTCGTCGGCCCTGCGGGCGAAGTCCGTGGAGGACACGGCGTTCTACCGGTACGTGCCGCTGCTGTCGGCGACCGAGGTGGGCGGGAACCCGGGCGCTCCCGCGCTGCCGCCGGAGGAGTTCCACGCGTACTGCGCGCGTGTGCAGCGCGACTGGCCGGTCTCGGGGACGGTGGCCACCACGCACGACACCAAGCGCAGTGCGGACGTCCGGGCGGCGCTGCACGTGCTCACCGAGTGCCCGGACCGCTGGGCGGACGTCCTCGCGGAGGTGACCCGCACCGGGGAGGGCGTGCCGGACGCGCAACTGGCGTGGGCAGCCTGGCAGACGGTGTTCGGGCTCGGCCCGGCGTCCGGGGTGCCGGAGCGGGTGCAGGGGGCGCTGCTGAAGCACGTGCGTGAGGCGGGCCTGTACACGAGCTGGACCGAGCAGGAGCCGTCGTACGAGGAGGCGGTGGAGCGGTTCGTGGCGGCCGGGCCGTGCGGGGAGCCGGGCGAGCGGGTCGCCGCGTTCCGGGAGTCGCTGGCTCCGCACATCCGGGCCAACGTGCTGGGCACGGCCCTGGTGCACCTGACGATGCCGGGCGTCCCGGACGTGTACCAGGGCACGGAAGCCGAGTACCGGGCGCTGGTCGACCCGGACAACCGGCGGGCGGTGGACTTCCCGCCCGCGGAGTCCGGCGGCACGTCCGGGGAGAAGGCGGCGGTGACGCGGGCGGCGCTGGGACTGCGGGCCCGGCGGCCCGGCGCCTTCGGCGACACGGCGACGTACATGGCACTGCCGGCCGAGGGACCGGCGGCGGCGCACTGCCTGGCGTTCGTCCGCTCCGGCGAGGTACTGACGGCCGTGACACGCCTGTCCCTGCGGCTCGCGGAGGCGGGCGGCTGGCAGGACACGCGACTGCCGCTGCCGCCGGGCCGCTGGGCGGACCTGCTGGAGCCGGGGCGGGAGTTCACGGGGCACGCGCGCGTGGCGGAGCTGTTCGCGGGGGTGCCGGTGGCGTTGCTGGAGAGGGTGGGTGACTGAGTTCAGGCGACCGCGGAGCCGTCCTCGGGGCAGTCCTCGTAGGCGGGCAGCGGGGCTCGCGGGCGCGGCCAGGCCGTCCGCAGCAGGTCCACGAACCTCGCCGCCGCACCGGCCGGCGGCAGGCGCGAGAAGACCGTCAGGGTGCGCCTCCAGGCCGGGGCGGGGGTGAGGACGACGCAGCCCCCGCCGACCGCGTCGCGCACGAGGTGGGCGGGCGCGGCGCAGACGCCGACACCGGCCGCGGCCATCCGAGGCGGTCGGCGAGGCGTTCCTCACCTTGGCGGGGCGGGGACTGCACCGGCAGTAGCCGGTGGCCGGTGCTTCCGGGCGCCCCCTGGAGCCTCCCCTGTGGCGCCCTTGACACCGCACCATGGCCGTGGGGTACTGCGATGGCGAACTCGGGCGGATGTGACGGGGGTGAGTGTCCTGCCGGAGCTGCGCTACCCGACGGTGACCGAACAGGTCTGTGCTGCCCGGGCGTTGACCGCTCAGCGCCCCGGCGCGTGCACCCTGCGGCAGGTGGGTGCCTCGCGCGCGGGCAGGCCCCTGCACCTGCTGTCCGTGGGCCGGGCCCGCCGCGCCGTACTGGTGGTCGCCGGCGCCCACGCCAACGAGCCGACCGGCTCCTGCACCCTGCTGGCAGTGGCCCGGCGGGTCCTGGAGCAGCGGGAGTTGCGCGACGGCATCTCCTGGCACTTCCTGCTGTGCGCGGACCCCGACGGAGCGAGCCTGCACGTGACGCCCGCGCCGCGCAGCCTCTTCGACTACCACCTCGGCTTCTTCCGGCCCGCGGGCCCGGAGCAGCCCGAGTGGGCGCCGTCCGTGCTGCCGCCCGACCGGCTGCCGCCGGAGACCCGGGCCCTGACCGGCGTCATCGACGAGCTGCGCCCCTACCTCCAGGTGACCTTGCACGGCACGGATCTGGGCGGCAGCTGGGTGCAGTTGACGAGGGACGTGCCAGGGCTCGCCGAGCCGTTCGCGAAGTCCGCGGCCGAGCTGCACATCCCGGTGGAGACCGGCGCGTCGGACGCCGCGGGCTGGCCCGCGTCCGGGCCGGGCGTGCACGTGATGCCCGCGCCGGAGGTCGGGCCGGCGTACCCGAGCCTGCCGGACGACGCACGGCACAGCACCTGGTACCACGCCCATCGCTACGGCGGGCTGACCGCGGTGGTCGAGGTGCCCATGTGGGCGAGCGACCTGGTCGACGACCCGGTTCCGCATCCCGCTCCGGCAGCGGCGATCGGGCGGCTGGCGCGGCGGCTGCAGCGGGACGCGCTGGAGGTGACGCGGGTGCTCGACGGCGCGCTGCCCCGGCTGGCGGACCTGGACGGGCCGCTGCTGCGGGCCGCCCGGTGGGGGCTGGAGCTGGTGCCGGGTCTGGCCTCCGACCTGCTCCACACCCCGCCGGCCGACCGCACCCGGGCGTACGTCGGCAGCGTGGACGCGTTCGCGCGGCGGGTGCCGTTGCGGGCGGCGGCCATGCTGCTGCGGGTGCTGCGCGGGACCGACGACGAGGCGGCGAAGCGGCTCGAGGAGCTCGTCTCGACCTGGAGCGACGCCTTCGCGGAACGCTTCCGCGCCCGCTGGGTGCCCTTGGAGAACCAGGTCGAGCACCAGTCCCGCACGGTGGTCGCGGCGGCGCTGCACGCGCGCGAGGAGACGCAGTAGCGCCCGCGGCCGCTACGGCACGGCCGCCCCGGGCCCCCGTCCCGGGTCGCCGGACTGTGCCGGCGGGCGCGCGTGCCGCCCGGCCAGTTCGAACGCGGCGAGCACCACCCGGGCCTGGTACTCGGCCTGGCGGGCCACCGGGATCCAGCGCGCCCGGCAGCCGTCGCGGTAGTCGGCGCACCACTGGTCGATCAGCCGGTCCAGCTCCGGCAGCGCCCCGGCCGGGTCGCGCCCGGCGGCCCGTACGAGCTGGTGCAGCAGTCCCGCCGTGCGCAGCGCGAGCCGGCGCCCCGAGATGCGCAGGGCGACCAGGTGGGCGGTGCTCAGGGGCGGGAGGGGGTGGGCCGGGCTGTCGCCGGTGTCGGGGTCCCAGGCGTCGGCGAGGCCGGGGCAGACCAGGAGGTAGTCGTCGACCGGGGCGAGCAGGCGGGCCGCGTCGGGCACGGTGGCGAGGTGCGGCCGGATCCGGGCCAGCAGCTGCCGCAGGAGGCCCGTGTCGTGGCGCAGGGTGCGGCTGACGGCCCTGAGCACGGCGTCCCGGTCCGCGGGCGGGGAGCCGTCCGCCACGGCCGTCACGCCCCACATGGGCGCCTCGACGACCGCGGTCACGGTGCCGTGCCGGTACGGGTGGAACCACGTGGACTCGACGGCGGCCTCTGTTATGGCGGCGGCCAGGTCGGCCCGGCGCGGCGGTGGGATCCGGTAGACGGCGGGGCCGAGGCCGGGCCAGTACAGGGCGTCGTACGCGCCGAGTTCGCGGGGGATGCCGAGCCGGGCGGCGATGTGGGCGAGGCGCTGGGCGAAGCCCGGCAGGTCGTGGGTGAGCTCGACGAAGCCGCCGCCGATGTCGACGCCGTGCAGGGAGCACTGGAGGAACGGGCGCAGTTCGTCCTGGAGGTCGAGCAGGGCGCGGGTCTCCGGCAGGGCGGCGCCGGCCGCGCCGTCGGGCAGCCACTCGGGCTGCTCCAGGAAACCGGGCCGGAAGAAGTTCCGGACGTACCGGCCGAGCGTGTAGGGGCCGGGCAGCCAGCCCTCGTTGCGGCGCGACCCGTCCGGGTCGAGGCACAGCAGCAGGTTCCAGGTGGCGTCGGCGCCGTGGGTGAGCCGCGGGTCGGCCAGGGCCCGCTCGGCCAGGCGCAGCACGGTGGCGCCGCCCACCGGTTCGTTGGCGTGGGGGCCGGCGACGACCAGGGCCTGGCGGCTGCCGTGGCCGACGGAGAGCAGCCACATGGGGCTGCCCGCGCGGGACGTGCCGACCCGGCGCAGCCGGGCGTCACGGGGGTGGCGGGCGACGAGGGCGGCGGCCCGGGAGCCCAGTTCGTCGACGGTCGGGTAGCGCAGGAGGGGCGGCAGGGCACACCTCCCCCATGCGGTGCCGTCGGTTCACCAGGTGTAGATGGCGTACGCACAGTCAGTCACGACTTCAGGGGTACGTCAACACCGCGGACCGCAACAGGATTTCAGCCACGCACGCGGGGCCGACGTTCGGTAATCCCCAGGCCAGGGCTGAGGCGTGGCTCCGTTTCCGGTCAGCCGGCCGACAGGCGGAACGCCATCCGGCCGAAACCCACCTGGTCGCCCTCGCGGACGACGGCCGCGCCGACGACGCGCCGTCCGTTCACCGTCGTGCCGTTGGTGGAACCGAGGTCGCGCAGAACCCACATGCCGCCCTGGTGACGGAGTTCGGCGTGCACGCGGGAGACGGTCTCGTGGTTGAGGCGCAGTCCGCTGGCGGGGTCGCGGCCTATGCGCAGCGGATGGGCGTGCGACGGGTGGGGCAGCTGCAGCTTGGGCAGCCGCTCGGCCTGCCAGGCCCTGCGCAGCCGTACGGTGAATCCGGAGACGGCCTCGACGGTGCCGAACACCAGGCGCGAGAACCGGCCCTCCGCGCGCAGGTCGGCGGTGAGCACGGCGAGTTCGTCGGGGCGGCGGGCGGCGAGCGCCAGCTCCATGCGGCGGACGAACGTGTCGTGGGACAGGCGGCCCATGGCGGCGCCGTCACGGAGCACCTTCAGCACCCGGTCGCGCTCCGCGTCGGAGAGCCGCGCGGGGAACGTGTTGAACTCGAAGGACGACGTCACGCTGGTGATTGTCGGGCAGCGCGGCCGGGCTGTCCAGAAAACGGGAAACCGGGCGCCACGCGCGCGTACCCGGTGAGACCCGCCGCAAATGGGTGGATGCACCGGCGGATTGATCTCGTTTGGCGCACCATAGGACGGGCTACATCACGGTGAGCAGACGAAGGGGAACCGTCCGTGCAGTTCGAGGTGTGGGCACCACAGGCCGGCCGTGTGACGCTCCGGTGCGACGACGTCACCCGCGCGCTGGAACGCGATCCGGAACGGGCGGGGTGGTGGCGGGGCGAGGCGGAGGCGCGCGACGGGTCCCGGTACGGCTTCGCGCTGGACGACGGGCCCGTGCTGCCCGATCCGCGCTCCCGGCGGCAGCCGGACGGCCCGGACGGGCTGAGCGCGGTCGTCGATCACAAGCGGTACGCGTGGCGCGCGCAGTGGCGGGGACGGCCGCTGCCCGGCGCGGTGCTGTACGAGCTGCACGTGGGGACGTACACGCGCGAGGGCACCCTGGACGCGGCCGCCGAGCGGCTCGGCCATCTCGCCGAACTGGGCGTCTCGCACGTGCAGCTGATGCCGCTGTGCCCCTTCCCGGGCACGCACGGCTGGGGCTACGAGGGTGTCTCGCTGTGGGCGGTGCACGAGCCGTACGGCGGGCCCGAGGCGCTGAAACGCTTCGTCGACCGGGCCCACGCACTCGGGCTGGGCGTGGTCCTCGACGTGGTGCACAACCACTTCGGCCCGTCCGGCAACTACCTGCCCGTCTTCGGGCCGTACCTCACGGACACCCACCACACCCCCTGGGGCGCCGCGGTCAACCTGGACGCGCCCGGCTCGGACGAGGTGCGCGCGTTCCTGATCGGCAGCGCGCTGGCGTGGCTGCGCGACTACCGGATCGACGGGCTGCGCCTGGACGCGGTGCACGCGCTGGTGGACACCCGCGCGTTCCACTTCCTGGAGGAGCTGTCGACGGCCGTGGACGCGCTGGCCGCCGAGACGGACCGGCCGCTGTTCCTGGTCGCCGAGTCGGATTTGAACGACCCGCGGCTCATCACCTCCCGCGCCGAGGGCGGCCTCGGGCTGCACGCGCAGTGGAACGACGACTTCCATCACGCCCTGCACACCACACTGACCGGCGAGTCGCAGGGCTACTACGCCGACTTCGCGCGCGCTCGTCTGGGCGGGCTCGCCAAGACGCTGACGGGCGGCTACTTCCACGACGGCTCGTACTCGAGCTTCCGGGAGCGGCACCACGGGCGCCCCCTGGACCGTACGCGCGTGGCCGGGCACCGGCTGCTCGGCTACGGCCAGACCCACGACCAGGTCGGCAACCGCGCCCAGGGGGACCGGCTTTCGGCCCTGCTCTCCCCCGGGCTGCTGGCGTGCGCGGCCACGCTGATCCTGACGGCGCCCTTCACGCCGATGCTCTTCATGGGCGAGGAGTGGGCCGCGGGCACGCCCTGGCAGTTCTTCACCGACCACACCGACCCGGAGCTGGCGGACGCCGTACGGCGGGGCAGGCGGCGGGAGTTCGCCGCGCACGGCTGGAAGGAGGAGGACGTGCCCGACCCGCAGGACCCGGCGACCCGGGACCGCTCCTGCCTCGACTGGTCCGAGCCGGAACGCGAGCCCCACGCGCGTGTGCTGGCCTGGTACCGGCAGCTCCTCGCCCTGCGCAACGGGCAGCCGGATCTGACCGACCCGGACCTCGCCGACACCAAGGTGGCCCACGACGAGGAGCGGCGCTGGATCGCCTTCCGGCGCGGGGACGTGCTGGTGGCGGTGAACCTGGCCGCCGAGTCGGCCGCGCTGCCGCTCGGCGTGCCCCACGCGCGCGTACTGGCCGCGTGGGAGCCGGTGGAGAAGCCCGGGGCGGACGGCGTGGTGCGGCTGCCCGGGGAGTCGGCCGTGGTGCTGCTGCAGGAGTGAGCGCCGGCCGGGTCGATCCGCCGGGGTCTGCCGGCGGCCGGGGGCGTCGTGCGCGCGGGCTGTGGAGGGCGCCGCGGTGCCGGAGCGGCCGGCCGGGCACCGAGGGCGCCGGCGACCGGCAGGGACACGGCCACGGCGGTGCGCTTCACGAGCGGCGGACAGCCGTACGGGACGGCGCCACCCGGCCCGCTACGGCGCCGCCAGGCCCGCTACAGGGCGTCGTCCGCGTCCCCCAGGTCCGTCACCCGTTCCAGCAGGATCGGTTCCCAGGCGCGGCGCAGCCGGGTCCGCGGCAGGGTGGCGTCCTTGCCGGTGAGGGCCTCGGCGAGGTGGACGACGGTGTCGCAGCGGGCGAGCCACAGGCCGCGCAGGCAGGGGCGGGCGCCGTAGCCGGCGAGGGTGGCGGCGCGTACCGCGGCGGGTGAGCCGACGGCGAGCGCGAGGCCCGCGATGTCCTCGGCCGGGTCGCCGACGACCGCGCCGGCCCAGCCGAGCACGCCGCGTACCCGGCCGTCGGCGCTGACCACGAGATGGCCGCCCGTGAGGGCGTGGTGGGTGAGGACCGCCGAACCGGGCTGGGCGGCGAGCTGGGACGCGGCGGGCGGGGTCAGCTGGTGCAGCCGGGCGGCGTCGAACTCGTCGGCTCGGGCGAGGCGTTCGGCGGCGCGTACGGCGGACCGGCGCAGCGCCTCCAGGGAGCGCGGCGCGGCGCGCGGCACGCCGAACGTCTCGGCCTGCCGTACCGGCACCTCGCGCAGGCCCGTGAGGAGCCCGGCGAGGTCGGCCTCGCCGACCGCGGACACATCGTGCTCCTCCCCCGAGCCGCCGGGCACCTTGAGGTCCAGTGTGTAGCTCAGGCCGGGTGCCCACTCGCCGTGCGCGACGCTGGCGGGCACCGCCACCGGGACGTGCGGGCGGACGAGGTCGCGCAGGCGCAGTTCGCGGCGCTGGCGCAGGGTGGCCTCGCGGTCGGGGGCGAGGCGCAGCACGTGGCGGGTGCCGACCCACCAGGTGACGGGTTCCGCGCCCCGGGTGGCGGGCCGGACCTCGGGGCCGCCCTGCCCGGTCTCCTTGCCGCCCCGGCCGCCCCGGCCGTCCTTGCCGTCCCTGGCGTCCTTGAGGACGGACAGGACCAGCCGGCGGACGGTGTCCGCGGTGGGTGTGGGTGCCTGGGTCATGGTCGCGCCGTTGCCGTTCGGGAGGCGGGCTGGGGACATCGGGGCCTCACTCCACTATGACCAGCTCGCGCGTGGTGGTGTTCAGGCGCCGTCCGCCGTCCTCGGTGACGGTCACGATGTCCTCGATGCGGACCCCGAACCGGCCGGGCAGGTAGATGCCGGGTTCCACGGAGAAGCACATGCCGGGCACGAGGGGCTGTTCCTCGCCCTCGATCATGTAGGGCGGCTCGTGGGTGGTGACGCCGATGCCGTGTCCGGTGCGGTGGATGAAGTACTCGCCGTAGCCGGCGTCGGCGATGACCCGGCGGGCGGCCCGGTCCACGTCCTGGCAGGCGGCCCCGGGCCGCACCGCGCGGAAGCCGGCCTCCTGGGCCTCTCGCACGATCGCGTGCACGCGGCGCTCCTCGTCGGTGGGTTCACCGACGTGGACCGTGCGGGAGGTGTCGGAGCCGTAGCCGTCCCGCAGGCCTCCGAAGTCGAGCACGACCATGTCGCCCCGGGCGATGACGCGATCGCCCGCCTCGTGGTGCGGGTTGGCTCCGTTCGGGCCCGAGGCGACGATGGTGAAGTCGACCTGCTCGTGTCCGTGCAAGCGCAGCAGCCGGTCGAGGTCCGCGGCCACCTCGGACTCCCGGCGTCCGGCGAAGGGGACGTTCCGGATCTCCTCGAACGTCGCGTCGGCGGCGGCACCGGCGGCCGCCATGAGGTCCAGCTCGGCCGCGTCCTTGACGGCGCGCAGCATCGGCAGGGCCGCGGTGAGCGATGCGTAGGAGCTGCCGGGCAGGGCCTGCTGGAGGGCCAGCAGGTGCAGGGCCCAGGCGTTGTCGCTGATGCCGAACCGGCCGGATGCACCAAGGAGGGCGGCGGTGGCGGCGTAGGGGTCCTTGCCGTCGGCCCAGTCGCGCAGGGTCAGGGCGGCCGCGCCGGCCGCCCGGTGCGCGTCCGGGGCCTCCAGGGCGGGGACGACGAGGACGGGGTCCTGCCCGGCGGCGAGAACCAGCAGGGTGAGCCGCTCGGTGACCGCCGGGGGTGTGTAGCCGGTGAGCCACACCAGGTCCGGTCCCGGGGCCACCAGCAGGCCCGCGAGAGAGGCCTCGGCGGCCGCCCGCGCGGCGCGCTCCATGCGGGCCCGGTAGTCGTCGGCGGTGAAGGACGCGGCCGTGCTTCCGGTCATCCGGGCCTCCCAGGGCGGACGAAGGGGCTACGGGCAGCATCCTGCCCGGCCGGAGGGGGCGGCGCGAGCCGTCTGCGGGCATTCACCCCGACAACACGCTTAACGGAAGAGGATTGCCCAAGCGTTAGCACTAATGCTTAGATGCGGCTCTTCCATTAATGTTCGGTCGAGGGGGCGTACGACGGTGCTGGTTCTCGCGCACATCAGCGATCTGCATCTGGACGGAAGCGCGCGGGCGACGGAGCGCGCCGAGCGGGTGCGCGACCGGTTGTGGGAGTTGCCGGGCCACGTGGACGCGCTGCTGGTGACGGGGGACATCGCGGACCACGGCACGGAGCCGGAGTACGAGGAGGCCGCCCGCATCCTGGGGCTGAACGCCGGTGACGCCCCGTTCCCGGTACTGACCTGCCCGGGCAACCACGACAGCCGTACGCCCTACCGCAAGGCGCTGCTCGGCCGGCCCGGGGACGAGGGGCCCGTCAACAGCGTGCAGGTCTTCGACGACGGCGCGGTGCTGATGTGCGACTCCAGCGTTCCGGGCAGCGACGACGGGGAGCTGGACCAGGAGACGTACGACTGGATCGAGGCGACGCTCGACGAACTCGACGGCGGCCTTCCGGCCCTGCTCGCCTTCCACCACCCGCCGGTGGTACTGCACCACCCCCTGCCCGACTCCTGCCCGCTGCGGCACCCCGGCCGGCTGGCCGGCCTGCTGGCCCGCCGGCCCGAGATCGCCGGGCTGATCACCGGCCACGCCCACACCCCCGCCGCCACCTCGTTCGCGGGACGGCCACTGGTCGTCGGGCCCGGGGTGACGTGGACGCTGCGGCTGCCCTGGGAGGGCGAGCAGATCGCGGACCGGGAGGCGCCGCCCGGGCTCGCGTTCCATGTCCTGGACGACTCGGGACGGCTCACGAGCCACTTCCGGGTCGTGCCGTGAGGGCGTGCCTCAGGCGGCGACGGCCGGGACGAGAGTCAGCTGCTCGTAGCCGCCGCTGCGGTGGCGGACCGTCAGTCTGACCTCGGAGCCCGGGCGGGCGCGCGCCACGGCCCGGACCAGATCGGCCGCCGTGTCGATCCGGGTCGCGCCGAAGGCGAGGACGACGTCGCCGCGCACCAGCCCGGCGGCCTGGGCCGGCCCGGGCACGTGCAGCCCCACGACCACGGCCCCCGGCTTGCGGGCGTCCATCACCTGCACGCCGAGCGTGGCGACGGCGGGTACGGAGGGAGCGACGGCGGGCGAGGCGCCGGGGAGCGACGGCGTGTGCCATTCCCGGAGGTCGAGGCGGCCGCCCTTGCCGAGCACCGTGGTGCCCATCACCCCGAGTCCGATCCCGGACAGCACCAGGACCGCGCCGGCGAACCCGGCGAGCACCACGTTGAGCAGCCGCCGCCCCCGTCGCCGGGCGGCATGCGGGCGGGACCGTGACGGGCCGGGCCCCGTCGCCGGCGCGGCCCCGTCGGGCTCCTGACCCGGCATCGGCTTGGGTCGCAGCGCGGTGTGTTCCATGGCTCGCCTCCGGATGGTGCCGATCGCTTCCGGCGGATCCCGGAACGATCACGGCAGGTGCTCTACCCGGTACATCGGCGGCCGACGACCCACGAACGAGTGAGACTGACCGGGGCGAGACGGCCGTCGGGGGGGCGGCCCGAACGCGGGCACGGCCCGTACCGCACCCGGTGCCGGGTGTGGTACGGGCCGCGGGAGCATGTCCCGTTGCGAGCCGGTCGGCCGGAGACCGCCGCTTCAGCGAAGAGCGGGCACGGGCACGGCCGGCGGCCGGTCCGGGAGGAAGCCGTGGGCACGGCGGGACAGCCACTCGTCCTTGTAGCGGTCCACCTCGCGATGCCAGTTGAGGATGCCGGACAGCCAGTTCCGCAGGTCCGCCACGTACGTCGCCATCGCCGCGCGCGCCTCTCTGGTGAGCCGGAAGTCGTCGTACAGGATGGGCAGTTCGTGCTCGACGACGTGCTCGAACTGGCGCATGCGCTGGCTCATCAGGTCGTGCACGATGCCGAGCCCGGTCGGGTAGTCGCAGCCGAAGAAGGACTGCACGACGAGGATCGCGTTGTGGATCTCGCCCTCGAACTCGATCTCCTTCTGGTACGAGAAGACGTCGTTGACGAGGCACGCGAAGTCCATCGCGGCGTTCTCCAGGGAGCGGACCGGGCCGCTGCGGTAGACCTCGGGCGGGACGGCAGGGCCGTGTCCCATCCGGCACAGGCTCAGCGTGAGGTCGGAGCCGAAGGTCGCCCGGCGCATCTCCAGGTAGTCGACCGGGTCGGGGACGCGGTTCTGGAGCTGGTTGGACAGCTCCCACACCCAGCTCTCGGTCATGACGTCGATGGCGTCCTTGAGCGTGCGCCGCGCCTCGGGCGTCATCTCGGCGGTCGTGCGCACCCACAGGTCGAGCAGGCTGCGCTCCATGGCGTTGCCCGGGAGCGGCGGCTCCTCACCGGCGATCGGCATGCAGGCGGACAGGCGGGCCGTGGTCAGCCGGGCGGCGGCGAGGTCGCGGCGGTGGCCGTAGACCAGCGGGTAGTAGTCGTCGCCGTAGGTCCCCCAGGCGAGCCACTGCGCGCTGAGGGCGAGGGCCTCGGGCGTGGCGTCCGGGTCGAGGCCGGCGGAGCAGAGGGGGAGGTCGTAGGCGCGGAGCTTGTCCTCGTCCCAGACGCCCTCGGTGAGGATGCCCATGCGCTCCACCCAGTCGCGCAGGCTCCGGCGGGCGTGGTCCAGGTGCGGGCTGAGCTCCAGCGGGAACGGCATGCGGATGTCGGGGATCCGCGACGGCCCGACCTTCTGGTACGGCACGTGCGTGTAGGAGCGCAGCCGCTCCGCCCCGGCCGTCGCGAGCAGGGCGCGGACGTCGGCGGCGGAGGTGCCGATGCCGGAGATCCCGGTGCCGGAGATCCCCGGCCACGGGCTGCCGCCGCGCGCGGCGTTCTCGTTCATGTAGCGGCTGGAGCGCAGATGCCATTCGTGGCCGCCGGACTGCCAGTCCTGCAGCCCCTTCGTGTACGCCGCCACGGCCGCGACCTCGTCCGGCCCGAGCCCCTTCTCCAGAGCCACTGCGGGCACTTCGGTGAACGCCGTGTGCTCGAACTGGTGGAGGCGGGAGGTGAGGACGTCGTTGACGGTGTCGGCGGCCTCCTGGGTGGTGCAGCCGAAGAAGGTCTCCAGGACGAGCACGCCGTTGCTGTTCTCGCCCTCGTCCTCGACCTCGCGCTGGTAGGAGAACAGGTCGTTGCGCAGGTGCACGGCGTCGGAGAACGTCTCCATCAGCACCCTCAGCGGCCTGGACCCGGCGACGGAAGCGGGTACTTCGGCGGTCGCGTACTCCACGAGCCCCGCCGACCAGGGGGCGCCGCCGACCTTGCGGCGCATCTCGATGTACTCGACGGGGTTGGCGATCCGCCCCTCGTTGATGTTGGACAGCTCCCACATCGACTCGTTGAGGAGGTGCTCGGTGGCCACGGCGAAGCGGCGGCGCCACTCCTCGGACATCTTCGGCACCGTACGCGTCCACAGGTCGGCGAGGCCCGCCTCGACCGGATTCCGCGGCTCGGGCACGGGAGTCGAGAGGTCCAGCGGCATGAACAGGGGCAGCCGGTCCAGGTGGGCCTTGCCGGCGGCGCGGTCCTGGCTGCGCTTGTACATCTCCAGGAAGTGGTCGTCGAAGAAGAAGACCCACACGTACCAGTCGGTGATCAGGGAGAGGGCGGGGGCGTCGCAGTCGGGGTGGGTGTAGGCGCAGAGCAGGCCGTAGTCGTGTGCGTCGAGGTCGGCCTGCTCCCAGACGCCGGATCCCTCCAGCATGCCCATCTCCCGCGCCCACTCGGCCGAGTGGGCGCGGGCCTGGTCGAGATGGGGGTTCAGCCGCGCGGGGTGCGGCATGTAGAAGTGCGGGAGTTCGAACGGCTGCGTCATGGCCGGGCCCTACCCGGTGCCCCGTGGCGGCATCCGCCGGGCAGGACATGATCACACCATCGCGTGAATCAGGAGCGAATGCGGGAATTCTGCCCGGCCCTTGTGGCGTTCCTCCCTCAACCGTGTTTCGTCCCGGGCCCGTTACCGGTTGTCCCGCACCTGGATCAGCGCATGTGTGCCGCTGGTGCGCCAGCGCTGGTCCTCCGCCGCGACCAGGGCGGCCTCGGTGCGCGCGTCGAGGCCGGTGATCACGTCGGACTTCAGGGTGCGCAGGGCGGCGACCGGGCCGGGGAAGTATGCGGTGACGTCCGCGAAGGGCGTGGTCGGGGCCCAGAGTCGATCCCCCACCAGGCGGCGGTAGTTGAGGTCGCCCTTGACGATCGTGAGCGTGGCCGCGGCGAAGTCGGCGCGCAGGCCGCCGGGCATCTCCGCGTACGGCAGCGGGGCGCCGGAGAAGGGGTGGGCGCGCAGGGTGAGCCGGCCCTCGGCCAGGGCGGCCCACAGCTGTCGCCCGTACGCGGCGGCCGCTCCCCCTGCGCCGGTCAGCCGGCGCAGGGCGTCGACGACGTCGGCGGTGGTGGCGTCGGAGACGTAGTAGGGGTAGGGCTTGACGTGCAGGACCGCCCGTCCGATGCGGCCGCTCTGCAGGAGGTGGGCGACGAGGAGGAGATCGGGGACGAGTTCGCGGCCCGCGTTGTCGGCGACCAGGCACAGCGTGCCGGCTCCCGGGGCCGTGGTGTCGAGCAGCGACCAGAGCCGGTCGCTGTCGTCGGCCACCAGGCCGGGCGCGGCGTCCGCGTCCCGCGCGCCTGCGGCGGAGAGGCGGAAGCCGAGGTCGGCGCGGTTGCCCCACAGGGAGCCGTGCAGCAGCGCCTGGGCCTGCTCGGCGGCGGGGCGGCCGGCGAGGTCGTCGAGTGCGGCGAGTTCCTCGTCGGTCTCGCCGGAGTCGAGTTCGGCGAGTTTGAAGGGGCGGAAGGGGTCGATGCCCTGCCACGGGCCGGTGCCGAAGTAGCCGACGGCCTGGAGCAGGCTGCGGTAGAACCAGCTCTCGGACCAGAGCCACGGCACGTCGAACCAGGAGCGGCCGGTGTACTCGCCCAGCCCCCAGGTCTCCCAGTGGTCCCGGTCGTGCGCGTCGGCGGGGAGGGGTTCGATCTCACCCTTGGTGCAGTTGGCCAGCAGTTCGTCGAGGGCGCGGTGCTGCCCTGGTTCGTACGGGAAGGCCTCGCGGACCTGCTTGATGATCGCGGGGTGCCGCTCGGCCAGCACGCTGTGGGGGAAGGAGCCCGGCTGGTTGCCGAGGAGCAGGGGTGCGGAGGGGGTGTCGGGCATGGGCCTCACCGTAACGCGCGTGCCCTTCGCACGGGCCGATCCGTCCGGCGCCCGCTCACACCGGTGCGATCTCCCGCTCCAGGCGCGCCGCCAGGCTCAGGTAGCGGGCCCGGCGGGTCACCGGGACCAGGCCGCGGATGAGTATGTTCCACATCTCGGCCGTCCGGCGGGGCTGGCGCGCGACCGGCTCGCGGGAGCGGCCCACGACGCGGGTGCCGACGAAGAAGCAGACCAGCGAGTGCGCCACGACGTCGATGTCGATGTCCGGCTGGACGTCGGACTCCTTGACCGCGCCGACCAGCCGGGCCGTGACGATGTCCAGCCACTCGGTGAAGGGGTGGCTCAGGGGCGGCCGGGGCCGGATCCCGCCGGTGGCGAGCCGCAGGCCGGCCCGCAGCACCGGGTCCTCGACGGACATGCGGGTGATGCCGAACGTGAGGCGCATCAGCGCCTCGAGGGAGGTGTGGCCGCGCTTGTCGGTGTCCCTCGCCAGCCGGCGGGCGGTGTGCGACTGGAGTTCGAGGATCGCGTGGGCGAGATCCTCCTTCGCCGCGAAGTGGAAGTACAGGGCGCCCTTGGTGACGTGGGCGTGCTCCACGATGTCGCTGAGACTGGTCGATTCGTAGCCGCGACGGTCGAACAGGTCAGCGGCGGCCGTGATGATCGTCGAGCGGGTCTGCTCGGCTCGCAACTGCCTCGCCATCGGCTGAACTCTCCCGGGACGGAAATGAACGGGTCATGCCGTTTGTTTTTACCCCGCGTACACGATAACTCACCCTGAGACGGCGCTCATCACACCAGTGTGCCGGAGTGCGGGTGCACATCCGGCAAAACAAGCGCAACTGGTGAAAGAAAACAGCGCGTTCGGTATCTAATTGTGGGGGCTGCGGGGCCAGACGTAAAGGCGGGCCGGCCGGTGCCCCATCCGCACCGGCCGGCCCGCCCGCTTCGCGGCCTGCCTCGTTCAGAGTTCCCGAAGGAGGATCAGAAGGTCAGCTTCCAGCCGTTGAGGGTGCCCGTGTCCTGGGCGGCGGTGTCCTGGACGCGCAGCTTCCAGGTGCCGTTGGCGACCTCGCTGGAGGCGTTCACCGTGTAGGTGGTGTTCACGTTGTCCGCGGAGTCCGACGCGGCGGCCTTCAGGCGGTACGCCGAACCGTCCGGCGCGACCAGGTCGATGACGAGGTCGCCACGGTAGGTGTGGGTGATGTCGACGCCGACCTGGAGGGCCGAGGGAGCGTTGCCGCTGCGGCCGGTGACGCTGATCGGGGACTCGATCGCGGCGCCGTTGTCCGGGATGGCGACGGCGGTGGTGCTGGAGAACGTCGTGCCGGTGGACGTACCGCCCTTGACGGCCTGGACCGTCTTGGCGGCGTCCGCGAGGCCCGCGCCGCAGCCGCCGGAGCAGGTGCCCGGCAGGGCACGGGCGTTGGCCTTGATGGCCGACTCGATCTGCGCCGGGGTGAGGGCGGCGTTGGCCGACTTCATCAGGGCGGCGAGGCCCGCGACGTGCGGGGTGGCCATGCTGGTGCCCTGGTAGTAGTCGTAGTTCTCGCTCGACGGCGTCTTCGTGCCCGAGTTCAGCGTGGACAGGATGCCGTTGGCCTTGGAGGTCCTGGTCTCGCCGCCGGGGGCGGCGATGTCGACGAGCGAGCCGTAGTTGGAGTAGGAGGCACGGCTGCCCGCGCGGTTGGTCGCGGCGACCGTGATCACGTTGTTGCAGTTCGCCGGGGAGGCGTTGGAGACATTCTGGTTCTCGTTGCCGGCCGCGACGACGACCGAGGTGCCGCGGTTCACGGCGCCGGTGATGGCGCTCTGGGTGGCGGTGGAGCAGGCGCCGCCCCCGCCGAGGCTCATGTTGATGACCTTGGCGACGTTGGTGTTGGCGGGCACACCCGAGACGCTGCCCCCGGACGCCCAGGTGATGGCGTCGATGATGTCGGAGTCGTAGCCGCCGCACTTGCCCAGCACGCGGACCGGGGAGATCTTGGCGCCGTAGGCGACACCGGCGACACCCTTGCCGTTGTTGGTGGCGGCGGCGATGGTGCCGGCCACGTGGGTGCCGTGCCAGGAGGAGGTGGAGGCCGGGATGCCCTGGCCGCACTCGTTGTCGTTGTACCAGTCGCCCGGGTCGGCCGGGTTGCTGTCACGGCCGTTGCCGTCGACGGAGACGGCGGTGTCGGAGATGAAGTCGTAACCGCCGACGATGTTCGCGGCCAGGTCCGAGTGGGCGACGTAACCGGTGTCGATGACGGCGACGGTGACGCCGGTGCCGGTGGTGGTGTCCCAGGCGGCCGGGACGTTCATGCCCGCGGTGGACTCGAACAGGTCCCACTGCTTGCTGTACTCGGTGTCGTTCGGGGTGACCGCCGTCGGCTTGTTCAGACGGTCCGGGACGACGTAGGCGACCTGCGGGTCGGCCCGGTACTGGGCGACGACATCGGCGACGGAGGCGCGGCTGGGGTCGGTGCCCAGCTCGACGAGGGCGGCGCCGGTGCCGAGGCGGCGCTGGAAGTCGATCTCCTCGCCGGTCTTCTCGGCCTTGGACGCGGCGTCGGCGGCCGCGGCCTTGTTCGACTTGGCCTCGGAGGCGCCGGACTTGTAGCCGACGATGAGGCGCTCGGCCGGGGTGCCGGGGGCGGCCTCGGTCTGAGCGGCCGGGACGGCGGCCGGGACGGTGGCGGACTCCTGGGCGACGGCGACCGAGGCGGGGGCTGCGGTCAGCAGGGCGGTGGAGACGACGGCGACGGATATCAGCTTCCGTCTGAGCTCTGGGGAGATACGCACGGTCGTTGCCTTTCGTGGCCGGACTCCGGGCAGGGCGGAGCAAGGCGGTGGGGTCGCTTCGTCCTCGAAGCGGAGGGGGGGTGGTTCGAAAAGCGAAGAGCGACGCGATGGCCGGCCAGGCGTGAGGCGGAAGCGGACCGTTCGGGGTTACCTGTGGGTCAGCAGTGCTCGAACGATAGGCAAAGGGAAGGTCACCGGGATACGGGGGAAACCCTCGATCCGGCTGCCGTCACACCCTCTATGGCGTTCCGGCGGTGGGTAGTTGGGCGCCCAATGGCCCCTTTTGACGCAGGTCGTGGCGCGATGAACGCGTCGGGCCGATTTCCCGTACTGCACTACCGAACGTCGCCGCCCGGGCCGAGGAGAAGCAGACGGATGCCTCGCACGACCGCACACCGCGCCGCACTCGCGGCCACCCTCGTGACCCCGCTGCTGCTGCCGCTGGGGACGGCGGCGCCCGCCCGGGCGCACGGAGCGCCGACGGACCCGGTGAGCCGGGTGGTGGCCTGTTCCCCGGAGGGCGGTGCCCGCGCGGGTACGGCCGCGTGCCGTGCGGCCGTCGCCGCGAACGGCGCGCCCTTCACGGCGTGGGACAACCTGCGGGTGCCGAACGTGAACGGCCGGGACCGCCGGGTCGTACCGGACGGGAAGCTGTGCAGCGGGGGCCTGCCCGCCTACCGGGGCCTCGATCTCGCCCGTGCCGACTGGCCGTCGACCCGGATGACGCCCGGCGCGACGCTGACGATGCGGTACGTCTCGACCATCCCGCACACCGGCACCTTCCGGATGTATCTGACGAAGCCCGGCTACGACCCGGCCGGGCCGCTGTCCTGGTCCGATCTGCCCGAGAAGCCGTTCGCCGAGGTGACGGACCCGGCCCTGACGGACGGCGCGTACCGCATCCGGGCCACGCTGCCGTCCGACCGCACCGGGCGGCATGTGCTGTACACGGTCTGGCAGAACAGCAGTACGCCGGACACCTACTACTCGTGCTCGGACGTGGTGTTCCCGGAGACGAAGAAGGTGCCGCGGAAGACGCGGGAGAGGACGGAACAGGAGACGCAGGAGCCGGAGAAGCCGGCGCCCGAGCGGAAGCGGGCGCCGGAGAAGGAGGCGCCGGCGGCGAGCACCGCCGCGCACTCCCCCGGCCCGCAGCCTCAGGGCGACCACACACCGCTGGCCACCACCTCCGGGACGGCCCCCGGACCGTCCGCGCCCATGCTGGCGGGCGGCGCCGCGGCGGTGCTGCTGCTCACCGGCGGCGCCGCCCTGGCCGTACGGCTACGGCGACGCTGAACTACCGCTGTCGGCGTCTAGTTGACGACGACGGCGACGCCGCCCTTGGTCACCGGGGCGTACTTGGCGGTGAAGAAGGCGTTGCTGAAGCACAGCGACGAGCCGGACACCTTGGTGAACTGCTGGTTGGTGAAGGAGATGCTGTTGTCGGCGTTGCTCGCCGTGCCGGTCAGGCCGGGGGCCTGATAGACGCAGGTGATGGTGCCGAGCAGGGTGCGCAGCTTGACCGTGGACTGGACGGCGGAGCCCGCGGCCGGAGTCACGGAGACGGTGCCGCCGGAGGAGACGCTGGTGGTGTAGGGCAGGTTGTCGACCGTGATGCCGCTGACGCCGAGCACCCCGACGACATTGGCGGTGCAGCCGCTGGTGTCGAAGCTGTGCGAGGTCAGGGACTCGGTGGCGGTGCCGGGGGCGGCCGGGTTGTCGGTGACGGCGGCGGAGAACGCCGACTTGGTGCAGGAGATGCCGCTGGTGCCGGTCGCGCTGGAGTAGAAGGTGGCGGCGGTGCCGCTCGCCAGGGACGCGTCGAGGACGTCGCCGACCGCGACGGCCGCGCCGTCGGCGGTGGTCAGGACGGGAGTGTCGGCCGCGGAGGCGGGGGCGGCGAGGCCCAGGGCGGCGACGGCGGCGGTAAAAGGCCGGTCACCGGCCGGAGGTCCACACGGGAAGGGACCTCCGGCCGGGCCGGGCGGGTGGTGGCTGGTGGCACGGTTCCAGGAAGAGCGGCCGTGCTGTGGCGGGGACTCGGGCGGAGGAAAGCCCGTGCGGACGCACCGGGCGACGAGATGCCCTGACGCGGACGAGCGGGTCCGGGACACGCGGACGTGCCGCGTGGCGGGATCCGGCGCCACGGATCCGGTGGGACGAGGAGAGTTGTAGACCCGCGCGTCCGTCAACGTCAAGGCGTCGCAAGGGAGTTGTGCGCGAGTTGAGCCTTTCTGGAAACCGGCGGCTCACCTGCGGCGCACAATCGCCACTCTTTGTTCACACTTCCCTTGACCCCTCATGTAACCCCCGGTAACTTCCTCGACGGCTACTGCGGCGTAACGAGAAAGCCCTTGCAACCGCCGGGAGTTGCGGGAGACGTGCGTACGCGGTCGGTGTCCGCGCCAGGGCAACGTGCCACCGAAGTCCGATCCGCACCCACATGCACCTGGAGCAGACATGACCTCCTCCGCCGGGCACACCCCCGAAAGACCGGACGGCGCCGCCGCCCCGGACGTCAGCGACGCCCCCGCGCGGCGCGGGCGGGTCCGGGCACGACGGGCCGCCGTGATGGCGGTGCCGGCCGCCCTGGCCGCCGCAGGGCTCGCGGTCCTCACCGCCGAAGGGGCGCTGGGCGTGCAGTTCGCCATCTCCGGCATGCCCTTCACGGTCACCGCGACCGAGCTGAACGGCACCGGCTTCGCACAGTTCGGCGGCCTGGACGAGATGGCCGAGGGCAGCCCCAACGCGGGCGACACCGGCGGTCAGGTGCTGGTCGTCACGTCCGTGATCAAGAACGCGACGCTCACCAAGCTGTGCCAGAGCGTGGACCTGGGCGGCACGAACCTGATCATCAGGGCGGGTGAAGGCGCGCAGAAGGTCACCGCCAGCGATCTGACGACCGACTCCACCGAGCTGTCCGGCGACGCCGCGTTCAACAACATCGAGATCGGCAACGACGCCAGCACGCTCAACAAGGCCGGGCCCAAGGGCCGTGGACCGAAGGGCGTGTTCAGCCAGCAGTCCGACACAGTGCACATCGCCAATCTGCGGCAGACCAACTACGCCACGACAGCCGGTGTGTTCAAGCTGCCGGGTCTGAAGCTGGGCTTCAGCGGGTCGGGTTGCTGATGCCGCGCGGTCCGCGCGAGGGAGTCCGGCCCGCCTTCAGGCAGTGGCGGGCCGGCCGTCCGTTCTGGGGCGGGCTGCTGCTCGCCCTGGGCGGGGCGGAGGTCCTGCTCACCCTGAAGGCGTCGCTGGACGTCATCCTGCACGTCGGCATGCAGGGCCTGGCCGGCTATCTCCTCCCGGCCGTGATGCTGCTGTGCGGCGTACTGATCCTCTTCAACCCCGCCCAGCGCCTGTTCTACTCCGTCATCGGGGTACTGGTCTCCCTGGGTACCTGGCTGACCTCCAACCTGGGCGGCTTCTTCGTCGGCATGCTCCTGGGCGTGGCCGGCAGCTGCCTCGCCTTCGGCTGGCTGCCGGACCAGGAACCCCGCGTCGGCCGCAGGCAGCGCCGCAAGGAGGCCCGGGCGGCGAAGGCAGCGCCCCCGACGCCGGTGGGGCAGCCCTAGAGCGTGTCCACGGGCGTGGCGGGCCGGGGCCGCTCCCGGGCGCCGCGGCTGCATCGGCGAGCACGTCCGGTGCACCGGGCCGTGCGCACCCTCGTCGCCGAGGCGGGGACACGTCGGCACCGGCGCCGGCGTACGCGGCTCCGAACCGCAGGGACGGTACGGAAAGCCGAGGTGAGAGCATCCCCGTACGCCATCGTTCGACCCGTCGGACAGATCATCACGATGCGGCGGCATCAACTCACGGCACGTGGCCGCTCACTTGACGATCAGTGGTCACACACGGTTGGCTCCGGGCCAGCGAGAGTGATCCAGTCGGTGCACATCCTGCGGCCCCGCCTGCACTCTCACCCTGCTCTTGCTCGGCCGCACAGCGAGGTCCGCCCCCATGAACACTCCTCCCCCGCCGCACGCCTCCGCGAGACGCACCCGTGTCGCGGCACTGGCGTCCGTCCTGTGTCTGCTGGTGTCCGGCTGCTCCTTCCTCGGCGCGGCCGACGACGGGGCGGACGGGGACGCGGCGGGCGGATCCGGCGGCATGAAGATCACCCTGGTGACGCACGGCGGCAAGGGCGACGCCTTCTGGGACCTGGTGCGCAGGGGCGCCGAGGCGGCTGCCGCCAAGGACGGCGTCGATCTGACGTACGTCGGCGACGCGGACCCGGCCGCGCAGGCCGATCTGGTGCGGGACGCGGTCCGCGCCAAAGCCGACGGCATCGCGGTGACCCTGGCCAAGCCGGCGGCGATGCGCGGCCCGGTCGCCCAGGCCAAGGCGGCCGGCATACCCGTCGTCGGGCTCAACTCCGGCATCGACGCCTGGCGGCCGACCGGGCTCCTGGAGTACTTCGGCCAGGACGAGTCCGTCGCGGGCCGGGCCGTCGGCGACAAGCTGGACGACCTCAAGGCCAAGCACGCCCTGTGCGTGGTGCACGAGCGGGGCAACGTCGCCCTGGAGGCCCGCTGCGCCGGTGTGCGCAAGACGTTCGGCGGCGACACCGACAACCTGTACGTGGACGGCAGCGACATGAACGCGGTGACCGCCACGATCGCCTCCCGGCTGCGGCAGGACTCGAGCATCGACGAGGTCGTCACCCTCGGCGCCCAGTACGGGCTCAGTGCCGTCAAGGCCGTGCGGCAGTCCGGCAGCAGGGCCAAGGTCGCCACCTTCGACCTGAACAAGGACCTGGTCGAGGCGGTCCAGAGCGGTGAGGTGCAGTTCGCCGTGGATCAACAGCCGTATCTGCAGGGCTACCTCGCGGTGGACGCCCTGTGGCTGTACCGGACCAACGGCAACGTCAGCGGCGGCGGGACGGCACCGGTGCTCACCGGTCCCGCCTTCGTGACCAGGTCGAACGTGTCCGCCGTGGCACGGTTCGCCGCCGCCGGGACCCGGTGACCGGATACTTCCCGTGAGGGTGTCGCCAAAGTTTCGGTCAGGCCCGGCCCACATGTCCACTTGTACGGATAACATCCTGCGCATCCCATGTGCCGTGCCCGGGACGGCACCGCCCCCGCGCCCGCCCCCGGACCCCCCGCTTCTCCGCCTCCCCGATCCCCACCCCCGCTGATCGCCCTAGGACGACGATGCCTCGACGGACAGGTGCCCGGCGCCGCCTCGGTTCCATACGCCTCTCCCTGGTGCTCCTGGCCCTCGTGCCCAGCGTCACCCTCGCCGCCATGTGGGGCGTGACGACGATCCAGATGTTCTCGGAGGGCCTCAGGCTGCGCGACCAGACGGAGCTCAGCCGGTCGACCGGCGCCATGGGCACCGACGCGACGCTCGCGCTGCAGCGGGAGCGCAGTCTGTCGGCCGCCTGGCTGGCCTCCCCGAAGGGGTCACGGGCCGCCCTCGACGCGCAGCGCGAGGAGACCGACAAGGCGGTGGCCAAGCTGGTCGGGCAGGCGGACGCGATCGAGAAGGCGCCCTCCCGCATATCCGACCGGCTGTACTCGGTGCTGGGCTCGGTGGGCAGCCTGGAGTACTACCGGGACCAGGTGGACGACCCGACCGACATCACCGCGCAGCAGGCGCTGGACCAGTACTCCTCGATCATCGACGACCAGATCCACGCCTTCCAGGAACTGTCCCAGGTCGACGACGGCGACCTCACCTCGCAGGCCGGCCCGCTGATCGGTCTCGAGCACGCGGCGGAGCTGGTGTCCCGGGAGGACGCGCAGCTGACCCTGGCCTGGCCCGCCGGGCATCTGGACGACGAGACGTGGACGCAGTTCACGGAACTGGTGAACACCCGGCGCTGGCTGGTCCAGGACCAGGTCCTGCCGCAGCTGACGGGCGGCGCGAAGGCGCAGACCGAGCAGATCCTGGCGAGCCCGGAGTGGCAGACGCTGCAGTCCGTCGAGAACGAGGTGCTGGCGTCGCGCAACAGCGCCGCCACCGCCGACCGGATCGCCCTGCCGGACGCGCAGAAGCGGTGGAGCGCCGCCATGGACGAGCTGTCCGATCAGTACGCGGCCCTCATCCGGCAACAGACGGCGGGCCTGCTGGAGCGCAGTGCCGACAAGGCGGACGCCCTGCTGCTCAAGGCGGCACTGCTGAGCGCCGGAGGGCTGCTCGCGCTGCTGCTGTGCGTCGGCATGTCGTGGCGGATCACCCGCTCGCTGTCCCGGCGGCTGCGCGGCCTGCGCCGGGCCGCCGTCAGCCTCGCGCAGGAGCGGCTGCCCGATGTGGTCGCGCAGCTGGAACGGGGCGAGACGGTCGACCCGGAGTCGGCGACGACCGAGCTGGACTACGGCCACGACGAACTCGGCCAGGTGGCACGGGCGTTCAACACCGCCCAGCGCACGGCCGTGCACACCGCGGTCGAACTCGCCGACACCCGCCGCGGCTTCCAGAAGATCATCCTGGGCATAGCGCGGCAGAGCCAGAACCTGGTCAATCTCCAGCTGAGCAAGCTCGACACGCTGGAGCGCGAGCACACCGACCCCGACATCCTCAAGGGCCTGTACGAACTGGACTCCACGGCCAGCCAGTTGCGCCGCTACGAGGAGAACCTCGTCATCGTCAGCGGCGAACGCCCCGGCCGCAGCTGGGCCGAGCCGGTCGCGCTGATGGACATCCTGCGCAGCGCGGTCGGGGAGGTGGCCGAGTACCAGCGGGTGGAGGTGCTCACCGAGGAGGAGGTGTACGTCGCGCCGCCCGCGGTCGCCGACGTCATCCATCTGCTGGCCGAGCTCATCGACAACGCGACCGCGTACTCCCCCGCCCCGAGCCCCGTCACGGTTCGGGCCGGGATGGTGGCCAAGGGCCTGGCCGTCGAGGTCGAGGACCGCGGCCTCGGCATGTCGGAGGAGGACTACACGTCCTTCAACGAACAGCTGGCGGTGCCGCCGCAGTTCGACGTGGTGGCGCTCGCCGACGACCTGCGCCTCGGCATGTTCGTGATCGCCCAGCTGGCCCACCGGCACGGCATCGCCGTCACCCTGCGCTCGTCGCCGTACGGCGGGACCACGGCGATCGTGCTGATACCGCACGAGATCGTGGTGCGGGAGACGGCGGGCGGTGCGGCGCCGCGGACGCGGACCACCGAGGACGGGACCGGCGTGAACGGCCTCGCGGTCGCGGTCGGCCCGAGAGGCGCGGGCGGCGGCGCGACGGACGGCGGCGCCCCCGAGGACGGTCCGGTGACGGTGGACGGGCGGGGTTCGGCGGACGGGCGGGGTTCGGCGGACGCCGAGCAGAGTGAGGTGCCCCGGCGCGCCGAGGCGGCGCGGAGTACGGAGCGTGCCGCCGGATCCGCCCGCGAGCCCCGGCCCCTCGTCACGGCTCGCACCGCCTCCGCCGCCCCGGCCGCCGGGCGCGAGGTCATCTCCCGCCGGGACGGTCTCGCTCCGCTCCCCCGCCGGGTGCCGCAGACCAGCCTGGTGGAGGAGTTGCGCGAAGAGGCCGCGCCCGCCGGTGTCGACGACTCCCTCGACGACTTCACCGCGGAAGCCGCCGCGTCCTCCCTGGCCGGCTTCCAGCGCGGCACGCTCCGGGCCCGTGACGACGACCCCGGGCCGCCGCGGGACGAGGAGGCGGCCGCGATACCCCGGCAGGCCGCCGCCGGTCCCGCCCTCTCGACTCCGCCCGCCGACCGCTGACGAAGGACACCGCAATGACACGCCCCATCCCCGCCACGCACACCCAGCTCGACCAGCTGCTGACCGGACTCGTGGAGCGCGTCGCCGACGTGAACCAGGCCGTGGTGCTCTCCGAGGACGGTCTGGTGGTCAGCAAGTCCACCGGATTCCTGCGCGACGACGCCGAGCGGCTCGCGGCGACCGCCTCCGGGCTGATGAGCCTCAGCAAGGGCGTCAGCATGGACTTCCGCGGCGGCCCGGTGCGCCAGGCCCTCATCGAGATGGCCAACAGCTATCTGATCCTGACCTCCGCCGGTCCCGGTGCGCATCTGGTCGTGCTGACCGGGCCGGGCGCGGACGTCGGTGTGGTGGCGTACCAGATGAACATGCTGGTGAAGAAGATCGGTGAGCACCTCAGCGCGGCACCGCGGGGCGTGGCCGGACCCGTTCTCGATCCAGGCCTGTGAGGTGGGCGCAGGTGATGCGGCGGGCCGGCTCGTCCGGCCGTTCGCTCTGACCGGCGGCCGGACCCGGCCCAGCCGCGCCGACTTCACGCTCATCTCGACGGTCACGGCGATCGATCCGCCGCCCGCCCCGGCGGCCCGGTGCCAGCCCGAGCACACCCGGATCCTGCGGCTGTGCGCCGAGCCGGTCGCCGTGGCGGAGCTGGCCGCCCGGCTCGACCTGCCGGTGAGCGTGGTCGTCATCCTGCTCTGCGACCTGCTGGAGGCGGGCCGGATCACCGTCCGCCCGCCGCGCCTCGTTTCCCGCACCACTCCGGACCTGGACCTGCTGCAGAAAGTGAGGGACGGCCTTGGCCGGCTCTGACCTTGCCACCGACACGTCTTCGGCACCCGAAACGGTCAAGATCCTCATCGCCGGGGGCTTCGGCGTCGGCAAGACCACCCTGGTCGGGTCGGTCAGCGAGATCGTCCCGCTGCGCACCGAGGAACCCCTGACCATGGCCGGTCTGGGCATCGACGACCTGGACGGCATCGAGGAGAAGCGGGCCACCACCGTGGCCCTGGACTTCGGCCGGATCACCATCAGCCGGGAACTGGTGCTGTACCTGTTCGGCACGCCGGGGCAGCAGCGGTTCTGGTTCATGTGGAACGACCTGGCCCTCGGCGCGCTCGGTGCCGTGGTCCTGGTCGACGTGCGCAGACCTGAGTCCAGCTTCGCCGCGATCGACTTCTTCGAGCGCCGGGGCATTCCCTTCGTCGTCGGAGTCAACGGCTTCCACGGCGAACACCCGTACCCGCCCGAGGACATCCGTGAGGCGCTCGCGGTGCCGGAGCACGTGCGGGTGCTGCTGTGCGACGCCCGGGACCGGGAGTCGTGCCGGGACCTGCTGATCGCCCTGATCGACCAGCTGATCGCGTCGGCGGTGCGGAGCTAGAAGGCTGATGAAGATCTTGGTGAGGGCTGTCCGGCCGTCAGGCCGGACAGCCCTCCGGTCATGTACTGGCCGGTGCGATGTGCCAGGTGCCACTGGTGT
>NZ_JNXD01000003.1:0-398326 GCF_000725785.1 Streptomyces flavovariabilis | reverse complement strand
CGGCGCCT
This sequence comes from Streptomyces flavovariabilis, assembly GCF_000725785.1. Taxonomy (NCBI): domain Bacteria; kingdom Bacillati; phylum Actinomycetota; class Actinomycetes; order Kitasatosporales; family Streptomycetaceae; genus Streptomyces; species Streptomyces flavovariabilis. Next base: position 398,318 of record NZ_JNXD01000003.1, on the reverse strand, counting down.
GGCACCTCGCCCCAGCCACCCCATAGCAAAGAAGGGCCATCCGGCCTCCGGCCGGACAGCCCCTCAACAAGATCTTCATCAGCCTTCTAGGGCGTGTCCGCCCCCTGGTCCTCGTCGAAGGGCTCGTCGCTCCAGCGGAACCAGGCCCGGTCGCCGTCGATGTGCAGGAGGAACTCGGGGACGGGGCCGTCCGGGGAGGAGAGGGAGACGTGGCGTCTGATGTCGGCGTACGCAGCCTCCCACTCCTCCCAGTGGCCCTCGTCGTCCCGTTCGGCCAGGGCGAGTTCGCGGGCGAACAGGTCCCGGACTGCGGCGAATCCGGGGCCCGCGGTGAAGCGGCCCGAGAGCCACGGGAAGTCGGCGTCGTCGATCTGGATCTCCCCGACCGGTTGCCCGGCCCCGTGCACCTGCCAGACCTCGCCCTCGACCCCCACGGCTCCTCCGTCCCCGCCTGCGGTCACTGCCCCGGACAGCCTGCCACCCCGGGCGGGGACGGCCCGGTCGTCACGCCGGGTCGAAGTTGAGCCGCTCCTTCACCACCGGGAAGCCGGCCTTGGCGAAGTTCGCCGCCATCGGGAAGTTGCCCTGATCCGTGGCCGCGGCGACGAACTCCGCGCCCTGCTCGACGAGGAAGTGGGTGCACTCGGCCAGGAGGTCGTAGGCGTAGCCGTGTCCGCGGTGTTCCGGCAGGACGCCGATGAAGCCGATGCAGGGGCCGGACGGGTTGTGGGCCGGGATGTGGATGCCGGCGATGTCGCCGTGCGCTGTGTAGGCGACCTGCCACCACTCGCGCGGCGACGGGCACCAGTGGAAGAAGTCGAGTTCCTCGCGGGCCGCCTGGTCGAGTCCGCCCTGCTCGACGGCCTTGAGCGCGTGGGCGTCCAGGGTGACGGAGTGGATGCGGCGCAGCGCGTCGAAGAACACGGCGTCGTCCGGTTCGGCCCGGAACTCCAGGCGCCCCGGCTGCTCGGGCAGGCCGCAGCCCGGGGTCCAGCGGTACAGGAGGCGTTCGACCAGGAGGTCGTAGCCGGCTTTCCGGGCGGCGCTGAAGCGGGTTTCGGCGGCGGCGCGCAGGGCCGGCTCGTCGCGCCAGCCGGCGGGCAGGTTCAGCTCCAGTTCGACCTGCCAGGGGGCGGAGCGCAGGAGGGCGGCACCCGCTTCCGCCTCGCCTTCGGCCACGTCGAACCAGTTGAGGTTGACGGGCTCTGTGTCGTCGGGGCCGCCCCACCAGGCGCCGCGGGCGACGACACGGCCATCGCGCAGGGCCACGCGCTTCCAGTCGGGGCGGTGGCGGGTCAGCCGGTGGCCCTCACGGGCGCCCAGCGGGTCGGGCAGGGTGTCGAAGAGTTCGGCGTCGCTCGTGTCGAGCGCGCGGATGACCACATCGGTCATGGGATGTCCTCCGGGACGCATGCTGCTGAGAGCGCTCCCGGTCGGTCAGTCGAGGCACGCCGGCACAACGGGGAGGGAGCGCGGGAACGGTGTGAACGGCACGGCTCTGCCCTCCTTCCGCTGGTCTCGGGGCGTGGCGCGGCACACGCTACGGGACCCGCCGGCGGGCCGTCCATCGGTTTTCCGGCGCGGCTCGGTGACTCCTCGAGAGGGGCCCGCTCGGGCCTCCGGCCGGCGCTGACGCCCTTCTCTTCGGGGCCCGCGGCCGCCCGTGGCGTGTGGGCCCGGCGTGCGGCGGCCGGGCGGGCGTAGCAGCGTGGTGGTGTGAGCAGTGTGCGCGGCCGGCCGGCGCGCCGGGACCCGGACCGGCGGGGCTGGCTGAGCGGCGCACCGCCGCCCGGCTGGGCCCGGGTGCTGCCGTCGGCGCTGCTGGCGGGAGTGTGCGCGGCGGAGCTGATCAGCCCGGAGCCGCTCGACATCGGTTTCCTGCTGGGCGCCATCCCGCCGCTGGCCGTGCTGGCGCACGGCCCGGTGGCGACGGCGGTGCTCGGGGCGCTGGCGGTGCTCGTGCTGACCGTCCCGGTCTTCGACCTGAACGATCCCGGCAGTACCGATGTACTGACCGTGTGTTTCGTCTCGCTGCTGAGTGTGCTGCTGTCGTACGTCCGCAGCAGCCGGGACGCCCAGCTGGTCACCGAGCGGGCCGTCGCCGAAGCCGCCCAGCGGGCCGTGGTGCCGCCGCTGCCGGAGCGGGTCGGGCCGGTTCGGTGTGCGGGCCTGTACCGGGCCGCGCAGCGCGGGACGCTGGTGGGCGGTGACTTCTTCGACGTACGGGCGGGCCCCTACGGCGTACGGGCCGTCATGGGCGATGTCCAGGGGCACGGGCTGTCGGCCGTCGCCACGGTCGCGTCGTTGCTGGGGGCGTTCCGGGAGGCGGCGCTGGACCAGCCGGACCCGGAGGCGGTGGCGGCCCGGCTCGACCGGAGGCTGGCGGTGGACTCGGCGGGCGACCCGCACGCCGAGCTGTTCGCGACGGCGGTGCTGCTCGACTTCTCCGCCGACGCCCGGGTCGTGCGGATCGTGGCGTGCGGGCAGGCCGGACCGCTGCTGCTGCGTGACGGCCGGGCCGTCGAGCTGGACGTCGACCCGTGCACACCGCTCGGTCTGGGCCTCGCCGAGGCCGCCCCGCCCCGGGTCGTCTCGGTGCCGCTGAGGGCCGGAGACCGGCTCTTCCTCGCGTCCGACGGCGTGACCGAGGCCAGGGACGCCGCCGGGGTCTTCTACCCCCTGGCCGAGCGGCTGCCGGGCCTCGCCGGCGAAGACCCGGTCGCGCTGGCCGAGCGGGTCTGGACCGACCTCGTCCGGCACTGCCCGGACGTACAGGACGACGTCACGATGCTGGTGCTCGCGCCGCGTCCGGGGGACGGGCCGTGACAAAAAGCGGCCGGCGGCGGCCCGCGACGTTTCTCGGGCCGCCGCCGGCGCCGTACGACCGGTACGTCAGTCCTTGATCTCACACTTGTTGCCGATCGCGGGGTTGAACAGCCCGATCACGTTTATCGAGTTGCCGCAGACGTTGGCGTTGACGTCGATGGGGATCTGGACGACGTTGCCGGAGAGGAAGCCGGGGCTGCCGGTGGCGATACCGACGGGACAGTCGTTCGCGCTCGCTGTACCGGCGAAGGCCAGCAGGGCGGCGCAGGCCAGGCCGGCCGCGGCAGTCACACGTGTGCGCATGGGTGAAGCTCCTGTCATTCGCAGGCACACGTGCCTCCAGCGTCACCCGGTGGGCGCCGCCGCGACATCGGTGAGCCTCCGAACGGGGTGCACGGGGTCCGGCGGGGCCGGGTTCCCGTTCTCCGGATGCACGCCGCCCTCCCGCGGGGAATGGTGATAGCGGACCCGTTTTTCAGCACCGGGGCCGCACCAGCGATCCGGACCCTAGGAGCAGAGAACATGTCGACCTCAGAGCCCACCGCATCCCGGCAGCCCGAGGACCGGGCCACCCCGGACCGCCTGCTCCACGCCCGCACCGGCACCGACGTGTCGCCGGAGGACCTCGTCCTCGCCTCGGGCAAGGACCTCACCCCCCGCAACCTCGAGTGGGCCAAGCGCAAGCTGGCCGCGGAGGGACCCGCCGCCCTGGAGAAGCTGCTGCCTTGACCGCCCGCCCTCGGCATACCGGAGGCCACCGGCCCGGCGGGGATGCGTCCGGGTCCGGTGGCCTTCGGTATGTCCAGCCCGTGGGTCAGACCCTGCCGTCGTCCTCGGGCAGGGCGCTGTCGTCCTCCACCACGTGCACGGCGGCCTCCTCCGCGCCGGCCGCTCCGCCGTCGATGCCGACGTCGGTCGCGACGGTCTCCTTCGTGGTGTCGGCGTGGGCGCCCTCGTCCGGGGCGACCAGGCGGCCGGCGCGGGCGGTGCCCGCCTCGGGGTCCACCGGTTCGCCATCGCTGTCCGGGGTGTCGCCCACCCCGTCACCGGCGGGCTCGGCGGACACGTCGGGGACCTCCTGGGCCAGCCGTTCGTCGAGGGTCTCGCCGTCGTGCTGCTCGGCGGCGGTGGTGCCGCGCTTGGTGACACCGAGGGGCTTCTCCGGCGGGGAGTAGCCCTCGTCGAGGGTGTCGTCGTACGTCCGCTCGTCGACGGCGTCCTGCAGGTCCAGCGGCGCGGCGTCCTCCTGCTCCTCGTTGGTCCCGGTGGGCTGGTACACGTCGTCCGCCATCGGTCCGGGGCGCATCGGTTCCGTGCCCATCACTCCTGCCTTCCTGTCGCGCTGCTCGACTCGTTCGTCTCGCCTGTCCGTTCCGCGTTTCCCGTTACGCGGGCTCTAACCTCGGCGGGTGTCCCCCGGCCGGGAAGGCGCCCGAACGTCTCGCGGACCAACGGCAGTTAAAACCGCGCGCGGCCCCGGACATTACCCACCAGTCAATCTTGAAAGCTCAAGGAGTGGGACTATCATCACTCGCACACACGGTGTGACCGGCTGCCGACGCGGCGGCAGCACGGTATCCGCCATCCCTTTTTCATCGTCCCCGGGCCCGAGGCCACCCTCCGCCGTCCGGCGGCGAGCTCCACCCCCCACCCCCCGACGCCGGGACGGCCTGTCCGCCTCCGGTCGTGCACAAGTGAAAGCAGCGCATCCATGAGCTACAGCAGGGGCAGAGGGCTGCAGGCCAACGTCCTCAGCACGTTCGACACCGTGGTGATGGCGGTCGCCGGCAGCGCACCGGCGTATTCACTGGCCGCCACCACCGCCGTCCTGGTCGGCGCAGTGGGGCTGGCCAGTCCGGCCGCCCTGCTGTACTGCGCGATACCCATGCTGGGCATCGCGCTGGCGTTCAGCTACCTCGGCCGGATCGACGTCAACGCCGGTGCCAGCTACTCGTGGGTGGGACGCACGCTCCACCCCTTCCTGGGCTTCATCAGCGGCTGGGCGCTGGTGATCTCCGCGACCATCTTCATGGTGGCCGGTTCGCTGCCCGCCGGATCGATGACGCTCGCGCTCTTCGACGGCGAACTCGCGGACAACACCGCGCTGTCCACGGTGGTCGGCGCGGCCTGGTTCCTCATCATGCTGTGCGTGGTGCTCGGCGGCGCCCGGCTCACGGTCCGGGCCCAGCTGATCATGTCCGGCGTCGAGCTGGCCATTCTGGCGCTGTTCGCGGTGCTCGCCTTCTTCCACACGGGCAACGCCCGCGCCTTCGACTGGTCCTGGCTCGGCTTCTCCCACTTCGACGGCATGGCCGGTTTCGCTTCCGGCGCGCTCATCGCCGCCTTCTACTACTGGGGCTGGGACGTCACGAGCAACCTCAGCGAGGAGACCCGCAACAGCCGCCGTACGACGGGCCTGGCGGGCCTGATCGGGCTGGGCATCGTCTTCCTGCTGTTCGAGGTGTTCACCATCGCGGTGAACGTGATCCTGTCGTCGAAGCAGATCGAGGAGAACGACGCGAACGTGCTGGCGGTGCTCGGCGAGGAGATCTGGCCGGGCTGGGGCGGCAAGCTGCTGATCGTGGCCGTGATGCTGTCGACGATCGCCACGCTGGAGACGACGCTCATCCAGGTCACGCGCTCGCTGTTCGCGATGGGCCGGGACCGTACGATGCCGTCCGCGCTGGGCCGGGTGCACCGCCGGTGGAACACCCCCTGGGTGGCGATCGTGGTGGTCGGGGCGGTGGCCCTGATCATGTTCATCGCCTCCAACGCCCTGGGCTCGGTGGGCGACATCCTCTCCGACGCCATCTCGGCGATCGGGCTGCAGATCGCGGTCTACTACGGTCTCGCGGGGCTCGCGGTGGTCGTCGCGTACCGGAAGATGCTGCTGAAGTCCGCGTCCAACTTCCTCTTCGGCGGCCTGTGGCCGCTGTGCGGCGCCCTGTTCATGTTCTGGGTGTTCGTGGAGTCGCTGGGCGAGCTGAGCAGCGCCGCGATCACGATCGGCATCGGCGGTCTCGCGGTCGGGCTGGTCCCGATGCTCTGGTACTGGAGGCAGGGCAGCGACTACTACCGGCCCGCGAAGCTGGACGCCTCGCGCGCGGTCGAGAGGGACTACGTCCCCGACGAACAGGACGCGCACACCCGCGTCCACGAGGGCCTCTCCACCGACTTCTGAGGAGAACCGGCGATGGCGCGAGGCAGTCTCAGACGTGGTTTCACTCCCGACTTCGACCCCGACTGCGGGGACACCGGCCTCACCTCCGCCCGACAGGACGTCGTGATCGGCCGCTGGCAGGGGCTGCGGGACCTGCTGGGCGCCACCGGCCGCGACTGGGCGGCCCGGGGGCACCGGGTCCGGCAGCTCGCGCAGGTGTGCGCGGGCAGTTCGACGGTGGAGTCCTGGCTCTCGGCGGACGCCCACAGCGCCGACGCGCTGGTGTTGCGGGCGGCGACGGAGACGGCCCGCACCTTCAACGTGGCCATCGCGGCGGGGCGTGGCGTGCCGATCGACCAGCACCGCGTGGACGCCGCGGTGCTCGCCTGCCTGACGGCGGCGGAGGCCTACCCGGAGGATCCGACGCCGTGGGTGTCGCTGATCTCGGTGGCGCGCCTGTACCCGTCGGGGGTGCGCCGGCAGGAACTGGGGCGCTGGTGGGACGAGTTGCACGGGCGCGACCCGTACAGCGTCGAGGGGCACCTGCAGGTCCTGCACTACTACTCGGCACGCTGGCACGGCACGCACGGCCTGATGTACGACTTCGCCCGGGACGCGGCCGGGGTGGCGCCGCCCGGCTGTCCGCTGCCGGTGCTGGTGCAGTACGCCCGGGTCGAGGAGTACCGCTTCGCCCTGGACGCGGCCCGGGGCAGGCACTCCGCCGTGGGGCTCTCACAGCACTGGAACCACGACGGTGCGGCGAGCGACCTGCGGCGGACCTGGCAGCGCTGGGTCATGAGCCGGACGGAGAGCACGATCGCGCCCGCCGAGCTCCGTGACTTCAACTACCTGGCCCACGCGGCCTGCTCCGCCGGCGCCACGGACATCGCGGGCGTCCTGCTGGGCATGCTGGGCGCCCGCGCGACCCACACCCCCTGGTCGTACACGGGCGATGCGGAGAAGCAGATCGTCAAGTGGCGCAAGGAGCTGCGGCGGGGGACGTGAGCGCCTGTCAGGAGCTCTGCGGCCCGGCCAGGTCCCCCGACCACTTCTCCTCGATGCGCCCGGCCCTCCACACCACCAGCGCCACCACCCAGGTGGCGAAGAACAGGGCGACGACCACATAGCCGAGGATGTTGAGGTCGAGGCCGGAGATCCAGTCCCAGAAGGCGCCGTGCAGGTCCAGCTGCTCGGCGAGGAGGCCGAGGAGTTCGACCGTGCCGATGAGGAGGGCCACGGCGACGGACAGGCCGGTGATGGTGAGGTTGTAGTAGACCTTGCGGACGGGCTTGGAGAAGGCCCAGCCGTACGCGAAGTTCATGAACGAGCCGTCGATGGTGTCGAGGAGGCACATCCCCGCGGCGAACAGGACGGGCAGGCACAGGATCGCGTACCAGGGCAGTCCGGAGGCCGCGCCGGAGCCTGCCAGGACGAGCAGGGCGATCTCGGTGGCGGTGTCGAAGCCGAGGCCGAACAGCAGGCCCAGCGGGTACATGTGCCAGGGCTTGGACACCGACTCCATGACGCGGCCCAGCAGGCGGTTCATCAGGCCGCGGTTGTTCAGCTGCTCCTCCAGGGCGGCCTCGTCGTAGCGGCCCGAGCGCATGGCGCGGAACACCTTCCAGATGCCGGCCAGGATGACGAGGTTGAGGCCCGCGATGAGGTAGAGGAACGCCCCGGAGACGGTCGTGCCGATCAGGCCGGTGACGTCGTGCAGCGAGGAGCCGTCGTCGCGGACCGGCCCGGCCAGGGTCTTCACGCCGAGAGTGAGCAGGAAGGCCAGGGCGAAGACGACGCTGGAGTGGCCGAGGGAGAACCAGAAGCCGACCGACAGCGGCCGCTGGCCCTCCCCCATGAGCTTGCGGGTGGTGTTGTCGATGGCGGCGATGTGGTCGGCGTCGAAGGCGTGCCGCATGCCGAGCGTGTACGCGGTGACGCCGATGCCGACGCCGAAGGTCTGCGCGCCGATGGCGTGGTGCTCGGGGGCGACGATCGCGACGAGGGTGACCCAGCCGATCAGGTGCAGGGCCAGGACGGAGGCCGCCATCCCGCCGGCCCTGGTCCACTCCCGCCGCGTCATGGAGGTGCGGACGCGGTGCCAGGCCGTGCGCTGGGCGGGGAGGGGCGGAGTGGACTCAGGGGCGGCCGTCATCGGGGGGAAGGTCTTTCTGTCGGACGGACGGCTGCGATGAACAGCCTCGCGCCATCCTCCGGTACCTGCAAGTGATGTGCAGTAAAGCCCGTGACAGGTCTTGTCCATGGAACCGGAAACTCCGCCGGGCCGACCGTCGGTCCGGCCGGGTGTCACCCGCCGGCGCTCGGTCCGTCCGGCCGGGTGTGCCGCTGCTCGACCATCTCGCGGCTGAGTTCCTCCGTCTCCCCCGCGGCCAGCCGCTCGAAGCCGTCCTCGGTGATGACCGAGACGATCGGGTAGATGCGGCGGGTGAGGTCGGGGCCGCCGGTCGCGGAGTCGTCGTCCGCCGCGTCGTACAGCGCCTGCAGGGCGGCCAGGGCCGCCTCCCGGCGGGACATGCCCGGGCGGTACAGCTTCTTCAGCGCGCCCCGGGCGTAGGGCGATCCGGAACCCTCGGCGTGGAAGCCGAACTTCTCGTAGCGGCCGCCGGCGACGTCGAAGGAGAAGATGCGGCCCCGTGCGCCCTCGGGGGCCGCGGGGTCGTAGCCCGCGAGCAGCGGGACGACCGCCAGGCCCTGCATGGCCTGGCCCAGGTTGTTCCGGATCATGGTGGCCAGCCGGGTCGCCTTCGCGGCGAGGGTCATGGGGATGCCCTCGATCTTCTCGAAGTGCGCCAGCTCGACCTGATACAGCTTCACCATGTCCACCGCGAGCCCGACCGTGCCCGCGAAGGCGACCGCGCAGTGGTCGTCGGCGGGGTGCACCTTCTCCAGGTCGCGCTGGGCGATCAGGTTGCCCATCGTCGCCCGCCGGTCGCCCGCGATCAGCACGCCGTCCCGGTGGGTGAGGGCCAGCACGGTCGTGCCGTGCGGGGCGCCCTGCGCGCGGACGCCGGCCGCGAGGACGCGCCGGGTGCTCAGCAGCTCCGGGCGGTGGGCCGCGAGGAACTCCGTGAAGGACGAGGAGCCCGGAGTGAAGAACTCCTCACCCAGCCTGCCCCCGTGGTCGCTCGCCGTCATGCCGTTCCCCCTCGATCGTGACCGTCAACCGACTCCTACCTGTGCCGGGCGGGCGGGAAACGCGCTCTGAGGCGTCAGGGGCCCGGTGCGACGCGGACGTCCAGATCCGAGATCCGGTGGACGGGCCAGGAGCGGGCGTAGCGGGGCGGGGCGCCGCCGGCCGGTGCGAGGTGGGCGACGGGGAGACGGTCCGCGGTGCGCAGGATGCCGGCCACGGTGATGTTCTCGTTGTTCCCGGACGTCGCCCCCGAGGAGCACCCGGTGTAGTAGCCGATGGGGATGGCCTCGTGACCGGTGAGCAGGCAGGGCGGGCGGACGCCGAGGCGGTGCAGGGCGTCGGCGGTACGGCCCCAGTCGCGGCGGCTCTCGGTGTTGCGGGACACGGCGCCGTGCAGAACGGCGAGCTGCGCCGCGAGATGCCCGGCCAGGCAGAGCGCGACGAGTGTGGCGGCCACCGGGCGCCAGGCTCCGCCCGGCCTTCTGACCAGGTGCCACAGGGCGTCGGCCACGGGGATCGCGAGCAGCGCGTAGGCCGGCTGGAGGAAGCGCGGCGCCGCGTAGCCGATCATGAAGAGGTACGGCAGCGCGGCCGTGGTGGCGCAGGCCAGCGGGACCAGGGTCCGTCCCAGGCGCCGGGCCCGGCCCGCGACGACCAGCCCGAGACCGGCCAGGACGGGGAGGGCGAACCACCAGAGGGTGACCAGGGGGTTGGGCATCGGCCCGGTGCACGGCCGGCACAGGGCCCGCCCGCCCAGGCTGCGCAACTGGTCGTCGACGGCGATCTGCCAGCCCAGTCCGCCCTGGATCCGGGAGGCCTCCGCCAGCCGCTCCCCCAGACCCCCGTGGCCGGCGTACGCCTCGATCACCCATGGCACGGCGCCCGCCGCGAGCCCCGCCGCGAGCACGAGGAGGATGTGCCAGTGGCGGCGCGCCAGGGCGAGGACGAGCAGCGGCACGGCCACGTAGACCGCGTCGGTGGGACGCATCCACGCCATGAGAGCGGCGCCCGCCGCGAGGCCCCACAGGACCGCGCGGGCGGAACGTCCCGCCCGGGCCCGCAGGAAGCAGCCGACGCTGATCAGGGCGCCGATCGCGACCCAGTAGTTGGGCATGGCCTGCGGGCCGTAGAAGAGGGTCAGCCACAGGGACGCGAAGAGGGCCCCGCCGACGACCAGGACGCGGGTCGGGAACAGGCCGCGCCAGGAGCGCAGGGCCAGATAGAGGGCGAGGCCGGACAGCAGGGCCAGGTAGACGCGCAGCAGCGGGACGGACGACGACCAGGACGCGACGGGCGCGACCAGCAGCGAGACGCCGCGGGAGCGGGGGGCGCTGAAGAAGGCCGCGGGGTGGTGGGAGGTGACCTGGCTGACGTAGACGATCTCGTCCCAGCCGAGGCCGAGCACGGGCCGGACCAGGATGAGCTGCGCGAGGGCGAAGACGGCGGCCAGCACGGCGAGCGGCCGGCTGCCGAGCGTCACGCGGGTGGTGCGCGGTCCGGCCGGCTGTTCGCGTCTTCGCCTTCGGACGAGGATGGCGTTCGCGCCATCAGGCATGTTCCGCCCCTTACCCCGGTGATCGGAAAACACGATCAAGCTAACCCCCGGGGCCGGGGTATGCAGGGTGGAACTCGGCCAAGTGCCTGACGCGGGGGCGTGGGTCAGCGGGCGTTCGGGGCCCGGTGCGGGGGCTGGCTCGGGGCCGGACGGTGGGTCAGCCCGGGAACGGGCCGGGAGACGGGGGCGTCCTCGCGCACCGTCAGCTCGGTGCCGTGGTGCCGGATGGTCAGGGGCATCCCGGAGTTCAGGGTGTACGTGGCCTGGCCCGCGGTCAGTTCCACGCGCAGGCACCGGCCGAGAAAGCCCACCGTGAAGGCGAGCCGGCTGTACCGCTCGGGCAGCCGGGGTGCGAACCGCAGGGTGCCGTCGGTACAGCGCATGCCGCCGAAGCCGGCGACCAGCGCCATCCAGGTGCCCGCCAGGGAGGCGATGTGCAGTCCGTCGCGGGTGTTGTGCTCCAGGTCTCCGAGGTCCATCAGCGCGGCCTCGGCCGTGTAGTCGGCGGCCAGGTCGAGATGGCCGGCCCGGGCGGCCATGACGGCCTGGACGCAGGCGGACAGGGAGGAGTCGCGTACCGTCAGCGGCTCGTAGTAGGCGAAGTTGCGGGCGATCTGCTCCTCGTCGAAGTACTCCTCGAAGAAGCTGCCGCAGGTGTACATCGCCAGCACGAGGTCCGCCTGCTTGATGACCTGCTTGCGGTACAGGTCGAAGTAGGGGAAGTGCAGCATCAGGGGGTACTGGTCCGGGCCGGTGCGGTCGAAGTCCCAGCGCTGGTGGCGGGTGAAGCCGGCGTGCTGCTCGTGCACGCCGAGTTCCTCGTTGTAGGGGACGTTCATGGCCTCGGCGGCGTCCCGCCACGCGGCGCGTTCCTCCTCGTCTGCGCCGAGCCGGGCGGCCTCGTCGGGGTGGCGTTTGCAGGCGTCGGCGGCGGCCAGCAGGTTCGCCCGGGCCATGAGGTTGGTGTACGTGTTGTCGTCGGCGATGGCGCTGTACTCGTCCGGTCCGGTGACGCCGTCGATGTGGAAGGCGCCCCGGTCGTCGTGGTGGCCGAGGGAGCGCCACAGGCGGGCCGTCTCCACCAGCAGCTCCACGCCGACCTCGCGTTCGAAGCTCTCGTCGCCGGTGACGGCCACGTACCGCACGACGGCGTCGGCTATGTCGGCGCCCACGTGGAAGGCCGCCGTGCCGGCCGGCCAGTACGCGGAACCCTCCGAGCCCTCGATGGTGCGCCAGGGGAACGCGGCACCGCGCAGGCCGAGCTGGGCGGCGCGCTCCCGGGCGGCGGGCAGCGTGTCCAGACGCCAGCGCAGGGCCTCGGCGGCGGGCTTCGGCGCGGTGTAGGTCAGCAGCGGCAGCACGAACGCCTCGGTGTCCCAGAAGGCGTGGCCGTCGTAGCCGGAGCCGGTGAGGCCCTTGGAGGGGATGGCGCGCTGCTCGGCGCGGGCACCGGCCTGGAGGACGTGGAAGAGGGCGAAGCGGACGGCCTGCTGGATCTCCTCGTCGCCGTCGATCTCGACGTCGGCGCGCGCCCAGAAGTCGTCGAGGTAGTCCCGCTGGTCCTCCAGGAGTCCCTGCCAGCCGCTGTGCCCGGCCGCCGCGAGGGCCGCCTCGACCTGGTCGCTCATCGCGGGCCGGGAGCGGACTCCGGACCAGCCGTGCGCGACCAGCTTCTCCACGCGCAGCCGCTCCCCCGGTTCCAGCACGGAGGTGATGGTCAGCCGGGACACGTCCACGTTGCTCTCGCTGCTCGTGGTGGTCCGCTCGGGCCCGGAGACCGTGTGGTCGGCGGCCACGGCGACCCGCAGACCGCTGCGGCGGGTGCGGTGGACCAGGCGCAGCCGGTTGCCCTCGGCGAGGTCCTCCTCCGGTTCCAGCGGCGACTTCAGCGCCTTGGCGGCGCGCGGGTCGCCGTCCGGCTCGGGCAGGCTCTCGTTGGTGACGAGTTCCGACTGGACGACCACGCGGGTCCGGCTGTCGACGGGCTCCACCTCGTACGCCACGGCGGCGATCGCGCGCTGGGTGAGGGAGACCAGCCGAGTGGAGCGCACCCGGACGGTCGAGCCGGCCGGTGAGGTCCATTCGCAGACCCGTTCCAGGACTCCCCGCCGCAGATCGAGGGTCCGCTCATGGGTGACGAGCCGCCCGTAGCGCAGGTCGAAGGGCTCGTCGTCGACCAGGAGCCGCAGCACCTTGCCGTTGGTGACGTTGATGGAGGTCTGGCCGGACTCCGGGTAGCCGTAGCCGGCCTCGGCGTAGGGCAGCGGGTGCAGTTCGTGGACGCCGTTGAGGTAGGAGCCGGGCAGGCCGTGCGGTTCGCCCTCGTCGAGATTGCCGCGCCAGCCGACGTGGCCGTTGGACAGGGCGAAGACGGACTCGCTCTGCGCCAGGACGTCGAGGTCGAGTGCCGTCTCGCGTACGGCCCAGGGCTCGACGCCGTACGCCCGCTGTGTGATCACTCCGTGTCCCCCAGTTCGGCGAGGTCCTGCACCACGATGTCGGCACCGTGCCGGTACAGCGCGTCGGTCTGTCCGACCCGGTCGACTCCGACGACGTACCCGAAGCGGCCCGCGCGGCCCGCGTCCATGCCGGCCAGGGCGTCCTCGAAGACGGCCGCTTCGGACGGTTCGACGCCCAGGTCCCCGGCGGCGGCCAGGAACGTGTCGGGCTGCGGCTTGCCGGGCAGCTTGCGCTCGGCGGCGACGACGCCGTCGATGCGTACGTCGAAGAAGTGCTCGGCGCCGATCGAGCGGAGCACGTCACGGCAGTTGGCGCTGGAGGAGACGATCGCGGTGCTCAGTCCGTGCGCGCGGACCGCCTCCAGATAGCGCAGGGTGCCGTCATAGGCCTCGACGCCGTCGGTGCGGATCTTCTCCAGGACCAGCTCGTTCTTGCGGTTGCCCAGTCCGTGCACGGTCTCGGCCCCCGGTGGGTCGTCCGGAGCACCGTCGGGCAGGTCGATGCCGCGGGACGCGAGGAAGGTGCGCACGCCGTCGGCGCGTGGTCGGCCGTCGACGTGTTCGTCGTAGTCCGCGTCGCCGAACGGCCGGAAGTCCGCGCCGTCGCGCTCGCGCAGGAAGGCGTCGAACATCTCCTTCCAGGCGGCCGCGTGCACGACGGCCGTCCTGGTGACGACGCCGTCGAGGTCGAAGAGGCAGGCGTGGATGTCTTCGGGGAGACCGAGCTGCGTCATACAGGTCCGGTTTCCCTCCCGGTGGTGTTCCAGTGAGTGGCGCACGCCACATGCCGGGGGCGCGAAGGGGTGGGGGGGTTCCCGGGCCTCCGTCCTGATCCGGGTGGCAGACTCGCCTTGTGCCGCACGCCTTCGACGACCTCGTCCACCGCGCCCGGGCCCTCCCTCAGGGTGGCCGGCGCGCGATCCTCGGCATCGCGGGGAGCCCCGGCGCGGGCAAATCGACGCTCGCCGAGCGCCTGGTGCGGGAGTTGAACGGCACCGGTGACCCCTGGGTCGCGCACGTCCCCATGGACGGCTTCCACCTCGCCGACGCCGAACTGGAGCGCCTCGGCCGACGGGACCGCAAGGGCGCGCCCGACACGTTCGACGCGGCCGGCTACGCGGCCCTGCTGCGAAGGCTGCGCGACGAACCCGGCGACGTCGTCTACGCCCCCGGCTTCGAACGCGTCCTGGAGCAGCCGGTCGCGGGCGCGATCCCGGTTCCCCCGACGGCCCGTCTGGTCATCACCGAGGGCAACTACCTGCTCCTGACCACCGGTGCCTGGCAGCGCGTCCGTCCCCTCCTCGACGAGGTGTGGTTCTGCGAGCTGCCCGAGAGCGAACGCGTCCGCCGACTGGTCGCCCGCCACGAGCAGTTCGGCAAGAACCACGAGGAGGCGGTGGCCTGGGTGTCCCGCTCGGACGAGCGCAACGCCGGGCTGGTCGCGGCGACCCGGGGGCGGGCGGACCTGGTGGTGCCGGGTGAGGCATGATCTGCCCATGATCAGATCCGCCACCCCGGACGACATCCCCGAGATCCGGGCGATGATCCGTGAACTCGCCGCGTACGAACGGGCCGAGGAACAAGCCCGGGCCGGCGAGGAGCAGTTGCGCGAGGCGTTGTTCGGGGAGGACCCCGCCGCCTTCGCTCTGATCGCCGAGGACGACGGCACAGGTGAGGTCATGGGCTACGCCCTGTGGTTCCCGCGCTTCTCGACCTGGACGGGTACGCGCGGCATGCACCTGGAGGACCTCTACGTCCGGCCGCAGGCGCGCGGCTCGGGGTACGGCAAGGCCCTCCTCGCGGCCCTCGCCGCGACCTGCCGGCGACGCGGCTACGACCGCTTCGAGTGGTGGGTCCTGGCCTGGAACACACCGGCGATCGACTTCTACACGTCGCTCGGGGTGGAACTCCTGGACGAGTGGAAGGTGTGCCGGCTCAGCGGCGAGTCCCTTGCGGAACTCGCCGCCCGGGCACCGCAGGTCGTGGACCCGGCCTGCGACGGGTGAGCCGCTGTCAGGCGGACAGCGTCAGTTCCGGTTCGCCGTGCGCGTCGCCCGCGGCCTCGCCGATCAGCGCCGTGAACGCCTCGGTGCGGACCCTCAGGGCCGTCCCCACCCGCTCGAACACGGGCGTGAACGGGTCCGCGCCCGGGCCGTAGCGGACCGCGAAGACGTGCAGGTCCTCGGGTGCGCCGGGGGCCGGTTCCGCTTCCAGGGCCGTCGAGGCGACCAGGTGGCGCCAGCCCTCGTCGGGGTTGCCGTAGCCGCGGGGGTCGGCGGCCAGGGCGAAGGCGGCCTGTTCCTGGGTGACCGGTGTGCGGGCGTCGAAGTGGTGCGGGTCGTCCGGGGCCGGGTGGGTCAGGCGCAGGTCACCGGCCGATGTCATCCGGGGTTCGGCGGTCCTGCGGACCCGGTCGCCGTCGTCGGCGGCGTACGGCAGGCCGGCGAGCAGGTACGGGGTGCCGGGGAGGCGTTCGACCGCGACTGTCGTCCACAGGGCCGTGCCGTCGGTGACGTACAGGGACTGGACGTGGCGCAGGACGTGGTCGCGGCCCACCACCGGTGTGGTGACCAGCTTCGCTCTCAGGCCTTCCGCCACCACGTCCCGTACGCGGACCTCGCCCATCGGGCGGCACAGCAGAAAACCGTCCGTGACGGGGCCGAAGCCGTGCTGGCGGTTGACGGCGGCGGGCAGGTAGTAGGTGCCGGCCGCCTCGACCAGGCTTGGGGTCATGCGGGTGTCGAAGGCCACCGACACCGATCCGGCGCGGAGCTGGTGGCGGGCCGGTGCCGTCGAGGGGGCGCGGTGCCAGCGCGTGGTGTCCTGGATCTGCCAGACCAGCATCCACGCGAAGTGGCCGTCGACCCCGCCGTCGGCCTTGCACGCGTACCGCGCCCAGCGGCTGTCGCCCCGGTAGCGGCCCAGGTCGGAGCCGATGCGGGCGCCGAAGTAGCGCAGGCCCAGCACCGACTCGAAGGCGGAGTGCTGCTCGCTGTAGCGGGGGCCGCCGTTGTCGAAGCCGCCGCCCGTGAGGCGGGCGTCGAGGTAGCGGGCGAGCGCGTCGCCGTCCTCGGCGAAGATCTCCGCGCCGCTGACGCGGTGGGCCTGGGCGAGGAAGGACAGGGAGATCGGGCCGTAGTTGTTGTCGTAGGCGCCGCCGTGCTCGGGGGGCAGAAGGGCGCCGCGGTCGGCGACCCGGTGGGCGCGGATCTCGTCCTCGTAGAGCCGCAGGGCCTCCCGCCGCACCGCGTCGCCCTCGGCGGGCGGGAGGTGCCGGGCCAGCATCAGGCCGCCGACGACGCAGCCGATCGCCTGGTTGCCGGCCTCCTGCGGATTGAAGAACGTGGCCTCCGTCAGCCAGCGCCAGTAGCCGTGCGCCACCTCGGCGAGCCGGGTGCGCTGGGCGTCGTCGACGAGGCTGTCGGCCGCGTCCAGGACGTTGACCGCCTGGAGCAGGGCCCAGACCGTGCTCGGCCAGTCGCCGATGGGGTGCGCGCCGGCCGCCAGGGTGTAACGGGCGTACGGCAGACCGGAGCCACGCACCCGCAGGTTGGGGTAGCCCGGGTTGTCCTCGGTGTACACCCGCTCGGCAAGGTGGAAGGCGAGGCTGCGGCGTACCGCGTCGGGCAGCCGGGGGTCCTTGCCCCGCTGCCAGGCGAGGGCCAGCAGCGAGGTGATGCCGAGGGACGTGTCGCCGATGTCGTCGACGCAGTCGGGGTGTTCGAGATTGCCCTCCGGCGTCATGCGGGCCAGGGCCTGCTCGGTGACGTCGGCGAGGACGGCGTCGTACGCCTCCGGGGTGTCCGGGAGGTCGTGCAGCGGGCCTCGCTGGTGGGGGAGGTGCACGGGTGGATCAGCCCTTCATGCCTGAGGTGGCCATGCCGTGGGTCGGGGTGGGCACGGTCAGTCCTTCAGCCCGGCGTTGATGTCGGCGTTCATGACGTAACGCTGGAACACCAGGAAGACGACGATCAGCGGAATCATGGAGATGACCGATCCCCCGAGCAGCACCGACCAGTTGATGTTCTGGGCCCCGACGAGGCTCTGGATGCCGATCTGCACGGTGAACTTCTCGGGGTCGTTGAGCATCAGCAGCGGCCAGATGTAGTCGTTCCACCGCCACTGGAACGACAGGATGGCGAGCGTCAGCATGATGGGCCGGGAGATCGGCACCATGATGCGCAGGAAGATCGACAGCTCACGCGCGCCGTCGATGCGGGCGGCCTCGATGAGCTCGTCGGGGACCGTCAGGAAGAACTGGCGGAACATGAAGCACCCGGTCGCGGTGAGCACGGCCGGGAGGATGATGCCGGCGAGCGAGTTGTAGAGGCCGAGGTCGCGGACCACCAGGAACTGCGGGGCGAGCATGACCTCGGACGGCAGCATCGTGGTGGCCAGGATGCCGACGAAGAAGACCTTGAGCCACTTGTTGTCGTACTTGGCCAGCGCGTACCCGGTGCAGCAGCTGACTCCCACCGTCAGGATCGTCGCGATCACACACACGATGGTCGTGTTGATGAAGTACTGGGAGAAGTTGGCGCTGCGCCACGCTTCCGCATAACCCGACAGTGTGGGGTTGTGCGGAAACAGCGTCAGCGGAAGGGAGAAGAGGTCTCCCGCCGGTTTGAAGGAGCTGAGGAGGAACCACAGCACCGGCAGCCCGTAGAGGGCCGCCAGGACCCAGAGCAGTGTCGTCGCGGGCACCGCGCGCCGCAGCCCACCGCCGGCCGCGCTGCTGGGCCGCTTCCTGGAGACGGCCCGTACGGAATCGGCACCGACCTTGCGCGGCGTGTCTGTGGTTGTCATCGGTTCTCCACCCGCCGGTTGACGATCAGCTGGATGATCGCGACGGCCATCAGGATGAGCATGAGCACGAACGACGCGGCGCTCGCGTAGCCGATCTGGCCCGCTTTGAACCCGGTCTGGTAGATGTACTGGACGAGCAGGTTGTTCGACGTTCCGGGTCCGCCGTTGTTGAGGGAGGCGAACAGCGGATATTCCTTCATCGCGTGGATCGTGTTGAGCAGGATCACGATGAAGGACGTGGGCGCGATGCTCGGCCAGGTGATGCTGATGAACTGGCGCCACGGACCGGCGCCGTCGAGCGAGGCCGCCTCGTAGTACGACACCGGTACGTTCTTGATCGCCGCGATGAACAGCAGCATCGAGAAGCCCGTCCAGGCCCAGGATGCCGCCACCACCACCACCATCAGCGACAGGTCCGCGTTCGACTGCCACGGAACGGCGCTTCCGCCGAGCTTCTCGATGACGTAGTTGACCAGTCCGAAGTTCTCACCGAACAGCCACCGCCACAGGACGCCCACGACGATGGGCGACAGAAGCCATGGGATGAAGAAGAAGACGCGGGCGACCGAAACGCCCTTGGCGTGCTTGCTCACCAGGACGTTCGCGATGAGCAGCGAGAACACGAAGTTCAGCGGAACGAAGAGCACGGTGTACAGCAGCGTCCGGGTCGCCGCGTCGTAGAAGACGGCGTCGTCGAGCAGCCTGCTGTAGTTGTCCAGTCCGACGAACTGGAACGCCCCTACGCCCGTGTAATTCGTGAAGGAGTAGACGAGCCCGATCACCGCCGGCCAGAGGAAGAACAGCGCGAAGAGCACGACATTGGCCGCGATGAGGACGAGCGGCGCGACGGTGTACTTGCTGCGTCTCCTGGGCGGGCTCACGGACACGTCCGAGGCGCGTTTTGTCATCTTCCTGACTCCGTGCTGGTGGAATGGGTTCCTGTGGGCTCAGGCCACGAGCCCGGCATCACGTGGGGTCCTGAGGCCCGGGCGGCGGTGTCTCGATCCCGCCGCCCGGGCCTGTCGGCCTACGCTCAGCCGCCGACCTGCTGGTTGTAGCCGGCCACGATGTTCTGCAGGGCCTTGTCGGCCGACTGCTGGCCGTTGATCGCCTTGCCGAGCTCCGTCTTGGTCGGGTCCTCGGTGAGGCTCTTGCCCTTCAGCACCCAGTTCGTCTGCGCACTGTTGAAGTAGCCGGAGATCGGGTCGTAGAGCGGGATCGACTCGTTGTACAGCTTGAACGCCGCCTGCGCCGCCTCGGACTTGAAGGGGTACTTCGGGCTCAGGCCGGTCTCGACCGGCAGGAATCCGGACGCCTCACACAGGGCCTGGTAGTGGGCCGGCTCGTACAGCCAGGACAGGAACTTCGTCGCGGCTGTGGCGGCGTCGGCGTTGTTGTTGAAGCCAACCGTCATGCCGCCGCTGTTGACGTCGCTGGCCTGCACCGGCTGCGCGGGAGTCGGGACGCTCGCCCACTCGAACTTCTTGATGCTCTCCGCGAAGGCGGGAACCTGCCACACGCCCGACCAGTAGGCGACCACGTCACCGCTCTGGAACATGGCCGACGGGTCGGCGCCGCTGGTCCACACCGACTTCGGCATGGTCTTGTCGTCATTCAGTCCGACGAAGTACTTCACGGCCTTCTTGGTCGCCGCGTCCACCGAGAACTTGCCCGAGGAGTCCGCGTGGACGTACTTCCCGCCCATCTCGTACACCATGGCGCGGAGCCGGGAGGGCGACTGGTCGAACGTCAGCGAGTACTTGGCGCCGGTCTTCTCCCGGACCTTGTCCGCCGCCTTGATGAAGTCGGTCCACGTCCAGGTCTTCTGGGGCGAGGTCGGGTAGGAGACGCCGGCCTTCTCGAAGAGCGACTTGTTGATGAACATGCCGGACGCGGTGACGTCCGAGGGGATGGACAGCACCTTCCCGGACGAGTCCTTGGCGACGAAGTTGCCGTTGATCTTGTTCTTCTTGTTGTTGGCGATGTCCTTGAGGTCGATCAGCTTGTTCGACCAGATCGGGTCCAGCTTCGGCACGGCCGCCACGTCGGGCAGGGAGTTCGCCTGCGCGGCGTTGCGCAGCTTCGCGTCGTAGCCGTCGTAGGGGATGTTGACGAGCTTGACCTTGACGCCGGTGTCCTTCTTGTACTGCGCCACCATCTTCTTCCAGCCCGCGTCCTGCCCCGGAACCGTGGAGATCCAGAACGTCAGCGACTTGGCGTTCCCGCCCGAGTCGGATCCCGACCCGCAGGCGGAGAGCAGAAGGGCACCTGCCGTGGCCACGGCAGCGAGGGGCACCACACGGCGTATGCCGCCGCGGCCGAGCCGGCGGGAGCGCCGCACACCCAGACTGGTCATCTTCAATCCCTTTTCGTCGTAGCGGAAGAAGCACGGCGCCAGCCGAGGCGGCACGGGTGCGTTTTTGCAGGAATTTCGCTTTCCGGGGGCACGGCCTCGCCCGGCCGCGTCGCCTTGACGGGTGGGGTCCCCGGCCATGACGGCCGGCGTCGCACAAGCACGCCCTCGTGCGGCTGCCGTACTTCACGTACGAGCGGGAGGCTCACCCGGAGTCGGCGTCCCGGCCGACTCAGAAAGCGCTTGTCCGGACATTGGCAGACCGATGCCGCAGCCGTCAATGCCTCGCTCGCACAGCTCCGGTCACGGTTTGAATTCCATGGGCGACGGCGAGCCTGCTGGCGCCCGCCACCGTGCCGGTGTCGCCCACCACGCTGCTGACCACCTCGGTGGGCCAGCTCAGCCGGTCCAGCTCGGCCCGCACCCCGGGCAGGAGCTGCGGATCCGCGCCGGTACCGCCGCCCAGCACGATCAGTCCGGGGTCCAGTACGGCGGCCACGGCGGCGGCGAGCCGGCCCACATCGGCGGCGTGCGCGTCGATCACCGCCCGGGCTGTGGCATGTCCCCGCCCCGAGAGGGCGAGGAGCCGCTCGGCGGTGCGCGGGCAGGGGCCGTCGCCGTCCTGCCACGCCTCGGCCGCCCGGCGCAGCAGCATGCGCGAGCCCATGCGCTGCTCCAGGCCCTCGTGGCGCGGGGCGCGGCTCTCGTCCCAGGGATACGGAATCCGGGCCACCTCACCGGCGGCGCCGTTGGCGCCGCGCAGCACCCGGCCGCCGATGACGACGGCGAGACCGATGCCGACACCGATGCGCAGGTAGCCGAAGGTGTCGCGGCCGGTGGCGGCGCCCTCGTGCAGTTCGGCGAGCGCGGCACAGTTGACGTTGTTCTCCAGGTGGACGGGCACGCCCTCGGGCAGCGCGACGGCCATGGCGTCGAAGACGGGTCCGGCCTTGGCGGTCGCGGGGCGTTCCCCGGCGCCCTCCCCGTCCCGGGTGGTGACATCGCCGACGGCGACGACGACGGCCCGCAGCGGAGCCCCGGTGGGCAGCGCGTCGAGGACCTTGCGGACGGTGTCGGCCGCCTCCTGCCGTGAGCCGGTTCCCTCGGCGAGCAGCGCGCCGTCCAGGGCGCAACCGCGCACCCGGGTCTTGGCGGGCCCCAGATCGACGGCGAGCACGGAACCGGCGGCCGGGCCGAGCCGGTAGACGGCGGCGCTGCGTCCGGTGCCGCCGGAGGCGCGCCCGGAGTGGGCGGCGAGCTCGACGGCCTCGAGTTCGGCCACGGCGGTGGAGACGGTCGGCTTGGAAAGGCCCGCACCGGCCGCCAGCTGGGGGCGGGTGGCCGTTCCCGTTCCGGCCAGTACGTCGAACACCACACGGGCACTCTCACTCAGGTGCATGGTCTCCCCAGGTCGTGCTGCGGCCGGGCGGGGCAGGCCGCAAGGGTCGCGCGGCATCGGGAATTCCGTGCCTCTTGACGCACCCTACTTCGTTAGTTAACTTCCTAACGAAGTTCACGGTACTCGCCTGCCGTGTTCGGCAGAAGCCCGTCCCGGGGCTTCCCAACCTCTTCAACTGCCGTGGTCCGACGGGCGGTTCGCCTGCCGTTCGCCGTGCCGCGCAACGACGAAAGAGGACCCGTGCAGGACTCCACGCCTTACGCGGTCGGTATCGACGTGGGCGGCACCAAGACGCATCTGCGCGCCTTCGCGGACGGCGAGGACATCGTCGACCGTGTCCGCAGCAGTACCGGATGGCGGCCGCACGACCCCGGGGCCGCCGCCGGCTGGCTGGCCGCACTGGTCGCCGACGCCCTGCCCTCCGGCGTACGACCGTCCACGCTCGCCGTGGGCGGTCACGCCTGTGAGACGCCACGCCAGTGCGCGGGCATCCGGGACGCGCTTCGGGAACGGCTGGGGGTGCCCGCGCTCGTCGTGGGCGACGCCGAGCTTCTCGTTCCCGCCGCGGGACTGGACAAGGGCGTCGGTCTGGTCGCCGGTACCGGTTCGGTCGCCGTGGGGCGGCTGCCCGACGGCGCCGCTGTCCAGGTCGGCGGCTGGGGCGCGGTGCTCGGCGACGAGGGCGGCGCGGCCGGCCTCGTCCGTGAGGCCGCGCGGGCCGTCTGGGCCGCCCACGACCGCGGTGAGGAGCCCGACGCGCTGGCGACCGGCCTGCTCACCGCGTTCGGGGTGGCCGAGGTGCCCGCGCTCGGCGCCGCCCTGGAGGCCGCCACCAACGTCTCCGCCGAGTGGGGCCGTCACTCCCCCGCCGTGTTCGCCGCCGCCGAGGCGGGCTCGCCGCTCGCACGGGCCGTGATCACCGACGGCGGCCGGGCGCTCGCCGGGCTCGTCGGACGGCTCGCCGCCCGCGGTGTGCCCGTGGACGACGTGGTGGTGGCGGGCGGCACGGTGCTCGCCCAGCCCGCGCTGTACGAGGCGTTCACCTCCGCGCTCGCCGAGTCCCTGCCCGGCGCCCGGCCGCAGCCGCTGCGGGTGCCGCCGGTCGAGGGCGCGCTGGCCCTGGCCCGTTCGCTGCTGTGAGCCGGGCGGCCGCCGTTCACCTTCCGGACACGGGCTGGTGGCCGGACCCTCTCCGAAGGGTCACAGCACGGCCGTAGATCTTCGCTCGTACGCACCAGGTGCCACGGAAGCAACCACGGGCACCGAACGTCGCACTCGCACCACCTCCCGGCCGCACGGCCGAAGCTCCCGCCGCAGAATCCCTGCGCAGAACTCCAGAGAGGCGCACCCATGCCGACATCAGCCGGGCACCGCACCGCCGCAACCGTCAACAGGCGGGGTTTTCTCAAGACCTCCCTCGGTGCCTCGGCGAGTGTGGTCGCCGCACCGACCCTCGTCTCGTGGCTGGGCGCCGCGGACGCGAAGGCCGCCACGGGTTTCGCCGCGTTCGTCGACGACTACAAGTCGAACGTCCTCACGAACCTGACCCCCGAGACCAACGCCGTCGTGCGCATCCTGGGCGGCATGTCGCAGGTGTGGAAGACCGGCGACGCCTGGGACACCGGCCGGGTCCTGGACCGCGAGGTGCTGCGCGCCAACATGCGCTACTGCGCCCGTATCACGCAGGCCCGCACCGAGGCGCAGGCGAAGGAGGCCTTCCTCTACGACCGCCGGCACCAGAGCTACGCCATGATCGCCGGTCTCGGTCCGCTCGCCGGGCTCTACATCTCCGGTGCCAAGGCGGTCACGTCGATCACGAGCGCTCCGGACGGCACGCCCCCCGGGAAGATCAACGACACCCTGCCCGCCGATGCCCCGGCCGGATCCGCGCTCGGAGCGGGCTCGTACGACTCGGACCTCGGCCAGGTGGCCAAGCTGGTCGACACCGTGCGCGGGCCGTTCGCCTCGGGCAATCCCGGCAAGTTCGCCTTCCAGTACCCGCGCCCGTGGCGGATGAACGAGGACAGCGAGGTCGTCGACACCGGGACGAAGGACGCGCTCGGCTACCCGGTGTACGACTCGGACGTCGTCGTCGCCCCGCAGCTGCTGCGCCAGCGTTCCGAGAACGCGCAGGAGGACGGCGGCTTTCCCAGCGGCCACACCAACGCCTTCCACCTGGCCGGTCTGGCCTTCGCGTACGCGGTCCCCGAGCGGTTCCAGGAGCTGGTGACGCGGGCGTTCGAGCTCAGCCACACCCGGATCATGTCGGGCATGCACTCCACCGTCGACGTCATCGGCGGCCGGATCATGGCCACCGCCCTGACGGCCGCGGCCCTGGCCGACCCGGCGAACGCGGAGCTCAAGGCAGCGGCCCGCGCCCAGGCCCTCTCCTACTTCACGCAGCGGACCGGCACGACGGCGGACACCCTGTACGACTACGCCCACCCGGGCGCCGGGGACGCCTACGGCGACCGCGAGGCCAACGCCCGCGCGGTCGGGCCCCGGCTGACGTACGTCCTGCCGCGCCGCGGCCGCAAGGACCCGCTCACCGTGCCGAAGGGCGCTGAGGTGCTGCTGGAGACGCGGCTGCCGTACCTGACCGCGGCCCAGCGGCGCGAGGTGCTGCGGACGACCGCGCTGCCCTCCGGCTACGTCCTGCTGGACGGCTTCGAGCAGTGGGGCCGGCTGAACCTGTTCGCCGCGGCGGACGGCTACGGCGCCTTCGACCGGGACGTCACCGTGACGCTGGACGCGGCGGCCGGGGGCTTCCACGCGGCCGACAGCTGGCGCAACGACATCGAGGGCCACGGCGGTCTGGCCAAGCGCGGCTCGGGCTCGCTCACCCTGACGGGCCACAACCGCTACCACGGCGGGACCGTCCTCGAGGCCGGCACGCTGGTCGCCGCGTCGCCGGGCGCCCTGGGTGAGGGTGACGTCCGGGTCACGGGCGGCACGCTCCGCGCGGACGAGGTGCTGCGGGTGCGCGGCTCCTACGTCCAGGAGGGCGAGTCGACACTGGAGCTGCCGCTGTGCAGGCACCGCGGTCCGGCCCTCACGGTCAGCCGGCGGGTTCTGCTGGGCCGGGGCAGCGTGCTGTCGCTGCGGCTCGGCACCGAGCGGCCCCCGGTCGCGGGAACGACCGTCCCCGTCCTGTCCGCCGCGCAGCTGCGTGGCCGGTTCGACCGTGTCGAGCTGGACTCGACGACGCTGCGTGCCGTGCCCGTCCACACGGCTGACGGTCTGTCGGTGCGACTCGTGAGGCGGTAGCGCTTTCCACGGCGGGGGCTGATGCAGAGTGGGCCCATGAGGGACCTCTGGATCGCTCCCGCCGTCCCCCGGCCGGTGTCGCTCTCGCTCCCGGTGCCGGCGGACGGCGCACGCCGGTCCGGCAGGCGGTGGCCCGTGCCGCTCCTCGTGGCCGTGCTGCTCGCCCAGATGGCCTTCGCGATGGTCACGACCGCCGTGCAGCAGACCCCGACGATCGACGAACCGGTGTACGTGGGCGCGGCCGCGGAGTACGTGCGCGAGCACCGGCTGCGGCACAACCCCGAGCATCCGCCGCTCGGCAAGCTGCTCATCGGTGCGGGGGTGGCCCTCGCGGATCCGCGGGTCGACACGGCCTTCGCCGGAGACCAGGGGCAGTCGGGCCGGCACCTGCTGTACGAGTCGGGCAACGATCCGTGGCGGCTGATGCTCTGGGCCCGCCTTCCGGTGATCACGCTGACCCTGTCGTTCGGGCTGGTGGTGTTCGCCTTCGCCCGTGAACTGGCCGGGCACGTCGCGGGGTCGGCCGCCCTCGCGCTGTACTGCTTCTCCCCCGACGTCATCGCCCACGGTTCACTCGCCACACTCGATGTGCCGGCCGCCGGGTTCGTCCTGACGTCGGCGTGGCTGCTGTGGCGGGCGCGCCGGAGACCGCGGCTGTACGTGCCGCTCGCAGGGGTGGCGCTGGGCGCCGCGCTGGCCACGAAGATGAGTACGCTGCCCGCCGTGCCGGTGCTGGTGGTGCTGGCCGCGGTGTCCGTGCGGCAGGCGTCCGGAGGCAGCCGGCGCCGGGCCGCGGCCGCAGCGGGCGGTGTGGTCCTGGCCGCGGTCGCCGTCGTGTGGGTCACGTATCTGATGGTCGACCCGCGGCTGCGCTGGACTCCGGAGCAGCATGTGCCCGTGGTGCGCGGGCTGCGGGAGCTGCTGGTCGGGGTGATGCCGTTTCCGGAGGCCTACCGGGACGGTATGCGCGTGCAGTTCGGGCTGGAGAACCGGCCGTGGCAGGGGTTTCTGTTCGGGCGGCTCTACGAGGGCTCACTCTGGTACTACCTGCCGGCCGCGCTGCTGGTGAAGACGCCGCTGGGGATGCTCGCGCTGTGGGCCGGGGGTGCCGCGGCCGTGGTCGCCGTCCGGCGGCTGCGGCCCGCCGCGCCCTATGTGCTGGCCGCTCCGCTGGTGCTGCTGGCGGCGGCCATGCAGGGGGCGCGGGACTTCGGGACCCGGTACGCGGTGTTCCTGCCGCTGTTCCTCGCGGTGGCGGCGGGGTGCGTGCTCCTGGTGCGGCGGCGGTGGGTGTCCGTGGCGGTGACCGTGCTGGTGGCGTTCGCCGCCGTCAGTTCGGTGCGGGCGTATCCCTGGTATCTGCCGTACTCCAACGAGGCGTTCGGGGGGCCTGGCAGGACCCGGGAGTGGCTGCACGACTCGAACGTGGACTGGGGGCAGGATCTCGGGCGGCTCGCGGACCGGCTGCGTGAGCGGTATCCGGGCGAGCGGGTGTGGCTCGTGTACAAGGGCAGTGGTGTCCCGTCCTTCTACGGCATCGAGGCATCGGATCCTCGTCGGGTGCCGGTCCGTGAGGTGCGGGGGCTGCTGGTCGTGTCGGACTCGGCGGCCGCGAAGGCCACGGGGCGGCTGGCCGAGTTGATCGGCGGCAGCCGCCCCGTGCACGACGTCGGGCACTCGATCACCCTGTATCGCCGTTGAGTGCCTCGGCGCGCGTGCGTCAGTGGCTCGCGTGGAAGAACCCGTCCGTGCTCACATGGTGCATGACCCGGCCGGCCACCCGGTAGCGGCCGTTGGGCACGTCGGGGCACCTCGCCACGTGGACCGCCAGCGGGCCGGCGAATTCGTAGCCGCGGCGTTCCGCGTGGCGGCACAGGCTGTCGGTGAGGGCCTGGCCCACATCGGTGCCGGTGCGGGTCAGATGGTCGTGCACGTCGTCGGGCAGTTCCACGTCGTAGGCGTTGGGGACCATGACACGGCCCTCACGGCACACGACGGCGTTGTCGTCGCACTCGCGTCGCAGGGCGTCGAGGACCTCGACCGGCTCCTTGTCGAGGAGCCGCGCCCACAGCGCGTCCAAGCGGTTCTCCAGGGTCTGTTCCAGCGCACTCAGCGCGCCCATGCCGTCTCACCTGCCGGAAGCGTCGTCGATTCGGTTGCGGTGGCTGGGGTGAGCCATCACCGGTCGTCGTAGTCGTCGGGGCGCACCTCGGCCTCCTCCAGGGCCTCGCGCATCGTGCGGCCGGTCGCGCCCGGCGGACGGGAGCGGTCCTCGTCGTGGTGTTCCAGCAGCTCGTCCGTGGCCTGCGTCTTGGGCCGGTTCTCCTCGGGGACGGTCATGACGGTGGCTCCTCTCGGGATCGTGTGCGGCGGCGGGTTCCCACCCGGCGTACGGGTATCCCCGCGGTGGGCCGCTCATGCTGTCCGGAGAAGCCCTGGTCACCACAGTGCGTGAGCTATGTTGAACGTCCGTGGGAGACGAAGGAGGCGCACCGGTGCCATCGCCGCAGCAGGCACGCGCACAGGCATCCGCGATCACCTCGGGGAAGGCCGCCCCCGAGGCGGAGGTCTCCCCGTCCGCCCAGCTCAGGGCACTTTTCGACCGGCCCCGGCTGTCCCCGGGACAGCGCCGCATCGCGCAGTACCTGATCGAGCACATCACCGAGGCGGCGTTCCTGTCGATCACGGATCTCGCGGACCGGGTGGGCGTCAGCCAGCCCTCGGTGACACGGTTCGCCTCGGCGGTCGGCTTCAGCGGTTACCCGGCGTTGCGGGAGAAGCTCCAGTCGATCGCGCTGGGCACCCTCGCCGTCGGCCCGGCCGAGGAGATGCGCGGCAACGAACTGCAGGCGGCGGTCGACGCCGAGATCGAGAACCTGGAGAACCTGCGGCGGGACCTGGCCGACCCGAACGTGGTCATCGACGTCGGCCGCAAGCTCTCGTCGTCCACCCCCCTGACGGTCCTCGGCCTGCGCATCTCCGTCTCGCTCGCCGAGTACTTCGCCTACGCCGCCCGCCGGATCCACCCGGACGTACGGCTCGTGACGCGGGGCGGGAGCGTCGCCTACGACGCGCTGCTGCAGTCGCGTGAGGCGGGTGGCACGTGGGTGCTGGCGTTCTCCATGCCCCGGCACGCGCAGGAGACCCTGACGGCCGTGCGGGTCGCGCGGGGCGCCGGACTCAAGGTCGCCCTGATCACCGACCTGGCGCTCGGGCCGCTCGCAGACGAGGCCGACGTCGTCTTCGCCATCGGGACCGGATCGCGACTGGTCTTCGACTCCTACGCGGCCCCGGGCGTGATGTGCTCGGCGCTGCTGCAGGCCATGACGGACGCGGATCCGGAGCGGACGCAGGCGCGGCTGGAGGGGTACGAGCAGGTCGCCGACCAGCACCAGTTCTTCCTCAGGGACTGAGCGGCGGCACGCGGCGGGCCGCACATGGGGACCATCCACAACAAAGCACGCATGAATGTTTTCATGCTGCTTGCAAACCGGTTGGCATATATAAATACTGCTCACGGATCGCGACCCGGCAGTTCCGGATCCGTTCCGCACCCGTGGAGCCGGGTCCTACCCACTCCGGCGTCCCGGGTGTTCGTGGCGGCCCCGGCCATCCCCTAGGCCGGGGCCGCCCCGACTCGTCGTCCACCCTCACGACGCCGCACACCCGAGAGCGATGATCATGCCCCTGACGACCACGCGCATCAGCCCGGACTGGCCCTGCCAGGTCAAGACCCCCGGGAGCTACGACTGGGAACGCTCGGCGGCCAAGTGGCTGCGCGAGCTGGTGCCCACGCGCTACGCCGGATATCCCGTGTTCATCCGGCATCCCGTTCTTCTCGCACGGCATGCCCAGATCCAGGTCCAGAACGAGATCCGGGTCGCCCGCACCGCCCTGCAGACCGCCCGCGCCGACCTGCCGGGCCTCGGCCTGCACGAGGGGGTCATCGAGCACACGATCAAGCTGTACGCGGCCGAGGTCATGCAGCTCCAGCACATCGCGCGCAGCGTCCGGGCGGTGACCCAGGCCCTGGTGGAGGCGAACCGCCAGCCGTGAGCCGCCGGGCATGACCGGCGCCGCACGTGGCACACGTGGAGGAATGAGGACCACCACAGCCCGGCGCGGCGCGCCGGTGACCACCGTCCTGACCTGGCAGGTGCGCCCCGGCCGGGAGCAGCGGTTCGAGGAGTGGACGCACGGCATCACCCGCTGCGCCAGACAGTTCCCCGGCAACGAGGGCGTCTCCTGGCTCACACCCGAGGACGGCCACCGCTACCACGCGGTGCTGCGCTGGTCCGATCAGCACCGGCTCGCCGCCTGGCTGGAATCCGACGAGCGCGCGCACTGGCACCGGAGGATCGAGGACATCGCCACCGAGGTCAGCAGCGAGCGCCAGTCGACGACCGGGATGGAGTCCTGGTTCAGCCTCCCGGGCACCGCCGTGCAGGCCCCGCCCCGGTGGAAGATGGTCCTCACCACCTTCCTCGGCGCCTACCCTCTCACCCTGCTCATCCAGTGGCTGGTGACTCCGCACACCACCGGCTGGCCACTGCCCCTGCGGGCCGCCGTCTTCCCGCTGGTACTGCTGCCGCTGCTGACGTACCTGGTGATGCCGCGGCTCAGCCGGCTGCTGCGGCAGTGGCTGTATCCGCACGACGACGACTGAACAGCCCCCAAGGCTGATGGGACCGACGGGGCTCCTGGGACGGGCGAGCAGTCCGTGCGCACAAGGCGGTCTGCGAATCGGGCCAGGTGTGCAATGCTCAACGCGTGACGAGCGAGCCCGTGACGCCGGCGCAGCCCGGTGCCGCACCGGACCTGGTCGAACTGACCAAGATCGTCGCCCGGCAGCGTGCCGAACTGGACCGGCTGCGCGACCGGGCGGCCACGTCGGCTGTCGTGGAACGGGCCAAGGGCGCGGTGATGGCGCTGACCGGGTGTTCCGCCGACGCGGCGGGCGAGCAGCTGCTCCAGCGGGCCAAGGCCGCCCGTCGCACCCTGCTGGAGGAGTGCTGGATCACCCTGGGCGGTCTCGCGCCCACACCGTCCGGCCCCGGCGCGGCGAGCGAGTCCCTGGGCGTCGAGGCCACCGACTCCGGGGCGGCGGCCCTGGAGCGGTCGGCCGCTCCGGACGACGTCACCGCCGCCCTGGCCCGCCTCGGCCAGGCCCTCGTTCGGGTGATGACACCGCAGGACCTCGCCCGGTGTCTGCTGGAGCATCTCGGCCCCGACATGTCGGCGGACGCGATCCTGATCTACGCACGCAGGCCCGACGGCGGTCTCGAGATGGCCGGGCACGCGGGCATCGACGACACACTGGCGACCCAGTGGTTCCAGGTGCCGCCCTTGGCCGGAATGGCGGCGCTGGACGCGCTGCGATCGGGCGAGCCGCGCTGGCTGGAGGACTTCGCCTCGGACGTGCGGCGGTACGTGCTCATCGGCGACCCTCCCGACAGGTGGCGCTCGCGTGCCTGGCTGCCCGTGCTCGCCGCGGGCTCGGCCGAGGTCTGCATCGGCGTGCTGCGCGGCCGGGCCGGGGTGTTCACCCCGCGCGACCGCGCCCACCTGCGGGGCGTCACCGGGCTGTGCGCCGGCCGGCTGCGTGCCTTCGACTCACCGCCCGAGCGCGACGCCGACGCCGCCACGGACGCGGTGCAGGCGCTGTTCGAGGCGCTGCCGGTCGCGGCGATGCTGCTCACGCCGCTGAGGACCGCGACGGGCGGGACCGAGGACTTCCGGGTGGAGGCCGCGACCGCGCAGGTGGGTGACCTGCTGGGCCGGACCGGTGAGGAACCGGCCGGGCGGCGGCTGCTGGAGCTGCGGCCGGCCCTGACGGCGGAGCCGCTGTGGCAGGGCTGTCTGCAGGTGCTGGCCACCGGGAAGGCGTACGAGGGCGAGCCGTTCGCGCACGAAGAGGTCGTGGCGGGGGTCGCCGAGCTGTCCGTGTACAAGGCACGAGTGGCGCCCCTGGGCGACGCCCTCGTCGTCTCGTGGATCCGGCACGGCTCCTCCGACCGGCAGGAGCAGCGGCTGGCGGACCTGCAGCGACTGGGCAATCTCGGCTGGGCGAACTGGAACCTGGCGACACATGAGGCCTCCTGGTCGTCCCAGGTGTTCTCCCTGGTCGGCCGGGACCCGGCGCACGGCCCGGTGCCCCTGCCCGAGGTGCCGGAGCTCGCGCTGCCCGAGGACACACCCGCGCTGACGCGCGCCGTCGATGAACTCGTCCACGACGGGCGGCCGTTCGACGTGCCGTTCCGGATCCGGACGAGCGGCGGCATCCGGCATCTGCGGCTGGTGGCCGAGGCGGTGGCCGACCGGCACGGCATGCCTGTCGAGGTGCACGGCTTCGTGCAGGACATGACCGCCCGGCGGCGGGCGGAGCTGGCCCTGGTCGAGAGCGAGCGGGCGATCCTGACGCAGCACGACGTGCTCCAGGCCGAGCGGACCCTGGCCACCCGGCTCCAGCACGCGCTGCTGCCCATGTCCAACCGGCCCGTGCACCTGGCCGGGCTGCGCGTCGAGGTCGCCTATCTCCCGGCCCAGTCGGGTGTGCACGTCGGCGGTGACTGGTTCAGTGCCATCGAGCTGCCCGACGGGGACGCGCTGCTGGTGGTCGGCGATGTCGCCGGGCACGGGGTCGACGCCGTGGCCACGATGGCCCAGCTCCGGTTCACCGCGAAGGGCATGGTCATCACGGGCTCGTCGCTGACCGGCGCGCTCGCCCGGCTGAACACGCTGCTGCTGCACTCCCGCGACTCCCACGCCACCGCCACGATGGTGCTGGCCCGCTACGAGCGGCGACGCCGGCGCCTGGTCTGGGCGCAGGCGGGGCACCCCCCGCCGCTGCTGCTGCGGGACGGCGAGGCGCGGTATCTGGGCCGCCCCCGGGGCATGCTGCTCGGGGCGGCGGCCTCGCCGGTCTACCAGGAGGCGGAGTGCCGTCTCGACCCGGGCGACCGGCTCATCCTGTACACCGACGGTTTGGTCGAGCACCCGCCGGACAGCATCGACCGGGGTCTGGAGCACCTCGCCGAGGCGGTGGCGGCTCCGCACGGCGACGGGCCCGGGTCGCTGGGGCCGCTGCTCGCGCGGATGCTGCCGGACGAGCGGCGGGACGACGTGTGCGTGGTGGACGTCCGGGTTCCCGGGGTTCAGGACCGGTAGGGCTCACACCCGCCTCACGAGTCCCCGCGATGGCGCCAGTACCACCACAGGCCCACGAGCAGGGCCAGCAGGAACAGAGTGGGCAGCACCAGGCCGGGGATGCGGGAGCCGTTCATGGGCGTGGCCTTTGGTTCGCGGCGGTTCGGGCGCCTCATGCGTCGCCCCGCCCCAGGGTGACGCCGAAGGGTCCCGCCGTTCCGCCGCTTTCCCCATTTCTTGCCCGGCGTTCGACACGCGGGGAGCGACGTCAGTCGACCGGGTGCCCCGGGTCGATGGCGAGGGCGTCGGAAAGGCGCAGCAACGGCCCGTCGTACTCCTGGTGTCCGCCCCACTCGACCGGGTCGAGGACGAAACCGATGTGGTCGCCGCCGCCCGCGCGGGTGACGATCCGGCCGACGAACCAGGCCGGCACGTCCTCCAGGACCAGGGCACCGCCGTACGCCTCGCGCAGCGGGACGTCCTGGAACTTGTCGGTCCGGTCGCCGGTGTGTCCGCCGAACCGCTCGGCGAGGGCGTCCTGTTCGCGGCCGAGCAGGTGCACGGCGAGGACTTCCGCGTTCCGGGCCACCCGGAAGGTGTGGTTGAGCTCGGACAGCCACACCACGAACCGCACCGGCCGCAGCGAGCACTGCGAGGCGAACCCGACCAGGCAGCCCGCCCGTTCACCACCCGCGGCGGCCGTGACCACGTACATCTCGGGGTTCAGCCGGTCGATGAACTCGTCCATGCCGGCCATGGTCACACATCAGCTCGTGCCCGCCGGGGTGCGGGACTCCAGTGCGGCCCGGGTGTCGTTGCCGTACACGCCGGTCTCGTCGCCGCGGATGCCGTACCAGAGCTGGAAGCGGGCGACCGCGGCGGTGAGGGTGGGGTCGTAGCGGCCGCTGGTGGAGCCGTCCCGGTAGACGTCCGGGACGCGCAGGAGGCGTTGCTGAAGCTCGGTCACCTCGGGGCCGGTGGCTCCCTCGCGCAGCGTGCCGGCGCCGTCCGGGTCCACGGGTGCGGTGGCCGGCGGGGTGGGCGTGGGGTCAGGAGCCGGGGCGGCGGACCGGGGCGGCGCGGGCGTCGCGGTGTCGTCCGGGTACTCGCCGCGGAGCAGCAGCGCACCGCCGAAGCCGATCACCGCGGCCGCGAGGACCGCCACCGCGACGGCGGCGCGGCGCAGCCCGGCTCCCGGCGGCACGGCGTCCACGGGCCGGCGACTCCGGCGGGCGACGGGCGGGAGTTCCTGTGTCAGCGGCTCGGAGCCGGCCGGCGGCTTCCCCGGCAGCACGACGGGCTCGTACCCGCCCGGCTCCTGGCCGGTGTCCTGCCGGAACTCCCGCATCAGTTCCGCGAGGGCGTCGGTGCGGCGGGGCCGCAGGACGCGGATGGGTTCGAGGGCCTGGCCGTCGTGCGGCGGCCGGGGCTCGGACGGTGTCGACACGCTGCTCTCCTTCGTCCGGGTCCGGGGCGCCCGTCTTCGAGGATCGTCCTGCCGATGGATACGCGGCTGCCGCGCCCGGGGTTCAGAGACCGATCAAGCCCACTCCCAGAGCACTCAGTACCTCCCGAAGTGTGCACTGAGTGCCATGAGTGGCCTTCCGGGTGCTACGTTCCCGCTCATGAGCTCCGAGAAAGCCGAGGCCGGCAACGGGAAGCCGCCCATGCGGGACGCCCTGGTGGCCGCGGCCTTCCAGCTGTTCCTGGAGCGGGGATACGAGCAGACCACCGTCGATGACATCGTGGCGCTCGCCGGTGTCGGGCGGCGCTCGTTCTTCCGCTACTTCCCCTCCAAGGAGGACGTGGTCTTCCCCGACCACGAGCGGTGCCTGGCCGACATGACGGCCTTCCTGGCGGACGGCTCCGACGACGACGAACCCGTGGGGCGGGTCTGCGACGCGGCCCGGCTGGTGCTGCGCATGTACGCCGAGAACCCGACGTTCTCCGTGCAGCGCTACCGCCTCACCAAGCAGGTCCCCGGGCTGCGCGCCTACGAGCTGTCGGTCGTGTGGCGCTACGAGCGGGCCCTCGCCGAGTACCTGCGCCGGCGCTTCGCCGTCCGCCGGGACGGCACCCTGAAGGCGGACGTGATCGCGGCGGCGGTGGTCGCGGCGCACAACAACGCGCTGCGCTCCTGGCTGCGTTCGGACGGCGAGGGCGAGGCGAGCACGGCGGTCGACCACGCGCTGGACTACGTGCGGTCGGCGTTCGGCGGCGTACCGGTGCCGCCGGCCGGGGAGCAGCCGGAGGACGTGGTGGTCGTCGTGTCGCGACGTGGGGCACCGCTGTGGCGGGTCGTGCAGGAGATCGAGTCGACGCTGGGGCGAGGCTGAGACCCCTCACATTGAGGGTACGGAGTGCCTTTACGAGTGGCACTGAGTGCCATACTCTGTGCTGCGTGCACGGTGGCACGGCGAACCGCGCACACGTGTGCGCGGGTGATCGCGTGCGCGGATTCCGGCCGAGTGCAGGGAGTTGACCAGCGTGTACCACTCAGGAAGCGTCGCTCAGCAGGCAGCCGGCTCCGCGACGGGTCTGCTCGACCCGAGGGGCCAGAACGCGGAGGCCATCCTCTTCCAGCGCTGCACCTGGTGCGGCACCGCCATGTACCACCGGCTGCTGTGTCCGGTCTGCCGGGGCAGCGATCTGCGCACGGAACGCGCGGAGGGCACGGGCACCGTCCGCCACTCCACGGTGGTGCACCGCAACACCCCCGCGGCGCGCAACGTGTCGCAGATAGAGATGTCCGAGGGGTTCGTCGTGCGCGGCCGGGTGATGGGCCCGCCGATCGGCATCCACAGCGGGGACCGGGTGCGGCTGTCCACGGCCAAGGACCCGGTACGGGGCGAGCCGGTCTTCCAGCTCCTGGACGAGCCGTACCGGGCCTGGCGCTGACGCCCTCTCAGCCCGTGATGAGCTCGTCGGTGCGCACCGGCCGCCCCGTCTCGAAGCTCCGGTTGGCCGCCAGCCCGACCGCCAGGGCCAGCGCGCCGTCGCGTTCGGTGGCCGTCGGATGGGCCACGGCGGCGGTGTCCGCCGGGCGGGTGGCGCCGACAGGGCCGAACAGCGCGTCGAGCATGCGGGGATCACCACCGCCGTGAGCCTCGTGGGCGACCGCGAGCGGCATGTCCACCGGAGGCTTCCACAGCGGGCGCAGCGTGAGGCGGACGCCGCCCGCGTGCTCGGCCGCCATGCCCCCGTGCACCGCGCCGGCCGCCGAGGCGAGCCGGGTCGGCGGCTGCCAGCGGCTCTCCTCCACCTCCAGCTCCAGCCGGCCCGCGCTGCCGTTGAACATCACCCGGTAGCCCTCCCACGGGGAGTAGGCGGTCAGGTGGTACGTCATGGTCGCGCCGCGCGCGTAGCGCACGAGGACGGACATGTCGTCCTCGATGGTGACCGGCCCGTCGAAGACATTGCGGTCGCGCAGGTAGCCGTCGTCGCGTTCGGCGTCGAGGTAGAGGGCGCGCAGGGTGTCGTCGGCCGCGAGGTCCAGGGCGAAGGGGTCGTCGGCGGCCCGGTCGGCGCCGTGGGCGCGGTCGTAGTCCCGGCGCAGCCCGTGCCGCTCCCCCGCGTCGCGGCCGTAGAAGCCGAGCCGCCCGTAGCCGAAGGCCTCCCGGGGCTCGTCGTCGAGCCACCAGTTCACCAGGTCGAAGTGGTGCGAGGACTTGTGCACCAGCAGGCCGCCGCTGTGGTGCTTCTCGCGGTGCCAGCGGCGGAAGTAGTCGGCGCCGTGCCGTACGTCGAGCAGCCACTCGAAGTGGACCGACAGCACCTCGCCGATGGCGCCGTCGGCGAGCAGGCCGCGGACCTTCTCGTGCACGGGGTTGAAGCGGTAGTTGAAGGCGACGGTGAGGGAGTTGCCGGTCTCGCGGACGGTGCCGAGGATGCGGGCGCAGCGACCGGCGTCGACGGTCATCGGTTTCTCGGTGACGACGCGGCAGCCGGCCTTCAGGGCCGGGACGATGTAGCGGTCGTGCTCGGCGTCGACGGTCGTGACGACGACCTCGTCGATGCCCTCCTCGGCGAGCAGTTCGGTGAAGCGGTCGGGTTCCCACGGGGTGGCGGCGGGTGCGCCGGTCTCGGCCAGCAGCCGGTTGTGGAAGGCCATCCGGGTCGGGCTGGGGTCGCACAGGGCGGCCACGACATGGCCGGGGCGTTCGGCGAGGCCGCGGGTGTACAGCTGGGCCCGGTGGCCGGTGCCGACGACGGCTGCGCGCAGGACGGGAGTTCGGCTCATGGCAGGTGCCCTTTCCGGTGAACGGGATCTCCACTCCCCCGCGGCCGAAAGCGCTTGCTGGACGTCAGAGGGTGACGCGGATGCCCACGGTGCCGTTCACGCCCCGGCGCAGCCGGCTGCCGAGCAGGGTCAGCCGCCCCGTCAGGCCGTATTTGCGGGCGATCAGCTTCCGGTAGCGGGCGGTGGTGGCCGGGTCGCAGATCACCGCCGTCGCGGGCACCTGGTCGCCGGTGGGGTTGCCGCGGGCGTCGCAGGGGCCGACCAGGACGTCGGCCCGGTTGCGGATCCGCTTCACCTTCCAGGAGCCGGCGGGCGTCCATACGCCGAGCGCGTCCCCGTCCCGTACCACCCAGACCGGGGTGGCGACCGGCGTGCCGTTCCCGCGGTAGCTGGTGAGCAGCAGGTACTTGCCCGCGCCCGGTTCAGCCGGTGTCCTGTCGTGCATGGCGGGAAGTGTACGAGCCGGTCTCCGGGTTCACCGCAGCGCCGCCGCCGTTCTCCGCACGGCCTCCGTGAGCACCTCTTTCGAGGTCGCCAGGTTGAGGCGGACGTGGCCGGTGCCGCCGGTGCCGAAGGCGAGGCCGGAGCTGAGGGCGACGCGGCCGCGGCGCAGGAAGACGTCGGCCGGGTCGTCGCCGAGCCCGAGGGCGCGGCAGTCGAGCCAGGCCAGGTAGGTGGCGTCGCCCGGCCGGTAGCGGATCGCGGGCAGGTGCTCGGCCAGCAGATCCGCGAGCAGCCGCCGGTTGCCGTCGAGGCCGGCCAGCAGGGCGTCCAGCCAGGTGACCCCGTCGCGCAGGGCGGCGGTGTGGGCGATGACGGCGACGTGGCTCGGGCCGTGCCCCACCTCCTCGGGCATCCGGTCCAGGTCGGCGGCGGCCCCGGGCCCGGCGACCGCGAGGGCGGCCTTGAGCCCGGGAAGGTTCCAGCCCTTCGAGGCCGACATCAGCGACAGGCCGCGCTCGGCGCCCGGCACGCTCAGATACGGCACGAAGCCGGCGCCGCCGACCACGAGCGGGGCGTGGATCTCGTCGGCGACGACGCGCACCCCGTACCGTTCGGCGAGCCCGGCGACGGCGGACAGCTCCTCGGCCGTGTGCACGGTGCCGGTCGGGTTGTGGGGGCTGCACAGCAGGTACGCGGCCCGCCGCCCGCCCGCCACGGCCTGCCGGAAGGCCTCCTCCAGGACATCGAGGTCGATACGCCCGTCCGCCCCGAGCGGGGCCTCGGCCACCCGCCGGTCCATGTGCTCCACGAACATGTAGAACGGCGGGTACACGGGCGGGTTCACGACCACCGTGTCGCCGGTGCCGGTGACCAGCTTGAGCATCTCGACCACGCCCAGCATGACGTCCGGCACGATCGCGGTGCGCTGCACGGCGAGCCCGCCCCAGCCCCACCGCTTCCCGGCGAAGGCGGCCAGGGCCTCCGCGTAGGCGGTGCCGGCCGGGTAGCCGGTGTCTCCGAGGTGGAGCGCGTCGGTGACGGCGCGCACCACGGGCTCGGCGAGCGGTACGTCCATCTCGGCCACCCACAGCGGCAGCACGTCCTCGGGGTGAGTGCGCCACTTCATGCTGGTGCGCTGCCGGAGGCGGTCGAGCGTCAGGACTTGCAGGGGATTCGGTTCACCGGACGTCTCGTGCGGGATCCTGGTCATGGGCACACGATAGGGGGCTGTGCGGTGAGCGGGAGTCTTGCGGACGGGGAGCGGGGCGGGGCGGCGGACGGGTTCCTGGAGATCGCCTGCGACGAGTCGGGGTCGGACGGTGAGAACCTCACCGGCGGGAACACGGACGTGTTCGCGCACGCCGGTGTCTCGCTGTCCGTGGCGGCGGCCGCGGCGGCGGTACGGGAGATCCGGGACCGGATCCGGTCGCCGGCCGAGGAGTACAAGGCGAACCACCTGCTCCGGGAGAAGCACCGCGCGGTGCTGGAGTGGCTGCTCGCGCCGGAGGGACCGATCCACGGTCGGGCGCGGGTACACCTCATGGAGAAGACGTTCTTCGTGGTGGACCGGACCGTCGGCCTGCTGCTCGACGACCCGGCCGCGGCGGTAGCCCTGTTCGGCGTGGGGCGCCCGGCCTTCGGGGAGGACGGCTGGCGGGCGTTCCTGGAGGCGGCCAACCGGCTGCTGCGGGTGCGCCACGACGGGGACCCGGTGGAGGCCTTCTACGGCACGGTCGACGCCCTGCGCCGCGCGCATCAGCGGACCGACGCGGCAGGGATCCTGGAGCGGCTCGCCGGGACCCGGTCGCGCGCGGTGTCCTACCGGGACGGGCTCCTGGCCGGGCCGCCCCTGATCCCACCGCTCAACCCGCTGCTCCCGGCGATCGTGCGGACGGCCGCGCTCTGGAGCCGCGACGGGCGGCCGGTCCACCTCGTCCACGACCGGCAGAACATGCTGACGCCGGACCGCATCGCGTGGATCGAGAGGACGGCCCGGCGGGCCGGGATCGGCCTGGCCGGGCTGCGGCTCGTCGTCGCGCGTGACGACGCGCGGGTGCAGGTGGCGGACTTCCTCGCCGGGATCGCCCGCAGAATCGCCTCCGACGAGCTGAACGGCCGCGGCGACCCGGCGCTCACCGCCCTGCTGCGGCCCTACGTCGATCCGGACTCGGTGTGGGGCGACGCGCGCAGCGGGGCCCTGCTCTCGGCCGCGGTCGCCGGGTGACGCGCAAGAGATCACCGGTGCGCTGAACGCGGCACGGCTCCGCCCCGTATGAATGAAGGGCACTCAACTCAAGGAGGGCCCCGCAGTGTTCGCACCGTGATGTTCGGGTTCGGGAGCCATGCATGAGGCACGCACGACGACGGGTCGTCCGGCGAGTGACACGGCTGGCGGCAGTCGGCGGACTCCTCCTCGGAGGAGCGATGGTCACCAACGCCGTGGCGAGCGAGCCCCCCGCCCCGTCCATCGGCGTGCCGTTCACCGCGCCGCCGGCGACCGGCGAGGGCACCGACCTCGTGTCCCGGCTCGGGAACTCCCGCACGGCGGGCAGTTGGGTCGACTCGGCCGGGCGGCCGGTCGTCGCGGTCACCGACGAGAAGGCGGCCGCCGAGGTGAAGCGCGCCGGCGCACGGGCCAAGATGGTCAGCCACAGCATGAGCGACCTCAAGTCCGCGGCGGCGACGTTGGGTTCGGCACCCCGGGTCTCCGGAACCTCGTGGTCCCTGGACTACAAGAGCAACCGGGTGGTGGTACGGGGTGACAGCACCGTCTCCGCCTCCGACTGGTCCCGGATGACCGAGGTCGCCGAGGGCATCGGCTCCTTCGTGCGCATGGAGCGCACCGAGGGCAGGTTCACGACCCGGGTCAACGGCGCGCAGCCCATCCTGTCCACCGCCGGGCGCTGTTCGGCGGGGTTCAACGTGACCGACGGGAAGAGCGACTTCATCCTCACGGCCGGGCACTGCGGGCCGGACGGTTCCGTCTGGTTCGCCGACGACCGGGGCCGGGAGCAGGTCGGCACGTCGCTCAAGGGCAGCTTTCCCGGCGACGACTACTCCCTGGTGAAGTACGACGGTGGCCGTGCGGGCAAGGGCGCGGACGTCGTGGCGGTCGGTGACGGCAAGGGCGTGCGGATCACGGGCGTCGCCGATGCGGAGGTCGGGCAGAAGATCTTCCGCAGCGGCAGTACCAGCGGCCTGCGCGAGGGAGAGGTGACCGCGCTCAACGCGACGGTCAACTACCCCGAGGGCACGGTCACCGGCCTCATCGAGACGAACGTGTGCGCCGAACCGGGCGACAGCGGAGGCCCGATGTTCGCCGACGGCGTCGCGCTCGGCCTGACGTCGGGCGGCAGCGGGGACTGCAGGGCGGGTGGCACGACGTTCTTCCAGCCGGTGCCGAAAGCGCTGACCGAGCTGGGGGTCAAGCTGATCGTGGCCAAGTCGGCCGGGGGCACGGGCACCGCACCGGCGCCGTCGGCCTCGCAGGACCCCGCCTCGCCGGGTTCGTCGGCGCCGATCACGGGCACGGACGTGTCGACGCTGCTGACCCGCCTCACCGACCCGCGCAATGTCGGCCCCGGCATGCTCGTCATCGCGGGCAGCCTCGTCGCCCTGGTGGCGACCCGGTGGATCCGCGCGGAGCAGGACCGCAAGGCGTACCGGCAGTACTACTCGGCCACTTGGGGATGACCCCGGTGGCCGACCGTCGCGGGGTGTGCCCGTCAGCCCAGTGTGAGCAGTACGGTCGCGATGCCCGCCCCCAGCAGTCCCACCGCCTGGCGGCGGCTGATCCGCTCGTGCAGCAGGACGAGGCCGAGCACCACGGGAAGGGCCGGGTAGAGGGAGGCCAGAACCACGGCTACGGCGAGCAACTGCCGCTGGGCGGCGAGCAGGTACAGCACGAGGCCGAGGGCCGCCCCGGCCCCGATGAGGACGGCCTGGGCGCAGCGCACCGGCGGCAGCTTCAGCCGGCGGGCGTGACGCGCGGCGTCCGGCAGAAGGACGAGGACCGCGGCGACCCGGCCCGCGGCGACGGGCCACAGCCCGCTCCCGGGTCCGGCCTGGCCGAGGGCCAGGTACTGCGCGGCGACGCCCAGACTGGCGACGAGTCCGTCCGCCGTCCCCTTCCCCGCACCGCCCCTGCCACCGGCGACGCACCACAGGGCGGGCACCGTGACGGCGATGCCCAGCCAGGCGACGGCGCCGGGGCGGGCGGTCGCCGAGGACGAGGACCCCGCACAGCACCGACAGCGCGACACCGGTGACGGCGCTCACCGGCACCACAACACTCTCCCCCAAGCTCTCGGCTTCGCTCGAGCAGGGAGGTGCCCCCATCCCCCCGGCTCAGCCCACGGTTGAGGAACCACATGGCCGTGCCGCTACCGACGCCGGACAGCGCGCCCCACAGCAGGTCGGCGGAGTGGACGGCGTCGGCGGGCAGGAGGAGTGCGGCGGCGCAGGCGAGCAGCAGCCCGCCGAGCTGGCCGAGGAAGGTGACGGCGGTGTGATGCGCGCGCCGGGACAGCAGACCGCCGGCGAAGTCGACGATGCCGTAGACGGTTGCCGAGGAAAGTGCGAGAAGGGCACCCATTGGATCAGGGGTGCCCTTCGACGAGGGTCCGATGCGTCAGCGGGCCGGGACGAAGGTCGCCGCGGGCGCCTATTGCGGGGCCGCGGCGGCCCACTCCAGGACGAGCCGCTGGTACTCCTCGCGCTGCTCGACGCTCAGTGTCCCGCCCGACCGGCGCCACAGCGCGCGGATCTCCTCGTTGACCTCGTCAGCCGATCGCTCGGATGAGGTTTCAACAGTGGTGGACATGCTGTGAAGCATACGGCGCTGAAGGTGAAGGCGATGTGAGTAATCACGAGCTAAAAGGGCATTCCGGACAGTGTTACTGATCACGTCCATCTCCCGGTAAACGTGAGGCTGTTCACACTTCGGCCGAACCCAGGACCAGCACCTTGATGGCCAATACGGCCGCGCCGCGCGCCCAGTCGTGAAAATCGGACACCTTCGTCTCCAGACCGACCGGTGCGGCCAGGGGATGCCGGTGGTCGCGGACGGTCTCCTCCACCGTCCTGCCGGCCACGTCCATCAGTCCGACCCCCTCACCGGCGAGCAGGATCTTCTGGGGCATCACGAAGTTGGAGATCTGAGCGAGGAGCACGCCGAGCGCGCGTGCCGCCTCGTGGACGACCCGGGCGGACATGGGGTCCCCGGCGGCGGCCTGCGCCAGGATCTCCTCGTACGTGCGGTCACGGCCGGTGGCGGCCCGGATCTGGTAGCGGATGCTGGGAATGGTCAGCAGCGAGACGGCGCTGCCGCGGCCGCCGTCCGGGGTGAGCGGCCCGTTGGGGTCGACGATCCAGTGCCTCCCGAAGCCGCGGTCCTCCTCCGCGAAGGGCACCCGCTTGCCGCCCAGGACGAGCCCGTAGCCGAGGCCGGCGCCGATGGTGAGCACGACGAAGCGGTCCAGGCCGCGTCCGGCACCGAACCAGGTCTCGGCCTCGACCAGGGCGG
The DNA here is from genome assembly GCF_000725785.1 of Streptomyces flavovariabilis. Classification (NCBI taxonomy): domain Bacteria; kingdom Bacillati; phylum Actinomycetota; class Actinomycetes; order Kitasatosporales; family Streptomycetaceae; genus Streptomyces; species Streptomyces flavovariabilis. Next base: position 355,988 of record NZ_JNXD01000003.1, on the reverse strand, counting down.
CGACGTCGTTCTCGACGACCACCGGCAGTCCGGTGCGCTCCTCGACCAGGTCGGCCAGGGGGACGTCCCGCCACAGCAGGAAGGGTGACTCGCCGACCACCGCGCGGTCCTGGACGAAGCCGCCGACGCCGATGCCGATCCCGGCGAGCCGGGGGTGGCCGTCGGCCAGTTCGGCGGTCATCTCGGCCAGCACGTCGGCGACTTGTGCAGGGTCGTGGGTGGTGAGCGGGCGGTCGTGGCGGGCGACGATGTGGCTGCGCAGGGTGGTGACGACGCCGTAGACCGCGTCCTCGGTGATCTTGAAGCCGAGGAAGAACCCTGAGTCGGCGACCACGTCCAGCGGCTGGGAGGGGCGGCCCTGGCGCGTCTCCGCGGGTGCGCCCGCCTCGGGCACCTCGACCAGCAGGCCCGACTCGGTCAGCGGCTTGGTCAGCCGTGTGAGGCTGCCCGCCGACAGGCCCAGCCTGCGGGCGAGTTCCGTGCGCGACAGCGGTCCGTGGACGAGCACTTCGATCGCCACGGATCGCTCCCCCGGGCTCAGCGGCAGCCAGCCGGCGGTGCCTTCGGTCATGAAGGTCCGACTCCCCTCACCCATTTTTTTCACACTGAAACCAACATGACCACTCTAGGTCGATGTCGGTTCCTGAGAAAAGATGTTTGCAGGCCTCTTGACGCAGCAATTGTTTCGCACCAAAAGTAAATCCCGCCAGAGGACGAGCCGCCGCAGCGAGGGAGTCTCCCGATGACCATCGCCTCCAGCAGTCCTCCATCACGTCTGCCCACGGGCGGCGCGACGGAGGCCCGCAGCAGGACCGGGACGCGACAGGGGGTGTCCGGCGAGGACCGGGGGGACGGGCGGCTGGCCGCGCTCTTCATCGCGCCGGCCCTGCTCGGCTTCCTGGTCTTCCTGCTCTGGCCGACCCTGCAGGGCATCTATCTGAGCTTCACCCGCTTCAACCTGCTGACGCCGGCGGAGTGGGTGGGCCTGGACAACTACGTCCGCATGGTCAACGACCCCATCTTCTGGGACTCCCTGTGGGTCACCGTCGAGTACGTCGTCATCAACATCGGCGTCCAGACGGTCGCGGCGCTCGCCATCGCCGTCCTGCTCCAGCGGCTGACCCAGTCGGCGATGCTGCGCGGGATCGTGCTGACGCCGTACCTGATGTCGAACGTCGTCGCCGGTCTGGTCTGGCTCTGGATCCTCGACACCCAGCTCGGCATCGGCAACGAGATCATCAGTGGCCTGGGCGTCGACCGCATCCCGTTCCTCGCCGACGAGACCTGGGCGATCCCCACGATCGCGCTCATCAACGTGTGGCGGCACGTGGGGTACACCGCCCTGCTGCTGTTCGCCGGCCTCCAGGCCATCCCGGGCGACATGTACGAGGCGGCCCGGGTGGACGGCGCGAGCGAGTGGCGGATGTTCTGGCGGATCACCATGCCGCTGCTGCGTCCGGTGCTCGCGGTCGTGCTGATCATGACCGTGATCGGGTCGTTCCAGGTGTTCGACACCGTCGCCGTGACCACCGCGGGCGGGCCCGCGAACGCGACCAACGTGCTCCAGTACTACATCTACAGCTCCGCCTTCGGGCGCTTCCAGTTCGGCTACGCCTCGGCCATGTCCGTCGCCCTCCTGGTCGTGCTGAGCGCGATCACCATCCTCCAGTACCGGCTCACCCGGGCCGGCCGGACCGACCTCGGCTGACGGAAGGGAGACACCGCCATGGCTGCCGTGACGACCACCACGACCGTACGACCGGTGCGGCGCAGGTTCCCCTTCGGGCGGGCCGCCGCCTGGACCGTGATGGGACTGATCGTCCTCATCACCCTGCTGCCGTTCTACTGGATCCTGCGCACCGCGCTCTCCACCAACGCGGGCCTGAGCGCCGACCCCACCAACCCCCTGCCGGTGGACCTCACCACCAGCGGCTTCGAACGGGCCCTGGGCCTTCAGTCGTCCGAGGAGGCGATCGCACAGGGCGGCGCGGGCGGCGGGCTGGACTTCTGGCGCTACCTGCTCAACTCGGTGCTCGTCTCGACCCTGATCACCGGCTGTCAGATCTTCTTCTCCGCGATGGCCGCGTACGCCTTCTCACGGCTGCGCTGGCGCGGCCGGGACAAGGTGTTCGGGCTGTTCCTGGGCGGGATGATGGTGCCGACCATCTTCACGCTGCTGCCGAACTTCGTGCTCATCAAGCAGCTGCACCTGGTGGACACGCTGCTCGGCATCGCACTGCCCAGCCTGTTCATGACCCCCTTCGCGGTGTTCTTCCTGCGGCAGTTCTTCATGAACATCCCCCAGGAGGTCGAGGAGGCCGCGCTGCTCGACGGGGCCGGGAAGATCAAGATCTTCTTCCGGGTGGTCCTGCCGATGGCGTCCACGCCGGTCATCACGCTGGCCGTGCTGACGTACATCACCTCCTGGAACGACTACTTCTGGCCGCTGATGGTCTCCTACAGCGACAGCTCGCGCGTGCTGACCGTGGCGCTGGCGGTCTTCCGGGCGCAGACCCCGGCGACCGGCGTCGACTGGTCCGGGCTCATGGCGGCGACGCTGATCGCCGCGCTGCCGATGCTGGTGCTGTTCGCCTGCTTCGCCCGCCGCATCGTCAGCTCCATCGGCTTCACCGGGATCAAGTAAGGGGACTGTGATGCGAATTCGTACGCTCGTCGCGGCGACCGGAGCGCTGGCGCTGTCCCTGGTCAGCGGATGCGCCCAGGGAGGCGCCGCCGGATCCTCCGCGAACACCGTCACGTACTGGCTGTGGGACGCCAACCAGCTGCCCGCTTACCAGGCCTGCGCGAAAGGGTTCGAGAAGGAGAACCCCGGACTGAAGGTGAAGATCACGCAGCTGGGCTGGTCCGACTACTGGACCAAGCTCACCGCGGGGTTCATCGCGGGCACCCAGCCGGACGTGTTCACCGACCACATCCAGAACTTCGGCCAGTTCGCCGACCTCAAGGTCCTCGAACCGCTCGACGACCTCGGCATCGAGGACTCCGACTACCAGCCGGGCCTCGCCGCCAACTGGATCGGCAAGGACGGCCACCGCTACGGCGCCCCGAAGGACTGGGACACCGTTGCGCTCTTCTACAACTCGAAGATGACGCAGGACGCCGGCCTCACCGCCGAGCAGCTGAACGGCCTCTCCTGGAACCCGGAGGACGGCGGCACCTTCGAGAAGACGATCGCCCACCTCACGATCGACAGGAACGGCAAGCGGGGCGACGAGCCGGGCTTCGACAAGAACAACGTCAAGGTCTACGGCATGGCCAGCAACGGCGGCGGCTTCGGCGACGGCCAGACCCAGTGGAGCAACTTCGCCGCCTCCGCCGGATGGAGCTACCTCGACAAGCCGCGCTGGGGCACGGAGTACCAGTACGACAGCAAGACCTTCCAGTCGGTCATCCGGTGGTACTTCGGTCTGGCGAAGAAGGGCTACATGCCGCCGTTGTCCGACTACAACGTCCAGTCCAACCAGGCGAACACCCAGGTCGCGGCGGGCAAGGCGGCCACCGCGTTCGACGGGGCCTGGATGATCTCCACGTACGCGGGCTTCAAGGGCAAGGACATCAAGACCGCCCTGACGCCCGCCGGCCCGACCGGCAAGCGCGCCACGATGATGAACGGTCTCGCCGACTCCGTCACCAAGGCCGCCAAGAACAAGGCGGGCGCCCGCAAGTGGGTGGCCTACCTGGCCTCGGACCGGTGCCAGACCGTCGTCGGCAGGTCCGGGGTGGTCTTCCCCGCCACTCCGGCCGGGACCGAGGCGGCCGTCGCCGCGTACCGGAAGAAGGGCATCGACGTCTCGGCGTTCACCGAACCCCTGGCCGACAAGAACCGCTTCCGGACCTTCTCCTACCCGATCGCCAGCTACTCGGCGGACATGACGGCGCTCATGGCCCCTGCCATGGAGGACATCTACGGCAACGGGAAGCCCGTGAGCAGCCTCGATCAGACCAACGACCAGATCAACCTCATCCTCTCCCAGTGAAGGGCACGCGCTCCATGACGTTCTCCATCGGCATCGTCGGCGCCGGACAGTTCTCGGGCCAGTTCGCCACCCTGTTCCAGGCCCACCCCGGCGTCAGCGACGTCTACGTCACCGACCTGCTCCCCGAGCGGGCCGGGCAGCTCGCCGCCGCCCAGGGACTGGCGGGAACCTTCCCGTCCTACCAGGCCATGCTGGAGTCGGAGGACGTCGACGCCGTCGCGATCTTCACCCAGCGCTGGACACACGGGCCGCTGGTGCTCCAGGGCCTCAACGCCGGCAAGCACGTGTACTCGGCGGTCCCCATGGCGATCACCACGGAGGAGATCGCGGCCATCATCGACACGGTCAAGGCCACCGGACTGACGTACATGATGGGCGAGACCAGCGAGTACAACCCGGCCACGGTCCACGCCCGCAACCAGATCGCCGAGGGCGCCTTCGGGCGACTCTTCTACGCCGAGGGCGACTACGTCCACGACATGGACCTGGGGTTCTACGAGGCCTACCAGTACAGCGGCGGGGAGAACTGGAAGGCGACCGCCAGCTATCCCCCGCTGCTGTACCCGACGCACGCGGTCGGCGGGGTGCTCGGCGCCTGGAAGACGCACGCGGTGAGCGTGTCGGCGATCGGTGTCGTCGACGACCGGGGCGACGGCGTCTTCGACAAGGACGTCAGCCAGTTCGGCAACGACGTCTCCAACGCCACCGCGCTGTTCGAGGTGGCGGGCGGCGGCTCGTTCCGTACGAACGAGTTCCGGCGGGTCGGCTACCCCTCGCACATACGGGAGTCGCGCTTCCGCTTCTTCGGCACCGAGGCCAGCATGGAGCAGCTCGCCACGGTCGCCCTGTGGCAGGACAAGCAGGGGGTGAAGGACATCAGCGAACTGCTGGAGCCCAAGCCCACCATGTCCCCTGACGATCCGTCACTCCAGCACATCGCGCCGGAGCTGCGGGCAGCCTTCACCTCCGGGTCGGCGCCCGTGCACGACCGTGCGCGGCTGCCGAGGGAGTTCGACCATCTGCACAACGGCCACGAGGGCAGCCACCACTTCCTGGTGGACGACTTCGCGACCGCCGTCAACAACCGCACCCTGCCGTCGGTGAACGCGTGGGTGGCCGCCCGCTACACCCTGCCGGGGATCATCGCGCACGAGTCCGCGCGGCAGGGCGGGGCCAGGCTGGAGATCCCGGACTTCGGGGACGCGCCCCAGTAGGGGCTGTGCGCGAGCCGGGTTCCTGGATCAGGTGCCCGGCTTGCGGCCGTACACGAAGACGTCGTCGTTCTTCTTCAGCATCGACCAGTACTTCTTGGCGTCGGTCTTGGTCATGTTGACGCAGCCGCGCGAGCCCGGCGGGTTCCACATGCTGACGCCGGCGGAGTGGAACGCCTGGCCGCCGTCGAAGAACTGGGCGTAGGGCATCGGCACGTCATAGATGGACGAGACGTGGTCGATGTTGCGCCAGTAGATCTTCTTCAGACCGGTGCGGGTCTCGTCCCCGTTGCGGCCGGTGCGGACCGGGACCGGGCCGTAGACGAGCTTCTTGCCGTCCTGGATCCAGCTCAGCTGGAGCGTCAGGTTCACGCAGGCGATCCGGCCCTTGTTCACCGGGCACTTGCCGTCCTTGTTGGGGTTGTTCCCGACGGCCTTCTGCTTCTGCATCAGGTCCATCACCCCCCAGGTGACGGAACCGGCGTAGCCGATGTTCGGGGTGATGCCGTGCTTGGTCTGGAAGGCGCGGATGGCCTTGCAGTCGGCGGCGGACTGCTTGCCGTCGACCGGACGGCCGAGGAACTTCTCGACCTTCTTCTGATACGGGCCGGCCTGCGTGGTGCAGCTCGCGGCCTGGGCCGGTGCGGCGCCGAGTGCGAGCGTGAGCGGTACCACCAGGCCGGTGATCCCCAGTGCGACGGCACTCCGTCTGCGTACGTCCCCCATGGCTGGTCATGCCCTTTCGCGAGATTGGGTCTGTGATGTCTGCCAGCTAGACGGACGGAGAACGGCTCCGGTTGTGCGATCGGCCGGGCTGCGACGGAACAGTGACATACCCCACCGGTACGGGACGGGCATACCTTCGCATAATGGGCGATTGCGGAGATCAGGTTTCAGGGCGTCAGCGGTAGCCGGTCGTATCCGCCGGCTTGCCCGCGTCCTGGACCTCGACGACGTAGCGCCAGGCGTCCGGGCGGCTGCCGTCGAGGTCGGTGAAGCCGTACTCCTGGGCCAGGCCGCCACTGGAGAGGGACCGTCCGTTCCAGCGCGCCACGTCCGCGTCGGCGGCCAGCGCGGCCACCGCCCGGCCCACGTAGCGCGGGGTCTCCGAGATGGCGAAGTGGGGGACGCTCGCCAGGGCGTCGCGCCAGTTCTCCTCCCGTACCCCGAAGGCGTCCAGCATCAGCTCCGAACGCAGCCAGCCGGGGGTCAGGGCGACGGCGGTGGCGCCGCGCGGGCCGAGTTCGTGGCCGAGGGCGAAGGCCATGCGCAGCACGGAGGTCTTGGCGAGGTCGTAGAAGAAGTTCACGCGGTAGTTCTCGCCGTTGTAGTCGGCGGTGCCGTCGGTGACCTCGACGACCAGGCCGCCGGGGTTGCGCAGCAGCAGGGGCAGGGCGTGGTGGCTGGTGACGGCGTGCGTCTCGACGGCGAGCCTGAGCAGGCGCAGGCCGTTGTCGAGGTCGTGCTCCCAGAGCGGGGTGTCCCATTCGAAGAGTTTCTCGCCGCCCCAGATGTCGTTGACGAGGACGTCGAGGCGGCCCTGCTCGTCCGCGATCCGGTCCACGAGGGCACGGACCTGCGTCACATCGAGGTGGTCGGTGGGGACGGCGACGCCCCGTCCGCCCGCCGCGGTGACCAGGTCGGCGGTGTCCTCGATGGTCTCGGGCCGGTCGTACTCCGAGCGGCGGGCGCGAGTGGTGCGGCCGGTGACGTAGACGGTGGCGCCGGCCGCGCCGAGTTCCACCGCGATTCCCCGCCCGGCGCCCCGGGTCGCACCGGCGACCAGTGCGACCTTGCCCTGCAACGGAGCTGACATGTCCGACCTCCCATGACCGTGGCTGCTTGTCGCCTCCAGGGTCACGGGTAAGCCGGACATCTCCTGTCGCCTTTTACCGGCGACACGCGGTCAGTGGCCCCGGGCGATCCATTCCTGGAGCTGCGGGGCCTCCGCGCCGATGGTCGTGGAGTCGCCGTGGCCGGTGCGGACCGCCGTGTCGGCCGGCAGGGTGAGCAGCCGGTCGCGGATCGAGTCGATGATCGTCGGGAAGTGCGAGAAGGAGCGGCCGGTGGCGCCGGGCCCGCCCTGGAAGAGGGTGTCGCCGGTGAAGACGGTGCCCAGCCCCGGGTCGTAGAGGCAGACCGCGCCGGGCGCGTGCCCCGGGGTGTGCATCACCCGCAGGTCGGCGCCGCCGGCCTCGATGACCTGCCCGTCGACCAGCCAGGCGTCCGGCTCGCGGTCAGGGTGGGTCTGCTTCCACAGCGGCAGGTCGTCATGGTGCAGCCAGATGGTGGCGCCGGTGCGCTCGGCCAGGGCGGGGGCGGCGTCGATGTGGTCGTTGTGGGCGTGCGTGCACACGATGGCCGTGAGCCGGCGGTCCCCGACGGCCTCGGCGATGGCGTCGGCGTCATGGGCGGCGTCGATGACGATCGCCTCGTGGTCGTCGCCGACGATCCACACGTTGTTGTCGACGTCCCAGGTGCCGCCGTCGAGGCTGAACTGCCCAGAGGTGACGAGGTGTTCGATGCGGGTCGTCATCACAGCACCACCACCGAACGCAGCACGTCGCCCTGGTGCATCCGCTCGAACGCCTTCTCCACCTCGTCGAGCCCGATCGTCTCGGTCACGAACGCGCCGAGGTCCAGGCGCCCCTGCAGATGCAGGTCGATCAGCATGGGGAAGTCGCGGGAGGGCAGGCAGTCGCCGTACCAGCTGGACTTCAGTGCTCCGCCGCGGCCGAAGACATCGAGCAGCGGCAGTTCGAGTTTCATCTCGGGCGTGGGGACGCCGACCAGGACGACCGTGCCGGCGAGGTCACGGGCGTAGAAGGCCTGCCGGTAGGTCTCCGGGCGGCCGACGGCCTCGATCACGACGTCGGCGCCGAAGCCGCCGGTGAGCTCGCGGATCGCCTCGACGGGGTCGTTCTCGCGCGAGTTGACGGTATGGGTGGCGCCCATGGAGCGGGCGGTCTCGAGCTTGCGGTCGTCGATGTCGACGGCGATGATCGTCGCCGCTCCGGCCAGGTGCGAACCGGCGATGGCCGCGTCGCCGACCCCGCCGCAGCCGATGACGGCGACCGTGTCGCCCCGGCCGACGTTCCCGGTGTTGATCGCGGCGCCGATGCCGGCCATCACACCGCAGCCCAGCAGCCCGGCCACCTGCGCGGCGACACCCGGGTCGACCTTGGTGCACTGCCCGGCCGCGACCAGCGTCTTCTCCGCGAAGGCGCCGATGCCGAGGGCCGGGGACAGCTCCTGCCCGGTCGAGGCGAGGGTCATCTTCTGCTGGGCGTTGTGGGTGTCGAAGCAGTACCAGGGCCGCCCGCGCAGACAGGCCCGGCACTTCCCGCACACCGCACGCCAGTTGAGGATGACGAAGTCACCGGGCTCGACGTCGGTGACGCCGGCGCCGACCGCCTCGACCACGCCCGCGGCCTCGTGGCCCAGCAGGAACGGGAAATCGTCGTTGATGCCGCCCTGCTTGTAGTGCAGGTCGGTGTGGCAGACCCCGCAGGCCTGCACCCGCACCACGGCCTCGCCCGGGCCGGGGTCGGGCACCACGACCGTCTCGATCCGCACCGGCTCGTCCTTGCCGGGGGCGATCACGCCGCGTACTTCCTGGGCCATGGTGCTGACTCCTTCGTCGGCCGGGGTCCGTTCCTTCCCGACCCTACGCGCGACTGATCGGTAAGGGGTGCGGATCGGCCGGTCCGTTCCGTCCGGAAAGGGCAGGCCGCACGGGTCGGCGGCGACGTAGCCTGAACGCTCCGCCGACGCCGAGGGAGCGCCTTGAGCATCACAGAGACCGGGAGCGCCACACCCGCGTGGCGGCAGCTCCTCGGGTACGTACGGCCGCACCGCTGGTCCCTGTTCGCCGGCGCGCTGCTCTCGCTGGTCACCGGGGCGACCGGGCTGCTGCTGCCGTTGGTGGCGCGGGGCCTGATCGACGACCTGTCGCACGAGCGGGCCATCACCGGCGCCCTGCTGGCCATGTCGGCCCTGGTCGTGACCAACGCGGCGCTCGGCGCGCTGGGGTCGTACGTGCTGACCCGCACCGCCGAGTCGGTGGTGCTCGGCGCGCGGCGCGCCCTGTCGTCGTATCTGCTGCGGCTGCGGATCACGGCCGTGGACCGCAGCGAACCCGGGGACCTGATGGCCCGTATCACCTCCGACACGACCCTGCTGCGCGCGGTCACCACCGACTCACTGGTCGGCCTGGGCACGGGCGGACTCACCCTCGTCGCCACCGTGGTGATGATGGGCTTCGTGGACGCCGTGCTGCTCGGCGTCACCCTCGCCGTGATCCTGGGCGCGGGCGTGGTCCTCGGGGTGATCGTGCCGCGCATCAACCAGGCGAGCCGGCAGGCGCAGAACGCGGTGGGCGTCATGGGTGCCTCGCTGGAGCGGATCCTCGGCGCGCTGCGCACCGTGAAGGCGTCCGGCGCGGAGCACCGTGAGGAGCGGACGCTGCACGAGGCGGCACAGGAGTCGTGGCGGCAGAGCGTGCGGGCCGCCAAGTGGTCGGCGGCCGCGGGCAACACGGCCGGGCTGGCCATGCAGATCGCCTTCATCACGGTACTCGCCGTGGGCGGCGCACGCGTCGCGACCGGCGCGGTCGACGTGGGCACCCTGGTGGCGTTCCTGCTGTACGTCTTCTACCTGATGTCACCGATACAGCAGGTCGTCGGCGCCATCACCCAGTACCAGACGGGCGCCGCGGCCCTCACCCGCATCGAGGAGGCGCTGCGCCTGCCCTCCGAGCCGGCCGCCGGGGCCGCACCGCTGCCCTCCCCCGGCGCGCCGCCCGCCGCCCTCGCCTTCGACGACGTCCGCTTCCGCTACGCCGACGACCTGCCCTACGTCCACCACGGAGTGACGTTCACGGTGCCGGCGCAGGGCATGACGGCGTTCGTCGGCCCGTCCGGCGCAGGCAAGACCACCGTCTTCTCCTTGATCGAGCGGTTCTACGACCCCGAGTCCGGTGTGATCACGCTGGACGGGCGGGACCTGAACGACTGGGAGCTGCACCGGCTGCGCGCCGCGATCGGCTACGTCGAGCAGGACGCGCCGGTCCTGTCGGGCTCCCTGCGCGACAACCTGCTGCTGGGCCACCCGGAGGCGGACGAGGACGCCCTCACGCGGGTACTCAAGACGACCCGGCTCGACGGCCTGATCTCCCGGCTGCCCGCCGGCCTCGACACGCTCGTGGGGCACCGCGGCACCAAGCTGTCGGGCGGTGAGCGCCAGCGCGTCGCCATCGCCCGCGCGCTGCTGCGCCGGCCCCGGCTGCTGCTGCTCGACGAGGCGACCTCGCAGCTGGACGCGGTGAACGAGGCGGCGCTGCGCGACACCGTCGCGGATGTGGCCCGTACGACCACGGTCCTCGTCGTGGCGCACCGGCTGTCCACGGTGACCATGGCCGACCGGATCGTGGTGATGGACGCGGGCCGGGTACGGGCCGTCGGCACGCACCGTGAGCTCGTGACGGCCGATCCGCTCTACGCGGAGCTGGCGGCGACACAGTTCCTGGCCACCGCGGACTGAACCCGGGCGTGCGGGAGGGCCACGGGGTCTCGTCCTTGTGCTCGGCGGGGATGTCCGGCGCGGCGAGGCCCGTGACCCCGGCGGCGAGACCAACGGCGGCGACGATACGTCGTGTTGAGACAGTGCCTTTCGCAACGCGGGCGGGGCCCAGCGGGCAGGGGCGGGCGGCGCCGCTCACCCGCCACGCCCAGTGCCCCGGCTGCGCTTGCCGTGCCCGCCGGGCGGGAGGACGCTCGTCAGGAGAGGCCTTTCGCGGCCCGCTCCCGTCGGGCCGCGGCCCTTCGAAGGAGGTCATCATGGGAACCGCGGCAGACCCCGCCTTCGACCGGGAGATCCTGCGCCGGGGCGTGGAAGGACAGACCCCGGACATCCTGCTCTCCCTGTACGCCGACGATGCGGAGCTGCGCATCGTGGACCGCACGACCCAGCCCAGCCACCCCAAGGTCCTGCACGGCAGGGACGAGATCGGCCGGATGCTGGAGGACGTCTACAGCCGCGACATGTCGCACAAACTGGAGCGGTGCGTCATCCAGGGCGACGAGGCGGCCTACAGCGAGAGCTGCGAGTACGCGGACGGGGTGCGCGTCCTGTCCGAGTCCATGATCGCGCTGCGCGGCGGCAAGATCGCCGAGCAGACCCTGGTCCAGGCCTGGGACGAGTAGCGGGCGCCGCACAGGGTGGGGCCGGGCCGTTACCGGCGCTGAGGTGGAGCACCACCGGGGAGCGGCCTCTCGGAAGTCGATGCCGTGCGCCTGGGCGAAGCAGTTCACCAGCCGGATCCTCGGCAAGCCCGTCGGCATGCTGCTGCTCGCCCGGGACGCGGCGGTCACCTACTGCCACACGCGCACGCGGGACCTGCCGGTGGCCGTGCGCGAGGCCGACATCGTGGTGGCCGCGGTGGGCCGGCCACGCCTCATCCGCGGCCAGGACATCAAGCCCGGCGCGGTGGTGATCGACGCCGGGTACAACGCCGGGAACGTCGGCGACGTCGATGTCGACTCCACCGTGGAGCGGGCCTCGCTGATCACACCGGTGCCGGGCGGTGTCGGGCCGATGACCATCGCCACGCTGCTGGAGCAGACCGTGGAGGCCGCCGCCCGGCAACTCGGTGTCACCGGGGTGTGATCAGCGCTCGGGCGTGGCCGGCGGAGTGTCAGTGAGCTGGGCCTCTGTCCCCGCCGGCGCCACCGTCCGGCCGCGCCGTCACCCTTCCGGTCTCCACCCCGGCGGCCGCAGGATCCCCAGCAGTTGCCGGACCAGTTCGTCGACGACCTCGTCGAGTGTCGCGTCCACCCAGCCAGCGCTCCAGTCGTGCAGCAGGCCGTTGACGCTGCCGATGAAACCCGTCGCGGCGAGGCGGTAGTCGCGGGGTGCGGCCTCTCCGCGTGCGGCCGCCGCGTCGGCCTCGGCGCAGATGAGGTCGATCCATCCGGCCCGGCGGGCGAGTCGCTGTTCCTCCAGGCGCGGACTGACGCCGATGATCTCGACGAAGGTGATCCGGATCCGGCGCGGATCGGCGGCGACGTTCCCGGCGTAGGCGCGGAAGATGGCGGTGGCGCGCTCGGCGAGCGGCAGGTCCGTCGCGCCCGCGGCCGCCTCCAGCACCGCAGCCTCGGCCCAGTCGTTGACCTGGAGGTGCAACGCGGCGAGCACGTCCTCGAGGGTGCGGAACTCCTCGTAGAACTGGCGGGTGGAGAGCCCGGCCGTCTCGCTGAGGGCGGCGACCGTGGTGGAGCGGAAGCCGGGGGTGTCACCGAACAGCTGGAGCGCGGCGTCGAGGAACCGCCGGCGCCGCTCGGCCTGCCGTTCCTCGGCGGTCTTGCCGCCGTAGCGGCCGGTCGGTGCTCTGAGTCTGCCCGGCACCGGCACTCCCTTCGTCGTTCGCACACTGATTTTGTCGTGCACGCGGTCTTGTGGAGAAGGCCGCCCCTTCCTTACTTTGCAGTAAGTTGACTCTGAAAGCGCGTGTGTTCAGATTCCTCACCCCACCCGCAGAGGAGGGATCAGCCATGTCCGTCTTCCGACGACGGCACCTGTGCTCCCTGACCGCCGCCCTGGCCCTGACCGCCGCCCTGCCCGCGACCGCCGCGGCCGCCCCGAGTTCCTCCGCCGCGCTGCGCGAGGTGATGTTCGTGGGCAACAACTGGGACGGCACCGCCGATGTCATCAGATCGACCGGTGACTTCGGGAAGATCGGCCGGATCAACGTCGTCCCCGACAAGGACCAGCGGATGGCCGAGATCAACGCCGACCCGATCAAGTGGATCTACTTCATGGCGATCCGCAACAGCGTCGGCGAGGGCCACGACCAGTTCGTCGACGACATGTACTCCACGCCGGACGGGACGTCGATGGTCGTCTCCCGGCCGAGCTTCGCCGACGTCGTGTCGATCGACCTCGCCTCCGGGCGGATCAACTGGCGCTTCCCCGTGTCCGGTTACCGCTCCGACCACATGGCGGTCTCCCCCGACGGCAAGCGGGTCGCGGTCTCGGCGTCGACCTCCAACACCGTTCATGTGCTGGACATCGTCTCCGGCAGGGAGCTGGGCAAGTTCGGCACCGGCGACAAGCCGCACGAGAACATCTTCACCCAGGACGGCAAGTACATCTACAACATGGCGATCGGCGACGTGAACACGCAGACCGACGCCCCGTGGCTGGACTGGACGAAGGGCGACCGGCGCATCACCGTCGTCGACGCCACCACGTTCAAGCAGGTCAAGGTCATCGACATGCGCCCGCAACTGGACGCGCTCGGCCTCAAGGAGCACTCCGACGCGGTCCGCCCGGCCGTCTTCTCGCCGGACGAGTCGAAGCTGTACTTCCAGGTCTCCTTCTTCAACGGCTTCTTCGAGTACGACATCGCCACCGACAAGATCACCCGCACCAAGACCCTGCCGGAGAACCCGGCGACCAGCGACGACCGCACGACCTTCGTCAACGACTCGCGCCACCACGGCATCTCGATGAGCCCGGACGGACGCAGGCTGTGCGTCGCGGGCACGATGGACGACTACGCCACCGTCGTCGACCGCGCCACGCTCCAGGAGGGCCCGCTCGTCACCGCGTCCAAGCCCTACTGGGCCACGGTCAGCGGTGACGGCAAGGCCTGCGTGGTCTCCGAGAGCGGCACCGACCAGGTCACGGCCATCGACTTCGCCACCGGGAAGAAGGTCGTGTCCGTGCCGGTCGGTGACCACCCGCAGCGCGTCCGGCTCGGCCATGTGGCGGCCGGCTGGACGAGCCCGTCCGCTAGTTGACCTCCTTCGCCGCCCAGGCCGCCAGTTCGGAGCGGGCCGCGGCGAGCAGATCCGCCGAGGGAGCCGTCGCCCCGTTGGTCACCAGCGCGTAGTGCAGGACGCCCGAGTCCGGCGCGGTGAGCAGCAGGCGGCGGCTTCCCGTGCCGCCGGGCTCCTGCGCCACGCCCACCGGAGTCGCCGAGGTGTAGGCCGGCGGGGCATGGGCCGTACCCAGGTCGGAAACGACCGTGGTGGACTTGGCCGGGAAGCTCGCCGGCAGATGCAGTTCGGTGGGTGCCGGGCCGCCGTCCGAGCGCCACAGCAGCAGCCCGTACTGCCCCGACCCCACCAGCCGTTGCACGCTGGGCAGCGAACTCGGCACGGGATTCCAGGTCAGGGTCGTCGAACCGTCCCGGGAGCGGTCCTCGTAGGTGAAGCCGACGGTCGTACCGGCCGTGGCGCTCGGGTAGAGGCGGTCCAGGAGCCGGGCGTCCTGGCGCAGCACGGGTTCGCCGGCGTCGTCGAGTCGTACGGCGGACAGGTCCTCGTCGTTCCAGGCGTCACCGGCGGTGAGCACTTTGTCGGGGTTGCCGTTCATCAGCTCGCGGTGGCGGCCGTTGTAGATGTCCCACTGCCACTGGGAACCGGAGAGCACGGGTCCCGAGGCCGCCGGGTCGGACCACCAGTCGGCGCCTTTCACGCGGGAGTCGAGGGCCTGGTACATCGCTTTGAGGACGGTCGGCGCCTTGTCGGAGACGTTGCCCGCCAGCGGATGCCCGAACTCGCTGACCACGGCGGCCGTCCGGGCGGCGGCGGCGCGGTCGCGGACGGTGCGGAAGTCGCCCGTGTACTGGCCGTCGGCCGCCTTGCCCCACATGAAGACGCCGGAGATGGCCTTCTGGTCGTAGAAGTGTGTGTTGAAGACGTAGCGAGGACCGAGACTGCCGGCGTCGAGCAGGCCGCCCTCCTGCTTCTGGAAGTCCAGATTGGCGTTCCAGAAGAGGTTCGGCTCGACGAAGGCGGGCTTGTCGCGCCAGCCGGCCGTGTCCATGCGGGTGCGGAACTTCTCGTAGAACGGCCAGAGCACGTCCTTCTCCCAGGCTCGGCTGGTCTGCCCGGAGTCGTAGACGCCCGCGTGCGGCTCGTTGTAGGGGTCGAATCCGGCGATGCCCCTGAACTGGTCCGCGCTCAGGTGCTGTCGCACGTACGCCATGGTCTTCTGGGCGGTGGCGAGGAAGGCGTCCTGCACGCCGTGCGCGTTGTGCCAGAAGTCGTAGGTGGCACGTTTCACCGCCTCGTTCTGGGTGATGTTCTGCCCCCAGAAGAGGCAGATCCCGCAGGACTCGTCCGGGTAGTTCCCGGCGTCCACGGCCCACTTCGGGGCGCCGTCGCCGGTGTACCAGCTGTCGGCGTCGAAGAGGTGCCGGGAGTAGAGGTCCTGGTGGAAGTCGGGGTAGACGCGGATGCCGATGTCGAGGAAGGCCTTCATCTGGTCGGTGGCGGCGGCCAGGTAGGCCGTGTCGACCTGGCCGCGCTCGGGCTCGGCGTAGGCCCAGGAGAGCAGGAAGCGGACGGTGTTGCCGCCGCCGAGGGCGCGCAGGGCGGTCGCCGACGTGCGGGCGTCGGCGACCGAGGCGAAGGGCAGGCCCTTGTTCTCCGCGAGCTTGGTCTCGCCGGAGACGTTGTAGCCGCGCAGCACGATCTCGCGGCCGTGGGTGTCGGTGAAGCGGCCGTCCCGCACCGTGACGGTGGGGTCGTCGAACCAGAGGGAGCCGGGAGGGGGCGCGGCGGTGGCCGGCGGGACGCCCGCCACCGACACGGAGCCGAAGAGGACGACCAGGACGACCAGCAGACGCGCTCGGATAGTCGGCATGTCCACTACAGTCCGGCGATATCAGGACACCGTCAACACCCCTGACTCTGGAGTAAGTTCCCTCTCCGGCAACCCTCACACCTCAGCCACCCACCCTTCGTGTCACGTTCAACAAGTACTCCTTCCTGTTCAGCGGGTTGTGGTCGGTGCGCGGGCGCTCGGGGATCGTGCCGTGCGTGACCGGCGCATAGTGGGCGAAGAAGCTCTCCAGTTCGCCCTCGCCCCGGGTGAGTCCCGGCAGCCGCTGTTCGAGGGCGTGCACCCGGGCAGCCGGCACCGTGCCTTCGAGGACGCAGCGGTCGTCCCTGTTCCCCGTCGTCCCGGGCACGGCCGCGAGCCCGGCGAGGAACGGCAGCAGGGCGCCGAGGGTGTCGGCCGGGGCCTCGATGCGGAAGCGGTGCATCGGCTCGTGGACCCGCGTCCCGGCCCGCCGCAGCGCCTCGATCAGCACCAGCGGGGTCACGCCGCGGAAGTCGGCGCCCGTGCTCGACATGCTCTTGTCGAAGCCCTGGTGGGCGTGGCTCTGACGGGGCCAGTATCCGCTGTGCGTCATCGTCACCACGCAGTCGGTGACCTGCCAGCCGTGCAGACCCTGGTCGAGGGTCTCGCGCACGGTGTCCTCCACGGCCTTGAAGAAGGCGTACGGCATCGCCCCGAGTTCCACCTCCAGCCGGAAGCCCACGCCCGAACCGACCGGAGCGGGGTCGACGCGCAGACCTACGGTCGCGAGGAACGGGTTCGGGTCCTTCTTGATGAACTCCACGGCCTGCCCCGTGCCGACGGGCCGTTCGACGCACAGCGGCGTCGTCTGGCGGAAGGTGACGTCGAGCCCGTACTCGTCGGCGAGGGTGGCCTGGATGACCTCCTTCTGCACCTCGCCGTAGAGGGAGACGGAGGTCTCCTGGCGGCGTTCGTCGCGGCGCAGGCCGATCAGCGGATCCTGCTCGGCGAGCTGGGTGAGCGCGAGGTGGAGCGCTCCCCGGTGCACGTCCGGGCCGGGGACGACGACGGTTTCGAGGGTGGGCGGGGCGAAGTAGTGCTCGTACGCCTTGCGGGGTTCGCCGATCGCGTCGCCGATCCGGATGTCGCCGAGCCCGGTGAGGCGGGCGATCCGGCCGGCCGCGACGGAGTCCGCACGGGTGTCCGTGCCGTGGTCGAAGACGCTGATGCCGGTGATCCGGCCTTCGGCGCCGTCCGCTCCGAAGGGGACCCGGTCGCGGGTGCGCAGGGTCCCGGAGAACATCCGGGCGTAGGCGGCCTTCTCCCCCGCCGGGCCCCGGTCGACCTTGAACACGGTGGCGGAGACCGGCCCGTCCGCGTTCCCGTCGGCCGCCGGCAGCAGCGTTTCGATGCCGGACAGGAGTGCCGTCACGCCCGCGCCCGTGGCGGCGGAACCGAAGTAGACCGGGTGGACGAGCGCCTCCCGGGTCTGCGCGACGAGTGCCTTGCGCAGGGCCGCGTCCGTGACGGTGTTCTCGACGTACGCGGTCAGCAGGGCGTCGTCGTGCCCGGTCAGGACGTCGAGGGCGCCGGCCGGTCCGGGAGAGGGGGTGAAGCGGGCCGCGCGGGTGCCGAGGCGGGTGGCGGTCCCCATCGGCACGACCGCGGGTGTCAGCCGGGACGAGATCTCCCGCAGCACCGCCTCGTGGCGTGCCCCGCTCCGGTCGATCTTGTTGACGAAGAGCAGGGTCGGGATGCGCAGCCGCTGGAGTGTCCGCATCAGCACCCGCGTCTGCGCCTGCACCCCTTCGACGGCGGAGATCACGAGGACGACGCCGTCCAGCACACCGAGCACCCGCTCCACCTCGGCGATGAAGTCCGGGTGACCGGGGGTGTCGATGAGGTTGACGGTCACGCCGTCGAGCGGGAACGAGACGACGGCGGATTTGATGGTGATGCCGCGCTGCCGCTCGAGGGCGAGGGTGTCGGTGCGGGTGTTCCCGTCGTCGACGCTGCCGATCTCGTCGATCACCCCGGCCGAATGGAGCAGCCGCTCGGTCAGGCTGGTCTTACCCGCGTCGACATGGGCGAGGATTCCAAGGTTGAGCATGTGCACGAAGCGTCATGTCCTTCGGAGAGAGGTCCGTTCCTGGCTGGGGGGACATGCACGCAGTGCGCATTCGGAACTCCTCCGGACTCGGTGACGTCGCTGACCTGTGCAGTGCAGCAGACCGGCACGGGGGGCCACAACGGAATTAACCGCTGCCGGGGTACCCGGCGGGGTGCGCGCAAGGAGAGGAGCGGCTCGTGCGTGACGTTCTCCCGGTGCTCGGCCGCTGGTACGCGGCCGGAGTCCCGTTCGGCCTCGCGACGGTCGTGCGGGTCAGCCGCAGCGCGCCGCGCGACCCGGGCGCGGCGATGGCGGTGGGCCCGGACGAGGAGGTCGTGGGCAGTGTGTCCGGGGGCTGTGTCGAGGGCGCGGTGTTCGAGCTGGCGCGGGAGGTCGCCGCGGGCGGCGAGGCCCGGCTGGAGACCTTCGGCTACAGCGACGCGGACGCCTTCGCCGTCGGCCTGACCTGCGGCGGCGAGATCACACTCCTCGTGCGCGCGGTCACGCCCGAGCGGGATCCCGGCTTCGGCGCGGTCGCGGACTCGGTCGCGGCGGGCGAGCCGGTCACGGTGGCGACCGTGGCCGACGGCCCGGCACCGTGCGGGGCGGCGCTCGCCGTCTGGCCGGACCGGACCGCCGGCTCGCTCGGCACGAGCGGCCTGGACGCGGCCGTGACCGCCGACGCCCGCGGCGGACTCGCTCTCGGCGCCACCGGTCTGCGGCACTACGGGCCCGAGGGGCAGCGCCGCGAGGACTCCGTGAGCGTGTTCCTGCAGTCCTTCGCACCGCCGCCGCGGATGCTGGTGTTCGGCGCGATCGACTACGCCGCGGCCGTGGCCCGTATCGGGGGCTTCCTCGGCTACCGGGTCACCGTCTGCGACGCCCGCCCGGCCTTCGCCACGCCCCGGCGCTTCCCCGAGGGTGTCGAGGTGATCGCGCGGTGGCCGCACCACTACCTGCGCGAGACGGACACGGACGAGCGCACGGTGATCTGCGTCCTGACGCACGACCCCAAGTTCGACGTACCGCTGCTGACCGATGCGCTGCGCCGCCCGGCCGCCTACATCGGGGCGATGGGCAGCCGCCGCACCCACGCCGACCGGGCGGAACGGCTGGCCGAAGCCGGGCTCACGCGGTCCGAGCTGTCCCGGCTGCGCTCACCGGTCGGCCTCGACCTCGGGGCCCGTACGCCCGAGGAGGTGGCGGTGTCCGTCGCCGCCGAGATCGTGGCGCTGCGCTGGGGCGGCACCGGCGCGCCGCTTAGCGCGACGGAAGGGGCGGTGCATCCGCACCGATCCTCCTGATCACCGGCGCCGCTCCCGGTCACGTCGCCATCGGGTTCGTACGATCGTGTCGCCGTCAGCACATCAGCACACCAGCAAGGGGAATCCCATGATCTTCATCACCGCCAAGTTCCGGGTCCGTCCCGAGCACGCCGACCGCTGGCCCGAGATCGCCGCTGACTTCACCCGGGCGACGCGCGCCGAGCCCGGCTGCCTGTGGTTCGACTGGTCGCGCAGTGTGGCCGAGCCGTCGGAGTACGTCCTGGTCGAGGCCTTCCGCGACGAGGCGGCCGGAGCCGCGCATGTGCAGTCCGCGCACTTCAAGGCAGCGCAGCAGACGCTGCCTCCGCATCTGGCCGAGACGCCGCGCGTCGTGAACGCGAACGTCCCGCAGGACGACTGGTCGCTCCTCGGGGAGATGGCGGTGCCGGGACAGGAGTAGCCCCCGCACAGGTCCGGCCACCGGCATGGGCCGTAAGTCGTGGCGGACCGGCTCTTGCCCCGGACGGCGGGCACCCGTACGCTCACGGCCGTACCGACTGGACGGTATGCATCCGAGGAGGATTGCCGGACATGAGCACGATCAACCGCCAGATACGCCTGGCCGCACGCCCCGTGGGAGAACCGCGCCCCACCGACTGGCAGCACGTCGAGGAGCCGGCCGGGCAGCCGGGCAACGGGGAGTTCCTGGTTCAGGTGCTCTGTCTGTCGATCGACCCGGCGATGCGTGGCTGGATGAACGCGGGCAGGTCCTATATCCGCCCGGTGGAGATCGGCGAGGTGATGCGCGCCGGCGCGGTGGGCAGGGTGGTCGCCTCCCGGCACTCCGGGTTCGCGGTCGGCGACCATGTGTCGGGCACGTTCGGCGTGCAGGAGTACTGCGTGTCGGACGGGCGCGGCGTGACCAAGGTCGACCCCGCGGCGGCCCCCTTGCCGACCTACCTCGGCACGCTCGGCATGTCGGGCCTGACGGCCTACTTCGGCCTGATCGAGGTCGGGCGGCCCGAGCCGGGGCAGACCGTCGTGGTCTCCGGAGCGGCCGGGGCCGTCGGCAGCGTCGTCGGGCAGATCGCCAAGATCCTCGGCTGCCGGGTCATCGGCATCGCCGGCGGCGCGGCCAAGTGCGGGCTGGTGGTGGACGAGTTCGGGTTCGACGCCGCGATCGACTACCAGAGCGAGGACGTCCGCAAGGCCCTGCGCGAGCACGCCCCCGACGGCGTCGACGTGTACTTCGACAACGTCGGCGGCGACGTTCTGGACGCCGTGCTGCTGCGGCTGGCGCGCGGCGCCCGCGTGGTCGTCTGCGGCGCGATCTCCCAGTACAACAGCACCAAGCCGCAAGGTCCCGCCAACTACTTGTCGCTGCTGGTGAACCGCGCCTCCATGACGGGCATCGTGGTGTTCGACTACGCCGAACGGTACGCGGAGGGCATCGCTCAGATGGCCACGTGGCGGGCCGAGGGCCGGCTGAAGTCCCTGGAGGACGTGGTGTCCGGCTCGGTCGCGGAGTTTCCCGAGACCCTGATGCGCCTGTTCCGTGGTGACAACCACGGCAAGCTGGTGCTGAAGATCGCGGACTGACCGGGCCCGAGGGGAGGGAGAGACCCGATGAAGGCACTGACCTACCACGGCCGGCACGACATCCGCTACGGGGAGGTCCCCGACCCGGCCGTCGCCGGCCCCGCCGACGCGGTGGTGAAGGTGACCGCGGCCGGGATCTGCGGCAGCGACCTGCACATCTACGGCGGCAACGCGTTCAGCCCGGAACTGGGCTACACACCGGGACACGAGTGCGTCGGCGTGGTCGTCGACACCGGCGGCCAGGTCACCCGGTTCAAGCCCGGCGACCGGGTTCTGGTGCCGGCCTCCGTCGGCTGTGCGCAGTGCCGGCAGTGTGCGGCCGGGTTCACCGCCCGCTGCGAGCGCGCCACGTCGAGCACGGAGCTCTGCTACGGAGTGAGCCCGAAGCTCCCGGGCAGCCAGGCTCAGCTCCTGGCCGTGCCCTGTGCCGACGTCAATCTGGTGCACCTGCCCGAGGACATCTCCGACGAGGCCGCCGTCGTCCTGACGGACAACGCCCCCACGGCCTGGTACGGCTGCCGCCGTGCCCGCATCCAGCCCGGTGAGACCGTCCTGGTCATCGGCCTCGGCCCGGTCGGCCTCATGGCCGCCCAGTCCGCCTTCGCGATGGGCGCGGCCCGGGTCCTGGGCGTGGACCTGGTCGCGGAGCGCCGCGCCTTCGCCGCCGGCCTGGGCGTCGAGCCGGTCGAGGGTGACGACGCGCGGGCGGCCATCCGGGACATGACCGCCGGCCGTGGGCCGGACGCCGTGGTGGAGGCGGTGGGTTCCGACGCCACCATCGAACTCGCCCTCAAGGCCGTCCGGCAGGCCGGCCGGGTCAGCGTCATCGGCGTCAGCCAGAACAAGGCGTTCCCGTTCCACATGTACCTGGCGCAGGTCAAGGAACTGGAGTTCGCCATCGGGCTGTGCTCGGTGCACTACGAACTCCCTCCTCTGATCGCCCTCACCCGGGCCGGCCGGCTCCAGCCCGAGGTCGTGGTCTCCCACCGCTTCGCCCTCTCCGAAGGCGCGGCCGCGTACGAACTGTTCGCAGGCCGCTCCGACGGCGTCCGCAAGATCCTTCTCGACCCGACCGGCTGACTGCTTCCGGCCACTCACCTACCAGGCGCTCAGCCGGTCTCCTAGGGTGGGTCTCTCGGAGACTGGAGGCCGCGATGTCACAGCGCCACGAAGCCGCCCGCCCGACCCGTCCGCGGCTGACGCCGCTCCCCGAAGCACAGTGGGACCCACGGACCCGGGAACTGCTGACCGGCGCACCCCACGACCCCGGGGGCGGCGTCCCGAACATCTTCACCACGCTCGTACGTCATCCCGACCTCTACGAGCAGTTCATGCCGTTCGGCGGCCAGTTGCTCGTCAGCGGCCGACTGCCGGGAGAAGTGCGCGAGTTGCTGATCCTGCGCACCGCGTGGAACACCGGCTCACGGTACGAGTGGGGGCGGCACCTCCCCCTGGCCGGGGCCGAGGGCGTCACGGACGCGGACATCGACCGCATCGGCGAAGGGCCGGAGGCACCCGACTGGACGGACCTCCAGAGGCACTTGATCCGCGCGGCGGACGAGCTGAACCGCGATGCCACGATGTCCGACGCCACCTGGGAGGGTCTCGCCGAGCACTTCGACGACGCCGAACTGATCGAGATCGTCATGCTGGTGGGGCAGTACCACATGGTGGCCTTCTTCCTGAACGCCACCGGTGTGGAACTGGAGCAGGGGTTCGACGGCACGGCTTCGCGGAGGGGGACAGAGACCAGGAGTAGTCAGGGGCGCCCGGAGTAAACGGCCCGTCACCTCAGACGAGGGGCGGCGAGCCGTCGCCTGCCGGACGGCGGCCCCAGGCCGAGATCATCGGGGAGGTGGCGAGGTCGAGGCGTCCGGCCGCGATGTTGGCGAAGTGCCGCTCGATCTCCTCGTCCGTGGCGAGGCCCTCGGCGACGAGCCTGCCGCGCACCTGCTGGACGGTGGCCGTCTCGAGGACGTCGCAGGCAGGCGAGGTGATCGGGAAGTAGGCGTCGGCCTCCACGTCGGCGAGTCCCGCTTCGCGCAGCAGCCGCGGCAGTCTGCGTCCATAGCCGAGGTCGGCACCACGCCGGCGCAACAGCTGCCGGAAGCCGGCACGGAGCCGGTTGGCGAGTTCCTGCTCGGGGCCGATCATGTCACGGGCCCGGCCGGCGGTTCAGCGCGGTGCGCGGGGTGGCAGCCGGTGCAGTTCCAAGTCCGTGAGCAGCCCGTCGGCGACCGTGGCGGTCATGTACGTGCAGTGCGGCTGGCGGCGGCGGTCCGTCGGGGAACCCGGGTTCAGCAGGCGCAGGCCGGTGGGGGCCGTGGTGTCCCAGGGGATGTGGCTGTGGCCGAAGACCAGCACGTCCAGGCCGGGGAAGCGGGCGGCGCACCGCTGTTCCCGGCCCTGCTTGGCACCCGTCTCGTGGATCACGCCGAACCGCACCCCTTCCAGTTCCGCGTACGCCACCTCCGGCAGCCGGGCGCGCAGATCCGGCCCGTCGTTGTTGCCGTACACCCCGACGAGCCGGCGACAGCGGGCCTCCAGCAGATCGAGCGTCTCCGTGTCGACCCAGTCCCCGGCGTGGAACACGACGTCGGCGTGCGGGAGTTCGGCGAGCAGGGGGGCGGGCAGGATCTTGGCGCGCTTGGGCAGGTGGGTGTCGGACATCAGCAGCAGTCGCACATCATCACCCTAGAGGGTGCCGTTCAATATCCACTTATACGGATGAATCGACATCCAGGTTGAAGGGTCGGTGAAGATCCCTCCATCCTTCCTCCATGTCTCTCGTCTCACCCGCCTTCGATGCGTCCGGCCTGCGCGACTACGCCTACGACTGGGCGGTGGTCGACGTGGAGACGTCAGGGCTGGTCGCCCGCCGTGACCGGGTGCTGTCCCTGGCCGTGGTGATCCTGGGCCCGGACGGGGAGCAGACGGACGAGTTCTCGACGCTCCTCGACCCCGGCTGCGATCCAGGGCCGGTGCATGTCCACGGGCTGACGTCCGAGAGGCTGCGCGGTGCGCCGGTCTTCGACAGGGTCGCGCCGCGGATCGCCGCGATGCTGCGGGACCGGGTGCTCGTCGCGCACAACGCCCAGTTCGATTACGACTTCCTCGCCCACGAGTTCGCCCGTGCCGGCACGGCGCTGCCGGTGACCCGTCGCCTGTGCACCCTCGCACTGAACCGACGGGTCGATCCGCCGACCGGGGATCTCAGGCTGGGCACGCTCGCCGCCCACTACGGCGTCCCCCAGGTCAGGGCACACGACGCGCTCGACGACACCCGGGTGCTGGCGGGCGTGCTGCGCGCCTCACTGCGGGAGGCGGCGCGCCTCGAACTGCCGTTGCCGTTCGTGTCCTGCCCGCCCCGCCAGGACCCCCGGTTCGCTCCCCGGACGGCCAAGACACCGTGCGCCTACCGCAATCCGGGGCGGCCGGAGCCGGACGGGCCACTGGTGCAGGGCATGAAGGTCGCGATCACCGGTGAGACGCTGACGCCACGCGCGGAGCTGGAGCGGCGGGCCGTCGAGGCCGGGCTCAACATCATGACGTCCGTCAGCCGGCACACCAGCGCACTGGTCACCAACGACGCCACGTCCGGCTCCGGCAAGGCGCGGCGCGCCCTGGCCGAGGGCGTGCCGGTGCTCGACGAGTCCACGTTCGTGAGGCTGCTGGGGGACGTACGGCCGGGGACACCGCATGAGCGGACACGGAGCTCCGATGCCGCGATCCCCTCGCCCGCGACGCCCGCAGTGCCCCCCACGTCCGCAACGCGATCCGGCCAGGAGCCCACGGTCCCCGCCGCCGCCCTCCCCGGCCCGGCGCGATCGGCACCGTCCACGCCCGCGCATGCGGCACACCCGGCCACCCAGGACCGTCCCCTGTCCGGCCGACGCGTCCTGGTGCTGGGTGGCACGCACCCCGAAGCCGTCACGGCCCGCGGCAGGATCGTCGAGCTCGGCGGGGCAGCGGCGATCAACCTCTCCTCGAGTGTCACCGATGTCGTGCTCCTGGACGGCGGCGAGCGGGACCGCCGGATGAAGCGGATCACCACCCTCGCGTTCCCCACGCACGACGCCACATGGCTCGACGCCCCGGCCCTCACCCCGCTGTCCCGGCGGAGCGGCGGAGCGGCGGCGGCATGCGTCCTCCCGCGCGGAGGCGTCATCGACCTGCCGCAGCCGAGCGGGCCCACGACTGCGGTCCCCTGGACCGTCACCGCGACCTGGGCGCAGCAGACGTCGTGCGAGATCGACGTGGTCGCCTTCGTCGTCGACGAGGAGGAACAGGTCTGCTTCGACGAGGACTTCGTCTTCTACGGTGCGCCGGAGAATCCGGGCGGGACGGTGCGGCTGCACAGCGACGGGCCGACCGAGCAGACGATCGGCGTCGATCTCGCCGCACTGCCGCCCTCAGCCCGCAAGGTTGTCGTCGCCGCCGCCGTCGACGGCTCGCCCACCTTCGGGGACGTCGGCGCGATCCACATCAGCTCCGGCCCGGGCCCCAGCGCCGCACCCCTGGTCCAGGCCACTCTGGACGCCGCGACCACCGAGCGCACCCTGGTGCTCGCCGAGCTCTACCGCCGCGGCCCGCTGTGGCGCCTGCGCACCGTGGGGCAGGGGTACGACCAAGGGCTGGACGCCCTTGCCCGGACCTACGGTGTGAATGTCTCCGACTGAAGCGCACCTTGACCGCGAACAGACAGACACCGCAGCTCAGTTGCCCTGCCGGCAGAGATGATCACGGCGAGGTCTCGAAAGGTGAGGCCACCTCGCCGAGCGGGTTAGCATCGGGCAACACGCACTACAACAGGACGTCTACGGCGAGCGACCCGAAGGGGCCCGGAAACCCGATGCCGGTCAAGGTCAGCGTCATCATCCCCGTGTACAACCCGGGGATCTACATCGAGGACTGCATCTCCTCGCTGCAGCGGCAGTCGCTGCCTCCCGAAGAGTTCGAGGTGATCTTCGTCGACGACGGCTCGACCGACGAGACCCCGGCCCGGCTCGACGCGCTCGCCGCCGAGGACCCCCGGATCAAGGTCATCCACCAGGAGAACTCCGGCTGGTCGGGCAAGCCCCGTAACGTCGGCATCGAGGCCTCCCGGGGCGAGTTCGTGATGTTCGTCGACAACGACGACTACCTGGGCGACGAGGCCCTGGAGCGGATGTACGACTACGGCGTGGCCAACGGCGCCGACGTCGTCGTGGGCAAGATGGCCGGCAAGGGCCGCGGGGTGCCGGTGGAGCTGTTCCGCCGCAACCATCCGCGTGCCACCGTCGAGAACGCCCCGCTCATCGACAGCCTCACCCCGCACAAGATGGTCCGCCGGGCCTTCCTGGACCGCATCGGCCTGCGCTTCCCTGAAGGCAGACGGCGCCTGGAGGACCACGTCTTCGTCGCCGAGGCGTATCTGCGCGCGGAGAACGTGTCCGTGCTCAGCGACTACGTCTGCTACTACCACCTCCGACGGGACGACGGCTCCAACGCCGGGTTCGAACGCTTCGACCCCGTCGGCTACTTCAGGAACCTCCGCGAGGCTCTGGACGTCGTCGAGCAGTACACCGAGCCCGGTCCGGTGCGCGACCGGCTGTTCCGGCGCTGGCTGCGCGTGGAGATGGTCGAGCGGCTGCGGGGCCGGCGCTTCCTGAACCTGCCGGACGACTACCGCAGGGAGCTGTTCGGGGAGATCCACGAGGTCGTCGTCGAGCGCTTCGGGCCCGGTGTCGCGGCCGGTCTGCAGCCGACGCAGCAGGTCGTCGCCGCGCTGACGGCGGCCGACCGGTACGACGACGTGGTGGCCTTCGCGGAGTGGGAGGCCGGCGTCGCCCCCACGGCGACACCCGAGGGCATCGAATGGCGCGACGGTTCACTGACCGTCGGCTTCACGGCCGAGTATCTGTCCGGCGGTGAGCCGATGCTGTTCCCCGCCGACGCCGAGGCCGCGCCGCTGACCGATGTGCCGAAGGACGTGCCCGAGGCGGTGCGGTGGGTGGCCTCGGAGACCGCCGCGCGATTCGGGCAGGCCACGGCCGATCTGCTGCTGCGGGAGCGCTCCAGCGCCGCGCAGTACTTCCAGCCGGTGGAGTTCACCCGCGAGACCGTGCCGGCCGGGGACGGCGGGGAGGTCCGGCTGGTGCTGCGGGCCACCGCCACGGTCGACCCGGCCGACCTGCCGCGGGACGGCGCCTGGGACGCACTCGTCCGGGTGAAGGCGGGCGGCTGGACCAAGGAGTGCCGGCTGGGCCCGGCGCCGCGCGAGAACCGGCCCACGCCGGACGTGGGCCTCGTCGGTGACCGACCGGTCCTGCCGTACTGGACCGAACCGCACGGCAACCTCTCCCTGGAGCTCGGTGCGCGCGGCAAGCGGCTCGGGCTGGGCCGCGTGCAGCTGGGGGACGTCGCCGTCTCCGAGGGGCGCTTCCGTGTCCTGCTCCCGGTGCACGCCGCGGGCGAGACCGGGGTGCGGCTGAGGTTCGTCTCCTCCGGCCGGATCCTGGAGGTGCCGGGCACGCTCTCCCCCGGCGCGGACCGGCCGGGCTCGGTGCTGGCGGCGGCGCTGCCCGCCGAGGATCTCTCGGACGACGTCTGGCGGGTGGCCGTGTGCCTGAACCCGGGCGCCGACCGGGCCCGTTTCACCGGCCTGCCGTTCGCCCTGCGGGCCGGGGGCGGGAGCGTGCTGGTGACGCCGGCGCCGGGGCCCGGTGTCGCGCTCCGGCTGGCCCGGCGTGCGCGACGCGTCCTGGGTGCCGCGCGCCGGAAAGTGAGTTCCCGTATCAAGGCCGGAGGGCGGTGACGGCATGCGACCGCTGGGTATAGAGGGTGCCTGGGTTCTGGAGCCCAAGGTCTTCCCGGACGACCGGGGCAGCTTCCACGAGTGGTATCGCGGTGCGGAGTTCCGCGAGGCGACGGGTCACGACCTGTCACTGGCCCAGGCCAACTGTTCGGTCTCGCGGCGGGGCGTGCTGCGGGGCGTGCACTTCGCCGACGTGCCGCCCAGCCAGGCCAAATACGTCACCTGTGTACGCGGTGCCGTCCTGGACGTGGTGATCGACATCCGGGTGGGCTCCCCCACCTACGGGAAGTGGGAGGCCGTACCGCTCGATGACGACACGCGGCACGCGGTGTTCCTGGCGGAGGGCCTCGGCCACGCGTTCATGGCCCTCACGGACGACGCGACGGTCGTCTACCTGTGCTCGGAGGGCTACGCCCCGGGCCGCGAACACGGCATCCACCCGCTCGACCCGGCCCTGGGCATCGAGTGGCCCGAGGGCATCACGCCGCTCCTCTCCCCCAAGGACGAACAGGCCCCGACCCTGGCGGAGGCGGAACGCCAGGGGCTGCTGCCGTCGTACGACGCCTGCCTGGCGTACTACGAGGAACTGCGCGGGCGGGCCGGGGGCTGCTGACGCCTGAAAGAGGCGGAGGGGCCCCCCCCAGGGACGGCGCGGGCTCAGGATGCGCCCGGCCCGTCATGCGTCACGGGCCGGTGCCTGCCACGGCCCGGGGCACGAGGCGGGCCGGGCGCGCCGTCGGCCGTCGTTCCGGGGCTCCGACTGCCGAAGCCGGTGGAGCCGCTCCGCTCCCGCCGCGGCCGTAGAGGCTTGGCACCCGCGGCTCCCTCAGCCGGTGTGCCGCGGGGCGGTGCCCGCCCTGCAAGCTCCCTGAGCCGAGTCCCGGACACACCGCAGGCCCGGACGCGTGCGGCGTCCGGGCCTGTGCTCCGTGAGGCCGGGCAGGTCGTCGGCGCCGGCCACCCCCGGGCGGTGGCCGGCGCAGTCGTTCAGCGGCTCACGCCGACCTGCTGCAGGGCCTTGCGCAGGGGCTCCCAGCCGACGGCGCGGGGCAGGCCGCGGTTGCGGGCCTGCGCGAGGGGGCGCCAGAAGCCCGCTTCCACGAGGGCCTCGGGGCGGACCGCGCCGGCCCGTTCCAGGATCGCCTCGGGGACCTTCTGCGGGTCGGGGATCTTGTACTCGGCCATGATCTCGTCGTACTTGTCGTGCAGGACCCGGTTGTTCGGGTCTGCGCCGAAGACGACCAGCTGGCCGGTGGGGGCGGTGTCCACCTGCACCGTGACGAGGTCGGGGCGGTAGCGCGCCAGCACCTCGGTGATCTTGTAGACGTCGCCGGTCCAGGCGTTGGTGTGCCGGTCCCGGGCCGCCTCGTCGATGCTGCGCGGCAGCATGTCGTCGAGGACGATCACACTGGACCAGTCCGAGTACTTCTCGACGTTCATGAAGTCGCGCAGCGCGAACTCGAACAGGTGCATGCCGTCGATGAACGACAGGTCCAGCGTCGTTTTGCGCCAGTAGCCGATCGGGCTGCGGCCGCGGCGGAGGTTGCGCAGCGGGTGACGGCCGCCCTTGAGGTGCTGGAGCGGATTGTCGCGCGCGAAGAAGTCGTCGCTGGTGGCCTTCACCAGGTGGACGTCGCACCTCAGCTCCGAGACCACCTTGAAGGCGGGGTCGATCGCGATGCTGGGGACGCGGGACAGCGTCAGGCTGCGCCCGTCGTTGACGCCGATCTCCAGGTAGTTGCGATTGGCGCTGACCTTGTGCAGTTCCCGGAGGAACTCATGGCGTTTCACGAGGAAGACCTTCCTTGCGGATGCGGGGCAGTGCTTCGTGCAGGGCGGAGCGCCAGTCGCGCGGCAGTGGCAGGCCGATCTCCTGCCAGCGGCGGTGTGCGAGAGCGCTGTACGCCGGGCGGGGCGCGGGCCGGGGAAAGGCCGCGCTGCTGGTGGGGCGCACCCGGTCCGGGTCGGCGCCGATGAGGGAGAACACCTCGCGGGCGAGGTCGTACCAGGTGGCCTCGCCGGAGTTGGTCGCATGGAAGACGCCGTGCGCATCGGGGCCTAGCCGGGGGCCGAGGTCGGCGATCCGCCCGGCGACGTCCGCGCTCCAGGTGGGCTGCCCCCGCTGGTCGTCGACGACGTCGAGGGTGTCGCGGCGGGCCTCCAGCCCGATCATGGTGCGGACGAAGCTGGAGCCGTGGACGCCGTACAGCCAGGCCGTGCGCAGCACCGCACTCGCCCCGGGGAGCTCTTCCAGTACGGCCCGCTCCCCGGCCAGCTTGGTGCGGCCGTAGGCGGTGCGCGGGCCCGTCGGATGGTCCTCCGGGTAGGGGGTGGTGCGAGCCTCGCCGGAGAAGACGTAGTCCGTGGAGACGTGGATCATGCGGGCGCCGTGCGCGGCGCATGCCCGGGCCAGCAGACGCGGGCCGTCCCCGTTGATCTCCAGGGCGCGGGCCTCGTCGGTCTCGGCGTCGTCGACGGCCGTGTAGGCGGCGCAGTTCACGACGAGGCCGGGGCGGTGCTCCCGCACGGCGGCGTCGACGGCTTCGGGGCTCGTGATGTCCAGGGACGCGCGGTCGAGGCCCGCGACGGTCTCGCCACGCCGTGTGAGTTCCTCGACGACGTCCCGCCCGAGCATTCCGCCCGCCCCGGCGATCAGCCACCTCATGCCCGCTCCTGGGCGACGCGCCGCTTCAGGGGCTCCCACCAGGCCCGGTTGTCGCGGTACCAGGCGACGGTCTCGGCGAGGCCGGTGGTGAAGTCGTGGCGGGGGCGGTAGCCGAGTTCGTCGCGGGCCTTGGAGCAGTCGACGGAGTAGCGCAGGTCGTGGCCCTTGCGGTCCTCGACGTACTCCACCCGGTCCCAGTCCGCTCCGCAGGCGTCCAGGAGCAGGCCGGTGAGCTCCTTGTTGGTGAGCTCGGTGCCACCGCCGATGTTGTAGATCTCGCCGGGCCGGCCCTGGGTGCGGGCGAGGTCGACGCCCTGGCAGTGGTCGTCGACGTGCAGCCAGTCGCGGATGTTGCGGCCCTCGCCGTACAGCGGCACCTTGTGGCCGTCGAGGAGGTTGGTGACGAACAGCGGGATGACCTTCTCGGGGAACTGGTGCGGGCCGTAGTTGTTGGAGCAGCGCGTGACGCGCACGTCCAGGCCGTGGGTGCGGTGGTAGGCCAGTGCGAGCAGGTCGGAGGAGGCCTTGGAGGCCGAGTACGGCGAGTTCGGCTGCAGCGGGTGGGTCTCCGGCCAGGAGCCGGTCTCGATGGAGCCGTAGACCTCGTCGGTGGAGACGTGCACGAACGGGCCCGTGCCATGGCGCAGGGCGGCGTCCAGGAGGGTCTGGGTGCCGAGGACGTTGGTGCGGACGAAGTCGGCGGCACCGCTGATCGAGCGGTCCACATGGGACTCGGCGGCGAAGTGCACGACCTGGTCGGCGTCGGCCATCAGTTTGTCGACCAGTTCGGCGTCGCAGATGTCGCCTTGCACGAACTCCAGCCGCGGATGGGTCAGTTCGAGGTTGTCGAGGGTGCCGGCGTAGGTGAGCTTGTCCAGCACGGTGATGCGCGGCGCGTCGGGCGCGTCCGAGGCGAGCAGTGCGCGCACGTAGCGGGAGCCGATGAACCCGGCGGCGCCGGTGACGAGGAGGTTCATGAAGTGATCTGCACCTTGCTGTGATCTCCGAGGACGAGGCGGTGGGCGCTGGGAACGCTGGGGGCCGGGGTCACCTCGACGTGCCGGCCGATCAGCGAGGCCTCGATCCGGCCGACGCCCTGGATCGAGGAATCCCGCAGCACGATGGAGAACTCCAGCTCGCTGTCGGTGATGCGGCAGTTCTCGGCGACGGAGGTGAAGGGGCCCACATAGGAGTTGCTGACGACGGTGCCCGAGCCGATGACGGCGGGCCCGACGATACGGGAGTCGACGATCCGCGCGCCCTCTTCGACCACCACTCGGCCGATGGTCTCGGACACCTCGTCCACGTCGCCGTCGATGCGGCGTTCCATGCCCTCGAGG
The DNA here is from genome assembly GCF_000725785.1 of Streptomyces flavovariabilis. NCBI lineage: Bacteria > Bacillati > Actinomycetota > Actinomycetes > Kitasatosporales > Streptomycetaceae > Streptomyces > Streptomyces flavovariabilis. The sequence goes on along the minus strand of NZ_JNXD01000003.1, from coordinate 324,411 downwards.
ACCATGCGGTTCACCTCGAGCATGTCACCGACGTTGCCGGTGTCCTTCCAGTAGCCCGTGATGACCGTGGAGCGCACGTCGGCGCGGGTGTCGATCAGGTGCTGGATGGCGTGGGTGATCTCCAGTTCGCCGCGCCAGGACGGTTCGATGGCGCGGACCGCCTCGTGTATCAGGGGCGTGAACATGTAGACGCCGACCAGCGCGAGGTCGCTCTTGGGCTGGTCGGGTTTCTCCTCCAGGCCGATCACCTGGCCGGACGGGTCGAGTTCGGCGACGCCGAAGGCGCGCGGGTCGGCCACGCGCGTGAGCAGGATCTGGGCGTCGGGCCGGTGGGCTCGGAACTCCTCGACGAGCCCGGTGATGCCGCCGACGATGAAGTTGTCGCCGAGGTACATCACGAAGTCGTCGTCACCGAGGTAGTCCCGGGCGATCAGCACCGCGTGGGCCAGCCCGAGGGGCCGCTCCTGCGGGATGTAGGTGACGTCGAGGCCGAACTTCGACCCGTCTCCCACCGCTTCCTCGATCTCCTCGGCCGTCTCCCCGACGATCATGCCCACGTCGGTGATGCCGGCCTCGGCGATCGACTCCAACCCGTAGAACAGCACGGCCTTGTTGGCCACGGGCACCAGTTGTTTGGCCGACGTGTGCGTGATCGGCCTCAGTCTTGTTCCTGCGCCGCCGGACAGCACGAGAGCCTTCATTCGGTTCACCTTAGTCGTGATCCGGCGGATGTGAACATCACTTCTTTAGTTGTCGACGCGCGGTGTCACCCGGCTCGTCACCGCGCGGTGTTCCGGAGAGGGATCAGTCCTCACCCCGGACGATGTTCCACTCCGCCCCGGACTGCACCGCCCTGGGGGTGCCCCGGTCCTCGACGGCGGGGAGGCAGGTCCGCAGCGCGGCCTTTCCGCGCAGGCGGCGCGCCTTCGACCAGCCGGTCTCGTGCTGACGGACGACGGGCTTCTCACTGGTGTCCATGGACTCCACGACTCATCATCTTCCTTCTGCTTCCACTGATGTTCGAGTCCCCAGCGAAAAACCGAACAAACCCGGTCCCGGACGCCCGTGCCCCGCTGCCGAACTCCCCATCCCCTGTGAGGTGTTCGGAAGACGTACGACGGTCCCGCGCACGGCGAGGTGCGCGGGGACCGTCCGGTGGGGTGCTGCCCGTCAGCCGTTGGGGCGTGCGGCGCTGATGTCGCCGAGCGCCGACTCCGGGTCGCGCTCCATGGCCATGTCGCCCAGGGAGACGATGCCCACGGGGTGCCCGTGGTCGACGACCGGGATGCGGCGCACGGAGTGCTCGCGCATCAGCTCCACCGCCTGGGTCAGGTCCTCGTCGGGGCTGACGGTGACCAGTTCGTCGCTGCACGCGCCGGCCACGGTGGTCTGCTCCGGGTCGCCGCCCCTGCTGACCGACCGGACCACCAGGTCGCGGTCGGTGACCAGACCGCGCAGATTGTCGCCGTCCGTCACCAGGACGACTCCGAGGTCCTCGTCGCGCATGATGCGCGCCACCTCGGCGACGGAGGTCTGCTGCTCGACGGTGACGGGGTCGCCGGTCATGATGTCGCGGACATGCTGAGCCATGACGTTCCTCTTCCTTCGGCTCGTGGCGGTTTCTCCGTCCTGCGCCACGCCGGGTACCCGGCCGGCCCGCGGTGTCACCAGGTACGCCCGGCCTCCAGCAGACGGTCGCGGACGAGGGCGACGTGCGGGTTGTCCGAGGTACCGGGCCGCTGGACGAGGAAGCCGGTGTTGATCGGGGCGTCCTCGGGGGCGTCGAGGAGGACCAGGGCGCCGGACTCCAGTTCCCCGGCGCACAGGTAGCGCGGCAGCACGCTGAAGCCGGCGCCGGCCGTGACCAGCGCCAGGACGGCCCGCAGGTCCGGCACCGAGACGGCGGCGCGGCAGTTCAGGCGCCGGCCGAAGACGTGCCGCCAGTAGCGGCGCACGATGGGCAGGTCCTCGGCGTATGTGATCAGCGGGACGTCGTGCAACGCGGCGGGTCGGTCGGCGGCCGGGCGCTGCGCGACACGGTCGGCCCAGGCGGGTGCGGCGACCAGGACGAACTCCTCGTCCGTCAGCGGCACCGCGGACAGGGTGCGGCCGCGGGGCCGGCCGGTGGCGATCACCAGGTCGTGACGGCCGGCCCGCAGCTCGTCGAGCAGAGGCTCGGTCAGTCCCGTCGCGACGCGCAGCCGCACGCCCTCGGTGACGAGCGGGGCGAGGGCGGGCAGGGCCCGGGTGGACAGCAGCTCGGCGGGCCCGGCCAGATGGACCGGATCGACGCGCGATTCCGCCCGTGGGCCGTGACCGGTGGCCTCGGCGAGCGCGTCGAGGGGGGCGGCGACACGGGCCGCGAGTTCGTCGGCCACGGTGGTCGGGGCGACGCCGCGCGGGAGCCGTTCGAACAGCTCCCGGCGGGTCTGCCGTTCCAGCGAGCGGATCTGCGTGGTGACGGTCGGCTGGGACAGGCCCAGCAGCTGCGCGGCGGCCGTGAAGGACCCGGACCGGTAGACGGCCAGGAAGGTGCGCAGCAGGTTGAGGTCGGGCTGTGCGGGCGTGCCGGTCGTGCTCAGGGGGTCGATGGGCCTCACGCGGTCCGACCCTACCGCGCCGCGCCATTGGAAAGCCTATGGCTGCCATTGGGTCTGCCATTGGAAAACCGGAGGCCCGGGCGCCTACGGTCGTGTCGTCCCCGTCATCGCCGCGCTGTCCGACTGCGGCCCTTCCCACTGGAGATGCACCCATGTCGAAGATCCTCTTCGTCGTCACCGGCGCCGACACCTGGACCCTGGCCGACGGCACCGAGCACCCCACCGGCTTCTGGGCCGAGGAGGCCGTCGCCCCGTACGAGGCGTTCCGGGCCGCCGGCCACGAGGTCGTCGTGGCCACGCCCGGCGGTGTCGTACCCACCGTCGACCGGGCCTCTCTCGCTCCCGAGGTGAACGGGGGCCGGGAGAACGCCGACCGGATCGCGAAGGCGCTGGAGTCCTTCACCGAGCTGCGGCGTCCCGTCCGTCTCGAGGACGTCCGGCCGGACGACTACGCGGCCGTCTTCTACCCCGGCGGCCACGGCCCGATGGAGGACCTCGCCGTGAACGCCGACTCCGGCCGGCTGCTCACACAGGTCCTGGAGTCGGGCAGGCCGCTCGGTGTCGTCTGCCACGGGCCGGCCGCGCTGCTGGCCGCTGTCGGGGCCGACGGCGGGAACGTCTTCGCCGGCTACGAGGTCGCGGCGTTCACCAACGCCGAGGAGATCCAGGGCGGTCTCGCCGACCGGGCCGAATGGCTGCTCCAGGACCGCCTCACCGAGGCCGGGGTGACCGTGCGGGCCGGCGAGCCGTGGGCCCCGCACGTGGTCACCGACCGCAACCTGATCACGGGCCAGAACCCCGCGTCGTCGGCCCCGCTGGCGGAGGAACTGCTGAAGCGGCTGGGCTGAGCAGGGGCATCACCGGGGCCGGGCCGGTCGTCGCTCAGCGGCCCAGCACCAGTTCCGCCCACACCTGCTTGCCGCCGCTGACCGGCAGGGTGCCCCAGGTCGCGGCGAGGGCCTCGACAAGGAGGATGCCCCGGCCGCCGGTGGCCTCCCAGCCGATGCTGGCCGGTCTGACCGGTGAGCGGGGGGAGGCGTCGGCGATGGCGATGCGCAGCCGGTTGTTGACGAGGGTGAGGTCCATGCGGACCTTGCCGTCGGTGTGGACCAGGGCGTTGGTGACGAGTTCGGAGACGACGAGGAGCGCGGCGTCGTAGTCCACGGTGACGCCCCAGGAGCGCAGGGTGCGCCGGGCGAAGCGGCGGGCGTGCCCGACGGCCTGCGGCACCCGCCAGACCGTCCAGCTCTCCCGGAGCGGGCGCAGGTCCATTCCGTCGTACCGCAGGAGGAGCAGGGCGACGTCGTCGCTGCGCGGGGCGTTGCCGAGGAGGGCGTCGGCGACGAGCCCCAGGTCGGCGGGTGCGGCGCCGGCCAGCCGCTCGGCGAGGTGGTCCATGCCTTCGTCGATGTCGGAGTCCGGCGTCTCGACCAGACCGTCCGTGACCAGGGTGATCACGGTGCCCGGCGGGAGCCGGAGCGGGCTCATGGGGAAGTCGGCCCGGGTGACCACCCCGAGGGGCGGCCCGCCCTCGGCCTCCGCGATGTCGGTCCGGCCGTCCGGGTAGCGCAGCACCGGCGGCAGATGCCCCGCGCGCACGCACCAGGCCGCGCCCTCCTCCAGGTCGACGTCGACGTAGCAACAGGTCGCGAAGAGGTCGCTCTCCATGTCCATCAGCAGCCGGTTGGCGTGCCCGACCACCACGTCCGGCGGGTGCCCCTCGACGGCGTAGGCGCGCAGGGCGGTGCGCATCTGGCCCATGAGGGTGGCGGCGCCGGCGCTGTGACCCTGGACGTCGCCGATGACGAGGGCGACGTGGTTGTCGGGCAGCGGGATGACGTCGTACCAGTCGCCGCCGAGTTCGAGCCCCGCCGTGCTGGGCAGGTAGCGGGCGACGGCCACCGCGCCCGGCAGCCGGGGCAGGCTGCGCGGCAGCAACTGGCGCTGGAGCATGCCGACGAGTTCGTGCTCGGCGTCGAAGGCCCGGGCCCGCATCAGGGCCTGTCCGGCGAGGCCGGCGCAGGCGGTGAGCAGGGCGCGTTCGTCGGTGCCGAAGTCGTGCGGGGTGTCCCAGCCGATCAGGCAGGCGCCGGCCATGCGGTTCCCGGCCGGCAGCGGCAGGACCGCGAGGCCTCCGGGGCCGACCTCGGCCAGAGCGCGTTCCAGGGGGCTGCCGGCGGGCCAGATGCGGGCCCGGCCCTCGCGCAGTGCGGCGGCGAGGGTGGGCATGGCGCGCACAGGTGCGTCGGGCCACTCGGTGCGCCACTCCGACCGCCACAGCTCTGGCCATGACTCGGGTTCGGGCGGGTCGAGGACGGTGACGACGAGCCGTTCGCTCTCCAGCTCGGCGAGCGCGATCCGGTCGGCCCGCAGCGGCCGGCGCAGGGCGGCGACCACGGCCTTGCCCACGTCGCGGACGGTGACGGCGGTGGCCAGCGCGGCGGCCAGGCGCTGGACGCGGGCCACGTCGGTGACGTCGGAGCGCAGGGTGGAGACGTCCACGACGGTGCCCACGAGCCGGGCCGGGCGGCCCTCGCCGCCGGGCAGGAGGCGCCCGCGCAGCCGGAGCCACTTCGGCGCCCCGGCGGGCTGGAGCACCCGGAACTCCAGCTCGCGGTCGCCGATGGACATGTGGTCGGCCTCCACCACGGACATCAGCGAGGGGAGGTCCTCGGGCACGGTCAGGCTGAGCAGCGTCTCGATCCGGCCGTCGAACTCCACGGGGTCCAGGCCGAACAGGTCCAGCAGGTCGTCGCCGACCCGGACGCGGCCGGTGTCCATGGCGAGGCTGAAGGCGCTCGGCGGCAGGTCACCGGCCTCGGCGGGCGCGGCCGGGGCGGTGAGGGCGACCGCCGCGGAGATGAGCTCCAGGCATCCGAGGTCGTCGGCTGTGAAGCCTTCGGGGCGCTCGCTCACGGCCAGCAGGCAGCCGCCGTCCCCCTGCACGGGCAGGGCTGTGAGGAAGAAGTCCCCGGACGGCGTGCGCCGCGCCTGGGCGTCTTCGGCGAGTTCCGCCGGGCTCAGTGACACCGGCCGTCCGCCCCGGTGGGCCTCGGCGACCGGGGAGCGCCCGGCGCGCGGGTAGCTGTCGCGCAGTCCGTACAGCGTCCTCGGGACCCCTGCCGACTCCATCAGGCACAGCAGCTCGCCGTCCTGGCTGGGCGCGTAGACGGCGGCGAACGCCGCACCGGCGAAGACGAGTGCCTGTTCGAGGACGCGGCGCAGTCGTTCGGGCGACTCCTGATCGGCCGCGATCGCTTTGAGGGCACCTTCGGCACGCAGCGTTCGCGTTCCGCGCTCTCGGGCGCCCTGACTGACCACGTTGGCCATTACAGCGCTTATACGACACCTGCGCAGCCCCTGTGGGCGTTCCGTGGAACGGCGCTGACGCGGACGCTCGAAAGAAACCGAACAGGTCTTAACGCGTGCGTTCCGCACGGTGTTCTCGTGACAGGCGTGACTGTGCGTGCCCGGCTCGTGGCTGGAAGGCTCGGTTTCCGTCACGGAGGGGGACGCATGGACAAGCGGTACGAGGTGTACGCGCTGGCCGACCGGCATTTCTACGAGACGCCGGACCGGCTGGCGCGGGGCGGGCAGGAGAGCGCCGCCCACCTCTACGAGACGGCCCGCCGGCCGCTGCCGGAGGGCTGGGAGTCGGCCCGGATCGGCGACTGGCTGACGCTGACGCCGCTCGGCCCGGACGGCGCACCGCTGCAGGGCCCGGCCCAGGGGTGGAAGATCCACGCCTCGGCGACCCGGGCGAACGCGGAGGACATCGCGCGGATCGTGTGGGACTACTGCGTCGAGCGGCGCGTCCCCTTCAAGTTCGTGCCGGGTCCGCACCTGCTCCACCTGCGCAACACCAAGTACGCGCCGCGCGACGGCAGCGGCAAGTTCGTCACCGTGTACCCGGCCGACGAGGAGCAGCTGCACCAGGTGCTGCGCGAGCTGGGCGCGCTGCTGGAGGGTTTCGAGGGGCCGTACATCCTCACCGACCTGCGCTGGGGCGAGGGCCCGCTGTATGTCCGCTACGGCGCCTTCGCCCGCACGTTCGTCGTGGACGAGCGGGGCTCGCTGGTGCCGGCGGTGCGGGACGGCGAGGGGCGGCTGGTGCCGGACCGGCGGTCGCCGTCCTTCCAGGTGCCCGAGTGGGTGACCCTGCCCGCGTTCCTCCAGCCGCACCTCGACGCGCGGAACAACACGACGACGGGTGAGCTGCCGTACCGGATCGAGAAGGCGCTGCACTTCTCCAACGGCGGCGGGGTGTACGTGGGCACCGACACCCGTGACGGGCGCAGGATCGTCCTCAAGGAGGGCCGGCCGCACGCGGGGCTCGCCTCGGACGGCGCCGACGCGATCGCCCGGCTGGAACGGGAGAAGCAGGCGCTGGAGCAGGTCGCGGGCACGGGCGTGGTCCCGGAGGTGCGCGACTGGTTCGAACTCGGCGGTCACCGCTTCCTGGTGATGGACTTCCTGGAAGGCCGTCCGCTCAACTCCTTCTTCGCCGAGCGGCATCCGCTGCTCACCCAGGACCCCGGCCCGGAGGCCGTCGCCGCCTACACGGCATGGGCCCTGCGCATCCACCGCAGGGTGGAGGAGGCGGTGGCGGCGGTGCACGACCGGGGCATCGTCTTCAACGACCTGCACGTCTTCAACATCATGGTCGCCCCGGACGAGGAGACGGTGTTCCTCCTCGACTTCGAGGCCGCGGCCCCGGTCGGGGAGAACGGCCGCCAGGTCGTCGCCCACCCCGGGTTCTTCGCGCCGCCGGACCGCCGGGGCGCCGACGTCGACCGCTACGCGCTGGCCTGTCTGCGGCTGGCCCTGTTCCTGCCCGTGACCACGTTGTTCGTGGTCGACCGCGGCAAGGCGGCACACCTGGCCGAAGTGATCGCGGAGCAGTTCCCGGACGTGCCGCGGGAGTTCCTCGACGAGGCGGTCACCGAGATCACCCGGGAGGTGTCCGGCCGTACGGTGGCCGCTCCCTCCTCGCCGGTGGACCCGGGCGACTGGCCGTACAGCCGCGACTCGATGGTCAAGGCCATCCTCGCCTCGGCCACCCCGGAGCGCGACGACCGGCTCTTCCCCGGCGACGTCGCCCAGTTCTCCGACGGCGGCGGGCTCGGGCTCGCCCACGGCGCCGCGGGGGTGCTGTTCGCGCTGGACGCGGCCGGCGCCGAGCGGTACGAGGAGGGCGAGCGCTGGCTGCTGGACCGCACGGCACCGGCCCCCGTCGGCACACCGCTCGGCCTGTACGACGGGCTCGCCGGCGTCGCCCTGGTCCTCGACCGGCTCGGCCACCGGCAGCGGGCACTGGACCTGGTCGAGGGCATCCTCGCCGAACGGTGGCAGAACCTCTCCTCCGACCTGCACGGCGGACTGGCCGGGCTGGGCCTGGTCCTCGGGCATCTGGCCCGGACGACCGGCGAGTCGGAGCTGGGCGAACGGGCCCACGAAGCCGCGCGGATCCTCGTCCAGCGGCTCACCGAACCGTTCCCGGCCACGTCCCGGCCGCGCGCCGGACTGCTGCGCGGCGCGAGCGGCCCCGCACTGCTCATGCTGCGGCAGTACGAGTGGACCGGCGAGGAAGCCTGGCTGGAAGCGGCGGCCGTGGCCCTGCGCCGGGACCTGGCGTCCTGCATGACCCGCGAGAACGGGTCACTGGAAGTCGACGAGGGCTGGCGCACCCTGCCCTACCTCGGCGACGGCAGCGCGGGCCTCGGCATGGTCCTCGACGACCTCGTGGCCCACTCCCCCGGCCACGCCGGGGAGTTCGAGACGGCCCGCTCCGGTGTGCTCACCGCGGCCACCTCACGCTTCTACGCGCAGCCCGGCCTGTTCCAGGGCCGCGCCGGAATGATCCTGCACCTCAGCCGCACGGCCACGCCGGGCGCGACCGCGGACCGGCTGGCCGGGCAGATCGCCGGGCTCGGCTGGTTCGCGATGGCCTACCAGGGCCAGCTGGCCTTCCCCGGACACCAGATGATGCGGCTCTCCATGGACCTCGCCACCGGAACGGCAGGGTGCCTGCTGGCACTCGGCGCGGCCCTCGACCCGGCGACCGGCGCCCACCTGCCGTTCCTCCCGCCGCCCAGCCGGCGGCCCCACTGACGCGGTTCCGCCATCCCGCGGAGTCGTGACACCACCCCGTCCCCACGGATGACCACGGACGGACACCCAACGGAAGGACACACCATGGCACTTCTCGACCTGCAGACCATCGAGACCGAAGAGCGCACGGACGGCGGCGGCAACAGCACGCTGAGCCTGCTCTCCTGCATCAGCGCCGCGAGCGTGCTGCTCTGTCTCTGATCCACGGTCTGCTCGCTCCGGGCGGCTCTCTCCCTTCGGGGAGGGGCCGCCCGGGGTCCTTCCCGCCCCAGGAAAGGCCCGTATGACCTCGCGCGGCGACGACGACCCGGCGGCCGGACACGCTCGCACGCTGTTGCGCACGGCCACCCGGTACAGCGGGTCCCGCTGTGTGGCGCTGTGCCTGGTGAGCATCGCCGCGACGGGTGCCGGACTGCTGCTGCCGGCGGCGCTGGGACGGGCCCTCGATCTGCTGCTGGCGCACGCCCCGGCCACCCGGTGGGTGCTCTGCTGCGCCGGCCTCGTCCTGCTGCTCGGTGTGCTCGACGCGGTCCAGACCGTCCTCACCGGCACCGTCGACGCCCGTACCACCGCATGGCTGCGCCGCCGGCTGACCGGGCACGTCCTGGGCGTCGGCCCGCGGGCGGCCGACCGCTTCGGCTCCGGTGACCTCGTCGCGCGGCTGGTCGGCAACGCCGCCGAGGCGGGGACCACTCCGGCGGCCCGCGCGGCGCTGCTGGCCGCACTCGCCGGTCCCGTCGGCGGGGTCGTCGCGCTGGGTCTGATCGACTGGTGGCTCGCGGCCGTGTTCCTCGCCGGAGCCCCCGTGCTCGCGCTTCTGCTGCGCGCCGTCTCCCGCGACACCTCCGAGAGCGCGTCGCGCTATCAGCGGGCCCAGGGCCGGATCGCGGCCGCGCTGGCGGAGGCCGTCGAGGGGGTCCTCACCGTCCGGGCGGCCGGCGCGGAAGGCCGCGAAACGGCCCGTGTGCTGCGGGCGCTGCCCGATCTGTCCCGGGCCGGACACCGCATGTGGCGGGTGCAGGGGCGGGCCGCGGCCAGGGCGGTCGCCGTGGCCCCGCTGCTGCAACTCGCAGTCGTCGCCGTGGCCGGGGTACTGCTCACCCGGGACCGGCTCTCGGTGGGCGAGGTACTGGCGGCCTCCCGGTACGCGGTGCTCGCCACGGGCGTCGGCATGCTGGTCGGCCGGCTCGCCGGCCTGGCCCGGGCCCGGGCCGCGGCCCGGCGCCTCGGCGAGGTCGAGACCGAGCCCGCCACCGCCTTCGGCACCCGCCGGCTGCCCGACGGCCCCGGCCGGCTGGAGCTGCGCGGGGTGACGGCCCGGCGCGGCGGGCGCACCGTGCTCGAGGGGGTGGACCTCGACGTGCCGGGCGGCACGACCCTGGCCCTGGTCGGCCGCTCCGGCGCGGGCAAGTCGCTGCTGGCCGCGCTCGCCGGCAGGCTGGCCGACCCGGACGCGGGAGAGGTGCTCCTGGACGGTGTGCCGCTGCGCGAGCTGCCGCACCACGACCTGCGCGGCGCCGTCGGCTACGCCTTCGCCCGCCCCGCTCTCCTCGGCGGCACGGTGGAACAGGCGATCGGCCTGGGCCTGCCGTCCCCCTCCCCCGCCCGGATCCGCGAGGCGGCCCGCACGGCCCTCGCGGACGACTTCGTCCGCCGTCTCCCCGACGGATACGGCACGGCCGTCGCCGACGCCCCGCGCTCCGGCGGCGAGTCCCAACGGCTGGGTCTCGCCCGGGCCTTCGCGCACGGCGGGCGCCTGCTGATCCTCGACGACGCCCTCTCCAGCCTCGACACGGTGACGGAACGCCGCATCACCGACGCCCTGTTCGGCGACGGCCCGGGCAGCACCCGGCTGCTGGTCGCCCACCGCGGGGCGACGGCCGCGTGCGCGGATGCCGTGGCGTGGCTGGACGGGGGGCGGGTGCGGGCGGTGGGACGGCACGAGGAGTTGTGGCGGCTCGCGGAGTACCGGGCCGCGTTCGGGGACGGGGCGGGACTCGCGGATACGTGCGCCGGCGACGCGCCACCGGCCCCGGACACCCGGGACGGACACGGAGAGGAACGTGACAGCACGAGCGGCCGGACGCGTACGGGCGCGGCGGCCGGGGACGGGACGGATTCATGACGGCCCTGCACCCCACCGGCCTCCCCGCCCGGGGACTGCGCTTCCTGCTGGCCCGCCCGCGGGTCCTGCTGCGGCTCGCCGGCTGGTCCGTGCTGGAGACCGGGCAGACCTTCCTCATCGGGTACGGGCCCGCCCGCGCCCTGGACGAGGGGTTCCTGCGCGGCCGGGCGGACGTCGGGCTGTTCTGGCTGGCGGTGACCGGGGTCGGTGTCCTGGTCGGCGCGTACGGGACCGCCCGGGTCTACGCCGCCGTCGCCGCGCTGGTCGAACCGCTCCGGGACCGGCTCGTGGAGCGGGTGGTCTCGCGCGGGGTGCGCACCGGCGACGCGGGTTCCCTGTCCGGGCTCACCCAGCAGGTGGAGATCGCCCGGGACACCTTCGCCGGGCTGGTCATGGTCTCCCGCTCCTTCGTGTTCACCGCAGCCGGGGCTCTGGCGGGCCTGTTCGCACTCGCCCCGCCGCTCCTGCTGGTGGTGGGGCCTCCCCTGGCCGCCGGCATGGCGCTGTTCGCCGCGACGCTGCGGCCGCTCGCCCGGCGGCAGGAGACGTTCCTGCTCGCCGACGAGGCTCTCGCCGGTCACCTCGGCACCGTCTGCCCGGGCCTGCGGGACGTCACGGCGACCGGGGCGGAGGCGCACATCGCCGCCGGCACCGGGGAACGGGTCGAGGCCGAACTGCGGGCGGCGCGCGCCCTGGCCCACTGGGGCGTGCTGCGCGTGGCGTCCCTGACGATCGGCGGCCAGCTGCCGGTCGTGCTGCTGCTCGCCGCCGCGCCCTGGCTGCTGGCCCACGGCGTCACCACCGGCGCCCTGGTCGGCGCCCTCGCCTACGTCACCCAGTCCCTGCTCCCGGCCCTGCGCAACCTGATCCACGGCCTGGGCACGAGCGGCTCCCGGCTGACGGTGGTGCTGCGCAGGCTGGCCAGGACGGACACCGAGGCACCCGATCCGGACAGCGGCCCCGGGCCGGCCGGCACCGCCACGAACCACACCGCCCCGCCCCCCGCCCTCTCCCTCGCCTCCGTCACCTTCGCCTACGGCCCCGCCAGCGCGCCGGTCGTCCAGGATCTCGACCTCGTCCTCCCATCCGGCGCGCACCTGGCCGTCGTGGGCCCCAGCGGCACCGGCAAGTCCACGCTCACCGCCCTTGTGGCAGGGCTGCTCACACCCTCGCGCGGCGCCATCCGGGTCGGCGGACATCCCGTGCCCGGCCCGCAGGCCGCCGCCGAGCGGGTGCTCATCCCGCAGGAGGCCTACGTGTTCGGCGGCACCCTGGCCGAGAACCTCGCGTACCTGCGCCCGGACCCGGTGCCCGAGGAGGAGCTGCTGGCCGCGGCCGAAGCGGTCGGCCTCACCCCGCTGGCCGGCCGGCTCGGCGGGCTCGGCGCCCGGGTCGATCCGGCGGCGCTGTCGGCCGGCGAACGGCAGCTGGTCGCGCTGACCCGGGCCTACCTGTCGTACGCGCCGCTCGCCCTGCTCGACGAGGCGACCTGCCATCTGGACCCCGAGACGGAGGAGCGGGCGGAGCGGGCGTTCGCCGCACGGCCGGGCGGGACCCTGGTGGTCGTGGCCCACCGCATCAGCTCGGCCCGCCGCGCCGGCCGTGTCCTGGTGATGGACGGCCGGAGCACGGCGTACGGCAGCCATGAGGAGCTGATGCGGTCCTCCGCGCTGTACCGGGACCTCGTCGGGAGCTGGGCCCCCGCACCGGCCCGGCGAGGATCAGAGCCAGCCCTGGCCCTGCGAGATGCGTATCGCGTCGATGCGGTTGCGGGCCCCCGTCTTGCGGGTGATGGCCGCCATGTAGTTGCGCACCGTCCCGTGGGACAGGTGCAGGCTCCCGGCGATCTCCGCGATGGAGGCTCCCTCGGCCGCGAGGGATAACACGCTCAGCTCTCTGCGGGTCAGCGGCATCTCGGCCGCCTTGAGGAACCCGAAGCCCAGCGAGTCATTGACGAAACGTTCCCCCTCGGCGACGCGACGGATCCCGCGCAGAAGATTCTGCGGGGACCCCTCCTTGTCGACGTAGCCGAGCGCCCCCGCCTCGACCGCCCGCTTCAGCAGGCCCGGCCGGTTCGCGGTGGCGAGCACGAGTAATCGCGGCCGCACGCGCTCCGGCCCCGGCCGGCACAGTTCGCCCAGCGGAGGGATGCCGTAGGAGTCCGCGCACTCCAGGTCCGCCGCGCACACGTCCGGCCGGACCGACCGCACCGTGCCCGGCGCGCCGCGCCACGACGTGTCGTGCACCAGCAGGTCGGACTCCTGCCGCAGCCACTCCGCCAGCACCGACCTCACCAGACACTCGTCGTGCACCAGAAGCACCCGGATCACTGCCACCCCCTCCGCTCGCCGTACGCCCCCTCGTCGTCTTGAGCGCGTGCCCCATTGTTCGCGACCGTGACCCTGCGTGGGCGCGATGATCCGGCCATCAGGGTGCGCGGGGGCGCACGCCCAGCGCCCCGTACGCCCGGCCGCGCTTCGACTGCGGGGGCATGGGCCGGGGCGGTCGGGGTAGGTGGGCGCCCCCGGCGGGGCCAGAGCACGTGTGACCGGCGGTAACCGGGACCGTTCGGGAACCGCTCGTCGTGCGGGACGGGCCGCCAGGGGGGAGATTTGTTCCTGGACCCGGTCGCGCGGCCGTGCGAGGAGGTGGTCGGCGTGTCCGACGGGCAGTCCTCCGCGCAGGCGCCGGCAACCGCCAGGACGCCGGTCGGCCGTCCCCTGCTCTCCCTGGCGCTGGCCTCGATGATGGACGAGGTGCACGCCCACTCCGGCGCGGTGTACCTGATGGCACCGGACCAGCCGGTGCTGGAGATGGCGGTGATGGCCGGTCTGCCCCGGGCGTTCGCGGCGCCCTGGGAACGGGTGGGCCTGAGCTCACCGATCCCGGTCGCCGACGCGGCCCGCGAGCGGCGGTTGGTGTGGGTGGGAGGCGAGGAGCAGATGGCCCGCCACTACCCGCGGATCGCCGTGGTGCTGCCGTACCCGTTCGCCCTGGCCGCGGTGCCGATCGCCACCGAGTCCACCGTCTACGGCGCGGTCTTCGTGACCTGGCCGGGCGCGCACCCGGCGGAGATGTCCGACCACGAGCGCGACCATCTGACGGCGGCCTGCGGCCGGCTGGCGGTCCGGCTGGAGCGGGCCGCCGAGCACAGCATCCCGCCGCACCCCGAGACCGACCTGCTCGCCTCGCCCCTGGCGGGCGGCATGGCCGGCACGCTCGGCACGGTCGAGGCGGCCCGGATGGTGAGCCGGCTGCCGTACGGGCTGGTCTCCCTGGACCTGCACGGACGGATCGGCTTCGTCAACGCGGCGGCGGGTGAGCTGCTGAACGTCCCGGTCAGCCGACTGCTCGGCACCCAGCTGTGGGCGTCGGTGCCGTGGCTCAACGACCCGGTGTACGAGGACCGGTACCGGGCCGCTCTGCTCAGCCAGCACGTCACGTCGTTCGTGGCGCTGCGCCCGCCCGGCGAGTGGCTGTCGTTCCGGCTGTACCCGAGCACGACGGGCCTGAGCGTGCGCATCACCAGGTCCAGGGCCGTGTCGCAGATGAACCGGACCGCACCACCGCCAGCCGGGACACCGTCCCGGCTGGTCACCATCACGCAGGTGCTCGATCTGGCCGGCGCCCTCACCGAGGCGGTGGGGGTGCAGGACGTGGTGCAGCTGGTCGCCGACGAGATCGCCCCGGCCGTGGGCAGCCAGGCCCTGGTCGTGCTGGGCTCGCGGGCGAACCGGCTGCAGGTGCTGGGGCATCGCGGATACCGGGACCCGCACGTGGTGGAACGGTTCGACGGGATGCCCCTGACCGAGTCGACACCCGGCACCCAGGTGCTGCGGACGGGCGTGCCCGCGTTCTTCGAGTCGCAGGAGCAGCTGGAACGGCTGTACCCCGCGCGGCTCGCGACCCCCGACGGATTCGAGGCCTGGGCCTACCTGCCGCTGATCGCCCAGGGCCGCCCGGTCGGGACCTGCGTCCTGTCCTACGCCGAGCCGCACCCCTTCCCGACGGAGGAGCGGGCGGTGATGATCAGCATGGCCGGGCTGATCGCCCAGGCGCTGGAGCGGGCGCTGCTCTACGACGCCAAGCACCGGCTCGCGCACGGCCTGCAAGAAGCGCTGCTGCCGCACTCCCTGCCGTCCCTGCCCGGCATCGAGGCGGTCGGCCGCTATGTCCCGGCCACTCAGGGCATGGACATCGGCGGCGACTTCTACGACCTGGTCGGCACCCGGGGGACGGCGGCGGCGGTGATCGGGGACGTGCAGGGCCACAACGTGACGGCGGCCGGGCTGATGGGGCAGGTCCGCACCGCGGTGCGCGCGTACACCACCGTGGGTCAGGCGCCCGAGGAGGTCATGCGCAGCACCAACCGGCTGCTGCTCGACCTGGGGTCCGACCTGTTCGCCAGCTGTCTGTACCTGCGCCTCGACCCGGAGCACGGGCGGGCCGTGATGTCCCGGGCGGGGCACCCCCCGCCGCTGCTGAGACGGCCGGACGGCCGGGTGCGCGTCCTCGACCTGGCGGGCGGCCCGCTGCTGGGCATCGACGCCTCGGCGGTGTACCCGACGACGGAGGTCGCCCTGGCCCCCGGTTCGCTGCTCGTCCTCTACACCGACGGGCTGGTCGAATCCCCCGGCACGGACTTCGAGGAGGCCCTCGCGGATCTGGGCCGGCGGCTGGCCGACGCCGGGGACCAGCCGCTGGACGAACTGGCCGACAGCCTCGTCCACCAGGGGCGGCACCACACCGCCGGGGAGGAACGGCTCGACGACATCGCCCTGTTGCTGATCCGGGCCGTCGGATAGGTCCGCCGGGCGCGGGGCGCCCGGACGGGAACGCCGGTGGCCGGCCCGGTTCCGCCAGGAAGGGGGCGGAACCGGGCCGGCCGCGTCGGACCGGCTGCCGACGGCTGTGCGGGGGTCAGCGACTCTCGGTCAGACCGGAGTTGTCCTCGACGCCCTGACCCGCGTCCTGACCGGCACCCGCACCGGCTCCGGCACCCGCTTCGTCGCCTCCGGCCTGCTCACCGGCACCGGCACCGGCTTCCTCACCGGCTCCGGCCTCTTCACCGGCACCCGCACCGGCTTCCTGACCGGCACCGGCCTCTTCGCCGGCACCGGCCTCCTCACCAGCACCGGCGTCCTCGCCGGCACCGGCCTCGTCACCGGCACCGGCACCGGCACCGGCACCGCCCGCGCCGAGGGTCGCGCCGACGGCCTCCAGGGCGGTGGTCACCGGCTGGAAGAACGTCTCGCCGCCGACCGTGCAGTCACCGCTGCCACCGGAGGTCAGGCCGATGGCGAGACCGTCCTGGGTGAACAGCGAGCCGCCGCTGTCGCCGGGCTCGGCACAGACGTCGGTCTGGATGAGGCCGGTGACGGTGCCCTCCGGGTAGTTCACCGTGGCGTCCAGGCCGAGGACCTGGCCGTCGGCGAGCCCGGTGGTGCTGCCCATCCGGAAGACCTGCTGGCCGACGGTCGCCTCGGCGGCCTCGGTGATCGGGACGGTCTGGTCGCCGGTGTTGACCTCACTGGGTGCCTCGGTCGCCGGGTCGTCGTACTTCACGAGTGCGAAGTCACCGTTGCCCGGGAACGTCGACTGGTCGACGGTGGCGATCGGCTGGCCGCCCTGGGTGTCCGACCACTCGTTGCCGCCGAGGGTGCAGTGACCGGCCGTCAGGAAGGCGGGCGAGCCGTCGCCCGCGGTGACGTTGAAGCCGAGGGAGCAGCGCGAGCCGCCCGCGAAGATGGCGTCGCCTCCGGAGACGAACGGCTTGAAGGTGCCGGCGGACTTCTTGATGGTGGCCATGCCGGAGCCGAGCTCCTGCACGGTGGATTCCAGTCTGTCCCACTTGGCGCCGGTCACGGTGCTGTCCGCCGTCACCAGGAGCTTGTTGGTGCGCGGGTCGATCGACCACGAGGTGCCGGCGATGGTCGCCTCGGACTTCAGCGTCGAGGCGCCGTCCTGCAGCTCCGACCAGCTGTTCTCGACCTCGCGGACCTTCGCGCCGGCCGCCTTCGCCTGCACGATCACGTTGTTGTTGTCGCCCGGTACGACGTTGACGACGAGCTGCCGGCTGTCGCCGTCGTAGTAGGAGCCGCCGAACGCTTCACCGAGGAGCCCGGAGAGCTGCGAGGCGAGATCCGAGGCGTCGCCCGCCTTCAGGGTCTTCGGCGCGGCCGCCGCGTCGCCGGACGAACCGTCCTGGGAGGCGTTGGCGTTGGGGAGCAGGATCGCGGCCGCGCCGAGCGCCACCACACCGCCCGCCGCTATCGCGGCCTTGCGCTTCGGAATTCGCTTGTGACTCAAACTTCTCTCCTCCTGGGGAACGGAGTGGGTGCCGCCGTCCGGCAGCTTCTGGGGGGCGCCTGGATGGCTGTTGGTACGCACGGGCCGCACGGGGCGTTCAATTCCGTTTGCAAGTGATCCCTTCGCATCGCGGAATCAGCCAACTCCCGCCGCCGGCAGACCGACCGCGTGGTCCGTGACCGCCCTGCTCACCCGGGCCGGTCCGGGAGGCCTGGTCCGGCCGGCCCGCGGAGCGCCATGGCCGGATGACGGCCTTTCAGCGACGGTCGCCGCTCCGGCATGGCGGAACGCAACGCTCCGTATCCACCCGGAAACGATCTGTCGTCCTCACGGAGTGGAATCCCGGCTTCAGCGAATCTGCACATCGAATGCTCAACCCGGTCACCGAAATGAGGGTTATCCACACCCCGGCCGCGTAGGTCACGCCTTTGGGGCGGGAGTGCCGGATTCGCCACCCCGAGGAACAAGGGCCCGGATGCACCGATGCGGTGCCGCATGTGAAGAACTCGCCGCCAAGCGGTGCACGGACCTGCACGGATCGGCGCCACGGGGGCGCAAGTTCCCTGGTGAGGGGGGTGGTTGATTGGAAGCGCGGAGCCGCAGCGTGCTTTGATCCATCGCACCGCGGGGGCCGCTCAGGGCACTCGGAAACGAATGCCCGGTGCCCGCGGTCGCGGCCGTCATCTGTCCCCAGAGGGGGCCGCTCCCCCCTTGTGAGATACCCATACGAAGGGAAGTTCCATCATGAACTCCACCCCCCAGGTCGAGACCGTCGAGATCGCTGACGCCCAGCTCGACGCCATCTCCGGCGGCCTTTCCGTGAACGCCGTCAACACCGTCACCGACACGGTTGACGGCATCGCTCCGGTCTCCGGCCTGGTCGACACGGCCGTCGGCACCGTCGAGGGTGTCACCGGCCTGAACACGGCCCCGGTCACCGGCCTGGTCTCCGGCCTCTGATCGAGCCCTTGTGCCGTTGATTCCCGGAACCGCAGCCGGCGGTTCCGGGTTCTTCGGGTTCCGTATGAACCTCTGCCGCAGCCGTGAGTACCTCTGCCACGGCCGTGAGTACCTCTTCTACGGGTGAGGGAAGTTCCTTGCAGTTCCGCCAACAGGCCCTCGCCAAGCTCCAGTCACCGGAGGAACTCGACCTGCCGGTGCGTTTCGCCCGCCCGCAGGGCTGGCTCGTGCTCTCGGTGACGGTGGTCGCGATGGCGGCCGCCTCGGTGTGGGCGGTGACCGGCTCGGTGACCTCCACCGTCAGCGCACCCGCCATCATCACGCACGGGCAGGGCAGTTACCTCCTCCAGAGCCCCGTCGCGGGCCAGGTCACCGCGGTGCTCGCCAAGCAGGGCGAACAGGTGCCCGCGAACTCCCCCGTGCTCAAGGTCCGTACGGCCAAGGGCGAAGCGGTCGTCCGCACGCTCGACGCGGGCCGGGTCTCCGCACTCGCCGCGACCGTCGGGCAGATCATCCAGACCGGCGCGAACATCGCCGCCGTCGAGAAGGTCGCCCACACCGGGGACCCGCTCTACGCGACCGTGTACGTCCCCGCCGAGAACGCCGCCTCGATCCCCGACGACGCCGCCGTGGACCTGACCGTGCAGTCGGTGCCCACGCAGGAGTACGGGGTGCTGCGCGGCCATGTGAAGTCGGTGGACCGCTCGGCCCAGTCCCCGCAGCAGATCGCCGCGTTCCTCGGGGACAGCCAGCTGGGCGAACAGTTCACCAAGAAGGGCAGGCCGGTGGCCGTGACGGTCCGGCTGGACAAGTCGTCCGGCACGAAGAGCGGCTACACGTGGTCGTCCGCGGACGGACCGCCGTTCAAGCTGACCTCCATGACGCCGGCCTCCGGTTCGATCCGGCTGGCCGACCAGCGTCCCGTCGACTGGCTGCTGCCATGAGCGCGACCGCACCGGACACCCGGGGCCGGCGCCGCGCCGCCCCGCCGAAGCGCAAGGTGCCCAAGGCCGGGGCGAAGACCGTCCGCACGCCCACCGTGCTCCAGATGGAGGCCGTCGAGTGCGGCGCCGCCTCCCTGGCCATGGTGCTCGGCCACTACGGCAAGCACGTCCCGCTGGAGGAGCTGCGCATCGCCTGCGGTGTCTCCCGGGACGGCTCGCGCGCCAGCAACCTGCTGAAGGCGGCCCGCTCCTACGGCCTGACGGCCAAGGGCATGCAGATGGACCTGGCCGCCCTCGCCGAGGTGAAGTCGCCGGCCATCCTGTTCTGGGAGTTCAACCACTACGTCGTCTATGACGGCATGGGCCGCCGCTTCGGCCGCCGTGGCATCTACATCAACGACCCCGGCAAGGGCCGCCGTTTCGTCCCCATGGAGGACTTCGACGGCAGCTTCACCGGTGTCGTGCTGGTGATGGAGCCCGGTGAGGACTTCGCCCGGGGTGGCCGCAAGCCGGGCGTCCTGGGCGCGATGCCGGCCCGGCTGCGCGGCACCGCGGGCACGATGCCCGCCGCCGTCCTGTCGAGCCTGCTGCTGGTGGCGGTCGGGGCGGCGGTGCCCGCGCTCAGCCGCACCTACATCGACGAGTTCCTGATCGGCAACCAGACCTCGCTGCTCGACGTGCTGTTCCCGTCGATGGCGGCGTGCGTGCTGCTCACGGTGGTGCTGACCTGGCTCCAGCAGGCCAACCTGCTGCGCGGCCGCATCATCTCCTCCACCCTGTCCAGCGCCCGCTTCCTGCGGCATCTGCTGCGGCTGCCGGTGACGTTCTTCTCCCAGCGCAGCCCGGCCGACCTGGTACAGCGGCTCCAGTCCAACGACGCGGTGTCCGAGACCCTGTCCCGCGACCTCGCGGCGGCGGGCGTGGACGCGGTCGTGGTCGTCCTGTACGCGGTGCTGCTGTACACCTACGACCCGCAGCTGACGTTCGTCGGCATCGGCGTCGCGCTGCTGAACATCGTCGCCATGCGCGTCGTCATCCGGCTGCGGGCGACGCGCACGGCGAAGCTGCGCGCGGACACGGCCCGCCTCACCAACACCGCCTACACGGGCCTTCAGCTGATCGAGACGATGAAGGCGACCGGCGGCGAGGACGGCTACTTCCGCAAGTGGGCCGGGCAGCACGCCACCACCCTGGAAGAGCAGCAGCGGCTCGGCGTGCCGAGCGCCTGGCTGGGCGTGGTCGCGCCGACGCTGGCCACCCTCAACAGCGCGCTGATCCTGTGGATCGGCGGCATGCGGGCGGTCGAGGGGCACATCTCGGTCGGTCTGCTGGTCGCCTTCCAGGCCCTGGTCACCCGTTTCACGGCCCCGCTGACCCGGCTGAACGGCGTCGCCGGCCGCATCCAGGACTTCGCGGCGGACGTGGCCCGGCTGAAGGACGTGGAGAACTTCAAGGCCGACCCGCTCTACGGCCGCCCCGGTGCCGGGGAGTCCACGCGCCGCCTCCAGGGCCATGTCGAGCTGGAGAACATCACGTTCGGCTACAGCCCGCTCGACAAGCCCCTGCTCACCGGCTTCGACCTGACGGTCGGCCCCGGGCAGCAGGTCGCGCTGGTCGGCGGCTCCGGCAGCGGCAAGTCCACGGTGTCGAGGATGATCTCCGGGCTGTACGCGCCGTGGGAGGGCGTGATCCGTATCGACGGGCAGCGCATCGAGGACATCCCGCGCGGGGCGCTGGCCGCCTCGGTCTCCTTCGTCGACCAGGACGTGTTCCTCTTCGAGGGCACGGTCCGGGACAACGTGGCGCTGTGGGACCCGTCGATCCCCGACGACGCGGTGGAGGACGCGCTGCGCGACGCCGCCCTGTACGACGTGATCACCCGCCGCCCGGGCGGCATCCACAGCAAGGTCGAGCAGGACGGCCGCAACTTCTCCGGCGGGCAGCGCCAGCGCCTGGAGATCGCGCGAGCGCTGGTGCGCCGGCCGAGCATCCTGGTGCTCGACGAGGTGACGAGCGCCCTGGACGCGGAGACCGAGCAGGTCGTGATGGACAACCTGCGCCGGCGCGGCTGCGCCTGTGTGGTGATCGCGCACCGGCTGAGCACGGTCCGCGACAGCGACGAGATCGTCGTCCTGCAGCACGGCACGGTCGTGGAGCGGGGACGGCACGAGGACCTGGTGGCCCGCGGCGGCGCGTACGCGGCACTGGTCAGGGAGCGGTGAGATGACGACCGTTCACGAAGGACACGGCGACCTCGTGCTGGGCGCCTTCGGGCAGATGGGCTCGCGCATCGACTGCGCCGGGTTCAACCGCCTCGACCTGGAAGGCCCGCAGGTGCTGTGGCTGGTCGCGTCCGGCGCTGTCGACCTGTTCGCGGTCGACGCCGGGCAGCAGGGCCACTGGCACCATCTGGGCCGGCTGGAGGCGGGGTCGCTGGTGCTCGGCCCGGTGCCGGGCCCGCAGCACACCCTGGTGGCCCGGCCGCTGCGGGACTGCGTGGTGCACCGTATCGGCCTGCGCGAGCTGTACCAGCCCGCCAACACGGCGACCTGGTCGTACGACGAGTACGGCAACCCGCAGTACGTGCCGCCGACGACGAGTCCGCTGGAGTACGCGCTCGCCCTCGGCGTCGGCCGCAGCCTGTCCATCCTCTTCCAGGCGCCGATGGCCACCGAGCGGGCCGCCGCGCCCACCGACGACGACGTGTTCTGGATGCAGGTCCCGCCGGGCAGCGTGCAGTACGGCTCGCTGTACGGCGCGGAGGCCGCGGCCGACCTGCTGATGGACCCCGCGCTGTGGCAGTCCATGGTCGACCAGCAGTACCGGCTGCTGACCACGCTGGACCGCTGGATCGAGCAGCTGGAGCGCACCCACGAGACGCGCACGGCCGAGGGCATCAAGGCCGGTGAGGCGGTGCGCGTCCAGGCCGACCGGACGCTGCTCGCCTCCATCGGCAAACGCTCCTCCCAGCGCACCACCGCGGCCGACGCGGACGCCTCGTACGCGGCCTGCAGGCTGGTCGGGCAGGCGGCCGGGATCCGGATCACCGAGCCGACCCAGAAGGGCACCGGAGGCGACCGCCTCGACCCGGTCGAGCAGGTCGCCCTGGCCTCCCGCGTCCGCACCCGGGCCGTACGGCTCGACGGCCGCTGGTGGCGGGACAACGTGGGGCCGCTGGTCGGTCAGCGGGCTCTGTCGGGGGCGCCGGTGGCGCTGTTGTGGCGGCGCGGCGGCTATGTCGCGGTGCATCCGTCGACCGGCCGTGAGACGCCGATCGAGAAGGCCAACGCCGACGAGTTCGAGCCGCGCGCGGTGATGTTCTACCGCCCGCTGCCGGAGCGGGGGCTCAGCCCGCTGAGGCTGCTGCGGTTCTGTATGCAGGGCATGCGCGGCGACCTGACCGGTCTGCTGCTCAGCGGTCTGGTGACGGTGGCGATCGGCGCACTGGTGCCGATCGCGACCGGCAAGGTGCTCGGCGAGTTCGTCCCGAAGGCACAGACGGACCTGATCGTGCAGGTGTGCATCGCGGTGATGCTGAGCAGTGTGGTGGCGGCGGCCTTCATGCTGTTGCAGAACCTGACCATCCTGCGGCTCGAGGGCCGTATCGAGGCCACGCTCCAGCCGGCGGTGTGGGACCGGCTGCTGAGACTGCCGACGAAGTTCTTCACCGAGCGCTCCACGGGCGAACTGGCCAGCGCGGCCATGGGCATCAGCTCCATCCGCCGGCTGCTGGCGGGCGTCGGCCCGACGGTCGCCCAGTCGGTGACGGTCGGCGCGATGAACCTGGGGCTGCTGCTGTGGTTCAGCGTGCCGATGGCGATGGCCGCGATCGGCATGCTCGTCGTCATCGCGGCCGTGTTCCTCGGGCTCGGGCTGTGGCAGGTGCGCTGGCAGCGGCGGCTGGTGGTGCTCTCCAACAAGCTGAACAACCAGGCGTTCCAGACGCTGCGGGGCCTGCCCAAGCTGCGGGTGGCCGCCGCCGAGAACTACGCGTACGCCGCGTGGGCATCGGAGTTCGCGCGCAGCCGGGAACTCCAGCAGAGGGTCGGCCGGATCAAGAACATCACCTCGGTGCTGGGCGCGGTGTACCTGCCGCTGTGCACCCTGCTGATGTTCATGCTGCTGGCCGGTCCGGCCCGGGGCTCGATGTCGGCGGCGGCGTTCCTCACGTTCAACACGTCGGTGACGATGTTGCTGACCTCCGTCACCCAGCTCACCGGTGCGTTCGTCTCGGCGGTGGCCGCGCTGCCGCTCTTCGAGGAGATCAAGCCGGTGCTGGACGCCACGCCCGAGGTGCGCACGGCGAGTACCCGGCCGGGGCCGCTGACCGGGGCGATCGAGGCGCGCCGGGTGTCGTTCCGCTACTCGGACGACGGTCCGCTGGTTCTGGACGACGTGTCGTTCGAGGTGCGGCCGGGCGAGTTCGTCGCGGTCGTCGGCCCGAGCGGCTGCGGAAAGTCGACGCTGCTGCGGCTGCTGATCGGCTTCGACCGGCCCGTGTCGGGCAGCGTGCTGTACGACGGGCAGGACCTGGCGGCCCTGGACCAGTCGGCGGTGCGCCGCCAGTGCGGTGTGGTGCTCCAGCACGCGCAGCCGTTCTCCGGCTCGATCCTGGACGTCATCTGCGGCACCGAGCCGTACACGCCGGAGGAGGCGATGGCGGCCGCCGAGATGGCCGGGCTCGCCGAGGACATCAAGCGGATGCCGATGGGCCTGCACACCATCGTGGCGGGCAGTGGGGCCGTCTCCGGCGGCCAGCGCCAGCGGCTGATGATCGCCCAGGCGCTGATCCGGCGGCCGCGCATCCTCTTCTTCGACGAGGCGACCAGCGCGCTCGACAACGAGACGCAACGCACGGTCATCGAGAGCACCAAGGCCCTCAACGCCACCCGCATCGTCATCGCGCACCGGCTGTCGACCGTGATGGACGCCGACCGGGTCGTGGTGATGGAGGACGGCAAGGTCATCCAACAGGGCCCGCCCTCTCAACTCCTCGCCGACACGAACGGCCGGCTGCACGAACTGGTGCGCCGCCAGATGGCGTGACGCAGCGCGCTCTCCCACAGGCGCGACGTGGCCAGCGCACGACACGGTCCTCGACCTCGCAACGAATCCCGGGACGCCCCCGGTCGGCCGCCCGTCCGGTTCACCGAGCGCCGCGCCCTGGCCGGGGAGCACCACGGGCGCGACCTTCAGCCGGGGGTTGTGCGGGGCCGGAACGTGACCTGGGCGCTGTCCGGCTACGGCGAGGAGCATCGCAGCGCCGAGCCGGCTCATGGCCCGGGAGGCGCGCAGGCCGGTCCGTGGCGTGACCTCGCCGGTACGGAGCGTGTGGTCTGTTGGCGCGCCCCGTAAATGGGTACCCACCGCCCATGCGAATCAGCGTGGTGGATGTGGGATCGAACACGGTCAGACTTGTGGTCGCGGACGCGGCGGACGGGGTGCCGCTGCCCGTGCACACCGCCAAGTGGCGGCTCAGGCTGTCCGAGCAGGTCACACCGGGGGGACCCATCCCGGAGCAGGCCGTGGGACAGCTCGTCGACGCGGTGGCCGAGGCGAGCCGGACCGCGGCCCGGTGGGGTGCGGCCGACCCGCTGGCGTTCGCGACCGCGGTGGTGCGCAACGCGCCGAACCGGCACGAGGTGCTGCGCACCGTCCATGCCCGTACCGGCGTGGACCTGTGCACGCTGCCGGGCGAGGTCGAGGCCGAGCTGACGTTTCTGGGGGCCCGGCGCTGGATGGGCTGGCGGTCGGGGCCGCTCGCCCTGCTCGACATCGGCGGCGGCACGCTCGAGGTCGCCTTCGGGCGCGGCCGGTTGCCCGATTTCGTGGCGTCCCTGCCGCTGGGCGCACGGCGGCTGACGCACGAGTTCTTCGAGGACGAGGACCCGCCGTCACCGGAGCAGGTGCGGGCGCTGCGCCGCAAGGTCCGCCACCAGCTGCGGGACGTCGCGGCACGCATCCGCTGGGAGGGCCCGCGCACCGCGGTCGCCACCTCCCGCACCTTCCAGCAGCTGGGCCGGCTGTGCGGCGCGGCGCCCGGACGCCACGGCCCGTTCGTGGACCGGCAGATGCACCGCTCCGAGCTGCGGGCGGCGATCACGCAGCTGGCGGCTCTGCCCGCCTCCGAACGCGCGCACCTGCCCGGCATCTCCGCACCGCGCGCCGCGCAGAGCCTGGCGGGAGCCGTGGTCGGGCACACGGCACTGAAGCTGACCGGCATCAAGGCCGTCACGGTCTGCCCCTGGGCGATCCGCGAGGGGGTGCTGTTGCGCCACATCGAGGACGGCCCCTCCTGGTGGGCGGAGGTCGCCCGCCGCAGTGCGGAGGCCGTCCCGCCCGATCCGGTACCCCTGCGCATCGCCGCAGCCTCCACCTGAACCGCCCACCACCTGGCCGGACGCACCGAACGCAGAAAGGAGACCCCTGTGTCTCAGCACAAGGACCACGACCGGGGCGAGGACCAGCACGGCAAGCCGCCCGAAACGGCACTCGAGGAGGTGCTGCGGGAGGTCGAGGACGCCGAGAACCGCACCCGGGACTCCGCCGGGCAGCGCCGCCACCGGGGCGAGGCGGGGGAGGCCATCACGCCCAATACGCGTGCGCAGGAGGAGTCCGAGGGGGACTGACGGGCGCCGGGCGGTCCCGGGCTGCCTCGGGCCGCGGCCCGACCGGTCGCGCCCGTACGGCGGGGCGGTGTCGTACGGCGGGTGACCTCGGGCGCCGGGCGGGTACCCGGCGCGCATGGAGCACGATGGACCACGACTGCCGGCCCCGCGCGGCCCGCTGAGCAGGGGGGTCGACGCGTATCTGCGAGGTGCGGGCCGTCTGCCCCGTCCCGAGGACGTCGCCCGCGCCGAGGTGTACGGCGACGATCTCCAGCTCGCCCTGTACCTCTGCTACGAGCTGCACTACCGCGGCTTCGCGGGCGTCCCTCCGGAGCGCGAGTGGGACCCCGATCTGTTGCGGGTCCGCGCGGCCATGGAGCACCGCTTCCTGTCCGCGCTGCGCACCGACGCGCACGTCCACGACAGCGTGGCCGAGGCACTGGCCGGCCTGCTGGTCGAGCCCGTCGAGGGAACCGGCGTCACCCACTTCCTGCGGGACGAGGGCGAGCTGTGGCAGGTGCGCGAGTACGCGGCCCAGCGTTCCCTCTACCACCTCAAGGAGGCGGACCCGCACGCCTGGGTGCTGCCGCGTCTGTACGGCCGGGCGAAGGCGGCGATGGCGGCCGTGGAGTTCGACGAGTGGGGCGGCGGCCGTGCCGACCGCGTGCACGCCGTCCTGTTCGCGGACCTGATGACGGACCTCGGCCTGGACACCACGTACGGCCGCTATCTCGACGCGGCGTCCGCCGAGGCCCTGGTCACCGTGAACATGATGTCCCTCTTCGGCTTGCACCGGGCGCTCAGGGGCGCCCTGGTGGGTCACTTCGCGACGGTCGAGATCACCTCGTCGCCGGGGTCGCGGCGGCTCGCCGAGGCGATGCGCCGCACCGGTGCGGGGCCGGCGGCCGAGCACTTCTACGACGAGCACGTCGAGGCCGACGCCGTCCACGAGCAGGTGGTGCGTCACGACGTCATCGGCGGGCTGCTGGAACGGGAGCCGCATCTCGCCCCGGATGTCGCCTTCGGCATCGACGCCACCGAGTTCGTCGAGGAACGCTTCGGCGTCCGGCTGCTCACCGACTGGCGTGCGTCACGTTCGTCACTGCGTGAACCACTGGCCCGGGAAGCGACTCATACCTCCTGATGGCCGGGGTACTCGGCGTTCCGTGACTGCACTGGTACCCCCGGGCGTGTATGCCCCGCAGGAGGACACCGAGCTGCTGGCCGGTGCCTTGTCCGACGAGCCGCTGGCGCCGGGCGCGAAGGTCCTCGACGTAGGCACCGGCAGCGGCGCCCTGGCTCTGGAGGCCGCGCGCCGCGGCGGCCGTGTGACCGCCGTGGACGTGTCCTGGAGCGCCGTGTGGGCCGCGCGGCTGAACGCCCGTCTGGCGGGGCTCCCGGTCCGTATCCGGCACGGGAACCTCTTCGAACCCGTACGCGAAGAAACGTTCGATCTGATCCTGGCCAATCCGCCGTACGTGCCGGCGCCCGAGGGTCATCGCAGGCCGCCGCGGGGCGCGGCCCGGGCGTGGGACGCGGGCGGCGACGGGCGGCTGATCGTCGACCGGATCTGCCGGGAGGCGCCCGGTCTGCTGCGGCCGGGCGGGGTGCTGCTGCTCGTGCAGTCGGCACTCAGCGGCCCGGACCTGACCGTCGGGCAGTTGCGCACGGCCGGCCTGAAGGCCGCCGTGACCCTCCGGCGCCGGATCGCGTTCGGCCCGGTGCTGCGCGGCCGGGAACGCTGGCTGCGGGAGCGGGGGCTGCTGTCCGCCGCCGATGACAAGGAAGAGCTGGTGGTCGTCCGTGCCGAACTCCCCGTCTGACCGGCCCGCCGCGCCTCGACGCGTAACCGTCCAGCGCAAGGGCCCGCTGTTGATGGAAGGCCCGGTGGAAGTGGAGCTGGAGGACGGCTCCGTGGTCACCTCGGACCGCTTCCGCGTGGCCCTGTGCACCTGCCGCCGGAGCCGCCGCTACCCGTGGTGCGACACGAGCCACCGCGACCGGGCGTGAGGTGCCGGGCGTAGAAAACCAGCCGGGCGCGCCGGGCGTGGAAACCTGCCGGGCGTGGAAACCCGGAGGCCGGCGGGCGGCCCCACTCCGCCCGCCGGCCCCCTCGCGCGAGATCGCGGCTTCCCGTGACAACGGCCCGGCTCCCCAGCCACGGCCCGCTGTGCTTCACGGATTCAGCGCGATCCCGGTCTGTGGGATCGGCCCTCTCAGAAGGAGAAGACGCCCGTTCCGAAGGCGTTCTTCATGCAGTCGTTGGAGAAGGTGCGCTCGTAGGAGACGCGCTTGCCCTGCCAGACTCCGTCGACGGTGACGACCACCGGGTCGTACTGCTTGGTGCACCACACGCCGTCCTTCGCGGTGAGGGCGTCGAAGTCCCCGCCGACGCCGCGCAGTTCCGCGCAGGCCGGGCCGGCCGCCGGGTGCGTGCCGGCGGGCGTCGGGGCACAGGTCAGGGTGACCGCGCGTTCCGGAGTCGCTGCGATCGCGCTCTCACCGTGCCCCACCGTGAGGACGAGGGCCGACGGGGCGTAGAGCGCGGTGGGGGCCTGACCCGGGGTGGCGAGCGCGGCCCCGGAGAGGGGTCCGCAGACGGCGGTGGCCGTCAGGCCAAGGGTCATGGCCCAGCGCGCGGTGTTCCGCATTGTGTGCATCCTTCCGCATCGATGACAGGGTGTGCCGGTCCGTGCTCGGTCGGTGCCCGGAGCGGCGAGCGCGAGTCTGCCGAGTCCGCAGCGGAAACACACATCGACCCCACGGGTTTCAGTAACCTTGCGTATTGAATCAGTGGCGTGAAGTTACGGAATCCGCCCGGGGGAAGCCCGTAACTGCGCGGTCTCGGGGGTTACGAAGCGGCCAGATGGCCGATTCCCGCGTGTTTGTTAATAGGCCTGAAACATTCCGATTCCGCCCTTCGCCGACCGCTGGAGACCTCTTGCGTTCATGGATCGGCCGAGTAATCGTCATTACATGATTACGAATGAGCAGAGAGAGAAGCTTCGCGGCTGGTTCGCAGGACGCCTGCCCGACGACCTCTTCGAGGAACTGACGGAGATCACGGTCGACCGCGAGGAGATCCTCGTGGTCGGCCGCATCCCCGCACCCCGGCTGGCCGAGGACGTCCCGCCCACCGAACGGGAGGCGGCCCTGGCAAGCCGGGCGCAGGAGTTCCGGGAGCGCACCCGCGAGGACCGGATGGCCGTGGCCCGGGAGGCCGAGCACCGGTTCCGCCGGAAGGTGTCCTGGGGTGTGGAGTGCGGCGGGCTGCGGACGCTCTTCACGCACGTGGCCGCACCGGTCATGACGCGGCTGCGCCAGCCGGAGCGCCAGGTCCTCGACACCCTGATCGCCGGCGGTGTGGCCCGCAGCCGCAGCGACGCGCTGGCCTGGTGCGTGCGCCTGGTGCAGCGGCACACGGACGACTGGCTCGCGGAGTTGCGCGACTCGCTGGAACACGTGCAGCGCGTCAGGGCCCAGGGGCCGGACACCGCACCGGACACCGCACCGGACACCGACGACGGGGAGTGACCACTTGTCAGACCCTTCGGCTACGTTGCCCGCATGACCGACTTCGTACTGGTGGCAGGGACATGGCTCGGGGCGTGGGCATGGGACGAGACGGCCGCGGAGCTGCGTGGAGCCGGGCACGACGTCCATGCGCTGACGCTGTCGGGCCTCGCGGAGAAGAGCGGCACACAGCCGGCCGGGCAGCAGACGCACGTCCGGGACATCGTCGAGGAGGTGGAGCGTCTCGACCTGCAGGACGTCGCCCTGGTCGGACACAGTTACGCCGGCATCCCGGTGGGGCAGGCCGCCGAGCGGATCGGCGACCGGCTGCGGCGCGTGGTGTTCGTCGACGCGAACGTGCCGGAGGACGGTGAGTCGTTCCTGTCGGGCTGGCCGAGCGGGCATGTCCGGCAGGCGATCGCCGATCACGACGGGTACTGGCCGCCGCTCGGCCCGCAGGACTACGCGGGGCAGGGACTGACGGACGAGCAGATCGCCCGCATCGTGGGCGGCTCGACGCCGCACCCCGGTGCCACGCTCACCGAACCGGCCGTCCTCACCCGCCCCCTCGGCGACCTTCCGGCGACGTACGTGAAGTGCCTCCTCGACGGGGACGAACCGATGCCGGCGGTCGCCGCGGCCCTCAAGAGCGACAGCTGGGAGCTGGTGGAGCTGGACACCGGGCACTGGCCGATGTTCTCCCGGCCGCGTGCTCTGGCCCGTGTGCTGCACACGGCGGCGGCCCGGCCCTGATCCACCGCAGCGCATACCGCTCGGTATCGTCGGCCGTACGGCACGGTCTCGACGAGGAGACGACGAGAGGCGGGGCGTACGGTGGGCAAGCACTGGGCGGACTTCCAGTACGAGATCTATCTGAACGGGATGACGGGTGCCGTACCGCGGCTGCCCACCGATCTGACCCGGCTGGAGGAGCTCACCGAGCAGCGGCTCGGGCCCGGCCCGGTCGGCTATGTGGCGGGCAGCGCCGGCAACGGCAGTACGGCCCGCGCCAACCGGACGGCCCTGGAGCGCCGGCGGATCGTGCCGCGCATGCTGCGGGACGTGCACGAGCGGGACTTGTCGGTCGGGGTGCTGGGCCGGACCCTCCCCGCCCCCCTCGCGCTGGCCCCGGTCGGCGTGCTGTCGATCATGCATCCGGACGCCGAGTCCGCCGCGGCCCGGGCCGCCGCCGCGCAGGGCGTGCCGTACATCCTGTCGTCCGCGTCCAGCACCCCCATGGAGCAGGTCGCCGAGGCCATGGGTGACGCCGAGCGCTGGTTCCAGCTGTACTGGCCGAAGGACCCGGAGGTGGCCCGCAGCTTCCTGAGCCGGGCGAAGGCGGCGGGCTTCACCGCACTGGTCGTCACCCTGGACACGCCTCTGCTGTCGTGGCGGCCGCGCGATCTCGACCAGGCGTACCTGCCGTTCCTGCACGGTGTCGGCACGGCCAACTACTTCTCGGACCCGGCCTTCCAGGCCGGTCTGGCCAAGCCGGTGCACGAGGATCCGAACGCGGCCGTGATGCACTTCGTCGGCATGTTCTCCGACCCGGCCAAGAGCTGGCCCGACCTGGCGTTCCTGCGGGAGAACTGGGACGGCCCGATCGTCCTCAAGGGCGTCCTGCACCCGGACGACGCGCGACGGGCCGCCGACGCCGGCATGGACGGCGTGGTCGTCTCCAACCACGGCGGCCGCCAGGTGGCCGGCTCCGTCGCGGCGGCAGACGCGCTCCCCCGCGTCGCGGAGGCCGCCGGCGACCGGCTCACCGTCCTCTTCGACAGCGGCGTCCGCACCGGTGACGACATCTTCAAGGCCCTCGCCCTCGGCGCCCGCGCGGTCCTCGTCGGCCGCCCGTACGTCTACGGACTCGGCCTCGACGGCCGGTCCGGTGTCGAACACGTCATCCGCTGCCTGCTCGCCGAACTCGACCTCACGCTCGCCCTCTCGGGGCATGCGACACCGAGCACGATCGGCCCGGCCGACCTCGTCGAGGATCCGGCCTGACGGATGGGCTGCGCGGCGCGTTCGCCACGCAGCCCCGCTCCGGCCCCGGGGCCCGTCGTCAGGCGGTGCTGCCGTCGGTCAGTGTCACCCGGCGGGCGGCCGGGTCGTCCTGCTCCTCGATCGACAGAGAGCCCTCCGCCGTCGGCAGGGGCTCCGGCTGCCAGCGCTGGGCGTCGGAGGAGCGGGCGCGGACCTTGACGACGATGTCGGCCCCCGGGTCGTCGTCGGCCGGGGTGAGGGCGAGCTGCTCGTCCCAGCGGGGCAGCAACTCCCCCTGCACGGTGAGGTCGTAGCGCACGTCGTCGCCCCGCTCGGCGTCCTCGTCGGCGCAGGTGCCGAGGACGACGACACCGGCGTCCTTGTGGGAGTCCAGACACAGCCCGGGGTCGGCGACACTGCGCAGCAGGCCGTCGTCCTCGTACGTCCACTGCTGCGTCCACACCGTCGAGCACTGCGCCAGCTTCGTGCCGGAGCCCTCCTTCGGCAGGTCCCGGATGTCGAGGCACAGGTCGGCACCGGCATTGCGCAGCCGCGTCACACCCGGTGCCGCGGGAAGCCCGGCGGTACCGGGCGGCGTCACCGACGTGGAGCTCTTGCCGCCCCCGGCGGCGCTGTTGGAGCCGGCCGGGTCGGCCTCCCCGCCGTCGTGGGACGACGCGCTGATGATGAGCACCGTCGCCAGCACCCCGGCCGAGACCGCGCCGACGCCCGAGAGCAGTGCCCGCGAGGAGCGCAGCGCCTCCGGAACCCGGGGGGCGGGCACGGGGAGCCGGGACAGCAGCCCGTGCCGCCCGCCGCCCCGCCGTCCGCCACCGCGCCGGCCGACGCGAGCGCCCCGTGTGCCGTGCGACGCGCGTCCCGGGCGGGAGTCGAGGTAGCGGCGGGCGCCCCAGCCGAGCACCGCCTCGGCGAGCAGCGGCCCCAGCGAGCCCTCGAAATGGCTGAGTTGTTCCGCCGCGCTCCGGCAGTAGCGGCACTCCGCCAGATGCTGCTGGACGTCCGGCAGCAGTGCGCCACCCCGGCGGATCGGGACGTCGAGGAGGCGGTTGTAGAAGCGGCAGTCGTGGGTCGGCGCGAGTTCGCGATGGGCGTGTACACAGCCTTCACGGAATGTGTCCCGGGCCTGTTCGAGGGTCGCCGACGCGATGTCCGTGTCCATGCCCAGCAGTCCGGCCGGGACGCTTAAAGGATCTGCCTCGACCTCGACATGCCAGAGCAAACAGCGCGAGGCCGCGGGAAGTGCCTGGAATGCCCGCTCCGCGAGGGTGCGATTATCGGGCGTCATGGACGTCGCCGCGCGCAGCCCCCGCCCTCCCGCCGGTTTCTGCAAGGCGGGCAGAACGGCTGATATTCGGTCGTCGCCGGACCACTCGCGGATCGTGTCGCGCACGGTCACGAGAAGGGCCGGGCGCAGCGCGACGGCGGACTCGCCGAAGGCGAGGCGGTTGAGGGTCCGGTGGAAGGCGGTCCCGGTCACCATCGCGGCGACCTGCGCCGACGAGGCGAGACAGATGACCGCGTAGTCGTGCGCCGGCTGGTAGTGCCGCGCCATCAGCAGTGCGACGGAATGGGCGGCGACCCCGCCCTCCGGACTGCCTCTCAGTGGGGCGGCGAGTGCTTCATCGGATTCCCCAAGATCCCCGCCGGGCGGGGGATACGGGGGACGAGGGGGGTGGGGGGTGGGCACTGAGATGGTTCCTTCCCACGCATGTGACACACAGAAGTCCTGCCGCCGAAAAGGAGCCCGGTTGGTGCGTACCCTCTTTGGCGCGGCGCGGGAGGTGAGAATTCACCGACGGAGAATCGGTCGTGGTCAACAAATCACGTGCGACACCCGGCGATTCCCCCCGCACGCGTGTTGCACTCTTGCACAACCCCCACACGGCCAACAAGGCGCCCGGTCAACATCCCCGCCATTGACAGAAAGTCAGAAACACAGAACGCATGCGCGCAGTTCGCACCCGTTTTCGACATTTCCCTGCGGCCCGCGTGAATCGGGCACCGATCCGGTTCCTCAGATCTGCCAGGAGCGCAGCCGGTCCGCGGCGCCGTAGACGTCGGTGGCGCCGGACAGCAGATCGCGGGCCAGGTCGACCAGGGCGCCGTAGGGCGGGTCGATGCCGACGCCGCTGACGAACATGTACGCCACGGCGGTCGCGCAGGCGAAGCGGGCGTTGGCCGAGGGCAGCGGCCGGAGCACGGTGATGGTGTGCAGCAGTGCGGCGGCCCGCCAGGCCGGGTCGGAGTTCACGCCGAGGCGGGGCGGGTCGACGCGGTGCCGTGCGACGGCGGCGACCAGCGCGGAGAAGTCGTTGACGGTGGGCTGGTCCGGCAGGACCTCTTCGTGGCGCTGAAGCAGCCAGGGCACGTCGATATGGATCAGGGGCGCCATGGGTCAGGCAGCCCGCCCTTCGCCCCTGGCGGGCGGTTCGTCGTCGGGGAACGCGGCGGCGAACTCGTCGGCGTGAGTGGAGAAGAAGCGGCGGAAGGCCTCCGCGCCCTCCTGCAGGGCCCGGTGGCGGGCTATGTCGGCGGCGGCCGCCTCCCGCACGAGCGCCTTCATGGACGTACCGCGCTCCTTGGCGATCTGCCTGAGGTCCTCAAGTTCGCGGTCGCTGAACTCCACGTTGAGAGCTGGCATGCCTTCACGGTACCGCTCGGGTACTGACTCGTAAATATCCCCAGGTCAGGAAGGCTTCTGGACGGTACCGAAGAGACGGCCGCCTGAGATGTGGGTCACATCGGACCGTGCGATGTCACATTCCGGGGCCCTGCCCGGCTCGCAGTAGTGAGCGCGTTCAACGGGAGGCCCACGCATGACCGAGATCTCCGTACCCGGCACCGACGCCCCGCTCGACGCGGCGACCGGGGTGTTCGTCGACCATCGCGAGCTGCTGTTCGGCGTCGTCTACAACATGCTCGGCAGCGTCGCCGACACCGAGGACGTCCTGCAGGAGACATGGCTCTCCTGGACGGCCCGGGGCGGGGGCGCTCCTCTGGCCGGGGTCGACAATCCGCGCGCCTATCTCGTCCGGGTGGCGGTCAACCACGCGCTGCGCCGCCGTGCCGTGATCAGCCGCCGGCGGGAGACGTACGTCGGCCCGTGGCTGCCCGAGCCGCTGGTCGGTGAGGACACCGAGACCGCCGAGGACCCGGCGCTGCGTTCGGAGTCGGTGTCGCTGGCGATGCTGGTGGTCCTGGAGTCGCTGACGCCGCTGGAACGGGCCGTGTTCGTGCTGGGCGAGGTGTTCGGCTACCCGCATGCCGAGATCGCGGAGATCATCGACCGCTCCCCCGCCGCCGTACGGCAGCTGGCGCACCGGGCCCGGGAGCACGTGCACGCGCGGCGGCCGCGGTACGAGGCGCACCCGCGGGTGCGGCGGGAGGCGACCGAGCGGTTCGTGCGGGCGGCGCTCGGCGGGGACATCGCCGAGCTGATGGAGGTCCTCGCGCCGGACGTCACGGCGTGGACGGACGCGGGCGGCAAGCGCCGGCGGGCGGGCCTGCGCCCGGTGCACGGCCGGGACAAGGTGGCCCGCCTGCTGACGTCCGGGCGGGGCGGTCCGGAGCACCCCGTCTGGCGCTACCGGCGGGTGAACGGCGACGACGCGGCGGTGCTGTTCGACGGCGACGCGCCGTTCGCCGTCCTGGTCCTGGATCTCACCCCGGAGGGCGACCGGGTGCGCGGCATCTATGTGGTGGCCAACCCGGACAAGCTCGCCCACCTGCCCAGGGAGGCGGCGTGAGCGCTGGACGCGGTGAGCGTCTCGCCGACTGGTTCGACGGCCGGCTCGGCATCCACACGCTGGGCAGGAAGTACCTGCGCAAGGTGTTCCCCGACCACTGGTCGTTCCTGCTGGGCGAGATCTGCCTGTACAGCTTCGTGGTGCTGGTCCTCACCGGCGTGTATCTGACGCTGTTCTTCCACCCGTCGATGAACGAGGTGACGTACCAAGGGAGTTACGTCCCGCTGAACGGTGTGCGGATGTCCGAGGCGTACGCGTCCACGCTGGACATCAGCTTCGACGTGCGCGGCGGGCTGCTCATCCGGCAGCTGCACCACTGGGCGGCGCTGGTCTTCGTCGCCGGGATGCTGACGCACATGATGCGGCACTTCTTCACGGGCTCGTTCCGCAGGCCGCGGGAGGTCAACTGGCTGTTCGGCTGGCTGCTGCTCCTCCTCGGCCTCTTCGAGGGACTGTTCGGCTACTCGCTGCCGGACGACCTGCTGTCGGGTACGGGCCTGAGGTTCGTGCACGGTGCGCTGCTGTCGGTGCCGATCGTGGGGACGTATCTGGCGATGTTCCTGTTCGGCGGCGAGTTCCCCGGCGACGACATCGTGGCCCGCTTCTACGCCCTGCACGTGCTGCTGGTCCCCGGGGTCATGGCGGCGCTGATCGTCGTCCACGTCCTGCTGGTCGTGTACCACAAGCACACCCAGTTCGCCGGGCCCGGACGCACCGAACGCAACGTCGTGGGCGCCCCGTTCATGCCGGTGTACCTGGCGAAGGCGGGCGGCTTCTTCTTCCTGGTGTTCGGGGTGCTCGCGCTGATGGCGGCCGTGGCGACGATCAACCCGGTGTGGTCGTACGGCCCGTACCGCGCCGACCAGGTGTCCACGGGCGCCCAGCCCGACTGGTATCTCGGCTTCGCCGAGGGCCTGGTGCGGATCATGCCCGGCTGGGAGGTCACGCTGTGGGGGCACACGCTGGTGCTGGGCGTGCTGATCCCGGTCGTGGTGTTCCCGCTGCTGCTGGTCTTCATCGGCGTGTACCCGTTCCTGGAGGCCCGGTTCACCCGCGACCGGGACGAGCACCATCTGCTGGACCGGCCGCGCAACCGCCCGGTCCGTACGGCGATCGGGGCGGCCTGGATCAGCCTCTACCTGGTGCTGCTGGCGGGCGGCGGAAACGACATCGTGGCGACCCGCTTCCATCTGTCGATCAACACGGTGACGTGGGCGGTGCGGATCGCGGTGTTCGCCGTCCCGGCGGTCGTCTTCGCCGTCACCCGGCGGATCTGCCTCGGCCTGCAGCTGCGCGACCGGGAGCTGGTGGCGCACGGACGGCCGACCGGGGTGATCAAGCGGCTGCCGCACGGCGAGTACGTCGAGGTGCACGAGCCGCTCGACCGGGCCCGGCTGCACACCCTGACCGCGCATGACAGGCCCGGGGAGCCCGTCGGGCACGAGCCGCGCCGGGCCGTGGCCGGGCCGGTCAGGAGTGGGCGCGGCAGAACTCCCGGACGGTCCGGTTGAACGGCTCCGGCGCCTCGACATTGCTGAGGTGCCCGATGCCGGGGAGCACGACCAGCGTGGCCCGCGGGACCGTTTCGAGGAACTGGTGGGCGACGGGCTCCACGGGTGAGCGCGCGTCGCGCTCGCCCCACAACAGGAGCGTCGGTACCTCGATCTTCGGCAGCAGGTCACGCTGGTCCGCCTCGGCCATGACGGTGAGCTCGGTCCGCATGCTCCGGGGGCGGGTGTCGGCCGACATCACGGACAGCATGCGTACCGCTTCGGCGGGTGGCTGCCCGGCGAAGAGACCCGGCATGGTCGGAGCGAACGCCTCGGCCGGGACCGCCAGCATCCGTTCCGCCCCCTCGACCCGGGACCGCACTTCCGCCGCGGGCAGCGAGCCTTTCCAGCCCGCGTAGGTGTCGGCGAGGAGCAGCGTCCGCACGAGCGCGGGATGGTTCCGGTACAGCTCCAGCACGACGGTCCCGCCCCAGGACAGGCCGAGGACATGGGCGGGGCCGAGCCCCACGTCGTCGATGACGGCCGCCAGGCAGCGGGCATAGTCGGCCAGCCGGAAGGAGAGCGGTACGTCGGAGGAGCGGCCTGCGCCCGGTTCGTCCCAGGCGACGACCGTGAACTCGTCGGCCAGGTCCTCGAACTGGCCGCGGAAGAGCCGGGCGTCCATCGTGGCGCCGTGCGCGAGCACGAGGAGCGGGCCCCGGCCCGCCCGGTCGTACGCGACCTCGACGCCGTCGACCCGCACCGCTGGCATGACACCAGGCTACGCGCGCGTGCCGGAGGAGTCCTGCCGGCGGACCTCCCCGGCACGCGGCACCGTCGTCCGGTCCTTACCCCTGGTCCGCCACGAAGGAGGCCATGCGGGTCAGGGCCGCGTTCCAGTTGATCGTGTGCTCGTTGGTCGACCAGGACTGGATGTCGTCGATGTAGCAGAACTGACCGACGCAGCCCTGGAGTTTGCTCTGTGCGTAGGGGTCCTGGATGCTCGAGTTCGGCCCGCCCGCGAGGGTGCCCTTCGGCGGGCCCGGCTGGCTCGGGTCGAGCTGGCGGGCGTACCAGCGGCTGTGCTGGTTCTGCGCGCTGACCTCGCCGTAGCCGGTGACGTAGGAGATGTTCAGCGCGTTGCGGCCCAGGATGTAGTCCATGCTCTGCAGCGCTCCGTCCCGGTACTTCGAGGCGCCGGTGATGTCGTACGCGGTGGCCAGGACGACCGCGTTGTTGAGGACCTGGTGGCTGGAGCCCCAGTCGTAGGTGGCGCCGTCCGGTGCGTAGGGCATGCCGTAGGGGTGTGCCTTGAGGGTGGCCAGGTAGCGGTCGGCGCCCTCGACGACGGACTGGCGCACCTTGTCCCGGCCGGGCAGCCTGTTCGGCACCGTGGCGAGGTCGAGCCGTCCCGCCGCGCCGGTGCGGGCCCAGTCGAAGCCGAGGGGCTTGAAGAGGTCGGCCGCGTGGACCGGGGACTTCAGGACGTACTCCTCGAACCGCTTCTCCCCGGTGGAGAGGTACAGCTCGGCCGCCGCCCAGTAGAAGTCGTCGGTGACGTCGCTGTCGGAGTAGGCGCCGCCGCCGATGCCGTCGCTGTCGGAGGCGAAGCGGTCGGGGTGGGCGAGCGCCGCCGACCAGGCCTTGCGGGCGGCGGCCAGGGCCTTGCCGGCGAACGTCTTGTCGTAGGGCCGGTACAGCCGGGCCGCCTGCGCAGCCGTGGCGGCCAGGTTCAGGGTCGCGGCCGTGGACGGCGGGTGCAGTTCGCGCTTCTGCGGGTCGTCATGGGGCATCAGCGGGAGGCCGGTCCACTGCTCGTCGTGCATCTTGTGGTGAGCCATGCCGGCCAGCGGCTTGCCGTCGGGCACCTGCATCTTCAGCAGGAACTCCAGCTCCCAGCGGGCCTCGTCGAGGATGTCCGGGACCTTGTTGCCGCTCTCCGGGATGGCGAGCGTGCCGTCCCCGAGCTTGTCCGCCTGCCCGGTGCGGGCGTGCCGGGCGCGTTCGTGGGTGCTCAGCAGCTCCCAGGTGGAGATGCCGCCGTTGACGACGTACTTGCCGTGGTCACCGGCGTCGTACCAGCCGCCGCTGACGTCGAGGCTGTAGTCGCACACGCCCGGCTGGCAGGGCACCGAGGTGTCGCCCTTGTTGGGTGCCACGCCCACGTGACCGGCGGGGCGGCCGTAGCCGGGCCTCAGGTCGTCGCGTATCGCGAGGCCGCTGCGCTGGGTGTAGTAGTACTTCGCCGAGTCCAGCCGGAGCCGCTCGTAGGCGCTCGCGTCGATGTCGAAGGGGCGGCTGGTCTCGCCGTCGGCGACGAGCGTGAGGCCCGTGCCCCTCTTGCGGTACGCGCCGAAGTCGATCGAGTGGACGTTCTGCCCGGAGGAGGCGTCGACGCCGCGCGGCACGGTGGTGCCCCGGGCGACGACCGTCCCGCCGGAGGTCTTGAGCTGCCAGGGCAGCTTGGCCGTGGCGTCGGTGACCAGAGTGGCGTTCTTCGGGCCGGCCGGCAGGTAGCCGACCTGGTTGACGCGGACCCGGGGCCCGGTGTCGGGCTCGTACGGTTCCGGCGCCACGCCGCCGAGCAGCGAGACGTCGTCCATGCAGAAGCGCCAGGCGTCCGCGCTGCCGCCGAGCTGGAAGCCGACCTGGCCCTGAGCCGTGTCGACGGGCGAGGTGAAGGTGTAGGAGTAGGTGTCGCCGGAGACGCTGAGCTGCGGTGTCACCTCGTAGTAGGTGTCGTAGGGCGACACCGACAGACCCACGATCGCCCGCACCACATGTCCGGCGGGTGACCCGGTCGCGCTGAACGAGAAACGGTACGACTCCCCCTTCACCAGGGTGATGTCGTTCTGCCCGACGGCGGCGTCCCAGCGGTTGGCGGTGCCGCCGGGGACGTCGGCGCACAGCCGGCCGTCCGACAGACCCGCGGTGACGTTGCTGGTCGTCCACCAGGGCTCGGTGGCGGTGTCGAAGGTGCCGTTCCTGACCTGCTCGACCTCTTCGGCCCCGGCCGGCGCGGAGGGCAGCGCGGTGAGCGCGGTCGCCAGCAGGGCCGTCAGGGACAGCAGGGCGGTTCTGCGTCGTTTCACGTCTGGGCTCCTCCGGGGGATGCGGGTGGCGCTCGGGGTGGGAGCGCTCCCAGATGCGGACGCAGGCCATGGTTGTGTCTGATGTGACACGCCGTCAACGGTCCGGACAGGACTGGCTGTTCGCCGCCCGCCCGGACCGTGGTGCCCGGGGGCTCAGACGGCCGGGGCGTCCAGCCGGCTGATGCGGATCGCGCCGCGGGGCTCGCCGGGGTGGCGGCTCGTCAGGGTGAGCCGGACCCGGGAGCCGCGGACGGCCTTGAAGGTGATCACGGTGGGGGCGTCGGAGGCGGTGGCCCAGCCGATCTCGGTGTCCCGCGCGGCCTGCCACACGCGGCCGTCCCAGACCGCCACCTCGACCGCCGCGGGCAGGCTGTGCGTGGCGTCCACGGTGAAGGAGACGTCCACCCGGTCGAAGCCGCGGGTGCGCCCGTGGTCGACCGAGACCCAGTCCTCGGCCCGCGCCCCGTCGAAGGCGGGCAGCAGCGGCGTGGCCTGCTTGAAGAACCCGTTGGACCAGCCGGTGGCCGGGTCTCCGTCGAGCATGGCGGCGGGCAGGGTGTCCGGACGTCCGGAGTAACTGGCGTCCGCGTGCGGGTGGCCGACGGGAGCCGGGTGCTCCGGCCCGAAGACGGCCGGGGCCGTCTCGGCCCGGTCCTGCGCCCGGGTGGCCCGTACGGTCGTGGTGCCCGGGCGCAGACCGTCGGCGCGGGCGGTC
This sequence comes from Streptomyces flavovariabilis, assembly GCF_000725785.1. Lineage (NCBI taxonomy): Bacteria > Bacillati > Actinomycetota > Actinomycetes > Kitasatosporales > Streptomycetaceae > Streptomyces > Streptomyces flavovariabilis. Next base: position 284,194 of record NZ_JNXD01000003.1, on the reverse strand, counting down.
ACCTTCACCGGGCCGGACTTGGCGCCGGACCGGACGATGGCGAGGGCCTTGCCGTGGAAGGCGGTCCGGGTGCTCGCCCGGTAGCGCTCGGCGCTCTCCTGGCGGCCGTTGTCGAGCCCGGCGAGGGAGCCGCCCGCCACCTCGAAGGAGAGCAGGTGCTCCGCGTCGGGCACCACCACACCGTGCCGGTCGACGACCTCGGCGGTCACGAAGACCAGGGAACGGCCGTCCGCGGCGAGGGACTTGCGGTCCGGGCTCAGGCGTATCGCGTGCGGCGCTCCGGCGGTGCGCAGCACGTCGGTGGCGACCACCTTGCCGCCCTGCCGTGCGACGGCCTTCAGCTCGCCCGGCGCGAAAGGCACCTTCCACGTCAGATGGAGCTTTCCGGCGCTGCCGTTCGGGCTGGTGTAGCTGCCGGGGTAGGGGCCGTCGGTGAAGGTCTTGTCGTCGCCGGTCGCCTCGGTGGTCTCCAGGTAGGTGCGGCCGTCGGCGGTCTTCTTGGTGTCGAACCGCCGTACGCCCAGGGACTTTCCGTTGAGGTACAGCTCGACGGTGCCGACGTTCGCGTACGCCCAGACCTCGACCGTGTCGCCCTTCTCGTGGTTCCAGGTCATCGGCAGCAGGTGGACCATCGGCTCGCTGGTCCACTGGCTCCGGAACAGGTGGTACATGTCCTTCGGGAAGCCCGCGGTGTCGACCGCGCCGAAGAAGGACGCCTTGACCGGGAAGACGTCGTAGGGCGTGGGTTCGCCGATGTAGTCGATGCCCGACCAGAGGAACTGCCCGGCGAACCATTTCCGGTCCCGGTCCTTCTTGTGGCCGTACTCGCCGCTCATGGTCCAGGAGGCGAGGTTGTTGTCGTAGGAGGAGGTCGCGCGCCTGCCCGGCGTGTAGTTCTCACCGGTGTTGAGGCGCTCCGGTTCCTGGTAGGCGCCGCGGGTGGAGGTTTCCGACGAGGACTCGGACTCGAAGAGGAACAGATGCGGGTAGGCCGCGTGCAACTGGTCCACCGACTTGGCGGTGTTGTAGTTGAGGCCGAGGCCGTCCAGCTTGGCCAGCATCAGATCGGCCGCGGAGCCCTTGGCGGGCAGGCGGCGGTACTTGTCGGAGCCGATGACCAGCGGCCGGGTGTCGTCGGCGGCCCTGATCGCCCCGATGATCCGGTCGGCCATGGCGAGGCCGGCGGTGGAGGTGGAGTCGGGGACCTCGTTGCCGATGGACCAGCTCAGCACGGCGGGCGAGTTGCGGGCGGCCAGCACCATCTCGGTGGCGTCCTTCTCGCACCACTCGTCGAAGAAGCGGCCGTAGTCGTACCGGTTCTTGCCGGTGCGCCAGCAGTCGAACGCCTCCACCAGCATGACGACGCCGAGCTCTTCGCAGACCTGGATGACCTCGGGCGCGGGCGGGTTGTGGGAGGTGCGCAGGGCGTTGACGCCCATGGACCGCATGATCTCCATCTGCCGGCGGACGGCGTCCATGCTGACGGCGGCGCCGAGTGCGCCCAGGTCGTGATGGAGGTCGACGCCCTTGATCTTGTGGTGGGTGCCGTTGAGGAAGAAGCCCTCGTCCGGGTCGAAGCGGAAGGTGCGGAAGCCGAAGACCGTGCGGTAGGTGTCGGTGGTTGTGCCGTCGACGCGCAGTTCGGTGTGCAGGGTGTAGCGGTGGGGCGTCTCGAAGTCCCACAACTCGGGTCGCCGTACCGTGAGTTCCTGGGTCTCGGTCCGCTCGCCGGTGACGGCCGCGGTGGCGGAGGTACGGGCGACGGTCCGGCCCTTGCGGTCGACGATCCGGGAGACCACCTCGATGTCCGCGTCCCTGCCCGAGGCGTTGACGACGGAGGTGGCGACCCGTACGACACCCCGCTCGGCGGTGATCTCGGGCGTGGTGACCCGGGTGCCCCAGCGGGCCACGTGCACCGGCTCGGTGATCACCAGGCGGGCCTCGCGGTAGATGCCGCTGCCCGAGTACCAGCGGCTGCTGGGGAGCCGGTTCTGGACCTTGACGGCGATCACGTTCTCGGTGGTGCCGTCGGTGTGCACCAGGTCGGTGAGGTCGAGAGCGAAGCCGGTGTAGCCGTAGGGGTGGCGGCCGGCCTCCTTTCCGTTGCAGTAGACGGTGGAGTCCATGTACACGCCGTCGAACTCCACCGATATGCACCGGCCGGCGAGGGTGGGCGGCAGGGTGAAGGCCAGGCGGTACCAGCCGAGGCCGCCGGGCAGGAAGCCGGTGCCGCTGGTGGTGCCGTGCTCGGTGGTGGGGGTCTGCTCGATGCTCCAGTCGTGCGGGACGGCGGTCTCGCGCCACCGGGAGTCGTCGTAGCCGGGAAGGTGGGCGTCGGCGTAGGCACCGGTCGGGTCGGTGATGCCGCCGGGGTTCACCAGCGCGAAGCGCCAGCCGTCGCGCAGTGCGACGGTCCGGCGGCCGGACGCGCCGCGCGCCTCCCCGGCGGCCCACGCCTCCGGGGCGCCCGGCAGCGCTCCGGCCGCGGGCGCGGCGGCGGAGGCGAGCAAGACCGATCTGCGCGTGACCGACATGGCGACTCTCCCTCATTAGGGCCCAGAATTACTCACAACTCATCGTGAACAAACAGATTCTGTCGATGTGTCACACACGGCCGTCAAGGGTGCGGAAGCGCCCTTCTGCCTCAGGGGTCGCTTCGGCCGGATTTGCGCCGTGCCTCCGCCGGGGAGGCGCCACGGGGGTTACCGGTCCACGCCGGGCGCCTACGGACTACGCTGGAACTCAACTGACTTCCCTGTTCACTGTGAGTGTCCGTATGGAGTCGCGACGATGAGCCCGGACGAGGCGTTCGACGATGGCGTGGCCGCCCGTGCCGTCATCGCCGTCGACGGCACGCTCACCGAGTGGAGCGAGGGCGCCCGCCGTCTCCTGGGCCACACGGCCGCCGAGGTCGTGGGACGCCCGGCCGCGGCGCTGCTGGCCGACGGCGCCGACCCGCCGCCCGTGCCGGACGACTCCCGCTGGAGCGGCACGCTCACCCTGCGGCATCGCGACGGCCACCCCGTGTCCGTGTGGGTGCTCGCCCACCGCAGACCGCCGGACGGAGCGGAGACGACCGACTGGCTCGCGGTGTGCGCTCCGGAAGGCGCCGACCACGGCCTTCCGGACGACCCACTGGTCCGCATGGCCCTGACCCAGTCGCCCTGCGCCACCATGATCTTCGACGAGCGGCTGAGGCTGCGCGGCGTCAACGACGCCATGGCGGACCTCCTGGGACTGCCCGCCGGGCGGGTGCTGGGCCTGCGCCCCACCGACATCGGCAGCCGGCCGCAGAACACCGACCTCGAAGAGCATCTGCGCCGGGTGCTGAGCACCGGTCGGCGACAGGACATGCAGACGTACATGAAGGCCACAGGCGAGAACCGGGGCCCGCACGCCTGGCTGGCCCGGATGGCACCCCTCACCGACGGCACCGGCCAGGTGCGGGGCGTGTGCGTGACCGCCCATGACTTCTCCGACCAGTACCGGTCACGGGAGCGGTTGCAGCTGGTCAACGAGGCGAGCGTGCGCATCGGCACCACCCTCGACGTCACCCGTACGGCCCAGGAGCTGGCGGACGTGAGCGTCCCGGCGCTCGCCGACTTCGTCAGCGTCGACCTGCTCGACCCGCAGGAGCACGGCGGCGAGTCCGCCGGGCCGCCGGCGCCGCCCGTGCATCTGCGCCGGGCAGCCCACCGGTCGGTCAACAAGGGCAGCCCGGAAGCCGTCGCCGAGCCCGGGCAGGTCGACGTCTACCCGGCGAACTCCCCGCAGGCCGCCTCGCTGGTCGCGGGGCACACGGTGGTGGCCTCGGGCTCGTCCGGCGACCTCGAGCGGTGGCTCGCCTGGGACCCGGTCCGCTTCCAGCGGGTCCACGAGTTCGGCATCCACTCCACGATGTCCGTCCCGCTCCAGGCCCGCGGCACGACCCTCGGAGTGGCGGTCTTCACCCGCTTCCGGCGCCCCGAGGCGTTCACCGACGACGACGTGCTGCTGGCCGAGGAGGTCACGGCGCGGGCGGCCGTCTGCATCGACAACGCACGCCGCTACTCCCGCGAGCGCGAGACGACCCTCACGCTGCAGCGCAGCCTGCTGCCCCGCACCCTGCCGCACACGGCGGCGGTGGAGGCAGCCTCCCGCTATCTGCCCGCCATCCGCTCCGGCGTGGGCGGCGACTGGTTCGACGTGATCCCGCTGTCCGGGATGCGAGTGGCCATGGTCGTCGGCGACGTCGTCGGCCACGGCATCCAGGCCTCGGCCACCATGGGCCGGCTGCGCACCGCCGTCCGCACCCTCGCCGACATCGACCTGGCCCCCGACGAACTGCTCACCCACCTCGACGACCTGGTCGTCCGGCTCTCCCAGGAGTCCGGCGGGGACAACGACGCCGGAGAGATGGGCGCGACCTGCCTGTACGCGGTGTACGACCCGGTGTCGCGGCGCTGCGACCTCGCCCGGGCGGGGCATCCGCTGCCCCTGCTGGTGCCGCCGGACGGTCCGGCACAGCAGCTCGACCTGCCCTCGGGTCCCCCGCTGGGTGTCGGCGGGCTGCCGTTCGAGTCCGCCGAGGTGGAGCTGCGGGAGGGCAGCGTCCTGGCGTTCCACACGGACGGGCTGCTCGTGAGCCGCGAGCGGGACGTCGACGCGAGCAGCCGGATGCTCCGCGAGGCGCTGTCGGTGCCCTCCGCCTCCCTGGACGAGACCTGCGACCGTGTGCTGCACACCCTGCTCCCACCGGGCGGCTCCAGCGACGACGTGGCCCTGCTGCTGGCCCGCACCCGCGGCCTGCCGTCCGCCCAGGTCGCCACCTGGGACATCCCCGCCGACCCGGCGCTGGTGGCCCCCATCCGCAAGCAGGTCGTGGACCAGCTCGAACGCTGGGGGATGGTCGAGGCCACGTTCACCGCCGAGCTGGTCGTGAGCGAGCTGGTCACCAACGCCATCCGCTACGGCGCCCCGCCGATCCGGCTGCGGTTGATCCATGACGCGGCCACGCTGATCTGCGAAGTGTCCGACACGAACCACACGGCACCACACCTGCGCCGGGCCAAGACCTGGGACGAGGGCGGCCGCGGTCTGCTCCTGGTCGCCCAGCTCACCCAGCGGTGGGGCAGCAGGCACACCGCCGAGGGCAAGACGATCTGGGCGGAGCTGGCCCTGCTCGGCGACGAGATCTGAGCGATCCGGGTGCACTCGGCCGGGCCGGCGGACCGTGCGGCCGGCGCCGGGCGGGAGCTCCGGACGGCGGTCACGGCGGGCAGCGGCCCCTGACCGGGACAGCGGGGCCGCCGGGGGTCTCTTACCCGCGCCTGGTTTCATGAGCGGGCACGACCTGCTCACGTCCCGGAGGACCCCGCCCTGAACACCCCGCTCGCCGAAGTCCTGTCCGTGACGCTGCTGGCCGCCGTGCTGATCTGGGCCGTCGCCCGCCCCAAAGGCCTGCCCGAAGCCGTGCTGGCGGTACCGGCCGCCGGGCTCACCGTCGCCCTGGGGGTGATCTCGCCGGACCACGCCTGGGAGGAGGTCCAGCGGCTGGGGCCCGTGGTCGGCTTTCTCGCGGCCGTGCTGGTGCTCGCCCACTTCTGCGACGTCGAGGGGCTGTTCACGGCGTGCGGGGCCTGGATGGCCCGCTGGGCGGCGGGGCGCCCCACGCGGCTGCTGACCGCGGTGTTCGCGCTGGCGTCCGTCATCACGGCCGTGCTCAGTCTGGACGCCACGGTCGTCCTGCTGACCCCGGTGGTGCTGGCCACCGCGACCCGCATGGGCGTGCGGGCCCGGCCGCACCTGTACGCGTGCGCCCATCTGTCGAACACCGCCTCGCTGCTGCTGCCGGTCTCCAACCTGACCAACCTGCTGGCCTTCACGGCGAGCGGGCTGAGCTTCACCCGCTTCGCGGCCCTGATGGCGCTGCCCTGGCTGGTCGCGATCACCGCCGAGTACCTGGTGTTCCGGCGCTTCTTCGACGACGAACTGGCGGCGCCCCTCCCCTCCCCCGACCCGGCGCCGCACCCCGAGCCGCTTCCGCTGTTCGCCCTCGTCACGGTCGGCTGCACGCTCGCCGGGTTCGTCGTGGCCTCCGCCGTGGGCATCGCGCCGGCCTGGGCCGCGCTGGCCGGCGCGCTGGTGCTGGCCGGGCGGGCGCTGGTGCGGCGACGGGCGACGCCCCTGACGGTGGTGCGGTCCGCCGCCCCGGCCTTCCTGGCGTTCGTGCTCGCGCTCGGCGTCGTCGTGCGCGCGGTCGTCGACCACGGGCTCGCCGACGCGCTGCGACGGGTCCTGCCCGACGGGGCGGGCCTGCTCACGCTGCTGGGCGTGGCGGCACTGGCCGCCGTCCTGGCCAACCTCATCAACAACCTGCCCGCGGTGCTGGTGCTGCTGCCCCTGACCGCCGGGTCGGGTCCCGGCGCCGTGCTGGCGGTACTGCTCGGGGTGAACATCGGCCCCAACCTGACCTACGCCGGATCGCTGGCGACCCTGCTGTGGCGGCGGATCGTGCAGCAGCACGGGCACCGGGTCGGGCTCGGGGAGTTCACACGGCTCGGGCTGCTCGCCGTACCGGCCGCGCTGGTGCCGGCCGTGGTGGCCCTGTGGCTGTCGCTCACCGTCCTCGGGGTCTGAGCGCACACCCGGTCAGCCGCGGCCGCCTCCGCCATAGCCATAGCCTCCGCCGTAGCCGTATCCGGGGTAGCCGTATCCCGGGTTGCCGTACCGGCCGTCCGCATCGCAGTAGTAACCGTAGTGGTGGCAGGACGAGTCGGTCGCGGCCGGGCTGCTCGGTGCCGGCTGCTGGGCCGGGGAGGTCGCGGACGGCGTCGGTGCGGGCCCGGGCGTCTTCGACGGTGTGGGGGCGGGGGCCCGGGTCGGCGTGGGGCTCGGGGCCGGAGCGGCGGCGTTCCAGTTGACGGCCTCCATCTGGAGGTCGGTCTTGGAGGTGTCGATCACCCAGCGCTGGGCCTCGTCGTCCGCCCGGGCCTTGAGGACCAGGGCTCCCGAGCCGTCGGTCGCGGCCGGGGTCAGGGCGAGGTCCTGGTCCCAGCGGGGCACCAGGGATCCCTGGAGGGTGAAGTCGTAGCGGATGTGCTTCGGGTCCGGCCGGGACGCGCCCGTGCAGGGAGCCAGCCGTACCGAGTAGCCGAGCTGCGAGTCCAGGCACAGGCCGGGGGAGGCGCCGTTGCGCAGCAGTCCGTCGGTCTCGTACGTCCACTGCTGGGCGGCGTCCGCGGAACAGGCCGTGAGCTCGGCCTCCGCGTCCTCGACGGCCTTCTTGCCGTCGATGCCCACGCACAGGCCCGAGGCGACGTTGTGCAGCCGCCCGCGCAGGGCGCCCTTCTCGGCGTCGGCCGCCCCGGCCCAGGACGGGTCGGTGGTCGCCTCGCCCGCGTCCGAGCCGGGGGCCTCCCCGGCGGGCCGGTCGGTGCCGGCCGGGGCGCCGTCGCCGGAGTTGCCGATGGACCACAGGACCAGTGGCAGGACGACGAGGCCGCTGACGGTCAGGACGCCTGCGGTGAGGTTGCGCCGCCGGGCGGCACGGCGGGCCGCCTTGTGGGCGGATCGTCGGGCGGCGGTCCGGGGGCCGACGGGCCGGGGGCCCGGGGATGCGGTGAGGGGCGGCGGGGCGGTAGCGGGGGCTGTGGTGACGGGTGGGACGGCGAGGTTCGCGCGGGCCGGGACCGGAGGAGGGGCTGTGCCCCCGGCCGCGTCCGCACGCCGCGTTCTGGCTCTGGCTCCCGTTCTGGCTCTGGTTCCCGCTCTGGCTCCCGGTCCGGCTCCGGCGCCGGGAGGTGGCGGCACGGCCGCCGGACCACCCGGTTCGGTGAACGACTCCCCCACCGTGCCGGCGAGGGCGACGGGGTCCGGGAAGAGCTCGGGCGCGGCACCGGCCGGATCGGGGAAGACGTCACGCGCGACATCCACCGGATCGCGGGACACCTCACGCGCGGCACCGACCGCATCCGGGAACACCTGGCGCGCCACACCCACCGGATCCGGGAACACACGGTCCGGATCGGCAAAGGCCTCTCGGGCCAGATCGGCCGGCCTCGGGACGGTTGCCGCACCGGCCGCTCCCCCGCGGCCGCCGGCGGCGGCTGTCGCCCCCGCCTCACCCTCCCGGCTCTCCGCGTACGCCTGACCGCCCCAGCCCAGCACCGCCTCCGACAGGGCGGCGCCGAGAGCGTGGTTGAACCGGTCGAGCTGGTCGGCGGCGGCGCTGCAGTGCCCGCAGCCCTCGATATGCGCGCGTAGATCCGGGTCGATGCCGAGGCCCCCGCGCCGGTACGTCACGTCGAGGAGGCGCAGATAGCGCCGGCAGTCCTCGTCAGGGGCGAGTTCGCGGTGCAGCTGGAGGCACTCCTCGCGCAGCCGGTCCCGGGCCCGGGCCAGTTCGACGCGTGCGCCCTCCTCGTCCAGGCCGAGCAACCCGGCCGGGGAGGTGAGCGGTTCGGCCTCGACCTCGACGTGCCACAGCAGGCAGCGGGCGGACTGGGGCAGCCGCTGGAAGGCCCCGGACAGCAGGCGCCGGCGCTGCGACGGCAGCAGCCGGGAGGCGGGCCGCTCCCCCTCGCCGGTCCCGGCGAGCAGCTCCGGGTGGAGCATCTCGTGTCGGTGGTCACCGGCCCACTCGGCCGCGATACGCCGAACGGTGACGAGCAGATGGGGCCGCCATGCGGAGGTCGGGCCGTTCTGCCGGAGGGTCTCGCCGAAGAGCCGGGTGAAAGCCGCGGTGGTCAGCATTCCCGCGGAGCGCGGGCCGTCGGTGCACAGCCGGGCGTAGGCGAAGGCCGCCTCCCAGTGCCGGTCCAGGAGTTCGCCGACGGGGTGAAGTGCGGGCGTCGCCCCGGTCCACTTCCTGAGCTCCGCGCTCAGCTGCTCGTCCGTCGCGCCGAACCTGCGGGCCGGGGCCGGGGAATTCGACGGGCCTGCGTCTTTCACGGCTGCATTCCTCTCAAGGACATGCGGGATAAAGTCCATACCAAGGGGTATGCCGGCATGTCGGCCTCGCGCATACGAAAGAAAGGCGTGATGTGGGCACGCCGACAGGGCACACCTTTGCACAGGTCAGCGACAGGGAACAAGCGATCTCGCAGTTTCGTGCATTGCGTGCGGCGCCAGTGCCTTTTGACAAGATGTCAATCAACGGAGCGAAAGGCATTTCCGTGCTGTCTGCCCCCTTTTACGGCTCGGATTTTCCCGCCTCCGGAAGCCGCCCGGAAACCATTGAGCCATCGCCTGACCAGCAGCTCACAGCGTCGAACGCCTTCTCCGCGCCGGCCTTCCGGGGCCTCCGGTGGAACCAATAAGCGGTGCTCAGGCGGGCGGATCGCCGCCCGTCGTTCGGTAGGCCCCGGGCGGTGCCCCGTAGCGCTCGCGAAAGGCTCGGTTGAAGTGGAACGGGCTGACGAACCCCGAGGCGGCGGCGACGCGTTCCACCGGCAGGTCGGTGCTCTCCAGCAGCCGGGCGGCGTGGCGCAGCCGCGCCTCGCGCAGGGCACGCATGGGCGACTGGCCGAGTTGCCGGCTGAACAGATGGGCGAAGCGGGACGGCGACAGCGCGACGCTCCCGGCGAGCGAGCGGACGGTGTGCGGGGCGCCCGGGTCGGCTTCGATCAGCTCTTGGGCGCGGCGGATCCGTGCGTCGAGGCCGGGCCGGGGCGCCGTCGGGCGGGCGCCGGCGGTGGTGAGGAGGACGATCTCCTCCAGGGCGCACAGGGCCAGTTCACGGGCCGCGCTGCCGTGCGCCACGGCGACCTGGCCGTCCGGAGGCGCCGCGTCGGGCGGTGCCTCGGTGCCGGTCCAGCGGGCGTCGGCGTGCATCCGCCGGAACGCCGCCCCGACGCGGCCGTGCACCCCGGGCGGGGCGGAGGTGACGACGTACATCCCGTCACCGGCGTCATACGGCCGCAGCCACGCCGCCCAGGACGGGCGGGCCTGGCAGTGCGCCCACCAGAACCGCCAGTGCCGGGCACCGGGTTCGACGGCGTAGCCGTGCGGAACGCCCGGAGCGAGCACGACCAGGTGGCCCACGCCGGCCGAGGTCCGCGCACCGCCCTGCCAGAGCCGTCCCCGGCCTGCGGTGGTCCAGGTGAAGAGCCAGCTCGCGGACCCGTGCGGCCGGTTGACGCCGTAACCGGGGGGCTGGTCGAAGTGACCGAGCACGACCAGCCCGGGCGGCGGGGCGGGATCCCCGCAGTCGCCGGTGTCGCCGTGCTCAGCAGCGCCGGGCAATTCGTCAGCACGCACGGGCATCCTCCTGGACGGCTGGGCGGCCTAGCGTTTCGGACCGAGGACACCTGACCGAGGAGTGCGTTCATGACAGTCACGGGCAACGGCGCCGCCGGCGCTTCCATGCTGGACCCCGCCGGGCTGCGGCGATACCGGGAGGCGTTCGAGGAGGACGGTTTCGCCGTCGTGCGCGGGCTCTTCGGGGCCGGCGAGATCGAGCGGCTGTGCGGCGAGTTCGCGGCGCTGCGGGCGGCCGGTCGGGTTCCCGGGCACTTCGAGCCGCGCGCGGCGGACGGGCCGGGCGCGGATCCGCTGCACATCTGGCCCCGGGTGATGCATCCGCACGAGATCAACGGCCTCGCACGTGAGGTCCTGCTCGACGCCCGGCTGCGGACGGTTCTTGAGGTGCTCCTCGGGGAGGAGGTGCTGGCCGCGCAGAGCATGTTCTACTTCAAGCCGCCGGGGGCCCGGGGGCAGGCACTGCACCAGGACAACTTCTATCTGCGGGTGGAGCCGGGGACGTGCGTGGCGGCATGGGTGGCCTGCGATGTGATCGACCGGGAGAACGGCGGACTGGAGGTCGTGCCGGGCACCCACCTCATGGACCTGTTCTGCCCGGAGACGGCCGACTCGGATGTGTCCTTCGCCAGGGAGTACGTCGCGCCGCCGCCGGGGCTGGCGCCGGTGCCGGTGGACATGGCGCCGGGCGATGTCCTGTTCTTCAACGGGAGCCTGGTGCACGGGTCGCAGCCGAACCGGTCGGCCGAACGGTTCCGGCGCTCGTTCATCGGGCACTACGTGGGGCGGTCGACGGAGCGGATCGGGCGGTTCTACCGGACGCTGGCGATGAGCGGGGCGAGGGTGGAGCTGGCGGAGAGCGAGGGGGCGGGCCCCTGCGGGACGGAGTTCGCGCCGCAGGGGCCCCACTGAGCTGCGGGACGTACGTTCAGTGCCCGGCGATGGGATGGGGACCGTACGGGCGCTCCAGCTCCTCCCGCTCCTTGTCGCTCAGCCGGACCTCCACGGCCGCCACCGCGTCCTCCAGATGCCCGGGCTTGGCGGCGCCGACGATCGGGGCGGTCACCGTGGGCTGGTGGAGGAGCCAGGCGAGGGCGACCTGCGCGCGGGGGACGCCCCGCTCCCCGGCGATGCGGGTGACCGCCTCGACGATCGTGCGGTCGCCCTCCTGGTACAGGGTGCTGCCGAAGGTGTCGGTGGCGCTGCGCTCGGTCGTGGCGTCCCAGTCCCGGGTGAGGCGGCCGCGGGCGAGCGGGCTCCAGGGCAGGACGCCCACGCCCTGGTCCGCGCACAGGGGGAGCATCTCGCGCTCCTCCTCGCGGTAGATCAGGTTGTAGTGGTTCTGCATGGAGACGAAGCGGGTCCAGCCGTTCAGCCGCGCGGTGTACTGGGCCTTGGAGAACTGCCACGCGCCCATCGAACTCGCCCCGATGTAGCGGACCTTGCCCGCCTTGACCACGTCGTGCAGGGCCTCCATCGTCTCCTCGACCGGGGTGTGCGGGTCGAAGCGGTGGATCTGGTAGAGGTCGACGTAGTCGGTGCCGAGGCGGGTGAGGCTCTGGTCGAGCTCGGTCATGATCGCCTTGCGGGACAGTCCGCCGCCGTTCGGCCCGGGCCGCATCCGGCCGTGCACCTTCGTCGCGAGGACGATCTCGTCACGGCGGGCGAAGTCGCGCAGGGCCCGGCCGACGATCTCCTCGCTGGTGCCGTCGGAGTACACGTTCGCCGTGTCGAAGAAGTTGATGCCCGCCTCGACGGCCTGCCGGATCAGCGGGCGTGAGGCCTCCTCGTCGAGGGTCCACGCGTGCGGGCCGCGGTCGGGCAGACCGTAGGTCATGCACCCCAGACAGATCCGCGAGACGTCCAGACCCGTCGAACCGAGCTTCACGTACTGCATCCTTGCTGCTCCTGCCTTCGGGAGGGTCGGCGTTCCAGGGGGAGCGTACGTGTTCGCGTGCGCTCGAAGGCGAGTCGCGACGGGGCGCCTGACGGGCCGTCATCGTTGCTGCCCCGAGGTGACCGGACGGCGTGGGAGCAGCCGGGCGGCCCGGCCGCTGCCGCATCATCGGCGCGGGTGACCGGTGCCGGGCCGGTCCGTTGCGCACGGCGTTCGGGAGGACTCGTGGCGGTACCACGCAGGACACTCAGGATCCTGACCGGGGCGGCAGCCGCGTCCGTCGCCCTCGCCTCGACCGCCTGGAGCCGCCCGGCCCCGCCACAGCCCGAGGTCCGGGCACCGGCGGCCGGCGCCGCGGCCACCCTGTGCGCGCCCGCGGGCGTACTGCGCGGCAACGACGGCGAGCGGGCCGCCGTCAGCCTCTGCGCGGGCAGCGGCACCCCGGTGATGGAGGTCTCGGCACCCGCGACCTGCCGCCGGCCCGGGACGTCCGTCCGGTACGCCTGCCTGACCTCCGGCACCTGGACGGCGAAGCGCGACGGCGCGACCGTGGCCTCCGGCACCATGCCCGGCTCGCAGCCCTACCCCGGCCCCGGCACCTACGACGTCGCCGCCACGGTGCACGTCCGCTCCGCGCCGGCCGGTGTGGACCTGCGCGGCACGGTCCGGGCCACGCTCACCCTGACCGCGCCGAAGCAGCGGCCCACCCATCGCGTGGAGGTCGACCGGACCACCCTGAAGCGTGGCAGCACCACCACGCTGACGTACCGGGTGTACCGCGACAGCGAGCAGGGCGACGGCAGCGCGCGCTTCGGGCTGATCGGCGAGGAGAGCACGGGGGTGCGGATCAGCACCGGGGACGCCCGGTGCGTCAACCCGCTGGTCGGCAGCCATCCGTCGAAGGCCCGGCTGACGCACTCCGTGGACTGTGCGCTCACCGACCTCCAGCCCGGGCGTCCGGCCACCGTGCGCGTCCAGGTCACCACGGCCGCGACCTGCTCGGCGGTGGTCTCGAAGCTGGGCTACTGGATGCCGCGCGGGCAGGCGCTGTACACCGGCGGCATGGTGGAGGGGCCGACGGTCGGCTGCGCCTGACCCCCGGCCGCGTCCGACCAGGTCCAGGGCCCGCCCCCACCCGGGACGGCGATGGGGTCGCCGGGGAAGGCCCACGGGTCCTTGCGCAGCGCCTGCTCCCGCTCGCGCTCCCGCCGGCGGGTCAGGTATTCGGCGATCTCGGCGCGGCCGGTGACGAAGGTGTCGCGGTTGTGGTCACGGCGGGCGTCTCCAGGAGCGCCGAGCCCGCGGCCGAGGGCGCGTGAGGCGGCCCGGCGGCTCCTGGACGCCGCGTGAGCGCGGGGTCAGCTCACCGTCTCGGACACGGTGATGGCGCTGACCGGGCAGGCTCGGGCCGCCTCCCGCAGCAGCGGGCTGCCGCTGTCCTCCCCGCCGGGCAGCAGGGTGCTGTAGCCGTCGTCGTCCTGGGTGAACACGTCCGGGGCGGTCAGGGCGCACTGGCCCGCGCCGATGCAGACGTCCTTGTCGATGTCGATGTGCATGGGTGGAAGCCTCTTACCAGGTCACGGGGAGTTCCAGCATCCCCTGGATCGTGTCGCCCGGTTTGAAGGGGATCTCCTCGGCCGGGGCGGCCAGGCGCAGGGTGGGCAGCCGGTCGAAGAGGCTGTGCAGGGCGATCTCCAGCTCGGCGCGGGCGAGGTTCTGGCCGAGACACTGGTGGATGCCGAAGCCGAACGCGACGTGGTGACGGGCCGGGCGGCTCCAGTCGAGCGTGTCCGGCTCGGGGTAGACCGTCTCGTCGCGGTTGATGACGGAGGTCGCGAAGACCACGCCCTCGCCCTCGCGGATGGTCGTCCCGGCCACCTCGATGTCCTCGACGGCCAGGCGCAGCATGCCGTCCGCGATGGACAGCATCCGCATCAGCTCCTCGACCGCGGCCGGCAGCAGCCGCGGGTCCGCGCGCAGCTCGGCGAGCCGCTCGGGATGCCGGAGCAGGGTGAAGGTGCCGAGCGAGATCATGTTGGCGGTCGTCTCGTGGCCCGCGACGAGCAGGATGAGGGCCATGGCGATCAGGCCCTCGCGGTCCAGTTCGCCCTCGCCCAGCTGCCGGTGCACCAGGTCGTCGAGCAGGCCGGTGCCGGGGTCTTGCTGCTTGATGTCGATCAGCTCGCCGAAGTACGTCTCCAGCCGGTCGCGGGCGTCGAGTACGTCGGCGGTCTCCGGGCCGCGCAGCAGCCGCCGGGACTGGGTCTCGAAGAAGTCGTGGTCGGTGTACGGGACGCCCAGCAGGGCGCAGATCACCATGGACGGCACGGGCAGCGCGAAGGCGCTCACCAGGTCCGCGGCGGGTCCCCCGGCGATCATCGCGTCGAGCCGTTCGTCCACGATCTCCTGGATGCGTGGCCGGAGTTCGACGGCCCGCTTGAGGGTGAAGTCCCCGACGACCATCCGCCTCTGGACGCGGTGCTCGGGGTCGTCGACGCCCAGCAGGGCCGTCCGGCGGTTGCGGATCCCGGCGAAGCGCTTGGTGGGGGCGGGGAAGCCGGGCCGGTCGCGGTCGGACGACAGACGCGGGTCGGCCAGCAGCGCGCGGGCGGTGGCGTGCCCGCTGACCAGCCAGGCCTCGCGGCCGTCGAAGAGGGTGATCCGGGTCAGGGGGCGCTCGGCGCGCAGGGAGTCGTAGGCGGCGGGCGGGTGGTAGGGACAGGTCCGGCTCTGGGGGAAGACGACGGGTGCGGTCGTGTCCGTCATGAAGACCTCGCAGACGAATAGTGCGTCGTGCCGATCTTCATTAGATGCCCCAGGCATCTATGGGGCGACGCGAAGTTCGGCCAGATCGGTGCCGGCGCCGATATGGCCGGGGAATGCCGTCTTCCCGTTCGGACACGAGGGTTGAGGCCCATGGCGCGGGGCCGGCGTCCGCGTCCCGGCACGGGCGCGGCGACGTCGATGCGAAAACGAGTTGTCGGTGCGGACGGGCAGGCCCCAGGATCCAGCCATGCCTGCGTTCACTGTCCTCGTACCGCTGTCCGTCGCCGCTCCCGCCGCGCCCCGGCAGCAGCAGTCGGACCGCCGGGGAGGACCGACACCGCCGCGATCGTGACGACCGCGCTCGTCGCGGGGCTGCTCGCCGGGTACGGCATCGCCGTACCCGTGGGCGCCGTCGGGACCTACCTCGTCTCCCTCACCGCCCGCACCTCCCTGCGCACCGGTGTCTGCGCCGCGCTCGGCGTCGCCACCGCCGACGGGCTCTACGCCTTGGCGGCCACGCTCGGGGGCACGGCCCTGGCGTCCGCGCTGCGGCCGGTGCTCGGTCCGCTGCGGTGGGTCTGCGTGCTGGTGCTGCTCGCGCTGGCGGCGTGGGGCGCGGTCACCGCCGTGCGCGAGTACCGCGGCCACCGGCTCGCGACCCGCACCGCCCCCGCTCCCCCGAGCCCCGCCCGGGCCTATCTGGGCCTGCTGGGCATCACCCTGCTGAACCCGACCACGGTCATCTACTTCGCGGCCCTCGTGCTCGGCGCCCAGGCCTCCGGCCCGGCCGGTCTGCCGGAGCAGGGCGTGTTCGTGCTGGCCGCCTTCACCGCCTCCGCGAGCTGGCAGGTGCTGCTGGCCGGGAGCGGGGCGCTGCTGGGCCGCGCGCTGACCGGTCGTCGGGGGCGGCTGGCGACGGCACTGGCCGCGAGCGGGGTGATGACGGCTCTGGCCGTGCGGATGGCGCTCGCGCCGGGGTGAGCTCCGTTTCCGGCCGGATCCGCCGCGATGCGGATGATTCCGGGGGGCACGGGTGTTGACGACAGGTGGCGATGAGCCGCGGACGCGACGATGGGACGGATGCCATGCCTCTGGAGGGCGAGTACGAACCCAGCCCGACGCAGTGGGTGCGCAAGCAGGTGGAGCTGTACGAGAGCTCCGGCGGTACCGAGGGGACGACGCTGCAGGGCTCGAAGATGCCGGTCGTCGTCCTGACCTCACGGGGTGCCAGGAGCGGGAAGCTGCGCAAGACACCGGTGATGCGGGTGGAGCACGAAGGGCGTTACGCCGTGGTGGCCTCCCTCGGCGGATCGCCGAAGCACCCCGTCTGGTACTTCAACCTGCGGGCCGACCCGCACGTGGAGCTTCAGGACGGGCCGGTGAAGCGGGACATGACCGCCCGTGAGGTCACGGGCGAGGAGAAGGCGGCGTGGTGGGAGCGGGCCGTCGCGGCGTACCCGGCGTACGACGACTACCAGAAGAAGACGGACCGGGAGATTCCGGTGTTCGTCCTGGAGCCGGGCGAGACCGGCTGAGGCGGGGCCGGCTGCCCGGTGCGGGCAGCCGGCGGAAAATCTCCCCCCGTGTGTGTGAACCGGCCGCGACGGGGCACGCGTGATTCAGGCCCCGCCGCGTTCCCCCGTCGCGGCGGGGCTTTCCGCTGCCTCGCGGGCGAGCCGGTCGGTCACGTCGAGGAATATCTGGTCCGCCTCGGGCACCGTCCGGGCGATGGATCGCTTGATGCGGACGGCGACATCCTCCACGCGCTCGCTGTCCAGGCCGGGTACCAGGTCGACGCGGGCCGCCACCAGGATCGTGTCGAGTCCGGTCTTCATCGTGAACAGCGCTTCCACACTGTCGATCTCGGGCTGTGCCCGCAGCAGCGCGTGGATCCGCCCGCTCGACTCCGGGTCGGCCGCCTCGCCGATCAGCTGGTCGCGGGCCTCGCGGCCCAGCCGGAAGGCCACGTAGACCAGCAGCGCGCCGATCGCGAGCGAGGCCGACGCCTCCCACACCACCTGGCCGGTGACCATGTGCAGCGCCATGCCCGCGATGGCCAGAGTGACGCCGAGCACCGCGGTGCCGTCCTCGGCGACGACCGTGCGCAGGGCCGGGTCGCGCATCCCGGCGCCCGTGCCGCCCTGCCGCCGCACCTGGTACAGCGCCCTCAACAGCGAACCGCCCTCCGCGAGGAGGGCGATTCCCAGCACGATCAGGCCGGCCACATAGCCGCCGAGATTCTCCGCCGAATCGCTCGTCAGGGCCTCGAAGCCCTGGAAGAAGGAGAAACAGCCACCCATGACGAAGATCCCGACGGCCGCGAGGAGCGACCAGAAGAACCGCTCCTTGCCGTAGCCGAAGGGATGGCGCCGGTCGGCGGGGCGGCGGCTGCGGCGCAGTGCCGCGAGCAGGAACACCTCGTTCAGGCTGTCGGCCACCGAGTGGGCCGCCTCGGACAGCAGGGCGGGTGACCCCGCCGCCAGGCCGCCGACCGCCTTGGCCACGGCGATCACCAGATTCGCCGCGAGCGCCACCAGCACGGTGACGCGTGTCCTCTGATCACTTCCTTCATCATTCACCCACGCCGATTGCCCCGGTCGGCGGTGCTCACACCGTGCCGTCGGCGGAAAACGGGGAACGCGTTCACCAGGGTCCACGTACGGCAAGGAGGTCACCCCCATGAGCCGCGACGACGGCGACGACGGCAACACCGGCTACGGAAGGAGGGCGTTCAAACGGTCCAAGGCGCATTTCGCGGACCGGGTCACCGCGGACGGCCGGGACGGCTGGCCGGTGGAGGCCGGCCGCTACCGTCTGGTCGTCAGCCGGGCCTGCCCGTGGGCGAGCCGGTCGCTGGTCTCCCGGCGGCTGCTCGGCCTGGAGGACGCCCTGTCCCTGGCCGTCGCCGACCCGATCCAGGACGACCGCAGCTGGCGCTTCACTCTGGACGAGGACGGTCGCGACCCGGTCCTCGGCATCCGCTTCCTCAGCGAGGCCTACGACCGCCGCGAGAGCGACTACCCCGGCGGTGTCAGCGTGCCGGCGCTCGTGGACGTGCCCAGCGGACAGCTGGTGACCAACGACTACCAGCAGCTCACCCTCGATCTCGCGACCGAGTGGACGGCCCTGCACCGGGACGGCGCGCCCGACCTGTACCCGGACGCGCTGCGCGACGAGATCGACGAGGTGATGACGGACGTCTACGAGGACGTCAACAACGGCGTCTACCGGGCGGGTTTCGCCACCGGGCAGGAGGAGTACGAGGCCGCCTGCGCGGGCGTGTTCCGGCGGCTGGAGCTGCTCGCCGGGCGGCTGGAGCGGCAGCGGTATCTCGTCGGCGACACGATCACCGAGGCGGACATCCGGCTGTTCACCACGCTGGTCCGCTTCGACGCGGTCTATCACGGCCACTTCAAGTGCAACCGCTGGAAGCTGACGGAGAACCAGGTGCTGTGGGCGTACGTCCGCGACCTGTACCAGACGCCCGGGTTCGGTGACACCGTCGACTTCGACCACATCAAACGCCACTACTACCAGGTGCACACCGGCATCAATCCGACCCGCGTCGTCCCGCTGGGCCCGGACCTGTCCGGCTGGTCGGCCCCGCACCACCGCGAGGAGCTGGGCGGCCGGCCGTTCGGTGACGGCACACCGCCCGGGCCGGTCCGCGCCGAGGAGCGGATCCCGGCGGCGCACACACCCTGACCCCTTCCCTTCATCTCCCCCCTCAGCGACCAAGGAGTTCCCGTGGCAAAGAAGAAGAAGATGTCCCTCGCGTACCAGCCCGTCGGGTTCGTGCTCGGCTGGTCGGGCGGCTGGCTGGCCGGGCTCGCCTTCCGCAAGACGTGGATGGCGATCCGGCACGAGGAGGACGCGCCCGACGCGCTGGACAAGGACCGCAGCTGGGGCGAAGTCCTGCTGGCCGCCGCGATCCAGGGCGCCATCTTCGCGGTGGTGCGCAGCGCCGTGGACCGCGCGGGCGCCAAGGCCATCGAGCGTTCGACCGGCACGTGGCCGGTCGGCGAGAAGGGCGGCCGGGACTGACAGCCGATCGGCCCCGCCCGGCGGCTGCCGGGCGGGGCCGGCCGGCCCTCAGCCGTTCACAGTGATCGTTTTCGTGGTGAGGGGGATGCGAGGCGCAGCGCGGCGGGCAGGCCGCCGGGCCTCCACCAGCCCGGTCGCGCACGACGTGACCGGGCCCGTCGGCCACGTCCGGCAGGTCCTCACCGAACCCCTCGCTCAGCCCTGCTTGGGTGCCGTCGGCGCGGTGCGGCGCAGGGTGAAGGAGTGTCCGGCCGGATCGGCGTAGCCGCGCTCCTCCAGGGGGCCCGAGGGCTCCTTGGCCTCCAGGGGGCGGCCGCCGAGGCTGATGACGCGGCGTTCCACCGCGTCGAGGTCGTCCACCACGAACTCCAGATGTGCCTGCAGGGAGTTCTCGGGGCGGGGCCAGCTGGGCGGGGTCGCGTTGACGTCCCGGCGCAGTGCGATCCGGAAGCCGTCGGCGCTCTTGATCTCCACCCGGTTGGCGGTGGCGTCCGACTCCTCCCCCTCCAGCAGTTCCTTGTAGAACACGGCGAGCTTCTCGGGCTCGGCGCAGTCGAGCACGAGGACCCCCGCTTTCACCAGTGCCATGTCTCCTCCGCAGGATTCCGGCCGCAGGGCGGTCGTGCCCCGCGGATCCGTACCTTGCGGATATCCCGGTCCGGCGGATTCAGTCGGCCTTCAACCACCGCCCGTCGCGCATGAGTTCACGGCCGTCGAGTTCGTCGGCCTCCCGCCAGGCCTGCACCCGCCGTGGCACGACGCGGAAGTAGAGGTACGGCGTGGCGAGCCGGCGGGGGTCGAACCCGGTCTTGGCCGCGAAGAGTTCGGCGTCCTGCTCGGTCAGCTCGCCGGGCTGGACCGTCTCGACGGTGCCCTCGACGAGGACGACGTCACGGGTCGGCCCGATGCCCACCCGGGCCCGGCCGGACGCGGCGAGGTTCCGTCCGGTGGGGCTGGACGCGGGCGTGGCGAACAGCAGGTACGAGCCGTTCCAGAGGAAGGACAGCGGGACGAGGTAGGGCGTCCCCGACGCGCCGTCGGCCGTGGCGACCCAGGCGTCCACGTCGTGTTCGAGACGGTGCAGGGTGTCCTTCGTGCGCTGCTCAGCGCTGCGTGCGGGTGCGGACGTCATCGTCGGTGCGCCTCCTGGCCGGTCGTCGAACGGACTTTGACCAGTGTGGCGTTCCGCGGCTCCGGAGGCTCGGCGGACGAGCCGGTACCGGGTGAGGGACGAGGGAGTATACGCAGCTCATGCGCTTCGGGCAGTAACGGAGATCACGGCAGGGTCACGGAATGGCTTATTCACGCCGTGGGCAGCCTCGTACCGCTTTCTCGGTTCAACTTTCGGACTGCGAAGCCCAGTTCGAGTGTGCGGGCGGTCACGGCACCGTCCGCCGGCAGGGGTGGGGGGACTCTGCGTTCCGTCTCCCGAAAGGAAACGCATGCCTCAGGACGTCCGGTTCGACCTGCCCTTCGACACCCCGGTCAGCTACCCACACACCTCGGGCGAAGCAGCGCATCTCGGATCCAGGGGTCGCGCTACGCCTGACGGGCCGCGAGTGCTTCCTGATCAGCACAGCTGAGCCGGCGATGCAGGTGCTCGCCTTGCAGCAGGAGTGCCGCCATCGCAGCAGTCGTGCCCCTCGCGGTCGTTCGCAGCAGGAGCCAGAGCCGGTCGCGTGAGTCCGGCTGTCCGGCGAGGCCGTCGCGGAAAGTACAGAAGATTCCCGGACACGACCGGTCAACGACCACGGTCGATCCATTCCGTTGCCAGGACCACAGTTCATGGGGAGACCGGTGTGAAATCTCGAGTCGCAGGTGCTGTTCCGAAGGCGTCCGCCGACAGCTCGCTCCCGGCGCAGCCGAGCGCCCAGCTCCACCCCACGGAGGCAGGGAACACCTTGGCCCGCCTCTTGGTGAAACACATCAAGGGGAACACGGAGCAGTACCGAAGGTCCCAGAACGCCGCTCAGCAGCGGCTGAACGCATTCGGCTCCCCCCACTCCAGCACCACGCTGCGTGTGGAGGGAGCCCTCCATCTGGCGCGGCCCGCGTTCCTCCCGCCCGACGAGGAGGGCTACGCCAGGTTGAGGCACCTCGACACCAGCCTGCGCATGATCGAAGCAGCCTTCCCCCAAGTCAGCACCGACGTCGAGGTCTGCAGACTGACCTGCACGATGCTGGAAGGGGCCTGGAGGAGCCGGGCACTCACCCCGCCGCGCGAGGAGGAGCAGACAAGCGTCTGCGCCTGCCCCCTGTGCCGTCGGCTGCCCACGCCCCCCGCACGCACGCTGGACGACTACCGCTGGCGGCAGAGCGCCGGTCGTCCCCTCACCGTCAAGACCTGGCCGTACCGCCGGGAACTCGACAGCGTCCTGACCGGTGGATGGTCCTGGACCCGGCAGATGAACGACCTCGAACGAGACCTCGGCCACCGCCACCGCTTCGAGGACGACATCCTCGTCTTCCACGAATACAAACGCGTGATCGACACCATCGACACAACGCGCCTCACCCAACACGTCGAAGGCCGCCTGGCCGAGAATTTCAGCACCAACAGCGCACGGGCCCTGGTCTCCGGACTCTTCGCAGCCCACAAGCGCTCCGTCGACGAGTACTGGCTGCAACAGCACGACGCGGGCAGCGTCATGCTCTCCCAGACCAACCCGCTCGACCAGAGCACCTACTCAGCCCTGCAGATGCTGGACTGCCTGTTCTGGCACGTCGCCCCCGACACCGAACTCTGGCAGGAAGAGAACCTCGCCTCCCTGCTGCTGTGCCGCGTCATCGACGACATGGCCGATGTACGAGCCGACGCCCTCACCGGCGAGATCAGCAACTTCTGGCTCGCCGAAATGCCCACCCACACCAAGGCGCTCTACGCTGCCTGCGCGATAGCCCTCGTCAAGTACGGCTGCATGCCCGAGGCCCACAGCCCGATGTGGAACACCTGGCTGATGACCACCACCATCGTCTGGATGGGACTCACGGGCCGCCACGCCCTGTGGTTCGACGGCATCACCCAGGGCCTCCCCCCTGCCGAGGAGTGCCCGCTGTGTGACCTGCAGCCCAACCCGTGCACCGGCATCCTCACCCACGGCACCACCCTCACCATCGCCCCGCGGCCCACCGCACCGGCACTGAGCACCCGGACCGCCGAGCTGTCCGCACGCTGTCGAGCCCAATACCCCCGGACATGGCCCCTCTTCGACGCCGAGCTCCATGCCTTCGAAGCACTGCACGGCCCCTGGTACGGCAACACGGACAGCACGTGGGAGATCTTGCGCCGCACCTACATCGCCGCCGTGGAGGCATCCAGCGCCGCACCATCGCCGGACCGCGCCCGTCATGTCCAGCAAGACGCCGGCGTAGTCGGATCCGAGAGGTTCCACACCCTGCACGACCCTCAGACCGGGAGGGAAGACACCGCACTGCTCGCCTACATGTTCGGCTGTGCCCACCCGCATTTTCTCTGGAACGCCACGGGATACCGTCCCACGGGCGTCGCAGGCGACTGGCTCGACGGCTGACGCCTCAACCCTGAAGGCTCGGGCCGCGGCCGGACTCCCCGGACGCAGCTCGGTTCACGGCCTGCTGGGCGTGTGAGCCACCGCCTGCACCCACGCATGGCGTTGCCCGGCCGGAAGCCGGCCGGGCAACGGTCTGCCGGCGTGGCCTAGACGGCGAACTCGACCGGCAGGCTGTCCAGCCGGGACTCCCACGTGGAGGCGGTCGAGCCGAGTTCTTCCGGCGGTACAGCCAGGCGCAGGTCCGGCAGCCGGTGCAGCAGGACGTCCACGCCGATCTCGATGATGGACTGGCCGATGTTCTGCCCCGGGCACTCGTGCGGTCCGGAGCTGAACGCCAGGTGCGACTGGTTGCCCTGCACGGCGACGGCCGAGTCGGGCCGTACCTCCGGGTCGAGGTTGCCGGCGGCCAGGCCCAGGATGAGCAGTTCTCCCTCCTGGACGTGATGGCCTCCGAGCTCCAGGTCGGCGGTTGCGAACCGGCCCGGCAGCACGGACAGCGGCGGGGTGTCCCACATGACCTCTTCCACCGCTGAGGAGATGTTCAGCTCCCCGCTGACCAGACCGGACAGCCGGGCGGAGTCGGTGAGGACCCGTTGCAGGACCCGGGCCAGCAGGTTGCTGGTGGTGGTGTGCGCGGCGATCAGCACCAGGCGCAGATGGCTGACGACCTCGTCGTGGTCGAGGCCGGCCGGGTGCTCCAGCAGGGCCGTGGCGAAGTCGGAGCCCGGCTCGGCCCGCTTGCGCTCGGCGAGTTCCGCGAGGATCTGCATGATCCGGTCGTTGTGCTCGAGGGCGCCCTCACCGCCCTTGAAGACCTCGGCGCACGACTCGATCAGGCGTAGCCCGTCCGCCGCGGGAAGGCCCAGCATCCTGGTGAGCACGAGCATCGGCAGTTGCTCGGCGTAGTCGGCCACGAGGTCGGCGCGCCCGGCGTCGGCGAACGCGTCGATCTGCTTGTTCGCGAAGTACGTGACGTGCCGCCGGATGCCCCGGGCGGCCGCCGCCTGCAACCCGTCGGTGACGGCACCGCGCAGCCTGCGGTGCGGTTCGCCGTCCTGGGACACACAGTCGGGGCGCCAGCCGACCATCGGCATGATCGGCGAGGTCTCCTCGATCCGGCCCTCCCGCCAGTCCCGCCAGATCCTCGCGTCCCGGCTGAACTGGCGGGGGTTGTCGAGCACCCGCCGGTTGTCGCGGTAGCCGAGGACCAGCCAGGCGGGCACGTCGCCTTCGAGCAGAACCGGCGCGACCGAGCCGTGCTCCTTGCGCAGCCGCTCGTAGATGCCCGCCGGGTCGGTCGCGGCGTCCGGGCCGTACAGCCTGGTCAGGTCGGCCCCGTGGTGGGCGACGGGGCAGCCCCGCACGGCCTGGAGTCCAGAATCGGTCGAGTCGTTCATCGGGGCTCCAGGGCCACGGCCGAGCGTTCCTTCAGATGGTGGATCAGGGCGACGAGGACGTCCCGGCTGGAGGCCCGGTCGCGGGCGTCGAAGGCCACGACCGGGGTGTGCTCGGGGATGTCCAGGGCGTCCCGGATCTCCTCGGCCGGGTAGTTCCGCGAGTCGGGGAAGACGTTCAGCGCGACGACGAAGGGGACGTTCTGCCGCTCCATCTCCTCGATCGCCCGGAAACTGGATTCCAGGCGGCGCGTGTCCACCAGGACGATCGCGCCGAGGGCCCCCTTGAACAGCCCGTTCCACAGGAACCAGAACCGCTCCTGCCCGGGCGTGCCGAACAGGTACAGCACCAGGCTCTCGTTGATGCCGATCTTGCCGAAGTCCAGGCTGACGGTGGTCTGCGTCTTGTCGGCGACGCCGATGAGATGGTCGACGTCGACGCTGGCCTGGGTGAGGGTCTCCTCGGTGGTGAGCGGCTTGATGTCGCTGACCGACCGGACCATGGTGGTCTTCCCGGTACCGAACCCGCCGGCGATCATCACCTTCACCGAGCGGGTGTCCCCGGCCGGGCCTCCGGGTTGGTCAAAGCCTTTCAAGTCCACTGAGTACCTCCTCAAGGAGCGCGAGGTCGGGCCCGCGGCCGGCCTGGTGTGCCGGGATGGGGTTACGCGCTTCGACGCGACCTGCGTCCAGCAGGTCGGACAGCAGCACCGCGAGAATGTTGAAGGGGAGCCCGAGGTGAGCGCCGAGCTCGGCGACCGACAGCGGGTCGCGGCAGCGGCGGAGGATCTCCTCGTGCTCGTGCTGCATGCCCGGTAACGGGGCGGCGCGGGAGACGACCAGGGTCGCCACGTCGAGGCTCGACGCCGAACCGCCCGGTCCGCTGCGCCCCCCGGTGAGGACGTAGTAGCGCTCGAGACCGGACGGGTCCGACGGCCTGCGGGGAGCACTCATCCAGAGTGCTCCTCCAGGCGCGGAGTGGTGCCGAGGAGCTCACCCATCCTGCGGGCCAGGTCTCTCATCTGGTGCCCGAGCAGGCCCTGGTCGAGGCCTTCCCTGGCGAGGACACCGAGGTACGTCTCCACACCCGCGCGCACGACGAAGAGGTGCCCGCCGTCCACCTCGATCATCGCCAGGCGGAGCTGCCCGGCGTACTTGGGGAACTGCTCGGCGACCGGCTGGGCCAGGGCCTGCAGGCCGGCCACCACGGCCGCGAAGCGGTCGACGTCGTCGGGGTCTTCGGCGCCGTAGGAGGTGATGGCCTTGCCGTCGCTGGAGGCCACGAGGGCGAAGCGGATCTCCTGGATGCTCTCGACGAGATCGCGGAGCGCCCAGCTCACATCTGTTCCTTGTTGCGTCATGGGACTAGTCGCTCTCTTCGGTGCGGTGCTCGGTGTACTCGCGTCCGGCGAGGGTGTCGCGGTCGTCGGCCGCCGAGGAGTCCTCTGCTGCGTTCCGTCCGGCGGTGGCGAAGGCGGCGAGACCCGAGAAGGACGCGTCCGGCGGGACGGCGGCGACGGTGCCCCGGTCGGTCCGGTCGGCCGGCCTGGGCGCCTCCGTCTCGTTCCGCTTGCTGCGGCGCCGGGGCAGTCCGCCGGGCGTGGTTTCCGCGGTCTCGGCCTGCGCGGCCCGTGGTTCGGGCACGCTGACCGTCTCGCGGGCCGGGACGGCCGGGGCGGCGGTGCGGACCTCCCGGGCCGGCGCGGCCGGAGCGGTCGCGGCCGTGGGCAGCGGGCTGAAGTACTTGTGCGGGACCACGACCACCACGGAGGTACCGAGCCAGGGCGAGTCCGCGAAGGTGACGCGGATGCCGTAGCGGCGGGCGAGGGCGCCGACGACGCGCAGGCCGATGCTGGCGTCCTCGGTGATGCCGCCGAGGCCCGCGCCGGGTGCGGTGCCCGCGAGGGCGTGTTCGGCCTCGCGCTTCTTCTCCTCGCTCAGGCCCTTGCCGGAGTCCTGGATCTCGATGCCGACGCCGTTGGGGACCTCCTTGCCGGAGATGAGCACCGGCTCGGTGGGCGGCGAGTAGCGGGCCGCGTTGTCCAGGAGGTGGGCCAGGATCAGCGTGAGGTGGTCGACGAGGCCGCCGTCGACGCCGAGTTCGGGCAGGTGGCGCACCTGGATCCGGTGGAAGTCCTTGATCCGGCCGATGCCGCCGCGCACCACGCTCAGCAGCCGCTGCGGCTCCTGCCACTGCCGTCCGGGCCGGTCGGAGCCGCCGAGCACGCCGATGCTCGCGGCGAGCGAGTCGGCGGGGCCGAGCTCCTGGTCGAGCTCCATCAGGCCCCGGGCGACGGCCGGCAGCCGGCCGTGCTCGCCCTGCATCTCGTGCAGACGGCCGCGGAGCTTGCTGGTCAGGACGTGGATGCGGTTGCCGATGCTGATCACGGCCTGCTCGGCGGAGGTGGAGCGGTCGAACTCCGCCTCCAGGCCGATCAGGGAGGTGCGCAGCAGCTTGCGCAGTTCGGCCTGGAGCTCCGCACCGACCTTGGCGCACTGGTTGACGGTGGGCAGCAGGTCGTCGATGGCGTCGCCGGCGCGCAGCTTCTCCATCGCGTCGGGCAGCTGCTCGTCGGCGAGCCGGGCGACCGCGGCGAGCTGGTGGGAGAGCTGCTCCTGCCAGACCGTGGCCTGGTCGGCGAGCTGGGCCTCGTAGGACGTGGCCTGCTCGGTCAGCCGTTCCTCGTAGGCCCGGGAGTGCTCGGCGAGCTGCGTCTCGTACGTGGCGCTCTGGTCGGCCAGGCGCCGCTCGTACGTCGCGTTCTGCTCGTTGAGCTGGGATTCCAGGCCGGCGCGCTCGGCGGCGAACTTGCGTTCCAGGGCCGCCACATGCTGCTGCCACTGCTGGTTGTGCTCGGCCTGCGTGGTACGGAAGGAGGCCTCCGCCCGGTGCAGTTGTGCCCGGGTGCGCAGCAGCAGCCGTACGCACAGGGCACCGGCCGCCGTCGCCGCTACTCCGGCGACGGCCGCGGTTATTCGCTCCGAGCTCATGAACGTGGCGGCAACGGTCCCGCCTCCCAGGCCCAGCGGCATCAACCACCAGCTGTACCAGGCGACAGGGGCCCGCGCCGCCGGTGGCGGAGTGGCGAGTTCCATCTGCATCCTTCGAAGCAACACGAACGAACAGGGGGGGGTGTGGACCGCACTCATGAGTACGCACCGCGAGTCGACTGGACGCGATCGCGTCAACTCGCAGCGCCGATCGGAACCTTATCGGGTTTGGACCCGAAAGGATCAAACCCGCCCCCCGCCGGGACATGAGGGTTCCGTCACGCTCCGACAGAAGGCAACAGGTCGACAAATGGCTTTGCTGCCAACGGAATTGGACTGTGCGTGCCAGGCCGCGGGCGTGTGCCGCCGGCGTCAGCGCGCGGTCTGGAACGTGCGGCGGTAGGCCTGCGGGGAGACGCCGATCGCCGCGTTCAGGTGCTGGCGCAGTGACGCGCCGGTCGCGAAGCCGACCCGGCCCGCGATCTGATCCACCGTCAGGTCGCTGGACTCCAGCAGATGCCGGGCCCGGACCACGCGCTGCTGGATCAGCCAGCGGCCGGGGCTGAGACCCACCTCGTCGTGGAAGCGGCGGGCGAAGGTGCGCAGGCTCATCCGGGCATGGCCGGCGAGGTCGGCCAGGGTGAGCGGTTCGCCCAGGCGTTCCAGGGCCCAGGCGCGGGTGGCGGCGGTGCTCGCGGCGCCCTGCTCGGGGACGGGCTGCTCGATGTACTGGGCCTGGCCGCCGTCCCGGAAGGGCGGGACGACGCAGCGGCGGGCGACGCTGTTGGCCAGCCGGCTGCCGTGGTCCTTGCGGACGAGGTGCAGGCAGATGTCCACGCCGGAGGCGGCCCCGGCGGAGGTGAGGAACGGGTGGTCGTCGACGAAGAGCACGTCCGGGTCGAGGTGGACGCGCGGGAACAGGCGCCGGAAGTGGTCGGCGACCTGCCAGTGGGTGGTCGCCCGGCGCCCGTCGAGGAGTCCCGCGGCGGCGAGGACGAAGGCGCCGGTGCAGATGGAGACGATGCGGGTGCCGGGGCGGATGGACGCGAGGGCGGCCAGGACGTCGCCGGACACCTCGTCGGTCAGCCGGCCGGGCGCGACGGGCGCGATCACCACCGTGTCCGCCGTGCCCAGGATCTCGGGGCCGTGCTCCACGGTGACGCCGAAGTCCGCGTTCGTGCGCACCGGACCGCCGTCGACCGAGCAGGTCAGCACCTCGTACCGGCTGTCGGCCGCGCCGAGGATCCGGCTGGGGATGCCCAGCTCGAAGGGGTACACCCCGTCCAGGGCCAGGACCACCACTCGCTCACGTCGCATGGCACGATCCTATCGAAGGTTGGCAATCGTGCCATTGGCGGGCGGGGCGGGGGCGGGCACGCTGGATGACCATGAGCACACAGAACACGATGCGAGCCATCAGCCAGGACGTCCTCGGCGGCCCCGAGGTCCTGAAGGAAGTGGAAGTCGAGCGCCCCGCACCCCGGCCGAACGAGGTGCTGGTGCGGGTGCGGGCCGCCGGGGTCAACCCGACCGACTGGAAGCACCGTGCCACGGGCGGATTCCTGGGCGAGCCGCCCTTCGTCCTCGGCTGGGACGTCTCCGGGGTGGTGGAGGCGGTCGGCATCGGCGTCGCGGCGTTCGCACCAGGTGACGAGGTCTTCGGCATGCTGCCGTATCCGTTCGGGCACGGCTCGCACGCCGAGTACGTCATCGCTCCGGTGCGGGCCCTGGCGCGCAAGCCGGCCGGGACCGGCCACGTCCAGGCGGGCGCGCTGCCGCTGGTGTCACTGACCGCGTGGCAGGCCCTGGTCGAGCACGCCGGCCTGCGGGCCGGGCAGCGGGTGCTGATCCACGCCGCGGCGGGCGGGGTCGGACACGTGGCGGTCCAGATCGCCAAGGCGCGCGGTGCGTACGTGATCGGTACCGCGAGTGCGGGCAAGCACGAGTTCCTGCGCGAGATCGGCGTGGACGAGGCGGTGGACTACCGGGAGACGGACTTCACCGAGGCCGTGAAGGACGCCGACGTCGTCCTGGACACGATCGGCGGCGACAACGCGCTGCGCTCACTGCGCGTGCTGCGCCCCGGCGGTGTCCTCGTCTCGATCCTCCCGGGCGGATCGGACGACCTCTACGAGGAGGCCGAGCGGCTCGGTGTGCGGGCGCTGCGGATGCTGGTGGACGCCGACCGCAGCGGCATGGAGGCGATCGCGGAACTGGTCGAGGCCGGGAAGCTGCACGCCACGATCGCCGGGACCTTCCCGTTGGCCGCCGCGGCGGAGGCCCATGCCTCGGGCGACACGGGCCGGACCACGGGGAAGCTGGTCCTGGTGAACGACTGACCCGAACGGCCGGACGGCGGACGCGGTGGCAGGAGCTCGGCAGGGCCGGCCGGACGGCAGTGCCCCGAAGGGGCGCGGGGAACTGCGCGGCAAGCCACGGCAATGCCGCACACGCCGGTCCACCCGCGCCCCCGGGCTCTCATGCGAACCGGCCATGACGGCGGGCCGCCTCAGAACGTCAGAACCGGCTTGATCGTCTTGCCCGACCTCATGTCCTGGACCGCCCGGTCGATGTCCCCGAAGGGGTAGGTGCCGATCAGGCGGTGCAGCGGGAGCCGGCCGTCCTTCACCAGGCGGACCAGGGCCGGGATCATGGTCTGGGTCTCGCTGTCGCCGAGAGTGAGGCCGACGATGCGCTTGCCGCCGAGGAGGCCGTTGACGTCCAGGGCGACCTCGGTCCCGAAGGGCGGCGCGCCGACGACGACCAGGGTGCCGCGGGCGGCGAGCGCGTCGACGCCCTGCCGCAGGACGCCGACGTTGCCCGTGGTTTCCACGACCCCGTCCGCGCCCTGCCCGCCGGTGATCTGGGCAAGGGCCGGCGCGAGGTCCGTGCCGCTGCTCGTGTCGACGGTGTGGGTGGCGCCGAGCTCTCTCGCCAGAGCCAGGCGTTCGGC
The DNA here is from genome assembly GCF_000725785.1 of Streptomyces flavovariabilis. Taxonomy (NCBI): domain Bacteria; kingdom Bacillati; phylum Actinomycetota; class Actinomycetes; order Kitasatosporales; family Streptomycetaceae; genus Streptomyces; species Streptomyces flavovariabilis. The sequence goes on along the minus strand of NZ_JNXD01000003.1, from coordinate 254,380 downwards.
GACCCGGTCGACGGCGACGATCCTGGTGGCGGGGGTGAGGGCCGCTGCCATCACGGCGGACAGGCCGACCGCTCCGGCGCCCAGGACGACGACCGTGCCGCCGGTGTCCGGCTTCAGGACGTTCCAGACGGCTCCCACTCCGGTCTGTACCCCGCAGCCCAGCGGTGCGATGGACTCCAGCGGCACGTCCGGGTCGACCTTGACGAGGCTGCGCTCGTCGGCCAGGGCCAGCTCGGCGAAGGAGGACTGGCCGAAGAAGTGGCCGCCCAGAGCCTCGCCGTCCCGGCTGATGGTGCTCGTCCCGTCGGCGCGGGTGCCGCCGAGCAGGTTCAGCGGCAGCCAGGTCGCGCAGTACGCGGGGTGGCCGCCGCGGCAGTTGCGGCAGCCGCCGCAGGAGGTGAAGGAGAGCAGGACGTGGTCGCCGGGCGCGACGCCGGTGACGGCCGAGCCGACGGCCTCGACGACGCCCGCGCCCTCGTGGCCGAGGACCCCGGGCAGCGGGAAGGGCAGGCCGCCGCTCGCCACCCCGAGGTCGGTGTGGCACAGGCCGGTGGCGACCATGCGGACCAGCGCCTCGTGCGGGCCGGGCGCGTCGAGGACGACGTCGGAGAGGGTGAAGGGCGCGCCGCCGGACTCGACGACCGCGGCACGGGTGGTGGTGGGCATCGCGATGACTCCTTGACGGTGTCTCAGTCGAGCGAGACGACGACGGACTTGACCTTGGTGTAGCCGGCGAGGGCCTCGGGCCCGTACTCGCGGCCGTAGCCGGAGTCCTTCACCCCGCCGAAGGGCACCGCGGGATCGAGCATCGCCCAGTCGTTGACCCAGACGATGCCCGCCTGGAGCCGGTCGGCGACCCGGTGGGCGCGGGCGAGGTTGGTGGTCTGGACGCCCGAGGCGAGCCCGTAGGGCGTGGAGTTGGCGAGGGCGACGGCCTCGTCCTCGTCGTCGAAGGGCTGCACGGTGAGGACCGGGCCGAAGATCTCCTCCTGGATCACGCGGGAGTCGTTGGCCAGGTCGGCGATGACGGTCGGCCGGTAGTAGTAGCCGCCGTCGAGGTCGAACCGCTCACCGCCGCAGACGATGCGGGCGCCCTCCTTGCGGGCCAGCGCGACGTACTCCTCGACCTTCTTCAGGTGCTTCTCGGCCGCCATCGGGCCGATGACCGTGGCCGGATCGCGGGGGTCCCCCATCGGCACGCCGGGCACGGCCTCGGCGAGGATGCCGAGCAGGGTCGGGTACACCGAGCGGGCCACCAGCAGGCGCGGGCCGCCCATGCAGAACTGGCCGGTGTTGAAGACGAAGCCCTTGATGACGGCGCCGACCGCCTTCTCGAGGTCGGCGTCCTCGAAGACGATGTGGGCCGCGTTCCCGCCGAGTTCCATGGTGACGGGCTTGAGCGCTTCGCCGGCGACGCTCGCCACGTGCCGGCCGATCGCGGTGGAGCCGGTGAAGGCGACCTTGTCGACTCCGCGGTGCCGCAGCAGCGCCTCGCCCGCCACCGGGCCACTGCCGGTGACGACGTTGACGACGCCGTCGGGGACGCCCGCCTCCTGGAGCAGGCGGGCCATGTACAGGGCGCTGAGCGGGGTCTCGTCGGCGGGTTTGTGGACGACGGTGTTGCCGGCCGCGAGCGCCGGGGCGAGCTTCGAGCCGGCCAGGATCAGCGGGAAGTTGAACGGGGTGATCGCGGCGACCACGCCGAGCGGCTCGCGCTTGGTGTAGGCGAGGGCGTTCATGGGGAGGTCGCGCAGCGCGCCGTCCTGGCTCTGGGCGAGGTGGGCGTAGTACTCGTAGTCGTTGGCCGCGTTCGTGACGTCGACGGCGCCGCACAGCGTGATCGGCTTGCCGACGTCGAGGCTCTCCAGTGCGGCGAGCTCGTCGGCGTTCTCCCGGATCAGCTCGGCGACGCGGTGCAGCACCCGGCCGCGCTCGCGGCCGCTCAGCCCGGACCAGGCGCCGTCGTCGAAGGCCTCGCGGGCGGCGCGTACGGCCGCGTCGACGTCGGCGGGGCCCGCTTCGGCGACGGTGGTGACGACCGTCCCCCGGGAGGGGTCGACCACCTCGGTGCGCGCCCCGTCGGCGGCCTCGCGCCATCGGCCCCCGATGAACAGCTGCCCGGGTGTGCTCTCGAAGGTGGTCATCGCCACTCCTCAGCTTCGTCGCCAAGACTTCAACAAACAGGATTCCTGTCTGTGCGCAGTCTCTTTACAGACAGGTTTCCTGTCAATGGTCTAGCCTGCCCTCATGCTCGACTCTCAGGTGACCAAGGCGCCCCCTTCCCTGCTCTACATGGTCAAGCAGGTGGAGCTCGTCGTGCGCTCCCATCTGGACGAGCTGGTCAGACCCTCTGGGATCACCGCCCTTCAGTACACGGCCCTGACCGTGCTGGAGCGGCACGACGGACTGTCCGCGGCCCAGCTGGCGCGCGACTCCTTCGTCACCGCCCAGTCCATCGCGGACCTGGTCCGCTCCCTGGAGGGCCGCGGGCTGGTACGCCGGGAGCGCAACCCCCGCAACCGCCGGGAGCTGCTGATCCTGCTCACCGACGACGGCCGCGAGCTGCTCGCCCGGCACGCCGGGCCGGTCCGGGAGCTGGAGGAGCGGATGGTGCGCGACCTCACCGCGCACCAGACCGAGCAGTTCCGCGAGGCACTCGCCAGGACCTGGCACGCCCTGTCCTGACCCAGCCGGGCCTTGGTGACACACCCCCGCGGACACGCCCGCGCACGCCCCGGCGTGAACCTCGGCCAACTCGGCCGGAATTCAAAGACATATGTCAATCGAACATGCTCAAATTCACTCGTTGGAGGGTAACTTGCAGGGCGGGGACCGGTGTTGAGGCCGTAGCCCCTCCCCACGCACGGAGCAGGCTGGAGGCGATCTCGTCGTGCGGCAGGAACCTGCACCGCTCACCCGGCATCTGCGCGTCCGCCAGGAACGGGGGCACACGGTGCTGGAGTTCCGCGGCGAGATCGATCTCGCCGCGGCCACGGAGATCGCCCCGCACCTGGACCGGGAAACGGACCGCCCCGCCGCCCGGGTCGTGATCGACCTCAGCGGGATCGACTTCTTCGACTGTTCCGGACTGAGGCTGCTGTACCGGGCCCGCAGCCGGGTGCTGGACCGGCGGGGGTACGTGCTCCTCGTCTGTGCGCACCCGTTGACACTGCGCGTCCTGCGGATCACGGGCCTGTCCCGGCTGCTGCCTCCGCAGCCGACGCTGGACGCCGCGCTGGAGCAGCCCGAGGCGACGTCCCGCCCGTGACGGGCGTGCGCCCCGCGTGCTTCCGCCGAAGACCCTCCCATCCTCAACTCGGCGGTCTGGCAGGGCATGCGGCGGGCATCCGGACAGTAGGAAGGAGGGCCGTCGCATGACGACTCCCGTCAAGCGTCTCCCCAGGCGCATGCCCGGCTGGGCGAAGGTGGTGGCCGCGCTCGTGCTGGTGCTCTTCGTGTTCTTCGCCGGGCTCCGGCTGAGCGTGCTCCCGGGCCTGAAGGACCTGTTCGGCACCGACACCCACGACCGGTCCGGCCCCGCGCTGCTGAAGTCCGTCCAGGACCTCAGCCGTTACGACGCCGCCTCCGGCAACTTCCAGGTCGTCGTGGACCTGGAGAAAGACGCCAAGCTGCTGCCCGACGCCATCCGCGGCACCCGCACCCTGTACGTCGGCGCGGGCACCGTCGACGCCTATGTCGACCTGGGCAAGGTCGGCGAGAACGACGTGAAGGTCAACGGCGACCGCACGTCCGCCACACTCCGGCTGCCCCACGCGCAGCTGGGCAGGCCCGCCCTCGACCCCGACCGCTCCTACGCGGTCTCCAAGCAGCGCGGTCTCTTCGACCGCCTCGGCGACCTCTTCTCGGACAACCCCAACGGCGAGCAGGCCGTGCAGAAGCTCGCGGTACGGCACATCGGCGACGCGGCGAAGGAGAGCGAACTGACCGCACGCGCCGAGTCGAACACCACCGGCATGCTCGAAGGCCTGCTGCGCTCCCTGGGCTTCAAGGAGGTGCGTGTCTCGTACGGGAGCTGATCGGCTTCCGAGGACGTGGTCCCCAGAACCCGGCCCGGGGCGGCGAGGCCCGGGCCGGGTGACGGCTCCGTCGCGGGGATGAGCGCCGGCGCGGCCGGGACGAGGCCGGGCAGGACGCCGAGCGGGGCCCGGTGGTGGCGCGGGCCGGCCTCATGATGTCCGGGATCCGGCGACTTCGACCCGCGGCCCCCAGCCGGGAGTGCTCCGGGGAACGCGGGGAAACAGACGGTGGGAACGGTCCCCGGCGATGCCGTCGGGGACCGAGGCCCGGAACGGCCCCCGCGGCATCGTCGGCCCGCCCGGGGGTAACCGCCTTGTCACGCAGGGAAGTCGAAGACTGGAGAACTCACCATGGCCGGTACAGCCTCACGTCCCAGGACCACCGGGTCCGGGAGCGAGCGACACCCGCTCCCGTGGCCCGTCCGGCTGCTGGCGGTGCTGTGCGCGTTCACGTTCATGGTCGCCTTCGCCGTGGTGCTGGCCCGGCTGACCCTGCAGCCCTCGCCCGCCTCGGAGGCGCTGACCCACAGCAATCTGCAGCCGGGCAGCTCCCTGAAGGCCTATCTCGACCAGCCCGAACTACGGGACGCCGTCAAGCAGATAGGCGGCAACATCGTGCTGGGCATTCCCTTCGGCATCCTCGTGCCCGTGGTCGCCCCCCGCACCCGGGGCATCCTGCGCGTGCTGTTCCTGACCGCGATCGTGATGCTCCTGGTGGAGTTCGCCCAGGGCGCCCTGGTCACGGGCCGCGCCTTCGACATCGACGACGTCATCCTCAACACGACGGGCGCGCTCATCGGTTACCTGCTCCTGGGACGGCGCCTCAGCAGGGCCGTGCACGCGCGCAAGCCCCGACCGGGCCGGGCGGGGAAGGAGCCGTCGGCCGGCAAGGCCTAGGGCGAGCCCTAGTGCACGGTCCAGGTGAACTTGTCTCCGCCTACCCAGCGGACCACATCCGGATCGTCCATGTCGTGCACTGTGATCCCGAACGCGGCCGCGGCGGCCAGCACGTCGGTGACGGCCCGGGCCTCCCCGACCACCTGTCCGTCGATCTGCACGATCCGGAACGGCGGTGTGCCCGGCTGTACCCCGAGCACCATGATCCGCGGGTGGGATATGTACGGGCTCGCGCTTTCGGTCATGCATCGAGCGTAGAACGCAACCGGCGGCGGCGCGGGTTCAGGGCGCCCGCCGGACCGGCCGGCCGCTCAGGGGCGGCGCCAGTCGTGGCCGGTCAGATGGGATCCGGCCTGCGGGCCCATCCGGAGCATGCCGCCGTCGACGCTCCAGGACGCGCCGGTGACGTACGAGGCGTCCGGCCCGGCGAGGAAAGCGATGACGGCGGCGACCTCGCGGGCGTCACCGGGCCGGCCGAGCGGGACGCCCGGGCGGCTCTCGGTGTGCGGGTCGGTGTCCTCCTGCCCGGTCATGGGCGTGGAGATCTCGCCGGGCGCCACGGCGTTGACGGTGATGCGGTGCTCGGCCAGTTCGAGCGCCATGACCTGGGTGAGCAGCCCGAGGCCGCCCTTGGCGGCGCAGTAGGGGGCGGCGCCCACCCGCGGCTGGTGCTCGTGTACGGACGTGACGTTGATGATCCGGCCCCCCTCGCCGTGCCCGATCATGTGGCGGGCCGCCTTCTGCCCGCACAGGAACGGCCCGACGAGATCCACGTCGAGGACCTCGCGCACGTCGGACAGCTCCAGATCGAGGAAGGGCGTCATGGTGCCGGTGCCGGCGTTGTTGACCAGCACGTCGATGCGGCCGAGCCGCTCGCACAGCTCGTCGACGGTGTCGGCGGCGTCGGGCAGCCGGGTGAGGTCCATCCGGGCGACCTCGGCCCGCTGCCCGTGCGAGCGCACCTCGTCGGCCGTCTCCTCGGCGCCCTTGCGGTCGCTGTGATAGGTGATGCCGACGTCCAGGCCCGCCTGCGCCAGGCGTACGGCGGTGGCCCGGCCGATGCCGGAGTCGGCGCCGGTGATCACGGCGACCTTGCTGGGTGACGCGCTCGGAGCGGACATGAGGGGCCTCCTCGTCGACGGGGTGAGGGCGAGGCATCGCAGTACCCGGGGGGATACCGGGCAAACCGCCCGCCCGTCGTGCGGCCCGTCCGGCGCTGGGGAACCCTTGAGGTGGAGGTGACGATGGACCCCGTCGAGGCACTGGACCGGATCGCCTTCCTGCTGGAGCGGTCCCTGGCACCGACGTACCGCGTGCGCGCCTTCCGTACGGCGGCCCGGGTGCTGAAGGACCTGGGCGAGGACGAGGTGCGGCGGCGGGCGGCGGACGGCTCGCTGGAGGGGCTCAAGGGGGTCGGCCCGAAGACCGCGCAGGTGGTGCGGGAGGCGCTGGCCGGCCAGGTGCCCGGCTATCTGTCGAAGCTGGAGGGCGAGGCGCGGGAGAAGCCGGCCGTGCGGGGCGGGGAGAAGCTGCGGGCGCTGCTGCGCGGGGACTGCCATCTGCACTCCGACTGGTCGGACGGCGGCAGCCCGATCGAGGAGATGGGCCGGGCCGCCGCGGAGCTGGGCCACGAGTGGGCGGCGCTGACCGACCACTCGCCCCGGCTGACGGTGGCCCGCGGGTTGTCGCCCGAGCGGCTTCGGGAGCAGCTGGACGTGGTGGCGGAGTTGAACGAGACCTGGGCGCCGTTCCGGCTGCTGACCGGCATCGAGTGCGACATCCTCGAGGACGGCACACTCGACCAGGAGCCGGAGCTGCTGGACCGGCTCGACGTGGTGGTGGTGTCGGTGCACTCCAAGCTGCGTATGGACGCCCGGTCGATGACCCGCCGGATGGTGGCCGCCGTACGCGATCCGCACTCGGACGTGCTCGGGCACTGCACGGGGCGGCTGGTGACCGGGCGGGGGCGGCCGGAGTCGGAGTTCGACGCGGACGAGGTGTTCGCGGCGCTCGCCGAGACGGGCACGGCCCTGGAGATCAACAGCAGGCCGGAGCGGCTGGACCCGCCGCGGCGGCTGCTGCGCCGGGCCGTGGACGCCGGTGTGCTGTTCTCCGTCGACACCGACGCGCACGCGCCGGGGCAGCTGGACTGGCAGATCAACGGGTGCGCACGGGCGGAGGAGTGCGGGGTGCCGCCCGAGCGGGTGGTGACCACGTGGCCCCTCGACGAGCTGCTGGCCTGGACGCGTGAGCGGCGGGTGCCGTCCGGCGTGGCGGGCGCCTGACGTGGTACCCGCGCGGCCGGAGAGGAAAGGACTGTACTTATGGGAAGCGCGGGACGGGCGGCCGTGTTCGACGTCGACGGCACGCTGGTCGACACCAACCATCTGCATGTCGTGAGCTGGTGGGAGGCCTTCCGGCAGGCGGGCCACCAGGTTCCGATGCACGCCGTTCACCGGGCCGTGGGCCTGCCGTCGACGGACCTGATCGCCCATCTGCTGGGTGACGACCGGGACACGGACCAGGACGCCGACATCAGCGCCGGGCACAAGGCGCTGTACGGGCAGTACTTCGACCGGCTGCCCGCGCTGCCGGAGGCCGGGGCGCTGCTGCGGCGGCTGCACCGGGACGGCTGGACGGTGGTGCTGGCCACCTCGGCGGACGGCGCGGAGCTTGGCGCGCTGCGCCGGGCCATCGACGCGGACGAGGCCATCGCCGCCACGGCCAGCGCCGACGACGTCGACGAGGGCAAGCCCGCCCCCGAGCCGGTCGAGCACGCGCTGGAGCTGGCCGGGGTACCGGCGGAGCGGGCGGTGTTCGTCGGCGACACCGTGTGGGACATGCGCGCGGGCAGCAGGGCCGGGGTGCGCTGTGTGGGCGTCCTGTGCGGCGGCGTCCCGCGCGCCGACCTGGAGGAGTCCGGCGCGGACGCGGTCTACGCCGACCCCGCACACCTCCTGTCGGCCCTCGGCGACAGCCCGCTGTCATGAAACGACGTGAAACCGCCGGTCACACGGATACCCGCAGCGCATGACGCGTGTGGCGAGTGCGGTACGGCGGGCGGCGGGAGTCTTCCGCAGGCGGAAGGACAGCGACAAGGACCCGGGTGGGCGGCCCCGGGGAGCACCGACGGCTCAGGGGCGGATACGGAACCTGGAGCAGCAGACGCGCTCCGTGCGGCCGGTGGATGCCGTGCGCCGCGACACGCGGGGCGCCTGGAACGCCGTACGGGCGGCGTGGCGCGGGCCCGGGCGGGAGCGGGATCTGGTCGTCCAGTCGCTGAAGGCGGCCGGGGCGGCGGTGCTGGCGTGGCTGGTGGGCGGCGTCTGGATGGACGACCCGCTGGCGCTGATGGCGCCCTGGGTGGCTCTGGTGCTGGTGCAGGCCACCGTGTTCAGCTCGCTGGTGCAGGGCGCGCGGCAGTTCGGCGCGATCTGCGTCGGCACCCTGCTCGCCTCGGGTGCGCAGGCGATCACCGACGACACGACCGGCGCGCTCGCGCTGTCCGTGCCGGTGCTGATGCTGCTGGCGAACTGGCCCCGCTTCGGCGACCAGGGCATCTACGCGGCGACCACGGCCCTGTTCACCATCTCCTCGGGCATGGTCAGCCTGTCCGCGGTCGGGCACCGGGTGGGGCTGGCGGCGATCGGCGCCGTCATCGGCGTCGCGGTCAACGCGCTCGTCCTGCCGCCGATCCACCTGCGGGACGTACGGGAGAACCTGGCGGCGCTCGCCCGGGAGGCGGGGGACGTGCTGCACACCGTCGCCGGCGATCTGCGCGAAGGCGAGTGGGACGCGCAGACCGCCTCCGGCTGGGTCAGCGCCGCGACCCGGCTGGACCACCGTCTTAAGGCGTTGCGCTCGGCGCGCCGGTGGAGCAAGGAGAGCCTGCGCCTGACCTTTGCCCCGCTGCGCGCCCTGCACCGTGTGCCCCACGAGGGCGTCCTGCCGTCGGAGGAGGAGGACGAGCGGCTCGCCCGGGCGACCGGGCACGTCATGGCGCTCACCCGGGCCCTCGCGGTGTCCGTGGACGCCAAGCGGACGCCCGCCCCGCCCGAGGGCCCGGCTCTGCGCTCGTACGCGCGTCTGCTGGAGCTGATCGGGGACAGCCTGTGCGCGGAGGCCGACAGTCTGCTCGACGGCAGCGTGATCGCCCGGCCGGGCGAGGAGAGCGAAAAGGCGATGCGGGAACTGCACGAGGAGCTGCAGGAGAAGCTGCGCCGGCACGCCGGGGAGGGAGCCGCTCACACCATGGTCCTGGGCACGCTGCTGCTCCAGGCGGAGAACCTCTGGGCCGAGACGGTGCCGGGCGACCAGGAGCAGTGACGCACCGCACCGGGCCCGGTGCGCAGGGCGCGGAACACCCAGCGGTGGTTGCCTGGGTCCGGACAGGATCCGCCCCTGAGCCGCCCCGGCCGTGATTCCCCCGTCCGGCCGGGGCTTCTCCCTGTCCACGTGCAATCCGCGCCACCCGGGTACTCGGGTACCTCTCGCAGAACCACGCGGCCGAGAGGAGCACGAGGTGAGCAGCGGAACGGACATGAAGGTCGTCGTCACGGGCGCCACCGGCAACGTGGGCACCAGTGTGGTGCGCCTGCTGTCGGAGGACCCGCAGGTCGCCTCCGTACTGGGCCTGGCCCGGCGGATCCCCGACTGGTCCCCGCCGAAGACGGACTGGGCCGCCGTCGATCTGGCGTCCGAGCGGTCCGACCTGGTGGAGCGGTTCACGGACGCGGACGCGGTGGTCCATCTGGCCTGGGCGTTCCAGCCGACGCACGACCCCGCCGCGACCTGGCGCACCAACGTACTCGGCAGCATGCGCGTCTTCGAGGCGGTGGCGGCAGCCGGAGTGCCGACGCTGGTGCACGCCTCCTCGGTCGGCGCCTACTCGCCCGGCCCGAAGGACGAGGCGGTGGACGAGTCGTGGCCGACCCACGGCTGGCCGGACGCCGCGTACTGCCGGGAGAAGGCCTATCTGGAGCGGGCGCTGGACACGTTCGAGCGTGACCGTCCCGAGACGCGAGTGGTGCGGATGCGGCCCGCCTTCCTGTTCCAGCGGGAGTCCGCGAGCGAGCAGCGCCGCATCTTCGGCGGCCGTTTCCTGCCCGGCCCGCTGGCCCGCCCGGAGCTGCTGCCCTTCCTGCCCGACGTCCCGGGGCTGCGGGTGCAGGCGCTGCACACGGACGACGCGGCCGAGGCGTACCGCCTCGCGCTGCACTCCGATGTCCGGGGCGCCTTCAATCTGGCGGCCGACCCACCGGTGGACGCGCGGCTGCTGGGCGAGATGTTCGACGCGCGTCCGGTGCGGCTGCCGCGCAGCGCGGCCAGGTCGGCGATCGCCGCCGCCTGGGGCCTGCATCTGCTGCCCGCCTCGCCGCACCTGTTCGACGCGGTGCTGCGACTGCCGCTGATGGACTCGACACGTGCCCGTACGGAGCTCGGCTGGCGTCCGGAGCACACGGCTGTCGAGGTGCTGGAGGAGTTCCTGCAGGGCATGCAGCAGGGCGCGGGTGCGCGCACGGAGCCGCTGCGAGGGCGCAAGGTGGGCTGATCCGGGCGAGCCGCACGAGCGGCCCGGGACATGCCCGAGGGCCGCAGCCGACCCCCACAGCCGGCTGCGGCCCTCGGTGGGATGCCCTCCTCAGGCGGAGGGCTCGTCAGGCACCGGGTGCTCGGGGTGAACCGTTCCCGGGCGCGGTGCTCCCTGCCGGCCCGTCCCCGCTTCGTCCGTGTCGGGGACGTCACCGGCTGGCTCGTCGGACTCGTCGTCGCTCTCCTGCCGGTCGTTGTCACCGGTGCCCGTGAAGCGCGGGGCGACCTCCCACGGGTCCTCGCCGTCGTCGGCCTGCTGGTCCGGCATGTCCCGCGGGATGGGCTCACCGTTCTCGCCGGGTCCTTCGAGGCGGTGGTCGGTCACGGCGTGCTCCCTTCTGTGGTCCGGGCGCCACGCGAGTACCTCCGCGGTGATCGGCGAAACCTCAGCGCGTGTCCCTTCCTGAAGGCGTGGCGGAATGTTCCTCCACCCCTTGTTTCACGACGTGAGCCGACCCGCGTCCGGCCGGGAGGGTCAGGAACCCCGCTCGATCTCGTCCAGGGCCGCGACGAGTTCCGGGTCGACCCTCTCCCGCACCCACCGCTGCTGCTCCTCACCGGCCTCGCGCGGAACCGTCTCGGTGAGCATGATCAGGTACAGGTAGGCGCGGTACAGGGCGAGACGCAGGCGGGCCGGGGCGTCGAAGCGGGCCCGGCCGCCGGCCTCGCGGTAGCCCGCCAGGAACTCCTCGTCCTTCCTGATGTCGCCGAGCAGTGCCAGGGAGACGAAGTCGGCCGAGGGGTCACCCCAGAACATGCGCTCCCCGTCGATGAGGCCACCGATGCGGGCCGGGCCGTCCGCGCGGTCGACGAGGATGTTGCCCCGCCACAGATCGAAGTGGACCAGACACGGGTCGGTGACCTCGTCGAGGGCGCCGTACGCGGACGCGGCGGTACGGGCCACCGCGTCGACGGGGCGGGGCAACCGGGCCCCGTAGCGCCGGGCGTCGTCGAGGACGGCGTCGAACATCGCCGTGAACGCGGTCCGCCAGTCGGGGGCGAGCGGGCCGAGGGCGCCGGAAGGGTAGCCGAAGCCGGGGCCGGTCACGCCGTGCAGGCGCGCCACCTGGCGTCCCAGCTCCGCGCGCAGGGCGGTCTGCTCCACGTCGGTGAGCGTGCCGTCCCACGGGTCGCCCGGGACGGCCGTCATCAACAGGAAGTCGTCCCCCGCGGACACCTGCCGCGGTGTGGGGACCCCGGCCCGCGCCGCCGAGCGGTAGAACTCGGCCTCCGAGACGAGCAGCCGCTTCTCGTGCCGCATACCGGGGACGGCCGCGGCGGGCGGGATCTTCAGCACGTAGCGGCTGCCGTCGGTGAGGAGGAGTTCCTCGACGGTGTTGTACGTGCCGCCGGTCAGCGGGGCGAGGCGGGCGAGACGGCCGGGGTCCAGGCCCGCCCCCTCCAGGATGTGCCGGGCCCGTTCCCAGGAGTCCACCACTGTGTGCCCACCCCTCCCCTGTCGCTTCGGTCAGCCGGCCGCGTACACGTCCTCGATGTAGCGGCCGTCCGCGATCAGCCCGTCGAGCCACTGCTCCGCGGCTTTCTCGTCCGTGCCGTCGACGGCCCGCGCGTGCTTGCGGAACAGCGTACGGAACGCCTCCCGCACTCCGGGCGCCATTCGGGAACCGTCGCCGCAGACGTAGACCCGCGCTCCGGCGTCGAGCAGGGCCCAGACCTCCTCGGCCTCGGCGTCGATCCGGTGCTGCACGAACCGCACCTCGCCCTCGGGGGTCTCGCTGAAGGCGGGTCGGAGACTGACGGCTCCGGCGCTCTCGGCGGCGCGCAGTTCCCCGGCGTGCAGGAAGTCGGCGTCGGGGGCGTCGCAGCCGAAGTAGCAGAGAGCCGGGGCGAGGGCGGTGCCGGCGGCGAGGGCCGCCGTGCGGTCGGCGATGACGCCGCGGAACGGGGCGAGGCCGGTGCCCGCCGCGACCATGACGACCGGCGCCGAGTCGCCGGTGACGTCGATGCGGAAGGCCTCCCGGCAGGGCTGCACGCGCGCGTACAGCGTGTCGCCGGGCTCGACGGTGGTGAGGTGGCCGGAGCCGGTGCCCCGGTATACACCCTTGCCGGAGCGGGCGGGTGCCTCCAGCAGCGACACCATCAGGTCCACGTGGCCGGGGTCGACCGCGGGCGAGGAGGAGATGGAGTAGTGGCGCGGGCGCAGCGGGGTGAGGAGGTCGAGGAGCTGCGGCCAGTCCAGGGCGCCGCGCAGGGCCGGGTGGTCCTCGAGGATCTCGACGAGGGTGCGCGGGTCGTCGGTGAGGGCGGCCAGGGCCGTGCGCTCGGGCGGGCAGGGGTTGGCGGCGGCGAGCGCGGCCAGTTGCCCGGCGCTCGGGCGCTCCTGCAGCTCCACGTGGTGGGTGAGGAGCTGCCGTACCGTCACGGGCCGGTCCACGGCGATGCCGTCGCGGCGCGGGCGGGTGGCGCGGATGTCCAGGACGGTGTCGAGGCCGGCGCCGAGCGCGGTGGCGGCGCGGGTGACGAGTTCGGGGGCGTTGGCGGGCAGGACGGTGAGGTGGTCGGCCGTGCGGTAGGTGACGCCGTCCGGCAGTGCGACGCGGACGAACCGCTTGCGGCGCGCGTAGCCGGGGGCGGTGAGGTCGCGGACCTCGGTGACGCGCATGGGGACGAGGTCGTGCCGTTCGGCGAGGGCGTCCAGCGGGCCGCCGGTCAGGGTGCGGACCTCGTAGGCGGTGGCGGGCTCGGGGTCCGGCGTCGTGGCGTCCGGGTCGCCGTAGCGCTCCAGAAGGGCGCTGCGCAGGGAGGCCGTGAAGGCGCGGACGGTGCCGGTGAGGTCGCCGGAGGCGTCGGCGGCGGCGCGCTCCAGGAGCCGGCTTGCGCCGGACTCGGCGAGCCGCTCGTCGACGCGGGTGGGGACGTGCTGGTAGGTGGCGGCCCAGTTGCGGTCGCCGACGCCGAGGACGGCGTACGTCACGCCGGACAGGTCGTGGGTCTCCTCCAGCCGGGCGGCGAAGGCGGTGGCGTCGTCGGTGGGGCGGCCGTTGTAGGAGGCGGCCGTGATGACGACGGGCCGGTCGGTGGGCAGGCCGCCCGCGTAGGCGTCGAGGGGCGCCACCTCGGTGTCGCAGCCGATCGCGGCGGCCTCGTCGGCGAGCTGACCCGCGAAGTCGCGGCAGGTGCCGTAGTTGCTTCCGTGCAGGAACAGGGCGGCGGTGCCGGGGCGGACGCGGCCGGGCAGGCCCTGCGGCTCGGCCGACTCGCTGTCCTGGGCCGGGGCGGCTCCGGGCAGCGGGGTGTGGACGCGGTCGGCGGAGGTGCGCGGGGTGAGCGCGAGGGTGAAGCCCTCGGGCTTGAGGGTGAGGGTCTCCTTGACCGTGAGCCGGTAGTCGGCGTGGTCGTTCAGCCGGTAGCGGTGGACGATCATGGCCAGCAGCATGGTCGCCTCGTGCAGCGCGAACTGCCGCCCGATGCAGGCGCGCTCGCCGGTGCCGAACGGCTTGAAGGCGTGCACCGGCCGCTCCGCCTCCGCCTCGGGCGTGAAGCGGGAGGGGTCGAACAGCTCGGGGTTGTCGCCCCACACGGACTGGCGGTGCAGCATCGGCGTGAGGACCAGGGCGGACTGCCCGGCGCGCAGCGGGATGCGGCCGCCGAGCAGGGTGTCCTCGCGGGCCTGCCGGGAGAAGACGGCGGCCGTGGGCCAGAGCCGGAGCGCCTCGTTGAGCACCTGGCGGGTGTAGGTCAGCCTGCCGACCTCGTCGTACGTCGGCTCGGGGTCGGCCTGGTCGCCCCACAGCGCGTCGGCCTCGCGCTGCACCAGCTGGAGCGCGGTGGGGTGCTTGGCGAGGTAGTACAGCGCGAAGGACATGGCGCCGGAGGTGGTTTCGTGGCCGGCGATCAGGAAGGTGATGACCTGGTTGCGGATGTTTGCGGTGTCGAGTGTGGTGCCGTCGGCCGGGTGCCGGGCGGTGAGCATCAGCCCGAGGAGGTCGTCGGCGTCGCTCTGGTCGGTGCCGGTGCGGGCGGCGATGACGTCGTCGACGACCCGGGCGAGGTAGGCGGAGTCGTCGCGGAAGGCCGCGTCCTGCTCGGAGTAGTCCCGGCCCGGGACGCGGGCGAGGCGGGTCATGCTCCACTCCAGGCAGCGGACCATCGACTCGACGAAGGGGTGCGGCTCGGTGCGTTCGAAGGAGCCGAAGTCGTAGCCGAAGCCGGCGAGTCCGATGGTGTCGAGCGTCATGCGGGTCATGTCGTCGGGGACGTTCACCGGCTGCCCGGCGCGGGCGTCGCGGTCCCAGGACGCGATGAGCCGACGGGCCACCCGAAGCATCACCGGGTGGTAGGTACGCATCGAGCCCAGTGCGAAGGCGGGCATGAGGATGTCGTGCGCCTTGGCCCAGTTGGGTTCGTCGTTGTACGCGGTGAACAGGCCGTCGGCGGCGAACTCGCGGACGTTCTCCAGACCGGGCCCGATGTGCTTGGCGAACCGCTGCTCGTCCGCGAGGTCGGCCACGAGGTCCGGGTCACCCACGAACAGGGTGTCCCGCCCGTACAGCCGCCGCACGAACACGGGTCCGTGCTCGCGCATCAGGTCCATGGCCTGCTGGACGGGCGCACCGCCGGGTCCGGTGCCGGAGATGTCGGCGACGGGGACGCCGGGGAGGGTGTCGGCGGTCAGGGGAGGCTGTCCGGTGGGGGGCATGACGCGGCAACTGCCTTTCGCGGTACGGAAGTACTGCGCTCCAGCGTGATCCACCGGGCCCGGGGGGCAGTGCCGCGGCCCTACATGATTGTGTAGCGGGAGCAGGCGCGCCGCTCTTGCGCGGGAGCGGCCCGGCATGGCAGGAGAGGCTCGTGGATCTGGCCCGGCAGGAGGCCGTGACGTGGCGCAACCGTGCCCTGCTCCTGTTCGACCGGGTCGCGATGCCGGTCGCGGTGTGCGATGTGTACGGGGCGGTGCTGCTGGCCAATCCGGCGATGGCCGCGGAGTGCGGTACGACGCCGGGGCGGCTGCGCGGCCGTGACGTGCTGGACCTGTTCAGCCCGCGGGAGGCCACGCAGGTGGAGCGCATCGCCGAGGCCCTGCGCCTGCGTCACCGCTCGCGCTATCAGGTGTCGGTGCGCTGGCAGGCCCCCGGCGGCGTGGAGCGCTACGGCGAACTGACGGCGGATCCGGTCAGCGACACGGTGGAGGACACCCCTGCCCTGCTGGTGATGCTCCGGGTGGACGCCGAACGCGTCCCCTCCCCCGCCGCACCCGCCGAACCGGCCCTCGTCACCCCGATGGAAGCCCGCATCCTGGCGCTTCTGGCCGCCGGCGCCACCACGGCCCGGGCAGCCCGCGAGACGGCCCTCACCACGGACGGCGTGACCTACCATCTGCGCCGCCTGTCGTCCCGCTGGGGCGCCTCCAACCGCACGGAACTGGTGGCCCGGGCGTACGCGCTGGGGGTGCTGATCCCCGGGGTGTGGCCGCCGGGCGTCTCGGGCGACGGGGCCTGACGGAAATCCGGTCGCCCCCCGCGACGCGACTGTCTAACCTGACCTGGCCCGCAAACCTAGGACCCCTAGGTTTCACGACGACCACCCCAGGGAGCCCTTCCATGCAGCCGCTCACCGAGCAGGACATCCGCGCCTCCTTCATCAACTGCTCGAAGGGCGAGGCCAAGCGCCTGGCCGTGCCCCGGGACCTCGGCGAGCGCCCCTGGGACGATCTCGACTTCCTGGGGTGGCGTGATCCGGGGGCACCCGACCGGAGCTATCTGGTGACGGAGCGGGGAGGGCGGCTCGTCGGGGTCGCGATGCGGTTCCAGGCCGCGCGGCGCGGGTTCCTGCACCGCAGCATGTGTTCCCTGTGCCTGACGACGCACCCGCGGGGCGGGGTCTCCCTGATGACCGCCCGGAAGGCGGGGCAGGCCGGGCGCGAGGGCAACACCGTCGGGGCGTACATGTGCACCGACCTCGCCTGTTCCCTCTACCTGCGGGGGAAGAAGGCGCTCGAGACCGGGGCCCGGTTCGAGGAGAGCCTCACGCTGGAGGAGCAGATCGAGCGGACCACGAACCATCTGGCCGCCTTCCTCGACAAGGTGTCCGCCTGAGCCTCCTCGGTCGCCCGTGGAGTGCCCCGGCGTTACCGTCCATCGTGAGCGTCCTTCATGGATGTGATCATGGATGCGTTCGATACGCCGGGGAAGGGGAACAGCCCGAGGATGCGAGAGGTACGTGAGTGGACGGCGCACGCCGAGCGGATCGCGAGGAAGCGTCGCGATCCGGTGGTCGTCCAGACGCTGCGGTCCGCGACCGCCGCGACGATCGCGTACGTCATCGCACTGCGGCTGAGCCCCGAACCGGCACCTCTCACCGCTCCCCTGACGGCGCTGCTGGTCGTCCAGGTGACGCTGTACGCCACGATCACCAACGGCTTCCGGCGGGTGAACGCCGTGGTGACCGGCGTCCTCGTCGCCATCGCGTTCAGCCTTCTGGTGGGCCTGACCTGGTGGAGCCTGGCGCTGCTGCTGGTGGCCTCACTGGCCGTCGGCCGGCTGGTCCGGGTGGAGGAGTACGTACCCGAGGTCGCGATCAGCGCGATGCTCGTCCTCGGCGTCACCACCGTCGGGGACACCGCCTGGGCCCGGGTGGTGGAGACGCTGATCGGGGCGGTCGTCGGACTCGCCTGCAACCTGCTGCTGGCTCCGCCGGTGTGGGTGGAGGAGGCGGGCGAGTCCATCGAGGGGCTGGCGCGCCGGCTGCGGCAGCTGATGCTGCGCATGGGCGAGGAGGCCGCCGACGGCACGCCCGTGCACCGCGCGGAGAAGCAGCTGCACGAGGCGCGCCGCCTGGACCACGACATCGTCGAGGTGGACGCGGCCCTGCGGCAGGCCGAGGACAGTCTGCGGCTCAACCCGCGCGTGCAGGACAGCGTGCTGCACCGGGTCGTGATGCGCACCGGCCTGGACACGCTGGAGATCTGCACGGTCGTCCTGCGTGTGCTCGCCCGCTCCCTCACCGACCTTGCGAAGGAGCGCGAACCCGAGCCGCTGTTCGCGCCCGAGACGGGCGCCGCCCTGGAGCAGCTGCTGTCGGAGATCGCCGACGCCGTGGTGAGCTTCGCGGTGCTGGTGACCACCCATCTCAGTGCGAGCGCCGAGTCGGCGGAGGAACGTCTCGCCGCGGAACTGCGCACCGCGGCGGGCACCCGCGACAAGCTGGCCCTGCTGCTGCGCGAGGAGGCCGAGCGCGACCTGCGGCACTGGCAGCTGCCCGGAGCCGTCCTGACGGAGGTCAACCGCATCCTGGACGAGCTCGACACCGAACACCGCACCCGGCGCCTGTTCGAGGAACTGGACCGCGTGTCGCGCGAGCAGCGCGCCCGGATGCCCCGGCTGACGCGGCTGCGGGAGCGGCTGGGCGTCACGGAGCAGCTGTGGCGGAACCGCGCGGGGTTCGGCGAGCGTTCTCGGTGAGGGGACGCCGGCAGGGGGTCGGCGCCTGAGGCGAGGAGCGGGCCGATGGCCGACACGACCGTGCGGATCGACGGGAACACACTGCGGCTGCCGGGCGGGGTCGCCGTGCGTTTCATCCGCACCCTGCGCCTGCCGGAGACCGGCACCCATCCGCTTCCGCCGGGCCTCGGCGAGTTCCCGGTGCGGCGGATCGCGGACTACGGGGACAGGGTTCCCGAGGCGTGGCGGGCGCGCGGCGGTGTGATGCTCCCGGTGTATCTGCGCGAGGCGATGTGGCTGAGCTTCGCGGGCACCTCGGAGCCGGCCGCGCTCCAGGTCGGGGTCGGCAAGGTGTGCGCGGTCTCGGGCCGGCCCTGGAGCGACCGCCTGGCACACGGCCCGCAGAACTATGTGGTGCTCCCCCGCCAGCCCTGGCTGGACGGCATCAACTCCGGCACGGGCACGGTCCGGCAGTTCGTGGCCGTCCCGCTCGGCCTGGGCGCCACCGTCGAGGGGCAGGTCACGGGCGAGGAGGTGTGGGGCGGCGTACAGCTGCGGTCCTTCGCGCTGAACGGCCGGGAGCTGGCGCGGTGGCACGAGGAGGAGCGGCAGCGGGCGGAGCGGACGCGGGCGATGGCGCCGCCGAGTGGGTACGGCGCCGCGATGCCGGGCGGCCTGCCCCCCGCGGCGTCCGGCGGTTTCGGCGCAGCGATGCCCATGGCGGCCCCGTCCGCTCCCGGAGCGGTCCCGGCGCCCGCCGCCGGTGCCGCTCCGGCGAGCCCGCCCCGCGCGGCCGCCGCGATGGGTCTTGGCGTCGGCGGTTCCATGCGGCAGGAGGTCTACCAGGACGACCGGCCGCTCACGGACTGGTCGGAGCAGCCCGCGGGCCGGGTTTTCGTGCACCTGGTGACGCCGCCGGAGTGGCGCCGCATCACCGGCGAGGCCGCGCCTCCGTCACCGGTGGACCGCGCCGCGTACACCCGCGCGGGCCTGCCCTGGTTCGACTACTGCGACGAGGACGCGCCGGACCTGGCCCCCACGGACACGCTCCGGTCCGTG
This sequence comes from Streptomyces flavovariabilis, assembly GCF_000725785.1. Lineage (NCBI taxonomy): Bacteria > Bacillati > Actinomycetota > Actinomycetes > Kitasatosporales > Streptomycetaceae > Streptomyces > Streptomyces flavovariabilis. Next base: position 235,395 of record NZ_JNXD01000003.1, on the reverse strand, counting down.
AAGCCGGTCGGCGACTGGCTCGGCGACGACCACGAGCCCTGGCAACCGCCCACGCCGGGGCAGACACAGCAGCTCAAGGACGCTCCGGGGAAGCCGATCGAGGACGGGGACTGGTAGCCGGCGGAGGCGCATCGCGGACAGGACGGAGACGGTCAGCCGACGACGGCACGTCTTGGAGGGCACGGTCAGCCGACCGGGGCGCGTGACGGACGAAGGCCGACAGCCGAGGACTCGGGTCTCGGAGGGGACTGACTGCCGGCCGGGGCGCGTCGCGGCGGGCTGACGGGCCGCCACGACTCGTTGCGCTTCGCGCAACACCCGCTGCCGTTGTTGCACCCGGTGGACGGGACACGCCAAGGTGGCTGTCACGACGGGGACGAGTGGCGACCTGAGGGGCGACATGGACAGTGGTGGCTGGAGCAGGCGCCGGTTCGTCGGTGCGCTGGCGGGCGGGGCCGCCGCGGCGGCGCTGGCGGCCTGTGACGACACGCCCGCGCCCACGGACACCCCGGCGCCGGAGCCGGAGGCGGGGACGAGCCCGTCCCGGGAGGCCCGCCGCCCCTCCGGGCCCCGCCCGCTCTTCCTCGGTACCTACACATCCGTCGAGGGCGGCGGCAAGGGCATCGGCCTGGCCACGTACGACGCGGCGACGGGCCGGATCACCGGTACCGGCACGATCACCGGCGTCGGCGACCCGTCGTATCTCGCGATCCACCCGGACCGCCGCACGCTGTACGCGGTGGACGAGCGCGACGACGGTGCCGTGACCGCCGTCCGGCTGGCCGACCGGAAGGTCCTGGGCAGCCGGAGCACCGGCGGCGCGGCCCCTTGCCATCTGTCGGTCCATCCGGGCGGGCGCTGGCTGCTCAGCGCGAACTACGGGGCGGGCAGCGTGGCCGTGCATCCCATCGACGCCTCGGGCGCCCTCGGCGAGCGCACCGGCCTGGTCCGGCACACCAGTCCGCCGCCCGGCCCCGGCCAGGAGGGTCCGCACGCCCACCAGTTCGTCACGAGCCCGGACGGGGGCCACGTTCTCGCCGTCGATCTGGGGACGGACACCGTCTACACGTACCGGCTGGACGAGAAGGCGGGCACGCTCACCGAGGCAGCGCGGGCGCGGACCCGGCCGGGCGCGGGGCCGCGCCACCTCACGTTCCACCCGGGCGGCCGGTACGCCTACCTCGCCAACGAGGTCGACAACACCGTGGCGGTCTGCGCGTACGACAAGGCCTCCGGCCGGCTGACCATCGGCGAGGCGCAGTCCACGGGCACGGGCCCGGGCACGAGCTACCCGGCACAGATCCTGGTGACCGCGAACGGCCGGTACGCGTATCTCGCCAACCGCGGCCACAACAGCCTCACCCGGTACGCCGTCGAGGCGGACGGCGCCCGGCTCAGGCTGCTCGGCACGGTGCCGGTGGGCGGGGACTTCCCGCGGCAGATCGCCTTCTCGCCCCAGGGCACGCTGCTGTTCGCGGCGAACCAGAAGTCCTCCACCGTCACCGCGTTCCACGTGGACGAGGCGAACGGCGAACTGCGCCGCGCAGGCGAAGCGTTCCCCTCACCCGTCGCCGTCTGTGCGCTGCCGCTGTAGGGCCCGCGGACAGGACGCGGCGGTGGCCTGGCTGAGCAGGATGTGCATCCGCTCGGTGAGCTGCGCGACGTCGTCGGCGGGCGCGTGGAACGCGAGGCGTACGTCGCCGTGGGCGCGGGCGCGCTCGATGCGCAGCGTCAGTCCGTGCCGGTCGACGGCGAGCGGCTGGACGCGGACGGCGCCGTGCAGGGTGCCGGAGTCGACGAGCCGGGTGAGCCGCTCGACGGCGTCGGCGTGGCAGTCGGCGAGGTGGGTCAGCAGGCGGGCCTCGGCCGTGGTGAGCGGGTCGGGCACGGCGGCGGCGAACTCGTCGAGGTCGACGACCACGGATCCGGACGGCTGCCGCAGCACCACGCGCGTGGGTGTGAAGGCGAGCCTCTCCCCCTCGACGGCGAACCAGCCCGCGAGCCACAGCCGGGCGCGGATCCGGTTGCGGACCGGGACGGGTGCGACGTCGGCGAACTCCAGCACCGCGGACGGCTCGCCGCGGGGCGCGCAGATCGCGGCCGCGAGCAGGGCGCTGTCCTCGGGCACGTCCACGAGCACCCGGCCGTCCTCGCCCACGGTGTGCGCGCCGACCAGTTCCTCCCGGGTGCTCTCCGCGGTCACGGAGCAGGACCACGCGGCGGCGAGCACCGAGCGGGCCCGCTGCGCCGCGGAGGGAGCCGCCGTCCAGCTGTGGCTGTCGTCATCCATCCCAGACCTCCTTAGGTAAGCCTCACCTAACCTATCGAAGATCGTGGTGCACGCCAACCGCGTGAGGGTGCTCTTTGCGAGACCTTTCAGGGAGTGAGGACGCCCAGCAGGGCGCGGGCACACAGCTCACGCACCTGCTCCCGGCCCAACTCCGTACCGCGCAGCCACTCCAGGCACACAGCCGTGGTGAACGCCAGCCAGCCGCGTACGGCCAGCCGGACCTCCGGCCGCTCTTCGAAGGCCGGGCCGAACTCGGGGTCCGCGGCGAGCGCGGTGAGGATCTGCCGCTCCTGCGCGGCCAGCGCCCGCTGATACACCCGCCGCACCGCCTGGTCCCCGGCCGCGTCGGCGCGATGGAAGGCGCGATAGCCGTGCGCGTGCGCCTGGACGTACTCCAGGAACGTCTCCAGTCCTGCCGCGAGTTGCTCGCGGACCGGCAGGCCGGGCACCGCCGCCGTCATGCGCAGCATCCGGTCGCTCTCGCGCTCGACGACCGCCGCGAAGAAGTCCCTCTTGGTCGGGAAGTAGTGGTAGAGCAGCCCGCGCGACACCCCCGCGATCTCGGCGACCTGCTCGATCCACACGTCGTCGTAGGGGCTCTCGGAGAACAGTCGCGCCCCGACCGACAGGAGCTGCTCCCGGCGCTCCTCGGTACTGAGCCGGCGGCGCGTGCGCCCGGCCTGGTTCGCGGCCATGCCCGCACTTTACTTGACGCCGGTTCAGCAACGGGAACAGACTGAAGCGCGCTATTGAACTCACGTACAACACGTGCGAACCGGCCGCCGGATCAAGGGAGATCGCGTCATGACGGAGGCGCCGACACGGACCGGGGAGCCCAAGGGCTTCCGGAGTGCCGAGCTGGGCTGGCCGGAGCTGGCCCGCATTCCGCATCCGCCGCGCCGGATCCCACTGCTCGGTGACGTGGTGGGCGTGAACCGGCGCACTCCGCTGCAGGACTCGATGCGCTACGCCCGCCGGCTGGGGCCGGTGTTCCGGCGGAAGGCGTTCGGCAAGGAGTTCGTGTTCGTGTGGGGCGCGCGGTACGCCGCCGACCTCGCGGACGAGTCGCGGTTCGCCAAGCACGTGGGGCTCGGCGTGGCCAATCTGCGGCCGGTCGCCGGGGACGGCCTGTTCACGGCGTACAACCACGAGCCGAACTGGCAGCTGGCCCACGATGTCCTCGCGCCGGGGTTCAGCCGCGATGCCATGGCCGGCTACCACCCGATGATGCTGTCCGTCGCGCAGCGGCTGACGGAGCACTGGGACCGGGCGGCGGCGACGGGCCGGGCGGTGGACGTGCCCGGCGACATGACCAAGCTGACCCTGGAGACGATCGCGCGCACCGGCTTCGGGCACGACTTCGGTTCGTTCGAACGCTCCCGGCCGCACCCCTTCGTGACGGCGATGGTGGGCACGCTGACCTACGCGCAGCGGCTCAACACCGTCCCCTTCCCGCTGGCTCCGCTGCTGCTGCGGAGCGCGAGCCGCCGCAACGCGGCCGACATCGCCTGTCTCAACGACACGGTCGACGAACTGGTCCGGGCCCGGCGGGCCACCGGCGGCGGCGAGGGTGACCTGCTCGACCGGATGCTGGAGACGGCCCACCCCGGCACCGGGGAACGGCTGGCGCCGCGCAACGTCCGCCGTCAGGTCATCACGTTTCTCGTCGCGGGCCACGAGACGACGTCCGGCGCGCTCTCCTTCGCCCTGCACTACCTCTCCCGGCACCCGGAGGTCGCCGCCCGGGCCCGCGCCGAGGTGGACCGGGTATGGAGAGACACAGCGGAGCCCGCCTACGAGCAGGTGGCCCGGCTGCGCTACGTCCGCCGGGTGCTGGACGAGTCGCTGCGGCTGTGGCCCACCGCGCCCGCGTTCTCCCGGGAGGCCCGGGTGGACACGGTGCTGGCCGGGGAGCATCCCATGCGGCGCGGGGCGTGGGCGCTGGTGCTGACGCCGATGCTGCACCGGGACCCCGAGGTGTGGGGCGCGGACGCCGAGCGGTTCGACCCCGACCGCTTCGACGCGCAGGCCGTACGGTCCCGGCCCCCGCACACCTTCAAGCCGTTCGGGACGGGCGCGCGGGCCTGCATCGGGCGCCAGTTCGCGCTGCACGAGGCCACGCTGGTGCTCGGGCTGCTGCTGCGGCGCTACGACCTGCGGGCCGACCCGGCCTACCGGCTCGGCGTGACGGAACGGCTGACGCTGATGCCGGAGGGCCTGCGGCTGCTCCCGGAACGCCGCACGGCGGTGCGGGAGCCGGCCTCAGACCTGCGCTGTCCAGTGCCCGGGGCGGGTGACTGACCCGGGCAGCCGGGTTCCGGCGCTCCCCCGGGCCGCGTTCAGCTGCGGCTGGGTGAGGAAGAACGCACCGGTCAGGTCGGCGTCCGTGAGGTCCGCGTCGCGCAGGTCGGCGCCGATCAGGTCGGCGCCCCGCAGGTCCGCGCCGGTGAGGTCCGCGGCGATGAGGTAGGCGCCGCGGAGGCAGGCACCCCGCAGGTCGGCGCCCTTGAGACGGGCGCCCATGAGGTCCGCACCCCGGCGGTCCTTCCTGCGGCCCTTGATGCCGGCCCTGGCCAGCTCACTCGTCCTCAGCAGCAGGACGTTGACCTCCTGGCGGTGCGCCGCCACGTCCAGCCCGGCGAGTTCCTCCGGGGTCCCGGCGGTGAGCTCCTCGGTCTTCGCCAGCGCCGTGCGCAGTTCGGCGTGGACGGGACGGGCCGCCGGCAGGGCGAGCGCCTCGGTCAGGTACCACAGCAGCTCGTGCAGCTGCCGGACGACCGGGAACACCTCGAACATGCGGCGGGCCCGCTCCGGTGGTCCGGTGCGCCAGTCCCGGCCGCCGAAGGTGATCTGCGAGACCTGCTGCCCGGCGCCGAGGCAGTCGTAGACCGTGCAGCCGGAGAACCCTTTCTGCCGGAGCCTGGCGTGGATGCCGCAGCGGTGGTCCTCCTGGAGGTTGCGGCAGGGTGTGCCGGCGGCCTTGTCGACCGCGAAGTCGGCCGAGGCGGCGAAGGGCAGCGCCACGCAGCACAACCCGAAGCATTGCTCGCAGTCGCCGCGCAGTTCCGCCCGCTCAGCCTGGTGATCTCGCATGCCGTTCAGCATACGAAACGAAAACCGCCGGATGAGCCGCCGCTATTCCGTGACCCCGGGCGCCGCCAGGCGCCCCAGCCGCTCCGGGTCGGCCAGGATGTACATGCCGGTGATGCGGCCGTCGGTGATCGTGACGCCCATGACCGACTGCACGCGGCCCCCGGGCATGTGGACCACTCCGACCGAGCCGTTGACCAGCACCAGCTGAGCGGCCTGCGCGTACCGGGCGAACATGAGCGCCTGCTCCGCCACCGCCTTCGCGCCCTGGACGACCTTGGACGCGGCCGTGCCCCGCACGAGAGCCCCCGAGTCGGCCCGCAGCACCACGTCCGGGTGCAGCAGTGCGAGCAGCGCCTCGAAGTCACCGCCGCGTGAGGCGGCCAGGAAGGCGTCGAGCACCTGCTTCTGTCGGCCCAGGTCCGGCTCGGCCGACGGGGTGGCGCCGCGCACCCGGCGCCGCGCGCGGCTCGCCAGCTGCCGGGTCGCGGCCGGGCTGCGCTCCACGATCGGCGCGATGTCGTCGAACGGCACGGCGAACATGTCGTGCAGCACGAACGCGAGCCGCTCGTCGGGCGCCAGGTTCTCCAGCACGACGAGCAGGGCCAGGCCCACGGAGTCGGCCTGGAGCACCTCCTCGGCCGGGTCGAGGTGCGACAGGGGCCGGAGCACCGGATCGGGGACGAAGGCCCGCACGGTGTCCTGGGTGTCGCCCATCGGCTGCTCACGGCGCGCGGTACGCGAGCGCAGCAGGTCGAGACAGACCCGGCCGGTCACGGTGGTGAGCCAGCCGCCGAGGTTGTGGATGTCGTCCGCGTCGGTGCGGCCGAGCTTCAGCCACGCCTCCTGGACGGCGTCCTCCGCCTCGGAGAGCGAACCGAGCATGCGGTAGGCCACCGCCTTCAGATGGCCGCGGTGTTCCTCGAACCGGTCGGCCAGTTCCTCGCTGCCTGTCATGGTCTCCCCCGTCGTCTGCCGGTCATCTGCTGAACAGTTCGAACGCCACCGCCGGGCGGCCCCCGAACCGCTCCCCCGTCGTCTCCGCGTGCTGTGTCAGGAAGCCGCGGACATACGTCTCCGGGTCCTCGCTGGTCAACACCTCGATGTAGGTGCGGTGTTCCAGCAGGGAGCGCACCGCCCGCTCCATCCCGGGCGTCGCGTCGACCGCGTGCGTCGGGGTGCTGGAACCCGCGACGGCGACCCAGCGCACCCCGTCCCAGGGGTCGAGGCCCTGCTCGACGAGCTCGGGGAAGATCCACCGGTTGCCGGCGTCGCCCGCCGCGTCGAGCGTGGCCCGGCCGACGGCCACGTGGTCCGGGGTGTTCCAGGCGACGCCGCCCCAGGTGTCGCGGTGGTTGAGCGTGATGACCAGCTCGGGCCTGTGCCGGCGGATCGCGGCGGCGATGTCGCGGCGCAGGGCGGTGCCGTACTCGATGACGCCGTCCTTGTGGTCGAGGAACTCCACCTCCGTCACGCCGACCACCGCCGCGCTCGCCCGCTGCTCCCGCTCGCGCAGCGGCCCGCACCGCGCGGGCTCGATCGTGTCGATGCCCGCCTCGCCCCGGCTCGCGAGGACGTAGGCGACCTCGCGGCCCTCGTCGGTCCAGGCCGCGATCGCCGCCGAGCAGCCGTACTCGAGGTCGTCCGGGTGTGCCACGACCGCGAGGGCACGCCGCCAGTCGCCGGGCATGGGCTGCAGTTGAGTGGTCGTCATGTGCGCAGACTAATCCGCGCCGCCGGCATCACCGGGCGTACGGCACGGCATCACGCCTCGCCCCGCACGAGCGCGAGCAGCCGGTCGAGGACGCGGGAGCCGCCGGTGCGGATGCCGTCGTGCTCGAACTCGTCCGTGATCCAGGTGCGCAGGCCCCGGATCGTGCGGGCGGTGCGCAGGGAGTGGGCCGTGTCGACGTACATGTCGTCGTGGTAGACGGCCGCCACGACCGGTACCTCGTTGGCGGCGAGGCGGGCCGGGTCGTACAGGGGCGTCCAGTTCGTGCGGGCGGCGAGCAGGTCCGCGGTCTCGCGCAGGGGGCGCAGGGCCGGGTCGCAGTCGAACATCCAGGGGTGAATCGATTCTCCTGTGAACAGGAGAGGCTCGTCGCCCGCGAGGGCCTTGGCGGCGTCGAACTGCGGGAACTCGGCGCGGACCCGCTCGGCAGACCAGGCGGTGGGCCGGGCGTCCTGGCCGTAGATCGACTCGTGGATCAGGGCGTACAGCGGGTGCCGGGCGTAGGAGAGCATGGCCTGCGCCTGCTCCAGGAACGCGTCGGAGAGCGTGTGGCCCTGCGGGGTGCGGACGAAGGCGTTCTCCAGGAGGTAGTGCAGGCGGTGGGTGCCGTCGCCGGTGCCGAGGACGATGCCGAGGGACTGGAAGGCCTCGACGGTGAACCGGTAGCCGTTGGACAGGACCACGTCCTGGTGAAGCAGGTGGTCCGCGATGCGGCGGGCGCGCTCGGCGTCCTGCGGGTAGCGGGCGTAGTGGGCGGTGACCTTGCGTTCGATGCGCGGGAAGGCGGCCCGGTAGACGTCGTCGGCGTGCGCGTCGAGGGAGGGCAGGCCGCCGGTGAGCACGGCGGTGGCCAGGCCCTCGGGGGCCAGGGACAGGTAGCTGGTCGCGCAGAAACCGCCGAAGCTCTGGCCGAGGACGGTCCAGGGCTTGCCGGGGCTGAGCTCCGCGCGGATGACCTCGCAGTCGCGGACGATCGAGTCAGCACGGAAGTGCGTGAGGTAGCCGGCCTGCTCGGCGGGGCCGCCGCGCAGCGGTAGCGTCTGGCGGTTGGCGGGTGTGCTGTGGCCGGTGCCGCGCTGGTCGAGGAGCAGGACGCGGTACTCCTTCAGGGCCCTGCCGAGCCAGCCCGGGCGGCCGACGGACCGGTCCGCGCCGAAGCCGGGGCCGCCCTGGAGGTAGAGCAGCCAGGGAAGGTCCTGGTGCGCCTTGTCGTTCGCGACGACTTCGCGGGCGTACAGCTCGATCGTCTCGCCCTCGGGGCGGTCGTGGTCGAGGGGGACGGTGAAGCGGCGGTCGGTGAGGACGACTCCGGGCTGGCGGTAGCTGGCGGTCAACAGGGCTCCCGGGACGGACGGATTTTCGGACCGCGTCCCAGTTCATCACAGCGATCGTCCCCGGGTGAGCCCTTCGATCATGAAACCTTGCTGAACGGTGGTTCAGACTCAGCGGGCGGACAGGCTGGAGCGGCGGACGACCAGCTCGGGCTGGAGGACGACCCTCCGGTGCTCGTGCGTTCGCCCCGTGCCTTCCCCCTCCGCCTCCGTCTCCTCCAGGAGCAGGTCGGCGGCCATGGCCCCCATGGTGACGGCGGGCTGCCGGACCGAGGTGAGCGGGACGGCCGCGGCGGCCGCGAACTCGATGTCGTCGTAGCCGACGATGGCGAGGTCGTCGGGGACGCCGACACCGGCCGCGTACATCGCCTGCAGCACGCCGAGGGCGAGCAGGTCGTTGGCGCAGAACACGGCGGTGGGCCGGTCGGCGAGCCCGAGCAGCCGGGCCCCGGCGTCGCGGCCGGCGGCGACGTCCAGCCGCTCGGTGGGCAGCTCGCGCAGCGCGTCGGGTCCGAGCCCCGCCTCGGCGAGCGCTTCGAGGGCGCCGGTGCGCCGGTCGCGGACCTGGTTCAGGCCGGGCGGGCCACTGACGTAGGCGAGGGAGCGGTGCCCGGCGTCGACGAGGTGCCGTACGGCCAGGGCGCCGCCCGCCACGTCGTCGACGGAGACCGAGCACTCGGTGGTGCCCTCGGCGACCCGGTCGACCAGGACGAACGGGATGTTGTGCCGGCGGAACCCCTCGATGTTGCGGCCGGTCGCGTCGGCGGGTGTGAGCAGCACGCCGCGCACCCGCTGCTCGGCGAAGAGCGACAGGTACTCGGCCTCCTCGCCCGGGTCCTGGGCGCTGTTGCAGACCATCACGCCGAGTCCGGCCTGGCGGGCGGCGCGCTCGGCGCCGCGCGCCACGTCGACGAAGAAGGGGTTGCCCATGTCGAGGACGAGCAGCCCCATGATGCGGCTGCGGCCCGCGCGCAGTTGGCGTGCCGACTCGCTGCGGACATAGCCGAGCCGGTCTATCGCGGACAGCACGCGGGCCCGGGTCTCGGTCGCGACCGTGTCCGGGCGGTTGATCACGTTCGAGACCGTGCCGACGGAGACTCCGGCGACGCGGGCGACGTCCTTGATACCCACCGACTGGGCCATCGGGCAGGGACCTCCAGAGGGAGACGAGGGGGGCGGCGGCCGGGGCGGTTTCACACTACCGGCACGCCGCCCCGGGAGCCGGTCGCGGTCAGGCGGGCAGGCGGAAGTCCACGACGTGCAGCGTCGAGGGCGTCGTACCGCTGGACTTCTCCTGGTACATGAAGGACAGCACCCCGTCCTGCGCGACCCGTGCCTCGTCGATGACGACCTCGCCGAAGGCGTTGAGGCCGCTGCCGTCGAAGAGGATCTTCCAGTCGGTGTATCCGGAGGCGGCGGAGGCCCCCGCGATCCGGCCGAACGGGAAGATCGCGTACGCGTTGTCGTACTTGTCCAGGACCAGCTTGGTGCGCTGGCTGGAGTTGAGCGGGACCGGTATCTCGGTCTTCTGCCAGATACCGGAGGCGTTCCTGCGGACGTGGAAGGCACGGCCGTTGGCCGTCCGGTTCGCGACGTAGTTCGTGGTGCACTGGCCGAAGCGGCCCGGGACGTAGGAGATGATCGCGTGCGGCCGGCCCGCGGAGTCGGTGAACTGGCTCTCCTGGTTCATCAGGGAGTGGTCCGGGTTGAGCGGGTCCACGACCAGGCCGCCGTCGTTGACGGACACCTTGTCGGAGCCGCCGGTGGTGCCGACGACGGCGCCGGCGTTGTTGCGCCAGGTGCGGCCCCGGTCGTCGGAGTAGACGTAGCCGGTGTCGTGGTTGGTGATGCCGCCGCTGTTGCACATCACGGCGCCGTTCTGCTCGCGCCAGGTGAAGAAGGAGTGCAGCCGGCCGTTCCGGTCGTAGTCGATGCCGTGCAGGTACATGTTGCGGGCCGTCGAGGAACCGTGCTCGCTGGTGTACGTGCCGGTGGAGGCGGACCATTCGCCGAGGTTGGTCCACTTGGTGCCGTCGTACTCGGCGAGCGCGTTGCGGCCGTTGCCGGAGACGGCGACGCGGTAGCTCAGCTGGAGCTTGCCGTCGGGTGTGGAGACGAACTGCGGGTAGGTGAACTGCGAGGTCAGCGCCAGCCCGTCCAGCGTCGACTGGGGCGCCCCGAAACGGCTCGCGGTCCAGCTCAGCCCCGCGGGGTTGTCCATGAGCCCGGCGGCGGACTTGACGTAGGTGAAGCCGTCGCTGTGGGAGTCCATGTTGAGGTGCAGCCGGCCGTCGACCTTGGAGACGCCCATGGAGATGACGTTGTGGGAGTCGTTGTAGCGAAGGGTGTGCCCGACCTTCACGGTGGACCAGGTGCTCGCGCCGAGTGCCCGGCGGCCGACGACGGCGTTGCGGTCGGCGGTGTACCAGACTGCGTACTGGTAGCCCTTGTAGGTCAGCAGTCCGTTCTTCTGGAACGAGTTGTTGTTGACCAGCCCGTCGTAGGACACGAAGAAGAGGGCCTGGCTGTCGAGCGTGGTGGTGCCGGTCCGGGTGACCGAGGGGCCGGGGTCGGCGGCCCGCGCCGTGCCGGAGGCGAGGGCGGGGGTCACCACTGCCCCCGCGAGGGCGGCGGCCAGCAGGGTACGTCTGTGCATCTCGTGGACTCCATCGTCATGCGAGGTGGAACACTTCGGTGAGCGGCTTCATGGCCTCGTCGGGCCGGGCGCCGTCCAGCGACTCGAAGAACGGCGCCATCTCCGCCTGCCAGCGGGCGTTGACGTCGGTGGCTTCCATGCCGGCCTGGGCGGCCGCGAAGTCCTCGGTCTCCAGGTAGCCGACGAGCAGTCCGTCCTCGCGCAGGAAGAGCGAGTAGTTGTGCCAGCCGGTCTGTGAGAGTGCCTGGAGCATCTCGGGCCACACCGCGGCGTGCCGCTCGCGGTACTCGTCGAGGCGCTCCGACCGGACCTTCAGCAGGAAGCACACGCGCTGCATCAACAAACCTCCGGGAATCAGAAGTTGAACTGGTCGATGTTCTTGGCGTCGAACACGGTCGGCTTGCCGAGACTGATCACGCCGTCCTTGCCGATGGTGTACTCGCCCATGGAGCCGGCCTTGAAGGTCTCGCCCTCCTTGCCGGTGATCTGCCCGGAGGACAGGGCGACGGCGGTACGGGCGGCCAGCTCGCCGAGCTTGGCCGGGTCCCACAGCTCGAACGCCTCGACGGTGCCGTTCTTGACGTACTTGCGCATGTCGTTGGGGGTGCCGAGGCCGGTCAGCTTGACCTTGCCCTTGTACTTGGAGCCCGACAGGTACTGGGCGGCGGCCTTGATGCCGACGGTGGTCGGGGAGATGATCCCCTTCAGGTTCGGGTACTCCTGGAGCAGGCCCTGGGTCTGCTGGAAGGACTGCTGGGCGTCGTCGTTGCCGTACGCGGTCTTCACCAGCTTCATGTTCTTGTACTCGGGCTTCTTCAGCTCGTCCTTCATGAAGTCGATCCAGGTGTTCTGGTTCGTCGCGGTCTGCGCGGCGGACAGGATCGCGATCTCGCCCTTGTAGCCGATCTGCTTGGCGAGCAGCTGCACCTCGGTGCGGCCCAGGTCCTCGGCGGAGGCCTGGGAGACGAAGGCGTTGCGGCAGTCGGGCGTGGTGTCGGAGTCGTAGGTGACGACCTTGATGTCGTTCTTCATGGCCTGCTTGAGGGCGGTGCACAGCGCACCGGGGTCCTGCGCGGAGACGGCCATCGCGTCGACCTGCTGCTGGGTGAGCGTGTTGACGTAGGAGACCTGCCCGGCGGTGTCGGTCGCGCTGGACGGCCCGACCTCCTTGTAGCTGGAACCCAGCTCCTTGAGCGCCTTCTCGCCGCCCTTGTCGGCGCTGGTGAAGTACGGGTTGTTGACCTGCTTGGGCAGGAACCCGACGGTGAGGCCCTTCTTGGTGGCGGCGTTGGGGTCCGCCTTGCCGGCGGTGGCGGCGGAGGCGCCCTCGTCGGCGACGTCCTTCTTCGTGGTGCCGCCGCAGGCGGTGAGCGCGAGCGCGAGGGAGGTGGCGGTGGCGAGGGCCGCGCAACTGCGGCGCAGGGTTGTCTTACGCATGGCGTTGGTCCTTTACGAGGAAGGCTTGGATGACGAGAGGGGAGTCGAGGCGGCTCTGCGGCCCGCCCTCGCTGTGGAGATCTGCCGCAGGACCCGGGGGCCCAGCACGGACAGAACGAGCAGGACGCCGGTGACGACGATCTGGGACTGGGCGGACACGTCCTGGAGGCTCATCACGTTCTGCAGCGCGCCGAGGAGGAAGACCCCGGCGATCGCGCCGCCCAGCGTGCCCTTGCCGCCGTCGAAGTCGATGCCGCCGAGCAGCACGGCGGCCACGACGGACAATTCGAGGCCGGTGGCGTTGTCGTAGCGGGCGCTGGCGTAGTGCAACGCCCAGAAGACGCCGGTCAGGGAAGCCATCAGACCGGTCAGGGTGAACAGGATCAGCTTCTGCCGCTTGACCCGGATCCCGGCGAAGCGGGCGGCCTCCTCGCTCGCGCCGATCGCGAACAGCGACCGGCCGAACGGTGTGGCGTGCAGCGCGACCACGGCGATGGCGAGCAGGACGAGGAACGGCAGGAGGGCGTACGGGACGAACGTGTCGCCGATGCGCCCGGCCGCGAAGTCCAGGTACTGCGTCGGGAAGTCGGTCACCGCGTCGGAGCCGAGCACGATCTGCGCGATGCCCCGGTAGGCGGCCAGCGTGCCGATGGTGACGGCGAGGGACGGCAGCCCCAGCCTGGTCACCAGGAGCCCGTTGACCAGCCCGCACACGACGCCGAGCAGCAGGCAGATCGGAATGATCGTCTCGATGGTCATGCCCTGGTTCCACAGGGCTCCCATCACGGCACCGGACAGACCGGCCGTGGAGGCGACCGACAGGTCGATCTCGCCGGAGACGACCAGCAGGGTCATCGGCAGCGCGATCAGTGCGATCGGCAGCGTGTTGCCGATCAGGAACGACAGGTTGAGCGCGTTGCCGAACCCGTCGACGAACCCGAAGGAGAACAGCAGCACCACGACGAGCAGGGCGCCGACGGCGGAATCCCACCTCTTCAGGCCGGACCAGCCGGCCGCTCGGCTCGGGGAGATGTCAGCCATGGCGGGCGTTCCTCTTCTTCAGGGCGGAGGCAACGCGCAGCGCGACGACCCGGTCGACCGCGATCGCGAGGATGAGCAGGATGCCGTTGATGGCGAGCACCCAGACGGAGCTGACGCCGAGGGCGGGCAGCACGCTGTTGATGGAGGTCAGCAGCAGCGCGCCGAGGGCCGCGCCGTAGACGCTGCCGGAGCCGCCGGTGAAGACGACGCCGCCGACCACGACCGCGCTGACGACGGTCAGTTCGTAGCCGTTGCCGGTGCCGGAGTCGACGTTGCCGAACCGGGCGAGGTACATCGCGCCGGCGAGTCCGGCGAGGGCGCCGCAGAAGGTGTACGCGGCGAGGATCCGCTTGCGGACGGGGATGCCGGCGAGGCGGGCGGCCTCGGGGTTGGAGCCGAGCGCGTACAGCTCGCGGCCGCTGGCGAAGTGCTTGAGGTAGTAGGCGGTGGCGATGAGCACCGCCAGAGCGATCAGCGCCAGGTACGGCACCGCCGCGATGCCGCCGGAGCCGAAGTCGACGAATCCGCCGGGCAGATCCGCCGCGGTGATCTGGCGGGAGCCGACCCAGATCGAGTCGATGCCGCGGATGATGTACAGCGTGCCGAGGGTGACGACGAGCGCGGGCACCTGGCCGAGGCTGACGAGCAGTCCGTTGAGCAGACCGAAGCCGATGCCGAGCAGCACGGCCAGCGCGATCGCCACGACGGGGTTGCCGCCGCCCTGGAGATAGGTGCCGGCGGCGAAGGCGCTGATGCCGAGCGTGGATCCGACGGACAGGTCGACGTTGCGGGTGATGACGACGAGGGACTGGCCGGTGGCGACCAGGACCAGGATGGTCGCGTTCAGCAGCAGGTCCTTGATGCCCTGTTCGGACAGGAACTCGCTGTTGCCGGCCTGGGTGATACCGATCATCACCAGGAAGACGAGCAGGATGGCCAGTTCGCGCATCTTGAAGACGCGGTCGACCAGCCGGGTGCCGCTCGACTTGGGCACATCGGCCACGGGGGCCTCTTGAGGAGTGACGACCGTCATGCGGCGGCCCTCCCGGTGGCTGCGGCCATCACGGTTTCCTCGGTGGCGTCGGAGCGTGGGATCTCGGCGGTGAGGCGGCCCTCGTGCATCACCAGCACGCGGTCGGCCATGCCGAGGATCTCGGGCAGGTCGGAGGAGATCATCAGCACGGCCACGCCGTCGGCGGCCAGCTGGGACAGCAACCGGTGCACCTCGGCCTTGGTGCCGACGTCGATGCCGCGTGTCGGCTCGTCGACGATCAGCACCTTCGGGCCGGTGGCCAGCCACTTGGCGAGCACGACCTTCTGCTGGTTGCCGCCGGAGAGCGTGTTGACCGTGTCGGCGATCCGGGCGTACTTCACCTGGAGCTTCACGGCCCAGTCGAGGGAGCGGCTGCGCTCGGCGCCACGGTCCATGAGCCCGGCCTTCACCGTCGTACGGAGCCCGGTGAGCCCGATGTTGCGTTCGATGGACATGTCCATCACCAGGCCCTGGGCGCGCCGGTCCTCGGGGACCAGGGCGAGCCCGGCGGCCATCGCGGTGGAGGGCGCGCCGTTGACCAGGGCCTTGCCCCGGACGGACACCTCGCCGGCGTCCCATCGGTCGATGCCGAACACGGCCCGCGCGACCTCGGTGCGCCCGGCGCCGACGAGTCCGGCCAGGCCGACGATCTCGCCGTGCCGGACGTCGAAGGAGACGTCGGTGAAGACGCCTTCGCGGGTCAGCCGGCGCACGCTCAGGGCGACCTCGCCCGGCTCGACCTTCTGCTTGGGGTACAGCTCGTCGAGGTCGCGGCCGACCATACGGCGCACGAGGTCGTCCTCGGTCATGCCCTCCAGCGGCTCGCTGGCGATCCGGGCGCCGTCGCGCAGGGTGGTGACCCGCCGGCAGATCTCGAAGATCTCCTCCAGCCGGTGGGAGATGAACAGCACGGCGGCGCCCTGCTCGCGCAGGGTGCGGACGACGCCGAAGAGGCGGGCGACCTCGCTGCCGGTGAGCGCGGCGGTCGGCTCGTCCATGATCAGGACGCGGGCGTCGAAGGAGAGGGCCTTGGCGATCTCGACGATCTGCTGGTCGGCGATGGACAGACCGCGGGCGGGCCGGTCGGGGTCGAGTTCGACCCCGAGGCGCTCCATCAGGGCGGCGGTCGCGTTGTGCGTGGCCTTGTGGTCGATCCGGCCGAGGGCGCGGCGCGGCTGGCGGCCCATGTAGATGTTCTCGGCGATCGACAGGTCGGGGAAGAGCGTGGGCTCCTGGTAGATCACGGCGATGCCGGCGTCGCGGGCGTCGCCGGGGGCGTGGAAGGCGACGGGCGCACCGTCGAGCAGCACCTGGCCGGCGTCCGGGCGGTGCACCCCGGCGAGGGTCTTGATGAGGGTGGACTTGCCGGCGCCGTTCTCGCCGGCGAGTGCGTGCACCTCCCCGGGGAACAGCTCCAGGGAGACGTCCCGCAGTGCGCGGACCGCGCCGAAGGATTTGGAGACGTCCCTCAGTGCGAGAACCGGGGCCGGACCCGTGGTGGACGGGTGGGTCATGAGGGCTCCTCGACGACGCCGGCGGGTCGGCCCTCTCGGCGTCGTGAAAGGTTTCAACTGGATTGCCGGGACGTTAGGCGGGCGGCGCATGTCACGTCAATGGGTTCCGGTCGAAAAAGTTTCGAGGACGCAAGGTCACACATGGGTCACGGGAAACCGTCTCGGCCGGAAGGGTTGACACCCCCTCGGGGGGCCCATAACTTCGCGTACTGAATCGTTTCATTCAGTGGTCGTCACGACCCGATGTCACAGGAGCCTGACGTGACCGAGCTCGCCGCGGCGAAGGCCGCTCTCCAGACACAGGCCGTCGAGACGCCGTCGTGGGCGTACGGAAACTCGGGCACACGGTTCAAGGTGTTCGCGCAGGAGGGGGTGCCGCGCACCCCGTTCGAGAAGCTGGACGACGCGGCGAAGGTGCACGAGTTCACCGGGGTCGCCCCGACGGTGGCCCTGCACATCCCGTGGGACAAGGTCGACGACTACGCGGCGCTGGCGAAGCACGCCGAGCAGCGGGGCGTGAAGCTCGGGGCGATCAACTCCAACACGTTCCAGGACGACGACTACAAGCTCGGGAGCATCTGCCATCCGGAGGCCTCCGTGCGGCGGAAGGCCGTGGACCATCTGCTGGAGTGCGTCGACGTCATGGATGCGACGGGTTCCGCGGATCTGAAGCTGTGGTTCGCCGACGGGACGAACTATCCCGGCCAGGACGACATCCGGGAGCGGCAGGACCGGCTGGCCGAGGGGCTGGCCGAGGTCTACGAGCGGCTCGGGGACGGGCAGCGGATGCTGCTGGAGTACAAGTTCTTCGAGCCGGCGTTCTACACGACGGATGTGCCGGACTGGGGTACCGCCTACGCCCACTGCCTGAAGCTCGGGCCGAAGGCACAGGTCGTCGTCGACACGGGGCATCACGCGCCGGGCACCAATATCGAATTCATCGTGGCGACGCTGCTGCGCGAGGGGAAGCTCGGCGGATTCGACTTCAACTCGCGGTTCTACGCGGATGACGACCTCATGGTCGGGGCGGCCGATCCGTTCCAGTTGTTCCGGATCATGTACGAGGTCGTGCGCGGGGGCGGATTCTCGTCCGAGGTCGCGTTCATGCTCGACCAGTGCCACAACATCGAGGCGAAGATCCCGGCGATCATCCGGTCGGTGATGAACGTGCAGGAGGCCACGGCGAAGGCGCTGCTCGTCGACGGTGACGCGCTGGCCGCGGCGCAGCGGGCGGGTGACGTGCTGGAGGCCAATGCCGTGGTGATGGACGCGTACAACACGGATGTGCGGCCGTTGCTGCGGGAGGTGCGGGAGGAGATGGGGCTGGACCCCGAGCCTCTTGCCGCGTACCGGCGGTCCGGGTGGGCCGAGAAGATCGTCGCCGAGCGGGTCGGCGGGCAGCAGGCGGGGTGGGGAGCGTAAGCGTCTGCCTGGATCCGTTGTCTGCGGGGCGCGCGCCGGTTGTGGCTGGTCGCGCAGTTCCCCGCGCCCCCGAGAAGGCACCTCGACCCACCCTCTATTGAAAAGGAACTGTCATGGCTGTCCATCCCGAAGCTGCCGACCTGCTTGATCGTTCGCATCGGCTCGGTGCCGATCCGCGCAACACGAACTACGCGGGGGGCAACGCCTCCGCCAAGGGCACCGAGACCGACCCCGTCACGGGCGGGGACGTCGAGCTGATGTGGGTCAAGGGGTCCGGCGGTGACCTCGGGACACTGACCGAGGCCGGGCTGGCCGTGCTGCGGCTGGACCGGATGCGGGCTCTCGTCGACGTGTATCCGGGTGTCGAGCGTGAGGACGAGATGGTCGCCGCGTTCGACTACTGCCTGCACGGCAAGGGCGGGGCCGCTCCGTCCATCGACACCGCCATGCACGGACTCGTCGAGGCCGCGCACGTCGATCATCTGCACCCGGACTCGGGGATCGCGCTCGCCTGCGCCGCCGACGGGGAGAAGCTGACCGCCGAGTGCTTCGGGGACAGCGTGGTGTGGGTGCCGTGGCGGCGGCCCGGTTTCCAGCTCGGGCTGGACATCGCCGCCGTGAAAAAGGCCCATCCACAGGCCATCGGATGCGTCCTCGGCGGGCACGGGATCACCGCCTGGGGTGACACGTCCGAGGAGTGCGAGCGGAACTCGCTGCACATCATCCGCACCGCCGAGCAGTTCCTCGCCGAGCGGGGGAAGGCCGAGCCGTTCGGGCCGGTGATCGAGGGATACGCCGCGCTCGGTGCCCCCGAGCGGCGGGAGCGGGCCGCCGCGCTCGCCCCGTACGTGCGGGCCATCGCCTCCCAGGACCGGCCTCAGGTCGGGCACTTCAACGACTCCGAGGTCGTTCTCGGGTTCCTCGCGAGCGCGGAGCACCCGCGGCTGGCCGCACTCGGGACCTCCTGCCCGGACCACTTCCTACGCACCAAGGTCCGGCCGCTGGTGCTCGACCTGCCGCCGGGCGCTCCGCTCGAGGAGGCGATCGCCCGGCTGAAGGAGCTGCACGCCGAGTACCGCGAGGAGTACGCCGCCTACTACCAGCGGCACGCCGAGCCCGGCTCCCCCGCCATGCGCGGCGCCGACCCGGCGATCGTGCTGGTGCCGGGGGTGGGCATGTTCTCGTTCGGCAAGGACAAGCAGACCGCCCGGGTCGCAGGGGAGTTCTACGTCAACGCCATCAACGTGATGCGCGGGGCCGAGGCCGTGTCCACCTACGCTCCGATCGAGGAGTCCGAGAAGTTCCGGATCGAGTACTGGGCGCTGGAGGAGGCCAAGCTTCAGCGGATGCCGAAGCCGAAGGCGCTGGCGACCCGGGTGGCGCTGGTGACGGGTGCCGGGAGCGGGATCGGCAAGGCCATCGCGCACCGGCTCGTGGCCGAGGGGGCGTGTGTGGTCGTCGCCGACCTCAACGCGGAGAACGCCGAGGCCGTCGCCGAAGAGCTGGGCGGGCCCGACAAGGCCGTCGCGGTCACGGTGGACGTCACCTCCGAGGAGCAGATCGCCGAGGCGTTCCGGACGGCCGTCCTGGCCTTCGGCGGTGTCGACCTCGTCGTCAACAACGCGGGCATCTCGATCTCCAAGCCGCTGCTGGAGACCTCCGCCAGGGACTGGGACCTCCAGCACGACATCATGGCGCGCGGGTCGTTCCTCGTGTCGCGGGAAGCGGCCCGGGTGATGACCGCCCAGGAGCTGGGCGGTGACATCGTGTACATCGCCTCGAAGAACGCCGTGTTCGCCGGTCCCAACAACATCGCCTACTCGGCCACCAAGGCCGACCAGGCGCACCAGGTGCGACTGCTCGCCGCCGAGCTGGGCGAGCACGGGATCCGGGTCAACGGGGTCAACCCGGACGGTGTCGTGCGCGGGTCGGGGATCTTCGCCGGCGGGTGGGGCGCCAAGCGGGCCGCCGTGTACGGGGTGGAGGAGGAGAAGCTGGGTGAGTTCTACGCCCAGCGGACCATCCTCAAGCGCGAGGTGCTCCCGGAGCATGTCGCCAATGCCGTCTTCGCGCTGACCGGCGGGGATCTCACCCACACGACCGGTCTGCACATCCCGGTCGACGCCGGCGTCGCGGCCGCCTTCCTGCGATGAGCGCGGCCGTGAAGTCGTACGCCGCGGTCGACCTCGGGGCGTCCAGCGGGCGCGTCATGGTCGGCCGCGTCGGCCCCGACTCGCTGGAGCTGAGCGAGGCCCACCGCTTTGCGAACCGGCCGGTGCGCGTGCCCGAGGGACTGCGCTGGGACGTGCTCGGGCTGTACGCCGGGGTACTGGACGGGCTGCGGGCAGCGGGGCAGGCCGACTCCGTCGGCATCGACAGCTGGGCCGTGGACTACGGGCTGCTGGACGCGGACGGAGCGCTGCTCGGCAATCCCGTGCACTACCGGGACGCCCGGACGGAGGGTGTCGCGGAGAAGGTCTGGGCGACCGTGCCCGCCGAGGAGCTGTACGCCGCGACCGGGTTGCAGTACGCGCCCTTCAACACCCTGTACCAGCTCACCGCCGCCCGCTCCACCACCCAGCTCGCCCAGGCCCGGCGGCTGTTGCTGATGCCGGACCTGCTGACGTACTGGCTGACCGGCGAGCAGGGCACGGAACTGACCAACGCGTCCACGACCCAGCTGATCGACCCGCGGACCCGTGACTGGTCGCACGGCATCGCCTCTCGGCTCGGCATCGACCTGGACCTGTTCGCACCGCTGAGGCAACCCGGCGATCCGGCGGGGCTGCTGCGCGACGAGGTGCTGGAGGAGACCGGGCTCAGCGGTCCGGTGCCGGTCACGGCCGTCGGGTCGCACGACACCGCCTCGGCGGTCGCCGCCGTACCCGCGTCGGGCGAGCGGTTCGCCTACATCTGCACCGGCACCTGGTCGCTGGCCGGGCTGGAGCTGGACACGCCGGTGCTGACCGAGGAGAGCCGGTCCGCCAACTTCACGAACGAGCTGGGACTGGACGGCACGGTCCGCTATCTGCGGAACATCATGGGGCTGTGGCTGCTCCAGGAGTGCGTACGGGCCTGGGGCGACCCGGACCTGGGCGGGCTGCTGCTGGAGGCGTCCAAGGCTCCGGCGCTGCGGTCGGTCGTGGACGCGGGCGACGCGGCGTTCCTCGCGCCGGGGCGGATGCCGGAGCGGATCGCCGAGGCGTGCCGGGTCTCGGAGCAGCCCGTGCCCGAGTCGCCCGCCGAGGTGACGCGCTGCATCCTCGACTCCCTCGCCCTCGCCCACCGCAAGGCCGTCCAGGACGCCCAGCGGCTCGCCGGGCACGCGGTCGACGTCGTGCATGTGGTCGGGGGCGGTACGCGCAACGCCCTGCTGTGCCAGCTGACCGCCGACGCGTGCGGGCTGCCGGTGGTGGCCGGGCCGACCGAGGCGGCCGCCCTGGGGAACGTGCTCGTGCAGGCGCGGGCGCACGGGCTGGTCGGTGACCTGGCCGGGATGCGGCGGCTGCTCGTGAACACCCAGCCGCTCACGCGGTACGAGCCGCGGGGCGGTACCGAGCGGTGGCGCGCCGCGCAGGCCCGGCTCGCCGGGGGCTGACGAGGTCTCCCCCGGGTCTCGTCCCAGGACTACGCTGCACTCATCCGATGATCAACCTCAAGGAGCCGCGATGCGTGTCGCCCTGTTCCTGACCTGCGTCAACGACACGCTCTATCCGGACACCGGACGCGCCGTGGTGAAACTGCTGACCAGGCTGGGCGTCGACGTCGACTTCCCGATGGCGCAGACCTGCTGCGGGCAGGCGCACTACAACACCGGATACCGTCACGAGGCCGAGCCGCTCGCCCGGCATTTCTCCGATGTCTTCGGCGAGTACGAGGCCATCGTGACGCCGTCCGGATCGTGCGGGGCCATGGTGCGGGAGCTGTATCCGCGGATGGGCGAGCGGGCCCGGGCCGAGGGGCGCGGCGACGCCCTCGCGGCCACGCTGGCGCCGGTGGTGCCCAAGACGTACGAGCTCACGGAGTTCCTGGTCGACGTGCTGGGCGTGACGGACGTCGGGGCGTACTACCCGCACAAGGTGACCTACCACCCGACCTGCCACGGGCTGCGCGGACTCGGCCTCGGCGAGCGGCCGCGGCGACTGCTCCAGGCGGTGCAGGGGCTGGAGCTCGTCGAGCTGCCGGGTGCCGACGAGTGCTGCGGCTTCGGCGGCACCTTCGCGCTGAAGAACGCCGACGTCTCGGCGGCGATGGGCACCGACAAGGTGCGCAACGCCGAGTCGACGGGCGCCGAGGTGCTGTGCGCCGCCGACAACTCCTGCCTGATGCACATCGGCGGGACGATGGCCCGGCTGCGGACCGGCATGCGGCCGGTGCACATCGCGGAGATCCTGGCGAGCACGGAGGAGGAACCGGCGGTATGAGCGGGACGTTCGTCGGCATGCCGGCGTTTCCGGAGGCCGCGCGGGAGGCCGTGGGGAACACGACCCTGCGCGGCAATCTGCGGCACGCCACACACACCATCCGCGCCAAGCGGGCGAAGGCCGTCGCGGAGGTGTCCGACTGGGCCGAGCTGCGCGAGGCGGGCAAGCGGATCAAGGACCACACGCTGCGTCATCTCGACCGCTACCTCGTGCGGTTGGAGGAGTCGGTCACGGCCGCGGGCGGCGTCGTGCACTGGGCCGCCGACGCGGACGAGGCCAACGAGATCGTCACCCAGCTGGTGAAGATGACCGGCGAGTCCGAGGTCGTCAAGGTCAAGTCGATGGCCACGCAGGAGATCGGGCTCAACGAGGCGTTGGAGGCCGAGGGCATCCACGCCTACGAGACCGATCTCGCCGAACTGATCGTGCAGTTGGGCAAGGACCGGCCCTCGCACATTCTCGTCCCGGCCATCCACCGCAACCGGGGCGAGATCCGGGACATCTTCGCCCGCGAGATGAGCGAGTGGGGCCGTCCCGCCCCCGAAGGCCTGACCGACACACCGGCCGAACTCGCCGAGGCCGCCCGCCTGCACCTGAGGGAGAAGTTCCTGCGGGCCAAGGTCGGCATCTCCGGCGCCAACTTCATGGTCGCCGAGACGGGCACCCTGGTGGTCGTGGAGTCGGAGGGCAACGGCCGGATGTGCCTGACCCTGCCCGAGACGCTGATCTCGGTCGTCGGCATCGAGAAGATCGTGCCGACGTGGCAGGACCTGGAGGTGTTCCTGCAGACCCTCCCCCGCTCCTCCACGGCCGAGCGCATGAACCCGTACACGTCGACCTGGACCGGCACGACAGACGAGGACGGCCCGGGCACCTTCCATCTGGTGCTGCTGGACAACGGCCGCACCGACACCCTCGCCGACGAGGTCGGCCGGCAGGCCCTGCGCTGCATTCGCTGCTCGGCCTGCCTCAACGTGTGCCCGGTGTACGAGCGGGCCGGCGGCCACGCCTACGGCTCGGTGTACCCGGGGCCGATCGGCGCGATCCTCAGTCCGCAACTGCGGGGCACCGGCAGCGAGATCGACGCCTCGCTGCCGTACGCCTCCTCGCTGTGCGGTGCGTGCTACGAGGTGTGCCCGGTCGCCATCGACATCCCGGAGGTGCTGGTGCATCTGCGGGAGCGGGTCGTCCAGGGCGGCGAGGTCACGCGGGAGGGCAACAAGGTGGTGCTGCGGCCCGCGAAGGGGCATGCCGCCGAGCGGGCGGCGATGCGCGCGGCGCGCTGGGCGTTCACGCACCCGGGCGCGCTGCGCACCGGCCAGCGGACCGCCTCCCGGACGCGTCGCTTCCATCCCCGTACGCTGCCCGGGCCCGGCCGGGCCTGGAGCGGGACCCGGGATCTGCCGCCGGTGCCCGCAGAGCCGTTCCGGGACTGGTGGCAGCGGACTCGTGGCGGGAAGGACGGGGACAGGTGAACAGCAGGGAACGGATCCTCGGACGGGTGCGGCGCGCGCTGGCGGACGTACCACGGGACGACGCACCGTATGAGCAGGCGGTGTCGCGTGACTATGTGCGGGAGCACGGGCAGCGGTCCGTCGCGGAGACGGTGGAGCTGCTCGCCGAGAACCTGGCGGACTACCGGGCGATCGTGCACCGCACGGACACCGGCGGGCTGGCCGGGCTCATCGCGGGGCTGCTGGAGAAGCGCGGGGCCGCTTCGGTGCTGGTGCCGCCCGGGCTGGACGCGGAGTGGCTGGCCGCGACCGGTGTGACACGGGTGGCGGACCGGGCCGAGAGCACCCCCGCCGAACTGGACCGGGTGGACAGTGTGGTGACGGCCTGCGCGGTCGCGATCGCCGAGACCGGCACCATCGTGCTGGACGGCTCGCCCGACCAGGGCCGCCGCCGGATCACGCTCGTCCCGGACCACCACATCTGTGTCGTGCGCGTGCCCGGCCAGGTCGTGTCGTCCGTGCCGCAGGGGCTCGAACGTCTCGACCCGGCACGCCCGTTGACGTGGATCTCCGGGCCGTCGGCGACCAGTGACATCGAACTGGACCGGGTGGAGGGGGTGCACGGCCCGCGCACCCTGGAGGTGGTGCTGGTCAGTCAGGGCAGGATCGGGTCGACGTAACCCCCGTCGACCCGCAGCGCGCCACCCGTGGTCGCCGAGGCGTGGTCGGACTGGACGGCCCGGCCACCGCACGGCGGGCGCTGCGCCCCGGCGGTGCGGGCGGGGGTGTCGGCCGCCTGAGCGGAGGGCCTGGTGGAGGGGCGGTCGCCGCGGCGGCCACCCCTCAGCGCGTGCCGGAGGCGTCCAGGAGCGCGGTCACGGTGGTCGTGGTGAGGCCGTCCAGGGTCTCGATCTTCGCCCCGGCCCGGGCGCTGGCCCCGTCGAAGACCAGCATCAGCTGACGGGCGAGCAGCTCCGCGTCCCGCGCCCCGCCCTCCTCGGCCCGCGAGCGGAAGAACTCCAGCAGCCACTGCTTCGCTCCCCGGGCGACGGTGCTCGCCGGGTGCTCGGGGTCCTTCAGCTCGACCAGCGCGGCGAGATAGGGGCAGCCCCGGTAGGCGGGCTCGGCGGACGCCTTCTCCAGCCGTTCGAAGACGAGCAGGATGCTCTCGCGCGGGCTGACGGCCTCCTCCTGCGGGCCGGGAGCCAGCCGCTCCTCGTACTCCGGCAGCCGCCGGGCCAGGCTCGCCGCGAGGACCTCGTCCTTGCTCGCGAAGAGCTGGTACATGGAACGCTTCGAGACCCCGGCGCTCCGGCACAGCGTCTCGACACCGAGGGAGACGCCCTCGCGGTAGAACAGCTCGGCCGCCGCGTCGAGGAGCCGGTCCCTGGTGGACGCCTGGTCGGATGTGGCCATACGGGCGAGAGTACCGCGCCACAGCCCCTGGGAACCGATCGGTTTTGGGCCTGACCCCGTACCGGAACCCTCGTGACAGCGCGGGTGAACAAGCGCTTAGATAGTGCCCTGACCGTTCGCCCCTCTCCGCCGCCCCGGAGGCCCCGTTGTTCACATCCGTCGACGACGTCTCCGCACGCCTCGCCGAGACCGGCTACCTCGCCTCGCCCGCCGTCGCCACGACCGTCTTCCTCGCCGGGCGCCTCGGCAAGCCGCTCCTGGTGGAGGGCCCGGCCGGCGTAGGCAAGACGGAGCTCGCCAAGGCCGTCGCCGAGGTCGCCGGAGCCCGGCTCGTGCGCCTCCAGTGCTACGAGGGGGTCGACGAGTCCCGCGCCCTGTACGAGTGGAACCACGCCAAGCAGCTGCTGCGCATCAGCGCGGGCCGCGACGAGACGTGGGACGAGGCCCGTACGGACATCTTCAGCGAGGAGTTCCTGCTCACGCGGCCCCTGCTGACCGCCATCCGGGGCGAGGACCCGAAGGTGCTGCTGATCGACGAGACCGACAAGGCGGACGTCGAGGTGGAGGGCCTGCTGCTGGAGGTGCTCAGCGACTTCCAGGTGACCGTTCCCGAACTGGGCACCATCACCGCGACCCGCCGCCCCTTCGTGGTCCTCACCTCCAACGCGAGCCGGGAGCTGTCCGAGGCGTTGCGCCGCCGCTGCCTCTTCCTGCACATCGGCTTCCCGGACGAGGAGCTGGAACGCCGGATCGTACGGCTGAAGGTGCCGGGCCTCGACGAGGCGCTGGCCCGCTCGGTGGTCCGGGTCGTGGGCGCGCTGCGGGCGATGGACCTGCGCAAGGTGCCGTCGGTCGCCGAGACCGTCGACTGGGCGCGCACCCTGCTCGCGCTGGGGGCCGACTCGCTGGACGAGACGGTCGTGCGGGCCACGCTCGGTGTGCTCCTCAAGCATCAGGACGACGTCCTCAAGGCGTCCGCCAAGCTCGACCTGGACGCCCTGTGACGACGCCGTCGGGCGTCGCCGAGCGGTTGACGTCCCTGGTCGGGGCGCTGCGCGCGCACGGCGTGCGGATCGGCACCGGCGAGACGGTGGACGCGGGGCGGGCGGTTGAGGAACTCGGCCTCGCGGACCGGGAGCTGCTGCGCGAGGGGCTCGCGGCGACGCTGTTGCACGGGCCCGGGCAACGGCAGGTGTTCGACCCGGTCTTCGACCTCTACTTCCCGCGCGGAGTCGGCGGCCCGGAGCAGCGGGCGGCGGGGCGGGAGGACCTGCGGGACCGGCTGGCCGACGCCCTGACAGCCGACGACCAGGAGACGCTGGGCCGGCTGGCGATCGAGGCGGTCGACGGTTTCGGCGGCTACGGTTCCTCGCCGGAGTCGGACGGCTGGTCCTCGTACCAGACGCTGGAACGGCTGCGGCCGCAGACCCTGCTGGCCCGGGTCCGCGACAACATCCGTGCGCAGGGCGGAAGTTCCGGGTTCGCGGACCGGCTGCTGGAGGACGAGATCCGGCGGCGCGTCGATACCTTCCGGGCCATGGTCGCGGCGGAGGCGCGGCGGCGGGCCGCCGAACGGCGCGGCCGGGACGAGATCGCCCGGCGGGCGGTGGCCCCGACCGCCGACCGGGTCGACTTCCTGTTCGCCGGGAAGGACCGGCTGGCCGAGCTGCGCAGGACGGTTCAGCCGCTGGCCCGCAAGCTCGCGACCCGGCTGGCGGCCCGGCGCCGTCGCGCGTCCCGGGGCGCGATCGATCTGCGGCGGACTCTGCGCGGTTCGCTGTCGACGGGCGGGGTGCCGATGAAGCCGGTACTGCGCCGACGACGTCCCGCCCGCCCCGAACTGGTGCTGCTGTGCGATGTGTCGGGGTCGGTCTCCGGTTTCTCGGACTTCACGATGCTGCTGGTGCAGGCGTTGCACGACCAGTTCAGCAAGGTGCGGGTGTTCGCCTTCGTCAACCGGATCGACGAGGTGACCGGACTGCTGGAGCACGGCAGGGCCGACCCGGAAGGGCTGGGCTCCCGCATCCAGGCCGAGGCGGCGGTCACGGGCTTCCACGGCAGCAGCGACTACGGCATGGCACTGGGCGAGTTCGCCGAGCGGTACGCGGACGCGGTCGGTTCGCGCACGACCCTGTTCGTTCTCGGTGACGCCCGCACGAACCGCAGCGACCCGAACCTGCCCGCCCTGCGGCGGATCACCGAACGCGCCCGCCGCGTCCACTGGCTCAACCCCGAGCAGCGCTCCCGCTGGGGGACGGGCGACTCCGTGGCGCCCGCCTACGCCGAGCTGGCCGAGATGCACGAGTGCCGCAACGCCCGGCAGTTGAGCGCACTGGTGGCGCGGCTGCTGCCGGTGTGATCAGGCGGCGGTGAGCTGCGGGTAGAGGGCGGCCGGGTCGGCCGCCAGTCCGGCCTTGACCTGCCGCGAGATGTCGTCGGCCAGCACCTCGTACGCACCGGCCGCGATACCGTCGAGGGCCTGGGCCGCGACGGAGGCGACCGTGGACTTGGGGGCGTCCACTGCGACGGTCATGTCCGTGTCGACGTAACCGACGTGGAGGCCGGTGACGTCGATCCGGCGCGGCTTCAGATCGAGGCGCAGCGAGTTGGTCTGTGACCAGAAGGCGGCCTTGGAGGCGCTGTAGGAGCCGGCGAGGCCGATCCAGGACAGCACGGAGTGGACGTTGAGGATGTGGCCGCCGCCGTTGCGCTCGATGACGGGGACGAAGGCGCGGGTCACCAGGAGCGGCCCGTAGAAGTTGGTCTCGAATTCGCGGCGCACGTCCTCGACGGGCGAGTCGAGGAAGTTCGCGTTCACCGACGCACCGGCGTTGTTGATCAGCAGGGTGACGTCCTGCGCCTGCTCGGCCGCCGCGGCGACGGACGCGGGGTCGGTCACCTCCAGGGCCAGCGGCACGGCGTCCGGGTGCGTGACGGTGCGCGGGTCGCGGGCGGTGGCGTACACCTTGCGTGCGCCCCGCTCGTACAGGGCCGCGACCAGCGCCCGGCCGATGCCGCGGCTGCCGCCGGTGACCAGAGCGACGGAACCTTCGATGGCGGTCATGGGAGTCTCCCTCATTGCCCTCAGCTCGGAAACCGATCGGTTTCCCATGCCGGGAAGTGTAAACCGATCGGTTTCCGGGAGCAAGGGCAGGGTGTGGGAGACGGCCGGCCGGGGCCGGGCGCACCCTCATGGCCCTGCGCGAAAGGCGCTCGGCGCGAGCGCTAGCCCTTCTTGGCGTACTCCTTGGCCATGCTGCCCGCGAAGTCGTACACCACGCACTGCTCGTCACCGACGACCCAGGCGTCGTGGCCGGGCGTGCAGACGAACACGTCGCCGGGGCCCACCTCGCTCTCCGCGCCGTCGTCCATGCGGATGTGCATACGGCCCGAGACGACATAGCCGTTGTGGTGGATCCGGCAGCTGTCCGTCCCGGCGATCGGGGCCACGGACTCGGACCAGCGCCAGCCCGGCTCGAAGACGGCCACGGCGAAGTCCAGTCCTGTCATGTGGACGGCTTCCAGGTGGCCTCGGGGGTAGTCGCGCCGCTCGTCGGGCTTGTCGAGCGTCTTCACTTCAAGCATGACGCTCCTCCTCGGTGAGGGTTTGCCTCCATCGTCCGCCCGCCCGGCAGGCGGCGCCAATCAGGGGGCGCCGCTGCCGCAGAGCTCGGCGAAGCGCCCGGCGTCCACGTTGCCGCCGGAGATGATCACGCCGACCCGTTCCGGCAGTGCGCCCGCCCGGCCGGTGAGCAGGGCGGCCAGCGGGGTGGCGCCGCTCGGCTCGACGACGATCTTCAGGCGTTCGAAGGCGAACCGCATCGCGTCCCGGATCTCGTCGTCGGAGACCAGGACGACGTCGTCGAGGAGCCGCCGGTTGACCGAGAAGGTGAGCTCTCCGGGAGTGTGCAGGGCCTGGCCGTCGGCGATGGTGCGCGGGACCGGGATGCTGATACGCCGGCCTGCCTCCAGCGAGCGCCTGGTGTCGTCCCCGGCCTCCGGCTCGACGCCGATGGTACGGATGCCCGGGTGCAGGCCCTTGGCGGCCGTGGCACTGCCGGCCATCAGCCCGCCGCCGCCGACCGGTGCCAGCAGAGCACCCAACTCCCCTGTTTCTTCGAGGAGTTCGAGAGCGGCCGTGCCCTGTCCGGCCATGACGTGCGGGTGTTCGTACGGCGGGATGAGGGCGAGACCGCGCTCGGCGGCCAGCGCCTCGGCGATGGCGACGCGGTCGCCGGTGTAGCGGTCGTACGTGACGATCTCGGCGCCGTATCCGGCGGTGGCCGCACGCTTCGACGGCGGGGCGTCCTGCGGCATGACGATCACGGCGGTGGTGCCCAGCTCACGGGCCGCCAGGGCGACGGCCTGGGCATGGTTGCCGGAGGAGTAGGCGGCGATGCCCCGGGACAGCTGCTCGGGGGTGAGGCGGGAGGCGGCGTTGTAGGCGCCGCGGAACTTGAAGGCGCCCACGCGCTGGAAGTTCTCGCACTTGAGGAAGATCTCGGCACCCGCGAGCGCGTCCAGGGTGCGGGAGCGCAGCACGGGCGTGCGGTGGGCGACGCCCTTGAGCCGGGCCGCGGCGTCGCGGACGTCGTCGAGGGTGACCGGTGGGGTGGTGGTCGTCACGCGGAGCCTCCGGTGGAAGTGTCGTGGGCCGCCCGGGCCCGGGACAGGTAGTTGTAGGCGGAGGCGCGGGAGATGCCGAGCCGGGCGGCGACCTGCTCGACGGCGCCGCGCACGGCGAAGACACCACGGGTGTCCAGCCCGCCGAACAGCTCCAGGCGCTCCGCACGGTCGAGCTCCGCCCAGCTGCCCCGCTGCTTCGACTGGTGGGCGTCGACGAGGGCGTCGACCACGGAGTCGATGTCGTTGCCGAAGGTGGTGGTCGGCAGCTCCGCCGGGGCGGCGCCGAGTCCGGCGAGCGCGCCGAGCAGGCCGTGGGCCTGGGTGACGGCGCCGACGTCCACGTTGACACAGAGGGCGCCGAAGACGGCTCCCGTGGAGTCGCGCAGCACCATCGTGGAGGACTTGACCAGCGTCCCGCCCCGGGTGCGGGTGACGTAGTTCAGTTCGTCGGCCGCCGCGTCGCCGCGGGCGAGGACGCGCATACCGATCTCGCTCATCGCGCCGCCGACCGTCCGCCCGGTCACCGAGCCGGCCACGGCGACCACCGACTTCTCCGGGCTCCGGTAGTCGTGCAGCACGACGTCGCACATCGGTCCGAATGTCACGGCGATCCCGTCCACGACCGGGGTCAGCGCGGCGAGGATCGCATCCCGCTCGGCGTTCAGCTCGCTGTCCATCCTGCCTCCTCTCACCTTCACCACTTTAGACCACAAGTCCAGCTGTTGGATAGACAGTCCAGCCGATCTCCAACAATCGGCAATGGTTGTCACATGACTTCGACTGGAACACGCTCTTGACATTCATTCCCATCTAGCGTGGCGCCTGCCGAGCAACCCCCTGTGCGCCCTTCCTGGAGGAGCCATGCCCCTGTCCACGTCCCGCCGCCTCGCGCTGCTGACCAGCGCGTCACTGGCCCTGCTCGCGGGATGCGGCAGCTCGTCGGACTCCGCCGACGCCGCCGCCAAGAGCGCGCCGGACCGCGTGACCGTGGTCGCCTCCACGAA
Organism: Streptomyces flavovariabilis; assembly: GCF_000725785.1. Lineage (NCBI taxonomy): Bacteria > Bacillati > Actinomycetota > Actinomycetes > Kitasatosporales > Streptomycetaceae > Streptomyces > Streptomyces flavovariabilis. The sequence continues at coordinate 204,925 of NZ_JNXD01000003.1, read as the reverse complement.
CGTCTACGGCGACATCGTCCAGCGCATCGGCGGCGACAGAGTCGATGTCACCTCGCTCATCAGCGACCCCGACCAGGACCCGCACTCCTACGAGGCCGACCCCCAGAACCAGCTGGCCCTGTCCAAGGCCAAGGTCGTCGTCGAGAACGGCGGCGGCTACGACGACTTCGTCGACCGGATGCTGAAAAGCGGCCACAACGACTCCGCCGAGGTGATCAACGCGGTCGAGGTGTCCGGCAGGACCGCGCCGAAGGACGGCGAGCTCAACGAGCACGTCTGGTACGACTTCCCCACCGTCGCCAGGGTCGCCGACCGGATCTCCGCCGCCCTCGCCGAGGCCGACCCGGGCGACGCGGCCGCCTTCGAGAAGAACGCCGCCGCCTTCAAGGCGAAGCTCGGGCCGCTGGAGGCCAAGGAGGCGCGGATCAAGAAGGAACACGGCGGCGAGGGGGTGGCGATCACCGAGCCCGTGCCGCTCTACATGACCGAGGCGAGCGGCCTGGTCGACAGGACGCCCCCGGCGTTCAGCGAGGCCATCGAGGAGGGCGACGACGTCTCGCCGCGGATCCTCCAGGAGAACCTGGCGCTGTTCAGCGGCAAGCAGGTGAAGGCACTCGTCTACAACGAGCAGACCTCCGGACCGCAGACGGAGAAGACCGAGGCGGCGGCCAAGGCGGCCGGCATCCCCGTCGTGCCCGTGACGGAGACTCTGCCGAAGGGCAAGGACTACCTCGGCTGGATGACCGCCAACGTCGACGCGCTCGCGAGCGCGCTGGCCAAGTGACCCCGATACCCCGGCAGGACGGCACGCCTGTCGTCGCTCTGCGCGCAGCCGCCCTGTCCTACGGCGACCGCGAGGTGTGGAGCGGCCTCGAACTCGACGTACGCCCTGGGGAGTTCCTGGCCGTACTCGGCCCCAACGGTGCGGGCAAGACCAGCTTCGTCCGGGCGCTGCTGGGCCGTCAGCCGCTGTCCGCAGGCACGCTGACGGTCCTCGGCCGGCCCGCGCGTCAGGCCGCCCGGCACATCGGGTACGTCCCGCAGCAGGCGGCGCTGTCCGCGCAGGCCATGCTGCGCGCCCGCGACCTCGTCCGGTTCGGCATCGACGGCCACCGCTTCGGGCCGCGGCTGCGCACCGGCGGTATCCGCCGCAGGGTGGACGAGATCCTCGAGTCGGTCGGCGCCGCGTCCTACGCCGACGTCCCGCTCGGGATGCTCTCCGGCGGCGAGCGGCAGCGCGTGCGCATCGGGCAGGCCCTGGCGACCGGCCCCCGCCTCCTGCTGTGCGACGAGCCGCTGCTGTCGCTCGACCTGAACCACCAGCGGGCCGTCACCGAGCTGATCGACGCCCGGCGTCGCTCCCACGGCACGGCGGTGGTGTTCGTGACACACGAGATCAACCCGGTCCTGGGCATGGTCGACCGGGTGCTGTACCTGGCCCGCGGCGGCCACCGCGTCGGCACCCCGGACGAGGTGCTGACCTCCGAGTCGCTGTCCCGCCTCTACGGCACGCAGGTCGACGTGCTGCGCGTCGGGGGCCGGGTGGTGGTGGCGGGAGCGCCCGACGAGACGGCTACACCGCCGCACCACCCCGGGCGGTCTCACGAGACGGACGGAGTGCGCGCATGACACTCGCCGACGGGATCTGGAACCAGATCTTCGACTTCACCGACTACGGCGAGCTCCTCGCCCTGGTCCGCAACTCCCTCGTCGCCGGCGTGGCCCTGGGTCTGGTGGGCGGGCTGGCCGGGGTGTTCGTCCTGATGCGGGACCTGCCGTTCGCCGTGCACGGCATCAGCGAGCTGTCCTTCGCGGGCGCGTCGGCGGCACTGCTGCTGGGCGCGAACATCGTGGGGGGCTCGATCGTCGGTTCGCTCCTCGCGGCCGGCGTCATCGGCGTCCTCGGGACACGGGCCCGGGACCGCAACTCGGTGATCGGCATCATCATGCCGTTCGGCCTGGGACTCGGCGTGCTCTTCCTCGCCCTCTACAAGGGCCGGGCGGCCAACAAGTTCGGACTGCTCACCGGGCAGATCGTGGCCGTGGACACCCCGCAGATGTCGTGGCTGCTCGGCACCTCCGCCCTGGTGCTGGTGGCCCTGGTCGTCATGTGGCGCCCGCTCGCCTTCGCCAGCACCGATCCGGACGTGGCCGAGGCCCGCGGGGTGCCGGTGCGTGCGCTGTCCTTCGCCTTCATGCTGGTCCTCGGGCTCGCGGTCGCCCTGTCGGTACAGATCGTCGGCGCGCTGCTGGTGCTGTCCCTCGTCGTCACCCCGGCTGCGGCGGCCGCCCGCGTCACGGCCTCGCCCGTGCTGCTGCCCGTGCTGAGCGTGCTGTTCGCCGTGGCCTCGATCGAGGGCGGCATCCTGCTGGCCCTGGGCAGCAGCGTCCCCATCAGCCCCTACGTCACGACGATCTCGTTCACGGTCTACGCGGTGTGCCGGGTGGCCGGCCGGTACCGGAACCGGCGGTGGGGGGCGCGGCGGACGGCGGTGCCAACGGCCTGAACAGGGCTCACCGTTCGAAGACGACCTGCCCGTCGAAGACCGTGAGATCCACCTGCACCTGCGTGATCTCGTGCGGGTCGAGACCGAGCAGCGGCCGGTCCAGGACGCACAGGTCGGCGGCCCGGCCCGGTTCCAGGGTGCCCTTCCAGCCGTCGGCGAAGTCCTGCCAGGCGGCGGTGAAGGTGTAGGCCCGCAGGGCGTCGGCGAGGGGCACGCACTGCTCGGGGCCGCTGGGGCGGCCGCTGGCCTTGGACTCGCGCAGCATCATCGAGGCCACGCCCTGACGCCAGTCGGGCTCGGTGATGGGTGCGTCGGAGCTGGCGCAGACCCGTACCCCGGCGTCGAGCGCGGAGCGCACCGGCCACTGGTAGGCGGAGCGTTCGGGGCCGACGACCTCGTCCATCAGGTCCGAGATGGTCCACTTGATGGCGGGGTTCATGTTGACGCCGTAACCGTGCGCGGCGAGCTTGGCGAGGCTGTCCGGGCTGATGAAGTCGCCGTGGATCACGTAGTGGCGGGCGTCGGGGCGGGGTGCGGCCGTGTTCGCGGCGAGGAAGGCGTCCACCACGAGGTCGATGGCCCGGTCGCCGGTGACGTGCACGCCGAGCTGGAAGCCGGCCTCGTGCCCGAGCCTGATCATCTCGCGCAGTTCGTGCACCTGGAGTGCGGGCGTGTCCCCGTGCACGCACAGGGCACCGTGACCGCCGTCCGGATACGGCTCGCTCATCCACGCCGTGCGGTTGGGCGGCACTCCGTCGGCGAAGATCTTGACGCCGATGGCCCGCAGCAGCCGGGGGTCGGCCGACTCGGGGCGGCGCAGTTCGGCCAGTCCCTTGCGGACGTCGTCGGCGGAGCCGCCCATGGGGGCGGGCAGGAGCAGGACGCTGACGCGGGCCTGGAGCTCTCCGCTCGCGGCCAGGTCGGCGTAGGCGGTCCAGTTGTCGGTGCTCAGACCGCCGAAGAGGGAGCCGGCGCCGCCCGGGCCGAGGCCGGGCTCGGTGTAGCTGGTGATGCCGCGGGAGTGCAGTTCACGGATCACGCCCTGGATCGCCCGGCGACGCTGGGCCTGGGTCGGGGCGGGCAGTTCGGCCTGGACGAGCCGCCCGGCGGACTCGCGCAGGATGCCGGCCGGCCGGCCGTCGGGGTCGTGGTCGATGACACCGCCGGGCGGGGCCGGGGTGTCCGCGTCGATGCCGCAGCGGCGCAGGGCTTCGGAGTTGACCCACACCATGTGCGAGGAGAAGTCGGTCAGGCAGACCGGGTGACCGGGTGCCACCTCGTCCAGGTCCCGCCGGTGCGGGAAGCGGCCCGGGTCGGCGAGGCACTCGGCGAGGTAGCCGGGATCCCAGCCCAGGCCGATGATCCAGTCGCCCTCCGGGGTCTCGTGTGCCGCACGGCCGACGACCGCCGCGATGTCGGCGACGGAACCGACCGACGGGTGGCCCACGTCGAGGGCGAACGGCGGTTTCGTCATGCCGTAGGCGGCTCCGTGAAGATGCGAGTCGTTGATGCCGGGCAGCACGGTCCGGCCGCCCAGTTCGACGATCCGGGTGCCGGGACCGGCCAGGGCGCGCATCTCCGCGTCGCTGCCGACAGCGAGAATGTCCCGGCCGCGCACGGCCACGCCCTCGAAGACGGAGAACCCGGCATCGACGGTGAGGACCTGACCGCCGGTCAGGACGAGGGTGGGAGCGGTGTCGCTCATCGATGCGGTGTCGCTCACGGATGACCTCATTTCAGTGGGGTGGGCGGATCAGCGCCCGGTGCGGGGTGCGAAGTACGCCAGCGCCGCGCCGGCCACCAGTGCGGTGCCCTGGGCCATCTGCTGCCAGAACGTCGGCACGTTCAGCAGGGTCAGGCCGTTCTGCAGGCCGCCGAGGAAGAGCACGCCGAGCAGCACGCCGAGGATGGAGCCGGAGCCGCCGGTGAGGGCGACGCCGCCGAGCAGCACCGCGGTGAGCACGGTCAGTTCGAACCCGGCTCCGGAGGTGCCGGCCACCGCGCTGTCCAGCACCGACGCCTTGATGGCTCCGGCCAGGGCGGCGGCCACACCGGTGGCGACGAACAGTGCGAACGGGGTGCGACGGATGTGGATGCCGGAGAGGTGGGCGGCCTCCCGGTTGACGCCGATGGCGAAGACGTGCCGGCCGGCCGGGGTGATGGCGAGGAACAGGGCACCCGCGGCCAGCACGAGCACCGCGACGACGACCGGCGCGGCGATCCCGGCGACGCGGGCCCCGCCGATCCAGGCGAAGCCGGAGCCGAAGCCGCTCAGCGGCAGCGGGAACAGTTGCTGCGCCAGGCCGCGTACGGCGGTCAGCATGCCGAGGGTGACGATGAACGCGGACAGGCCGAACCAGCAGCACAGGACGCCGTTCACCGCGCCGACCAGTGCCCCGGCCGCGAGCGCCCCGAGCAGGGCGACGGCGGGCGATTGGTGGTGCTGCCCCGCCAGCCAGCCCCCGACCAGCCCGCCGAGCGCGAGCGTGGAGCCCACCGACAGGTCGAGGTAGCCGCTGATGACGAGCAGGGCCAGCGGGACGGCGACGATGGCGAGGGTCGCGGCGTCGGTGGCGATGCCGCTCAGGTTGGCCGGGGCGAGGAAGCTGCCCGTGGTCAGCTGGAAGACCAGCACCATCGCGACGAGCACGACGAGGAGCGGGTTGCGGCGTACGGCGGCGAGGCCGCCCGTGGCGATCGGGCGGGGCCGCGGGAGGACCGGGTCGGCGGTGGTCATGCTGCTCCTTCGGCGGTCAGGGGGTCGTGAACGGCCGACAGCAAGGCCTGTTCGGTGAGTTCGGTGCCGGAGAGTTCGCCGACGATCCGTCCCCGGGCGACGATCAGGCAGCGGTCGGCGAGCGCCACGATCTCCTCGGGGTCGCTGGAGGCGAACAGCACGGCGGTGCCGCGGTCCTCGGCGAGTGCGGACACGACCCGGTAGATCTCCTGCCGAGCCCCCACGTCGACGCCCTGCGTCGGTTCGTCCAGCAGCAGCACGTCCACGTGCCGGGCCTCGTTGATCCACCGGCCGAGGACGAGCTTCTGCTGGTTGCCGCCGGAGAACGCGCCCGCCGGCAGCCGGGGCCGGGCCGGGCGCAGTCCGACGGATGTGGCCAGCGCGCCGAACACCCGCCGCTCGTCGCGCAACGCCCGTACCCCGAGGCGGGACAGGGGCCCGACCGAGGGGAGCAGGGCGTTGTCCTGGGCGGTCATCGACGGGAACAGGCCCTGGGCCCGCCGGTCCGCCGGTACGAGCGCGATCCCGGCGGCGAGCGCGTCGGCCGGCCGGGCGGGGGTGACGGTACGGCCGCCGACGCGGATCGTGCCGGCGGTGGCGCGGCGCCTGCCGTAGAGGGTCTCCAGGATGCGGGTGCGGCCGGAGCCGATGAGCCCGAACAGACCGACGCGTTCGCCTTCGGCGACGGAGAGGCCGACGGGCCCGAAGCCGGGTCCTCGCAAGGCTTCGGCGACCAGCCGGGGCGGGGCGGGAGGTCGCGAGGACTTCCGGGCGACCTCCGCCGGCCGTCCCGCGATCGCCTCCACCAGTTCCCGGCGTGTCTGCCCCGGCACCGTCGCGTGGTGGGCCACCCGCCCGTCCCGCAGCACGGTCACGGCGTCCGCGAGCCGTTCCACCTCCCCCAGGAGGTGGGTGACGTAGACGATGGCGAGCCCCTGGGTGCGCAGGTCCTCGACGCGTTCCGCCAGGGCGTCGGTCTCGGCGCCGGACAGGGCGGCGGTCGGTTCGTCGAGGACCAGGACAGCGGCGCTGCGGCTGAGGGCCTTGGCGATCTCCACCAACTGGCGCTGGCCCATGGGCAGATCACCCACCCGGTCACGCGGGGAGCACTTCGCGGCCACCCGCTCCAGCAGCCCGGCGGCGACCTCCTCCTGGGCACGCCGGTCGATGCGGCCGTGCCGGGTCCACTCCTGGCCGAGGAAGATGTTCTCCGCCACGGTCAGAGCGTCGACCACGCTGAGCGTCTGGAAGATGATCGCCACGCCGGACGCGATGGACTCGCGTGGGGTGAGCCGGGTGTACGACGTCCCGCCGACCTCGATGGTGCCGGCGTCGGGCGGGTAGGCGCCGCCCAGGCACTTGATGAGGGTGGACTTGCCGGCGCCGTTGTGGCCGAGCAGGGCGTGCACCTGCCCGGCGGGGACGGTGAGGTCGACACCGTCGAGGGCCCTGACGCCGCCGAAGGACTTCGTCAGGCCGCTGATGCGGAGGTTCGTGGTCGTCATGGTGCCGGCCCTAGGCGTTCTGGGCGAGCAGGGCGTCGATCCGGGCGGTGTCGGCGCGCTGGACGAGCGTGACCGGCACCTCGGCGCTGGGGTCGGCCTGTCCGGCGGCGACCGCCCGCGGCACGTCGACGATGGCGGCCGCGATGTCCTTCGGCGCGAGGGCGGCGGAGGCCCGGTAGAACGTGCCCTGTTTCACGGCGAGCAGGGAGGGCGCGGAGCCGTCCTGGCCGCCGACGAAGGTTCTGGCGTCGTCCTTCGCCCGGCCCGTCTGCTGGAGCGCCTTGAAGCCGCCGTACGCGGCGGCGTCGGTGACGCCGAGGACGAGGTTGAGGTCGGGGTGCTTGGCGAGGATCGCCTTCGTCTTCGACAGGCCCGTGTCCGGGTCGATGGCCTGTTCCCGCGCCACCACGTCGACGCCGGGCGCCGCCTTGGTGAAGGCGTCGATCATGCCCTTGGTGCGTTCGCGGCCCAGCTCGATGGTGCTGTCCGTGAGGAAGGCGATCTTGCCCTTGCCGCCGAGGTGCTCCTGGGCCCACTTCGCCGCCGCGGCGCCGAGCAGGGTGCCGCCCTCGCGGAAGCTGAACCGGATGTCGGCGCTCTGGTGTTGCAGGGAGCCTCCGTAGGTCACCCAGATCAGCCCCGCGTCGAGGGCCGCCTCGGCGATGGGCTCGGCGGCCTCGAAGACCATGGGGAAGGACACGATCGCCGGGACCTTGCGGGCGACCCAGGTGTTCAGGTTGCCGGCCTGGGTGTCGGCACTGGCGTTGTCGCTGGTCGTCAGCAGCGAGATGCCGTGCCGCTTCGCCTGGGCGGTGGAGAGCTTCACCAGCGTGGAGTAGAGCGGGAGCTGGGTGAAGGGGTAGTCGAGGCCGATCTTCGTCAGGCGGGTGCCGCCGGACCGTGAGGGCTTGGCCGAGGCGGCCGTGTTCTCCGGTGCCGAGCATCCGGCGGCGGACAGCGCGGTGGCGGCGGACAGGGCCAGGAAGTGTCTGCGCGAGGCGGTGTACGGGGGTGGGGTCATGGCGAGGGCTCTCCGAGGGGCGGGCCCGACTGGAGCGGGCGTCCGGCTGTGCCGAACAGGAAAGACCCGCGGGGCCCGCCGCGCCATCCGTACAAATACCGACTGCGGGTACGGCCGGACTCGGTGAACACCTTGCCGGACACCGACCGGAGCCCTATCGTTAGGCCCCAAACGACATCGCTGCCCGAGCCGCCCCGGAGGCTCGCCATGACCAGCCACCACCAGATCGCGGCAGCCACGCGCATCGGCATGCTCACCCGCGAGCGCGACACCGTCTCGGCCTCCGCGCAGGCCCTGTGCGAACTCGCCCGTGCGCTGCCCCTGGACGCGGCGACCCTGCTCACGATCGACCCGCTGACCGGCTCCCACGTCCAGATCGCGAGCATCGGCTACACGGCCGAGGCCTCGCAGGCTCTGGCCGGGGAGTTCGTCGCCACCCCGTGGTACCGGAACGTCGTACGGCGGGAGCTGCCGCCGTCCATCTCGGAAGACGCGGAGGACTCCGAAGACGCCGGTCCGCGCTTCCGGCACGGCTGGTTCTACGCCGAGCGGGTCCGCCCGGCCGGTTTCCGGGACGGCGTCACCGGGGCGCTTCGGCACCGGGGCCGACTGGTGGGCCTGGTCCATCTCTCCACCGAGAGCGCGAACGCCTACGACACCGACGCACGGCGGCTGCTCGCCTCCGTGATCCCCGCCCTGGCCGCCTTCGCCGACCCGCTGGCGCAGGCCGGTGACCTGCACGGCCTGGCGAGTGAGGACGCGGCGAGCCTGGTCACCGGCGACGGCCGCGTCATCGACCTGCCTGGTCGCGACCGCCCCGCGGTGCTGCGGGAGGAGGGCGGGTTCGGTGCGCTGCTGCACGCCTTCGGCGGCACGGGCGGGCAGCGGCTGCGGCTGCTGTGGCCGGCGGGCGGAGGCTGGCGGCGGGTCCTTCTGCACCGGCATCCGGCCGGGCCCGGCCTGGCGGCGGACGCGGTGCTGGTGCACGAGACGCCCACGGAGCTGCCGTACGGGCTGAGCCCCCGGGAGCTGGAGGTGCTCACCCGGGCGGCCACGGGGCAGACCAACCAGGCCATCGCGCAGGCGCTGTTCCTGTCCCCGCGGACCGTGCACAGCCATGTCGAGCACCTGCTGCGCAAGACCGGCTGCGCCTCCCGGGCCGAGGCCACCGCGCTCGCGGTGCGGGACGGGCTGCTGCGGCCGGACCCGGATCACCTCGCACGGTTCGTCGAGCGGTGATCCGGGCCGGGACGGTCAGGACGTCAGCGCCTCGACGCGCCGCATGACCTCGTGGCAGAACTCCCCCACGCCGCCCGGGTCGTCGATGAACTGGTTCGGCTTGACGCAGAAGGTCGTGAAGCCCTGCTCCAGCTGCTCCGGGATCACGGACAGCGCCGCGCCGAGGTCCGCCGGTGAGCGGTCGTCGGGGAAGACGGCCTGCGTACCGCCGATCATCTCCAGGTCGGCGACGTCCCGCCCGGCGGCGGACATCGCCTCCTTGAGTCCTTGAAGGTCTTCGGGCGTGGGCCGGCCGAGCGGGTGGAAGCCGTGGCCGTACTCGACGAGGCGGCGCAGGACGGGGCCGTGCAGGCGCTGGCCGCCGAACCAGAGCCGGGGGCCGTCGGGGCGGTGCGCCTTGGGCTCGAACCAGACGTCCCGGAAGGGGTAGTGCGGCCCGTCATGGGAGAGCGGGGACGGGCCCCAGGCCTTCGCCCACACCTCCAGGTGCTCGTCGAGGAGGCGACCGCGCCGGGTGAAGGGCACCCCGAGGGCGTCGTACTCGTCCCTGCTCCAGCTGACCGTCGGCTGCACGACGAGCCGGCCCTCGCTGATCAGGTCGAGGGTGCCGAGTTCGCGGGCGAGCAGCAGGGGGTGGCGCAGCGGGGCGAGAACGGCCGCGGCGGCCAGGCGCAGCCGGGAGGTGACGGAGGCGATGGCGGCGAGCAGCAGCAGGGAGTTCGGCCAGGGGGTGTGCGGGTCCTGGTTGCCGGGGAGGGCGTAGTCGCGGGGGTTGCCCATGACGCCGGCGGCTGCCGCGTCGGGGCCGAGGACGATGTGCTCGCTGACCATGACGGCGTCGAATCCGGCGTCCTCCGCCTCGCGGGCCCAGCGGACGGCGGCGGGCAGATCGGCCCGGCCGCCGGTGAGGGTCCAGTTCTCGCTGAGGACGAGGAGCATGCGGGGAGGGCTGTGCATGACGGGTTTCCCTTTCGACTTCGTACAATTTGAGTCCGAACGACCGAACGGCCGGGACGAGCCGCCCGCGCGTGAGACGTCCCGACCAGACGAAGGAGCCGCCCGTGCCGGGGCACCGATCCATCACCGAAGCCGAGAAGCTCGCCGCGGCGAAGCTCGGCGGTATCGCGATCCGCCGGGAGCAGATGGCGGCGGTGGCGAACATCTACCGGGCCGCGTCCGCGGTGCGGCAGCACCTGGAGAACTCGGTGCTGCGCGGCTCCGACCTGACCTGGACTGCCTTCGTGGTGCTGTGGGTGGTCTGGGTGTGGGGCGAGTCCGAGACCCGGCACGTGGCGGAGGAGGCGGGGATCTCCAAGGGCACGCTGACGGGGGTGGTGCGCACGCTGGAGTCCCGTGGCCTGCTGCGGCGGGACGGTCATCCGAGCGACGGGCGCCTGGTGCTGCTGCGCCTCACCCCGGAGGGCGAGGAGTTCATGGCGCGGGTGTTCCCGGCGTTCAACGAGGAGGAGGCCTTCGTCACCGCCGGGCTCAGCGACGCCGAGTGCCGCCGCCTCGCCGAGGGGCTGCGCAGTGTGGTGCTCCAGGTGGAGGAGCACGGTGAGGAGCGGCGGCAGTCCCTGCTGGGCGGCGCCGAGCCCGCCCCGCGGCGCAGCGGGCGGCGGCCCCGGGCCTGAGTCCCACCGCGGACTCACCGGGTCGCGGCCCGCACGAGCGCGTCGAACAGGCCCTGCTGGGCGGGGTCCTCGTGGGCGGTGTCCTCCGGGTGCCACTGCACGGCCGCGAACCAGCCGTCGGCGCCCGGGAGTTCGAGGGCCTCAACGGTGCCGTCGGCCGCCCGGGCCGTGACGCGCAGGCCCGTGCCCGGGCGGTCGACGCGCTGGTGGTGGAAACAGGACGCGTCGGTCTTCTCGGCGCCCGCGGCCCGGGCGACGAGCGAGCCGGGTTCCAGGGTGACGGGGTGCACCAGGTGCCGGTGTTCACGCTCGGGGCCGCCCATGTCCTGCTGCAACGTGCCGCCGAGGGCGACGTTGACGACCTGGAGGCCGCGGCACACGGCGAGCAGCGGCAGCCCCGACTCCAGGGCGTGCCGGGCGACGTCGAGGTCGAAGGTGTCCTGGAGGGTGTCGACGTCGTAGACGGTGTCGTGGGTGTCGGTGGCGCCGTAGCGGGACGGGGCGAGGTCGCCGCCGCCGGGGAGCAGGACGCCGTCGAAGCGGGCCAGCCGGGCGGCCGTGCCGGTCTCCGCCGGGTGGATGCCGGCCGGTTCACCGCCGGCCCGCCAGACGGCCTCGACCAGGGCGCGGGCGTTGACCTCGGCGGCGTACCGGAGGGCGGAAGCCGTGGCCGAGAAGCGGGTGGGGACCGCTATCAGGGGGCGGGTCACAGCTGGATCCAGGTGGTCTTGAGCTCGGTGTACTTCTCCAGCGCGTGGGCGGACTTGTCGCGGCCGTTGCCCGACTGCTTCATGCCGCCGAAGGGCACGGTCAGGTCGCCCTCCTCGTAGCAGTTGACCCAGACCGTTCCGGCCTTCAGAGCGCGCGAGACCCGGTGGGCGGTGGACAGGTCGGAGGTCCACAGGCCGGCGGCGAGGCCGTACTCGGTGGCGTTGGCCTGGCGGACGGCCTCGTCGAGGTCGTCGAAGGCGAGCACGGACAGGACGGGGCCGAAGATCTCCTCCCGCGCCAGTCGCGAGCCGGGGTCGACGCGGTCGAAGACGGTCGGCTCCAGATACGTGCCGCCCGTCTCGGCAAGGACGCGGTCGCCGCCGGTGCGCAGCTGGGCGCCCTCGTCGAGGCCGTGGCGGATGTGGCCGACCACCCGGTCCAGGTGCGCCCGGCCGACGAGTGCGCCCATCTCCGTCTCCGGGTCGAGCGGGTCGCCCACCTTCAGTTCGCGGGCCCGCCGGACCACGGCCTCGGTGACCCGTTCGGCGATCGAGGAGTGCACGAGGAGCCGGGAGGGGGCGGTGCACATCTCGCCCTGGTTGAAGAAGATGCCCCAGGCGGCGGTGGCGGCGGCCTTGTCGAGGTCGGGGGCGTCGGGCAGGACGATGTTCGGGGACTTGCCGCCGAGTTCCAGCCAGACGCGCTTGAGGTTGGAGTCGGCGGCGTAGCGCAGGAAGTGGCGGCCGACAGCGGTGGAGCCGGTGAACGCCAGGACGTCGACGTCCGGGTGCAGGCCGAGGGCCCTGCCCGCCGTCGGGCCGTCGCCGGTGACGACGTTGAGCACGCCGTGCGGGATGCCGGCCTCGGTGGCGAGGCGCCCGAGGAGCAGGGCGGAGAGCGGGGAGTTCTCCGAGGGCTTGAGGACGACCGTGCAGCCGGCCGCCAGGGCCGGGGCGACCTTCCAGCCGGCCAGGGTCAGCGGGAAGTTCCAGGGGACCACCGCCCCGACCACCCCGGCGGGTTCCCGGGTGACCAGGGCGAGGGCGTCCGGGGCGGTGTGCGGGGACTCGTCGGTGAGCTTGTCCGCGAGCTGGCCGTACCAGCGGAAGGTGCCGATGACGGCGCGCAGTTCGATGCCGTACGCGTCCGAGATCGGTTTGCCCATCTCCAGGCTGACCGCGAGGGCGAGTTCCTCGCGCCGCTCTTCGAGCAGGTCGGCGAGGCGGAGCAGTGCCCGGCCGCGCTCGGCGGGTGCCAGGCGCGGCCACGGGCCGCTGTCGAAGGCCCGCCGCGCGGCGGCGACGGCCGCGTCCACCTCGGCGGCGCCGCCGTCCGCGACCTCGGCGAGAACCCGGCCGTCCCGCGGGGAGACGACAGGGAACGCCGCCCCAGCCCCGGCCTCCTCGGCGCCGTCGATGTGATGGCCACCGGAGAGCTGGAACGCCTTGGCGCGGCGCAGCCACTCGTCGTGGGGGACGGCCGGCATGAGGACCTCCTTTGATCTCAAACGATTTGGAGAGGGCTGTCCGCGGACGGCAGCGCGTGCGGTCAGCCGTCGGCGGCTGCCACGGTCCGGCCCCGCACGCGTGCGGCGGCCAGGCCCAGCGCCATGACGACCGGGACGGACAGTGTGAGCCACAGGGCGGTGGTGCGTTCGCCGCCGATGAGGGTGGTGAAGTTGGCCAGGATGAGCCAGATGGCGCCCGCGATGCCGAGCGCGCCCAGGGCGGGTGCGATCAGCGTGTTCCACGGGCGGGTGTCGAGACGGGCGCGGCGGAAGAAGACGACGACCGACACCGAGGTCAGCAGGTACAGCAGCATCATCGCCAGGACGGCGACGCCACTGAACCAGGAGAACAGCGTCAGCACCGGGTCCTTGCCGGCCAGCGCGAAGGGCACCACCAGCAGCACGGCCAGGACCGTCTGGACGCACCCGGCGGTCGAGGGCGCGTGACGGCGGTTGAGCCGGCACAGCCTCAGCGGCAGCAGCCGGTCGCGGCCGAGGGAGAACAGGTAGCGGTTGGCCGAGTTGTGGAAGGTGAGGATGCCGGCGAAGAGGGACGTGGCGAGCAGGACGGGCAGCACGTCTCCCACCCAGCCGCCGAAGTCCGCCGCGATGGGCGCGAAGACGAACCCGGCGCCGTCGCCCCCCTCCAGAGCCCTGCCCGCGGCCGCGGTGGCCTTGGAGGCGCCGTAGGAGGAGACGAGCATCCAGGAGACCAGCGCGAAGAAGCCGGTGACGACGACGACCGCGAGGTACGTGGCCCGTGGCACGGTCTTCTTGGGTTCACGGGCCTCCTCGCCGTAGATGGCGGTGGCTTCGAAGCCGAACATGGAGGCCACGGCGAACATCACGGCCACGCCCGGGGCACCGTCCAGGGCAGCGGACGGGGAGAAGCTGTCGGCGAGGCCGAGCCCCTCGGGTCCGCCGCCCTTGAAGAGGGTGACCAGGGCGAAGACCGACAGGATGCTGAACTCCGCGAGGACGAACACGGCGAGGACCTTGGCGCCCATCTCGACGCCGGCCGCGCCGAGCGCCTGCACGATGGCCATGGTGGCCAGCGTCCAGACCCACCACGGCAGGTCGAGGCCGGTGTGGCTCGCGACCAGGCCGCTCACGATGGCGCCGTAGAGGCCGTACATCGCGGCCTGGATGGTGCAGTAGGCGAAGAGCGCGAGGCCCGCGCTGCCGGTGCCGGTGGTGCGGCCCAGGCCCTTGCCGATATACGTGTAGAAGGCGCCCGCGTCCACCACGTGGCGCCCCATGGCGACGAAGCCCACCGAGAACAGCAGGATCACCAGGCCGGCCACCAGATAGGCGGCGGGCACACCGGGGCCGTTGCCGAGAGCCACGGCGATGGGGGCCGCACCGGCGATGCCGGTCAGCGGGGCCTGGGCGGACAGGACGAAGAAGAGGATGCCCACGACGCCGAGGGCGTTGGGCTTGAGCGTGCCTGCGGTGGGCGCGTCCGGTTTCGCCGCGTGCCGGGAGACCGTCTGACTGTCCACTCGGATCACCTGCCAGAGGAGAGGAAGGATCGTTTCAGGCCAAACGAGTTGCCTCATCGTGGGGCGGAACTATCCGTTTGGCAAGGGGTGAGGGACGAGGAATTCCAGCGCGGCGGGGCGTGCGGGAACCGGTGCGGGTCAGGCCTCGTCGCCGCGGCGCTCGGCGAGCAGCCGCAGCACCGACCGCAGCTCGTCCAGGGCCTCGTCGATGACCTCGCGCTCACCGAAGACCAGCTGGTGCAGGACGAGTCCCTCCAGGGTGGCGAACACCATCCGGGACAAGCCCTGGCCGACCGGGCCGGGCAGCATCTGGGTGAGCTCACGCCGGGTCGCGTCGAAGTACTCGTCGTACAGCGACCGCAGGTGGGCCAGGAGCTCGGGACGGCGCCGGGCCTCCAGCAGCAGCTCGTACTGGAACGCCTGGAGGTCCGGACCGGCCTCCACCATGTCCGTCAGCCCCACCGAGAAGTCGGCGGCCTCGCCCGTACCCGGTTCGAGGGCGCTGCTGCTCAGGGAGGAGCGGATGGCGTGGGCCACGGCCTCCTCGATCAGCGCGTCGCGCGAGCCGAAGTGGTGCACGACCAGGCCGTGGGTGACGCCGGCCTCCTCCGCGACGGCCCGGTAGGTGAGCCTGCGCAGCCCGCCCCGGGCCACGACACGCACGGCGGCCTCCAGCAGGGCCTCACGTCCCGTGCCGTAGTTCACGCGCTTGCGGGGGCGCCGCCCGGCGGGCTCGGTCATGCCCGTGACCCTACCGGGGCGCTCGCGCCCGGCGACGGGACGGCCGGGCCCCGCGTCAGCGGCGCGGGGGCCGGATGCCACGGAACTCCCACTCGCCGCCGAGCGCGGTCGACAGGACCTCCTCCGAATCCGTGGGCTGGGCGCCCACGTCCGTGCGGATGGCGGTCGGGCCGGTCACGATGTGGTTGGTGAGCCGCCCCAGTCCCTCGACCTCCACCTCCACGACGTCGCCCGGCCGGACGGGCCGCGAGTTGGCGGGGGTACCGGACAGCAGGACGTCCCCGGGGTACAGGGTGATGGTGCGGGCGATGTCGGCGACGAGGTAGTGCATGTCCCAGGTCATCTCGTCGGTGGAACCGTCCTGCACCACCTCCCCGTTGACATACGTCCGCAGCCGCTTGCCGTGGAAGTCCCAGTCGGTGACCAGGCCGGGGCCGAGCGGGCAGAGGGTGTCGGAGCCCTTCACCCGGAGCATGGACCCCGCGTCGGTGTCGCGGAAGTCGTGCAGGCCGTAGTCGTTGGCGACGGTGTACCCGGCGATGTACTCCCCCGCCTCGGCCGGCGAGATGTTCCGCGCGGTCCTCCCGATGACGATGGCGACCTCACCCTCGTAGTTGAGCCACTTGCAGCCCTCGGGGCGGACGATCGCGCCCTGGTGGGCGTTGAGGGCCGAGGTCGGCTTGTGGAAGTAGGTGGGGGTGCCGGGAAGCCCGATCTGAAACTCGTCGACCCGGCTGCGGTGGTTGAGGTGAACGGCGATGACCTTGGACGGCACCACGGGCGACAGGTGCCGGGCGTCCTCGGTCTTGACGCGGCGGCCGTCCCCGGCGACGAGTTCGTCACCGTCGACGGTGACCTGGACGGCGGCGCCGTCAAGGAGGATGCGGCGGTACTCAGGCATGGGCGGACTCCTGCGCGGGGGTGTGGGCGGCGGTCCAGCCGCCGCCGGGGCGGTCGAACCATAGGTGGGCCTGGCCGGTGCCGATGGAGTTCTCGTACTCGCCGTACTGACGGCCCCGGGCGACGCAGCGCTGCTCGCCGAGGGCGCCGGCCATCATCAGGTAGTGGAAGAACTTCGCCTCGGGCTTGTACGTCCAGAACTGGTCCATCGTGTCGAGGACCTTGTCGTGGCGGCCCTCCTTGAACCAGGCGATGCGCTCGTAGTCCGCCTCACGGGCCTCGGGGGTGCGGATGTGCACGGGGTCACCGGCCTCGTGGTCGCGCAGTTCGCGCAGCGGCCAGAAGGTGTGCGAGAGGGCGCCGGAGGCGATGAGCAGCACCCGTCGCCCCGGGGTCGCGGCGATCCCGTCGGCGAGGGCCCGCCCGAGCCTCAGATGGTCCTCCATGTCGCCGGTCTGGCAGACCCCGATGGTGACCCACCGCTTGTCGGGCAGTCCCTCCCCGAGGAACTTCCAGAGGTTGATGGTGGCGTAGTAGATCGGCAGGTACTCGTCGTCGATCGGGGTGATCCAGGTGCCGTGCTTGTCGGCGAACGAGGCCACGTTGTGGGCGAGTTCGGGATCACCGGGGAAGTCGTAGGGCATCCTGCACATGCCGCGCGGCAGTTCCTCGGAGGTGAAGAGCCCCGCCCTGCGCTGCTGGGCGGTCACGACGAACTCGACGGTGGTCGCCCAGTGCGAGTCCAGGACGACGACGGTGTCGTAGTCGTCCCGCTCGAAGACGTCCCTGCGCAGCTCCCGAAGCCCGGTGACGAGGGTGATCTCCTTGCCCTCGTTGAGTTCCAGCCGGTCGGCCTCGGGCAGCACGATGGTGGGCACGTGGGCGAGCAGCCCGGCCCCGACGATCTCACCCATGGTCCTGGCCCCATCCCTGCGGGGCGGTGACGGTGTTCTTCAGATCGCAGTAGAAGTCGAAGCTCCAGGTCCCGCCCTCGCGTCCGACCCCGGACTGCCGGGAGCCGCCGAAGGGTGCCTGGAGGTCGCGCACGAAGAAGCAGTTGACCCAGACGGTGCCGGCGACGAGCCGGGCCGTGACCCGCTCGGCCCGCTCCCGGTCGCCGGTCGCTACGGTGGCGGCGAGCCCGAAGCGGGTGTCGTTGGCGAGCCGTTCGGCCTCGTCCTCACCGGCGAAGGTCTGGAGGGTCAGAACCGGCCCGAAGACCTCCTCCTGCACGATCTCCCAGTCCTGCTCGACATCGGTGAGCAGCGTCGGCGCGTAGTACTGCCCGTCCCCCCGCTGCCCGCCGATGACCGCCCGCGCCCCCGCCGCGAGGGCCCGCTGCACGAAGCCGTCGATCTTCTCCAGCTGGCGCGGGTGGATGTTGGGCCCGATGTCGGTGCCCTCGTCACGCGGATCGCCCTGCCGCAGGGCCGTGACCTTCTCGACGAACCGGCGGGTGAACTCCTCTGCCACCGGCTCCTCCACGAGCAGCCGGGTCGCGGCAAGGCAGACCTGCCCGGCGTTGTCGTACTGCTCCACGGCGAGGTCGACGGCCAGGTCGAGGTCGGCGTCGGCGAACACCAACAGGGGTGACTTGCCACCGAGTTCGAGGCTGAGAGGCGTGAGGTTCGCGGCAGCGGACGCCGCGATCCGCTTGGCCGTCGGCACCGACCCCGTGAAGCTGATGCGGCGCACGTCGGGGTGGGAGGTGAGCGCGTCGCCGATCTCGGAGCCGTAGCCCTGGACGACGTTGAGGACACCGGCGGGCAGCCCGGCCTCCGCGGCGACGTCGGCCAGCAGGGAGGCGGTCAGCGGCGACCACTCGGCGGGCTTGAGGACGACGGTGTTCCCGGCGGCGAGGGCCGGGGCGACCTTCCAGGTGGCGAGCATGAGGGGCGCGTTCCACGGCGTGATCAGCACACAGGGCCCGGCCGGGTCCCAGCTGACGTGGTTGGTGTGACCGCGCGTCTCGAAGTCCTCGTGGTCGAGCCGGAGCAACCAGTCGGCGAAGAAGCGGAAGTTGTGCGCGACGCGGGGCATGACGCCCCGCCGGTGCGAACGGAGCAGGGCGCCGTTGTCCGTGGTCTCGACGATCGCCAGCTCTTCGATCCGCTTGTCGACGCCGTCGGCGATGGCGTGCAGGATGCGGGCGCGTTCGGCGCGCGGGGTGGTGGCCCAGCCGGGAAACGCGTCCCGGGCGGCGGCGACAGCGGCTTCGGCTTCGGCGGGCCCGCCCCGGGCGATCTCGCCGAGAAGGCTGCCATCGATAGGCGAGTGGTCGGCAAAGCTACCGGCGGAGGCGATGCGGCGACCGCCGATCCAGTGCCGGGTGTCGACGGACACCCCGGCGACGGAAATGTTGTCAGACATGAGAGGAGTTCCATTCAATGAGGGGCTACTGCAATTCCTCAGGGGCGCGGGGCTGTAATCATTTGCGGCTCCGCCGCGTGGGCGCGAACAGCCACGACGAACCCGCACCCGACCACCGGCACTACTCGGCACCCGCTCCGGACGTACCACTTTCCAGCAGCCGCCCCCCGTCCCAAACGACCCCGACCTGCCGGTAATACGCAGCGATCGGCTCCCGTATCTCCAGCCGCGCGAGCTCCTCCGTAGGCGCCTCGAACAGCTCCAGCTCCGCGTCCCCCACCCACGCCTGACCGCCCTCGAAGGACGCCGCCCCGGACTCGACTAGCTCGTCGAGCGCCAGCCCCTTCCCCTTCTCGATCGACGGCAGCCACCGGTGATGGGCCATGGGATGCGCGTTGACGAACCCGCCGCTCTCGGAAGGCTCCCGCAGCGTCACCACGGCCTGCGCGAGACGCCGGTCCGAGGCCGCCAGCGTCGCCCCGAACCGGGCCCCCGCCTCGATCCGCGGAGCGGGCCCGTAGGGATGCGGACGCGTCTGGTGAATGGAGCCGAGCTTCTTCGGATACCCCTGGTGCAGCCCCCGCGCGATCGCGAAGTCCTTGTCCACCCAGATGTAGACGCACCTCGAGTACGTCTGCCCCCGGAACCGGCACCGCACCACCGCGAACGCCTCCTTGTACTGCGCCCGCACGGGGTCCAGCAGCTCCTCCCCCGACGCCGAGCAGGACTGCCAGTCGGCCCAGATCAGGGCGACCGCACCCGGGTCCTCATCCGCCAGCTCCAGTGCTTCGGGGAGCAGTTCACGTACGCGGGCGGGATCCGTCCGGTACTCGACGGTGAGCAGGTCACCGGAGTAGCGCCACGGCGGGGACGGGATCAGCGACGACGCGCCCGTCGCCGTCTTGGGATGGAAGTAACCACGAAGACCGGTCACGAGAGGGCTCCTTGCGGGGTGAGGGCGGGCTGCTTCAGCAGTTCGGCGCGGTACCGGGCGGCGGCCCGGGCCGCTGAGGGTCCGCCGAGCGCCACGACACCGACCAGCCGTCCGTCGCGGTGGTAGCCGACCAGGACATCCCCGGCGGGGTCGCCGTCGAGCACCCGGACGTCGCCGAGCCCCAGGACGGGCGCCCCGAAGGACTGCAGCCGGAAGTCGTGCTGGTCGCTCCAGAAGGTGGGGAGCGGCGCGAACGGCGCCAGGCCGGCGTCGCCGCCGACGAGTACCTTCGCCGCGTGCTTGGCCGAGTCGGTCGGCACCGACCAGTGCTCGACCCGCCGGGGCACACCGTCGTAGCGCGCGTTCGGGAAGCGGGCGACGTCGCCCACCGCGACGACGTCGGGACGGCCGCCGACGCGCAGCTGCGCGTCGGTGACCACGCCGTCGCTCAGGTCGAGTCCGTTGCCCTCCAGCCACTCGGTGTTGGCGACCGATCCCACGGACTCCACCACCACATCGGCGGGCAGCACGGACCCGTCACTCAGCACGACACCGGTGACGCGGTCCCCGCCCTCGAACCCGGCCACGCCGGCACCCAGCACGAAGCGGATCCCGCGCTGCTCGTGCCGCCTGCGCAGTTCCCGCGCGAGCAGTTCCCCGAGCGGCCCGACCATCGGCAGCGGCAGCGGATCGACCACGGTCACCTCGGCAGCGCCGAGTCCGACCGCCGTGGCGGCCACCTCGCAGCCGATGAACCCGGCGCCGACCACGACGACCCGTACGCCGGGGGTCAGCCGGTCCCGCAGCACCTGGGCGTCGTCGATCGTCCGGACCGTGTGGCGACCGGCGACCGGCCCGGGGCAGCGCAGGCGGCGGGGCCGCATCCCGGTGGCGACGACCAGACCGTCGTAGGGGAGCACCGCGCCGTCGTCGAGCTCGACGGTCCGCCGGGCGAGCCGGGCCGAGACGATCCTCGTGCCCAGCCGCCACTCGACGTCCGTCGCGGACGCCTTCGGCGTGAAGGCCAGCGACGCGAAGGCCGCCTTGCCCGCGAGGACCTCCTTGGACAGCGGGGGCCGGTTGTACGGCGGGTGCGGCTCGTCGCCGATCACCGTGATGCCGCCGGTCCAGCCCGCGGCGCGCAGTTGCTCGGCGGCCCGCAGTCCGCCGAGGGAGGCGCCGGCGACGACGATGCGCCCGCTCATGTCAGTCCTCGATCCGGATGGCCTGCAGCGGGCAGACGTCCGCGGCCTCCTCGACCTCGTCGCGCAGGGCGTCGTCGGGGTCGGGGACGTAGGCGAGGCGGCCGTCGTCGTCCATCCGGAAGACGTCGGGCGCCGAGAAGACGCACTGGCCGTGGTCCTGGCACTTGTTCATGTCGACGACGACCTTCATGGCCGGTCCTCCTGAATGTGAGGGCGTCGAAGCGGAAGGAAAGGGGCCCGGCCGGAAGGGGCCGGGCCCCGGCCAACGGGGTGCTTGAGAAGCATCCCGAACTCGTTTGGCTTCAAACAAGGTAGGCAGGGGCCGGGGTCTGGTCAAGAGCTATCCGGATGGATAAATTCTTGGCCCCGACCCTCTTGCGGGGCCTCTCGCCCCGCCTTACCGTTTGGCATCAAACAAGCACCGGGCGGTCCTGGCTCCGCCGCGCCCGGACGCTCGCTCTCACGCCACCCGCCTCCCCGGCCCCCCGTCCCGGAGGTGTCCCGACGTCCGCCCGAGGAGACAACGGTGAGCGCTCACGATTCCGAAGAAGTCCGCCGCCACATGGACCGGCTCGCCGCCGACGGCATCGACGTGGTCCGGGTGACCTATCCCGACCTGATCGGCACCGACCGGGCGCGTGACGTGCTGCTCGAGGAGCTGCCCAGGGCCTGTGAGCACGGCCTGGCATTCTGCCGGGCCGTTTACCACACCAGCCCGCAGGGGGACGTGGTCCCGGTCAGCGGTGGGCTGGACGCGGGGCTGCCGGACATCTGCGTCCGTCCGGACCTCGACACGCTGGTGCCACTGCCCTGGGAGCCGGGGGTGGCCGCCTGTCTGGGCGAGGTCGTCGACCCGGCGACCGGAGCGCCCGCACCCGAGTCGCCCCGCGATCTGCTGCGGTCCGTCCTCACCCGGTGCGCCGAGCACGGGCTGCGCCCGGTCGTCGGTCCCGAGCTCGAGTACTTCCTGTGCGAGCCGGACCCGTCGGGCGGCTGGCGCCGCTACGCGCCCGGCACCGGGGTCGTCTACACCGCCGGGCTGCGTGCCGACCCGGACAACCACCTGCTGCGCACCCTGCGCCACGTGCGCGATCTGCGGGTCGGGGCGATCAGCGGCAACCACGAGTTCGACGGCGGCCAGATCGAGATCAACCTGGCCCACTCGGACGCCGTGTCGGCCGCCGACCGCGCGTTCCGCTTCAAGGCCGCGATCAAGGAACTGGCGCGGAAGGAGGGCCGGCTGGCCACCTTCATGGCCAAGCCC
This sequence comes from Streptomyces flavovariabilis, assembly GCF_000725785.1. NCBI lineage: Bacteria > Bacillati > Actinomycetota > Actinomycetes > Kitasatosporales > Streptomycetaceae > Streptomyces > Streptomyces flavovariabilis. Next base: position 183,148 of record NZ_JNXD01000003.1, on the reverse strand, counting down.
TTCAACGACGCGGGCGGCTCCGGCTTCCACCTCCATCTGTCCTGCGACGACGAGGAGGGCCGCAACACCTTCGACGACCCGACAGGCGCGTACGGCCTGTCCGCCACCGCCCGGCACGCCGTCGCCGGCGTCCTCGCCCACGCACCGGCCCTCGCCGCGCTGCTCAACCCCACGGTCAACTCGTACAAGCGCTTCGGCCCGGACACCCTCGCGCCCTGGCTGATCGACTGGGGGCTGGACAACCGCAGCGCCATGGTGCGCATCCCGCCCGAGCGCGGCACCGGCGCCCGGCTCGAACTGCGCCTCGGCGACGCGAGCGCCAATCCCTACCTGGCGATCACCGGCACCGCCGCCGCCGCGCTGCTGGGCGTGCTGGCCGGCGAGGAGCCGCCCGCCCCGCTGGAGGGCTACGGCTACGACACCGCCCGCTCGGCCGTCCTGCCGCAGACCCTGTCCGCCGCGCTGGACGCGCTGGAGGCGGACACCGCCCTGACCGACCTGCTCGGCAAGGGCTTCACCACGTCCTTCCTCTCCTACAAGCGCGACGAGGTCGAACGCTTCCACCGGCATGTCACGGACTGGGAGTTCACCGAGTACGCCTACCACCTGTGACGCCCCCTGTGACGCCGAGGAGCATGCCGATGACGACCGAGACCCCGACCGACGCCGTGCGCGAGCCGCTGCCCCTGGCCGACGTGGACCTCGCCGACCTGGACCGCTTCACCGACGGTGTGACGCCGTGGCGGATGTTCCACACCCTGCGCCACGAGGACCCGGTGCACTGGCAGCCCGAGGAGGCGCCCAACTCCGGATTCTGGGCGCTGACCCGGCACCAGGACATCGTGCGGGTCGACCGCGACGCCGAGACGTTCACGTCGACGAAGTTCGTCAACCTGGAAGAGGTCGACGACGACCAGATCAAGAAGCGCGCCTCGATCCTCGAACTGGACGGGGTGCGGCACCGGGCGCTGCGGAGCCTGATCCAGCGGCAGTTCGGTGCGAACGTGATCAGCGGCTACACCGACTTCCTGCGCGGGCTGACCGCGAGGACCCTCGACGCCGCCCTCGCCAAGGGCCGCTTCGACTTCGTCGAGGACGTCTCGGCGGACTTCCCCATCAACGTGCTCGCCCGGCTGCTGGACGTGCCTCCGGAGGACAACCAGAAGCTCATCGACTGGGGCAACCGCATCATCGGCCACACCGACCCCGACTACGCGGACGTCCTGCTGCACAGCAAGGAGAGCGAGCAGTACCGCGACCTGCCCTTCCGCTCGCCCGCCTCCCTGGAGGTCTTCGAGTACGGCCGTGAGCTGGCCCGGCAGCGCCGGGGCGGCGACGGCACCGACCTGGTCTCCCACCTGGTCAACACCACGCCCCGCGACGGAGTCCCGCTCTCCCCGCAGGACTTCGACAACTACTTCCTCCTGCTGGTCGTCGCCGGCAACGAGACCACCCGGCACACCATCTCCCACTCGATGCTGGCCCTCATCCAGCACCCCGAGCAGCTGGCCCGCCTCCAGGAGGACCCCTCGCGGATCCCGGCCGCAGTCGAGGAGTTCCTGCGCTGGGCCTCCCCCGTCTACCACTTCCGCCGCACCGCCACGCGCGATGTCGAGCTGGGCGGCAAGCAGGTGAAGGCGGGCGACAAGGTGGTGATGTGGTTCGCCTCCGGCAACCGCGACGAGGAGGTCTTCGGCAACCCCTACGACTTCGACGTCACGCGCCGCGACAACGACCACGTCACCTTCGGCAAGGGCAGCCCCCACCTGTGCCTGGGCAACCTCCTCGCCCGCACCGAGATCCGCATCATGTTCGAGGAACTGATCCCGCGCCTGACGGACATCCGCCTGACCGGCGACGTGCCGCGGGTGCGCTCCAACTTCGTCAACGGCATCAAGAAGCTGCCGGTGGAGATCACTCCGGCCTGACCCAGCCCGCCAACTCCCGGGTCGCCGCCCTCTGGAGGGAGGTGGAGGAGCGGGTCGCGGTCGACGACCACCTGGTGCTGAGCACCCGGCTGGTGATCCGGCAGTCGGTGCGGCGCGTGGAGTGAGGGGCGAGCGCGACCGTCGCCGGTGGTGCCCACCGGCCAGAGCCGGTGGGCACCGCCGGTCCGGACGGGTCAGGCCGCGGTGAGAGCGGGGTCCGGTTCCTCCGCCGCGGCGAGCAGGGCGAGGAGCGTCGCGCGGGCGCGGGCCACTCGGGAACGGATGGTGCCGACCGGGCAGTTGCTCAGCGCGGCGGCCTCCGCGTAGGGCAGTCCGAGCAGCTGCGTGAGGACGAACGCCTCGCGGCGTTCGTGCGGCAGCCCGGCCAGCAGCTCCAGCAGCGCCACGCCGTCGTCGAAACCGGGCAGGCCACGCGGCTGGGCGAGTTCGGCCGCCGGCTCCCAGTCCGGCAGGTCGGCCGGGCGGGGGCGTGCGGCGGTGTACCGGATGCTGTCGGCCACCGCGCGCCGGGCGATCGCCAGCAGCCAGGTCCGCGCCGAGGAACGGCCCTCGAACCGGTGCAGGCTGCCGAGCGCCCGCAGGAACGTGTCCTGCGCCAGATCGTCCACCGCCTGCGGGTCGGCGCTCAGATGGGCGACGTACCGGATGACGTCACGGTGCAGGGCGCGCACGAAGTGGTCGACGGCCGCGGAGTCGCCGCCGCGGGCGGCCAGCGCCCAGGCGGTTATCGACTCGTCGGCCGACGCCGATCTTTCGTGCGGAAGGGGCAGGGCAGGAGTGATCACCTGATGTCCTTCTCGGGGTGCCGGGACCGCGAGGACGTGAGCGGGCCGGCCGTGAGGCCGGGCGTGCGCGCGTGCCGCGCGGTCCGGTGAGCGGGGGGGGCGCGGGCGTGCCCGTACCGCGCCTCAGGAGGCGCGCCCTCTTACAGGTGGGCGCGTAGGCACAGGCGTACGACCGCTACCGGGGCGGGCAATGGCCGCCCCGGTCACCACTGGCTGCCGTCAGGCGGCAGCGGCCCCCGCGGGGGGTCCCCGGGTGGTGATCGCGTGGACGAGAAGGAGGCTGCGCGGCGTGCGGTTCGACGGCCGTCGCCGTTGGCGCACGGGCGGGGGCGGCGGTGCGGGCAGGGCGAACACGAGCCGCAGTGGTGCGGCGAGCCGGCTGCCCACGGCGCGCAGCAGCCGGAAGACGGCCCGCTCCCCGTGCCCCAGCCACAGGCCGCACAACAGGGCGGCCAGGAGGTGGGCGGCGAGCATGCCCAGGGACGAGTCACCGCCGGGGACGTGCGCCATGTGCGGGGACATGGAGTCCACGGCGCCCGAGCTCATGTCGTGGCTCATGGAGCCCATGCCATGACTCATGGACGGCGTGTCCATGGAGTGCGCCCCGGGCGCGGAAGGCGTGGGCGGCCCGAGCGAGAACGCCGAGTGCAGGGCCGTCTGGACGGCCACGGCCACGGCGACGACCAGGCCCGGTCCGCGCTCGCGGCCCGCCAGGCACCAGCCCGTCACGCCCGTCACGGCCCAGCCGGCCAGCAGCGTCGGCGGGGACACGTGGTCGCCGGACATCATGACGTGCCCCAGGGCGGCGAGCACGACACAGACGGCCGCGAACACCGCGGCCCGTATCGCGCGAGCACACCACCCGACTGTCATGGCGCCTCATCCTCGCATCCGGCCCCCACCCCGCCACCCAGGAGTACGGACACCTCCCCCGCCGGACACTCAATCCGAGCCATGTGATCCAGGCCACTGTCGCGGAGCCGGTGACTCCGGTGGGGCCACGGCAGAATCCCCGGCGTGGACATCACCGCGCAGGAGCTCAATCGGGCCACCCTCGGGCGTCAGTTGCTGCTGGGGCGGGAGGTGATGGAGGCCGGGGAGGCGGTGCGGCGTGTGGTGGCGCTCCAGGCGCAGCATGCCGCTTCACCGTATGTGGCCCTGTGGAACCGGCTGGCCGGGTTCGCGCCGGCCGAACTGGACACCGCGTTCGCGGGGCGTGAAGTGGTCAAGGCGACCCTGATGCGGATCACGTTGCACGCGGTCCACGCGGACGACTACCAGGTGTTCCGTGAGGCGATGCAGCAGACCCTGTACGCCTCACGGCTCGGGTACCGCTTCGCCGCGGCGGGGCTCACGCCGGCCGACGGCGAGGCGCTCGTGCCCGAGTTGCTGGACTTCGCGGACCGGCCTCGGACGGCCGCCGAGATGCAGGACTGGCTGGCGGAACAGGTCGGCGCGGAGAGGAAGGCCGGGGCGTGGTGGGGGCTCAAGGCGTACGCGCCGCTGCTCCATGTCCCGACCGGCGGGCCGTGGTCGTTCGGCCCCCGGTCGTCGTTCGTCGCGGCACGGACCGGCCCTGTACCCGGTGGGCGGGAGACGGCGACGGAGGCGCTGCGCCACCTCGTCCTGCGCTACCTGGCGGGCTTCGGGCCCGCGTCGGTGGCGGACGTCGCGCAGTTCGCCATGGTGCAGCGCGCCCCCGTACGCCGCGCGCTGCTCGCCCTCGGCGACGGGGTGGAGCAGCTCCGGGGACCCGACGGCACCCTCCTGTACGACGTGCCGGGCGCCTCGCGCCCACCGGCGGACACGCCGGCACCACCCCGGCTCATGGCCATGTGGGACAGCGTTCTGCTGGCCCACGCCGACCGCAGCCGCGTGATCCCGCCGGCGTATCGCCGTCTGGTGATCCGGGCGAACGGCGATGTGCTGCCCACGCTGCTGGTCGACGGCCGGGTCGCCGGCGTGTGGCGCGCGGTCGACGGTGGTATCGAGGCCACGGCGTTCCACGACCTGCCGAGCGCCGCGTGGGACGGACTCGCCGCGGAGGCCGTGTCGTTGTCGGCGCTGCTGGCCGGCCGCGACACCGAGGTCTACCGCCGCTACCACCACTGGTGGCCGAAACTCCCTGACGGTCGAGTGCGCCTGCTCAAGGGCTGAACCGGCGTCTGGTCCGGCACCCGGGCATGGACCTCGGTGGGCCGTCACCCTGAAGTCTTCCTCGTACGACGCCATGGCCGCGCTGAAACCGCACCCGGCGGGTTTGCCTCCCGGGGCGACCGGGCGTGACCCCGCCCGGTTCTGCCGTCGCCACGCTGGGGTGACATCGCGTCAGTGGTGGGCGTGGACCACGGCGTGGCCCTTGCCGCGGCCGATCAGCCATCTGTTGAGCGGAGTCGTGACCAGGAAGGCGACCGCGAAACCGCCCAGGAGCGCGGACCAGAAGAGGCCGTCCGACAGATGGGCGTCCATCGCGCCCGGGGTGAGCGCGATGATCGCGTTGTCCACGAGTTCCATCACGGCGATCGAGACCGTGTCCGCGGCGAGGGCGATCCGGATCGCGGCCTTGAGGCCGAGTCCGGAGCGCAGGACCGCGAACAGGGTGAACGAGTAGCCGAAGAGGAACGCGAGCCCGATCGCCAGCACCATGGTGGGCACGTTGCCCCACTCCAGCGCGGTGCCGATCACCATGCCGAGGATCTCGCCGATCGCACATCCGGTCAGACAGTGCAGCGTCGCCTTCACGGCGGTCCCCCAGGACGCGGCCCCGTGCGGACGCTTCTCCGGTTCATGAGCGGTGTGGTCCATGAGGCGATCATATACCCTGGGGGGGTATACACGCGGGAAGTCGGCCGGGGCTCGCCGCGCGGGACCGGCCGGATGATCGACCTAGAGTGGGTCGCCATGACGACACAGCCGACACCACCGACGGATCCGCCTCGGCCGGCCGAGGCGCCTGCGCCGCCCCAGGCTTACCTCTCCGAACTGTTCTCCCTGGAGGGCCGGGTCGCGGTGGTCACCGGTGGCAGTTCCGGTATCGGTCGCGCGATCAGCGGCGCACTCGCGCGGGCCGGGGCGAGCGTGGTGATCGTGGCCCGCGGCGAGGCCGGGCTGGCGGCGACGGTGGAGGAGCTGACGGCCCGGGGCTGCCGCGCCGCGTGGGTCAGCGCGGATCTGAGCACCCGCGAGGGTGTGCGGACGGCCGCCGAGCGGGCGGCCGGGGTGTTCGGGGAGCCCGACATCCTGGTCAACAGCGCCGGGATCAACCTGCGTCCGCCGATGGACGAGCTCGGCGAGGACGTCTGGGACGCCACGATGGCCGTCAATCTGGAGGCGCCGTTCCTGCTGGGGCAGCGCTTCGGCCCCGGTATGGCGGAGCGCGGGTACGGACGCATCATCCACATCAGTTCGCAGCAGGCGCATCGCGCGTTCGTCCAGAGCGGCGCCTACGGCGCCTCCAAGGGCGGGCTGGAAGCACTGGCGCGTTCCCAGGCCGAGGCATGGTCGCCGCGCGGCGTCACCTGCAACCTCCTCGTGCCGGGCGTCGTCATGACACCTCTCAACGCGCGGCTGTCGACGGACCCGGAGAAGGTGGCCGCCCTCGCCGCCCGCACGATGATCGGGCGGAACGGCCTCGCCGAGGACTTCGCGGGCGCGGCCGTCTTCCTGGCGAGCGAGGCATCCGCCTACGTCACCGGGCAGTCGGTCTTCGTCGACGGCGGGCTGTCCGTCCACTGATCCCCCCGGCATCCGCCGGGCGTCCCCCAAACGGGGAGCCGCCGACGGGCGGTGGCCGGTGCGCGGTGTCACGCTGGGCACACAGGCCCCGCCGAAGGGAAGCATCGCCATGATCACGACGGACTACGTCCCCGGTTCCCCCTGCTGGCTCGACCTGGGCGCTCCGGACGTCCGCGCCGCCGCCGCCTTCTACGGTGCCGTCCTCGGGTGGGACTACGAGTCCATGGGCGAGAGCGAGGACTTCGAGGGCGGGATGTTCAAGAAGGACGGCAAGATCGTCGCCGGGCTCGGCAAACTCACCGAGGAGGGCGCGCGCCCGGCCTGGATGCTGTACTACTGCGTCGCCGACGCGGACGCCACGACACAGGCCGTGCAGCAGGCGGGCGGCGCCGTGCGGGTCGCGCCGATGGACCTCGACGACTGGGGCCGGATGGCGCAGTACAGCGACCCGCTGGGCGGTCAGTTCGCCGTCTGGCAGCCGGGGACGAACAAGGGCCTGGAGCTGGTGGACCAGCCGGGCTCGCTGTCGTGGACGGAGCTGTACACGTCCGACGCCGCGGGTGCGCGGGAGTTCTACGGCGCCCTCTTCGACTGGCAGTTCAGCGACATGCCACTGCCGGGCGGCGCGGGCGCGTACACCCTGATCACCCCCTCGGGGCTCTCCGAGGACCGGATGCACGGCGGGCTCATGCAGCTCCGCAAGGAGGACCTGACCCTGACGGGTGGGCGGCCGTACTGGCACCCGGTCTTCGCCGTCGAGGACTGCGACGCGGCGGTGGCCGAGGTCACCGCGGGCGGCGGCAGCGTGCAGATGGGCCCGGAGGACATGGAGGGCGTCGGCCGGCTCGCCGTCTGCCTCGACCCGGCGAACGCGGACTTCGTGCTGCTCGCCCCGTCCGAGACCTGACCCGGGCCGCGGCAGGTCACCCTGGGCCGAGAACACCCCGCATCACCGCCTGGACACCATGACGGTCGCGCTATGAGCGAAGAGCCCGATTCCGCAGCCGCCCTTCAGCTCGTCCGCCTGGTGAAGGACTGGGCCGGGGCGATCGTCTCCGACGACCCGGCGCGGATCGCGAGCTTCATGGCGGACGAGTGGGTCTTCGTCTCCGGTTCGGGGATCGACCCGAAGGAGAGATTCCTCTCCCTCGTGGAGTCCGGCACGCTCACCCACTCGGCGATGGACCTCAGGACCGAACCCAGGATCCGCGTCTACGGCGACACCGCCGTGGTGACCGGCCGGGTGACGAACACGGCCCACTATCAGGGCGAACGCCACGACGCCGACGAGTGGACGACGGACGTGTTCGTACGGCGGCAGGGCCGCTGGCTGTGCGTGCTGAGCCACATCACACCGGTGGCCCCCGACTGACGTCGAGATCCTCTTGCATATGATGCGCAAATGCGTGAGTACAGCATCAGGCAAGCCGTGGAGGCCGACATCGACGAGGCCAGGGCGGTGATGCTCGACGCCGTGTACCGCGACTTCGGCACGGGTTACGTACCGCACTGGCACGCCGACATCATCGATCCGGTGTCGTTCTACGTCACACCGCCCCGGCACGCTCTCCTGGTCGCCGTGGACGAGCAGGACGGGACGGTGGCGGCCACGGCGGCTCTGGACGCGCGCGGCCCGGCGCACCCGCCGAACCCCGGCTGGCTGGCCGAGCGTTTCCCCTCGGGCGAGACGGCACAGCTCCGGCGGGTGTACGTGCGCCCCGGACACCGGCGGCGCGGACTGGCCCGGCGGCTCGTGGACGGCCTGCTGGAGTTCGCCCGGGCCGACGGCGGATACCGGTCCGTGTATCTGCACACGTACCCGCACTCCCCCGGCGCGATGGGCCTGTGGCAGGCGCTGGGCAAGGTGGTGTGCGACGAGCGGGAGGAGGTGCCCGGCGGCGGCAGCGGGGCGGTGCACTTCGAAATACCGTTCGCTTAACGAAAATGATATTCATGTACGCCATGAGAACTTCCCGCCGGCTCACAGCCGGGCTGTTCGTGCTGCCCCTGCTCTCCGGTTGTTTCGCGTCCTCCGGTGACGGCTCATCGGCCTCCTCCGGCGCCGCCGAAGGCGCACGCCTGCGTGTCGCCCTCCCCTTCGCCCCCACCGAGAACTACTCGCCGTACGGCCAGGACGCGATGCTCCTGTCCCGGCTCGGTGTGATCGAAGGGCTGACCAAGCTGGATGCCAACGGCACGGCCGTACCCGCCCTCGCCGAGTCGTGGAGCAGTGAGAACGGCGGCAAGAGCTGGGTGTTCACCCTGCGGGACGCGAGGTTCCAGGACGGCGAGGCCGTCACCGCCAAGGCCGTCGCCGCCTCCCTCACGGCCGCCGGGAAGGCCGACCCGGCGCCCTCCGCGATCTCCGGCGTGCGGCTGACCGCCACACCCGAGGGCGACCAGCGGGTCCGGGTCGGCACCGAAGAGGCCGACCCCGTACTGCCGCTGCGGCTGTCGAACCCGTCCCTCTCGGTGTTCGCGCCGAAGGCGTACGACGCGAAGGGCGAGGTGGACGTCGTCGGCACCGCCACCGGTCCCTTCGCCCTCACCGAGGTCGACGGTGACACGGCGGCCACACTCGACCGTTTCGACGACTACTGGGGCGGCCGGGCCCAGGCGTCCGGCATCACCGCCCGCTTCGTCTCCGACGGCACCGCCCGCGCCAACGCCCTGCGCACCGGCGACGTCGACATCGCCGAGTCCCTCCCCGTCGCCCAGGTGTCGTCCCTGGACAAGGACACCGTCCACGAGGTCAACACCGCCCGCAACACCGGCCTTTACCTCAACACCAGGTCCGGCGCCTTCACCGACGCGGGGCTGCGGGCAGCCGCACGCGAGGCGATCGACACCTCGGTCATCGCCAAGGGCGCGTACGAGGGGTATGCCGTGCCCGCACAGGGCCTCTTCGGTCCGGCCCTGACCTGGGCGGCCGGCAAGCGCGTCGAACCGGCCGGACGGGCGAAGGCCGCCGATCCCGACGGCACGGACATCACGCTCGCCACCTACAACGACCGGCCCGAGCTGCCGGAGGCCGCCCAGATACTCCAGCAGCAGCTGCAGAAGGCGGGGTTCGAGGTGAAGCTGGAGGTGCGCACGTACGCGCGCCTCGAAGGCGACCTGCTGGGCGGCAAGTTCGACGCCGCGGTCTTCTCCCGCAACATGATGCTGGACACCGGCGACCCGGTCACCGTCCTCGCGAGCGACTACACCTGCGACGGCTCCAACAACCTGTCGTTCCTGTGCGACGAGAACGTGGACAAGCTGGTCGCCGCCGCCCAGGCCGAGTCCGGCACGGCCGAGCGGCAGAACGCCGCCATGAAGGCGGAGGCGGCCGTCCTCGGCACCGACTCGGTGATCCCGCTGGTGCATCTGAAGCTCGTCGCGGGCATCGCGACGTCCGTGCAGGGCGCGCTGCCCGATCCCTACGAGCGCACCCTCATAGGTACGGGGACCCGGCGCTGAACAGCTCGCCCACGCCCTCGACGAAAGGTGCCGCCGCCGCTCTGCGCGCACTCGCGCGCAGCGGCGCCCCGACGCTGCTGTGGCGGACGGTGCTCGTGGCCTGTCTGGTCTGCGGTATCGGCCTGCTGCCGTGGCTGTCGCGCACCGACCCCGCCCTGACCGTGCTCCGGGCGCGGTCGGCGGACCGCGACCCCACTCCGGAGACCCTGCGCGCCATCCGGGACCAACTGGGCCTCGACGACGGCCCACTGGTGCTGCTCGGCCGCTGGCTGGGCGGGCTGCTGCACGGGGACGCGGGCACGTCCTGGGTGTCCGGCGCCCACGTGCTGCCGGGCGTCGTGCAGGCGCTCGGCGTGTCGCTGCTGCTGATGGCCGGGGCCCTGGTGGTCGCCGCGGGCACGGCGGCCGCCGTCTGCGCCCGTACGCTCCGGCTGGGCGCGCGGGGCCGGCTCGCCGGCCGTCGTCCCGGCGGGACGGCGCCGGCCGTGCTGGCCGCGCTGCCCGAGTTCCTCGTCGCCTCGGTGCTGGCCTCGCTGATCGGTGTGCAGCTGGGATGGCTGCCCGCCCTGGGCTGGTACGGGCCGCAGTGGATGGTGCTGCCCTCGCTCGCCCTCGGCCTGCCCGCCGGGGCGGTCCTGGGGCGGATGCTCGACGACCTGCTGCCCGGCGCGTTCGCGGAGCCGTGGGCCATGGCGGCAGCGGCACGCGGTGTCCCGCCGAGGTCCGTGGCCCGGCACGCGGTGCGCCGCTGCGTGCCCGGACTGCTGCCCAACCTGGCGCTGTTCGTGGTCGGACTGACCGGCGGATCGGTCGCCGTCGAGCAGATCTTCGACATCCCGGGCCTCGGCCGGCTCACCCTGCACGCCGCGCTCGCCCAGGACCTGCCCGCCCTGCAGACCGGCACACTCGCTCTCGTCCTGCTCGCGGCCACCGCCGGCGTTCTCGCCCGGCTCGCCGCCCGCCTGCTGATCGGTCCGGCGCTGCACGACGGCGCCCTGCAGTCCCTGCACCGGCCCCGGCCGCCCGCGCCCCGCACACTCCCGCTGCTCTACGGGGGACTGCTGGCCGCCGTCATCGGGTTCGGGCTGCCCCGCGACCCGCTCGCCCTGGACACGCTCGCCCGGCTGCGAGCCCCTTCCCCGGAGCATCCCTTCGGCACGGACGCGCTCGGCCGCGACATCCTGGCCCGGATCTCCCACGGCGCGCTGACCACCCTCGGCACCGCCCTCGCGGTGAGCGCCGCCGCCCTCGTCACCGGGCTGCTGCTGGGGCTGCTGCCGAGGCTGTCCGGGCCGCTGACCGACACGCTCAGTGCCGTACCGCCCGTACTGTCCGGCCTCCTCGTCACCGGCGTCCTGGGCAGCGGCCCCTGGACACCCGCGCTCGCCGTGGCAGTCGTGGCCTGGTCCCCGCTGGCCGTGCACACCTCCTCCCTGCTGCGGCAGGAACGCTCGACCACCCATCTGACGGCCACCCGGGCGCTGGGCGCCGGCCGCTGGTATCTGCTCCGGCACGAACTGCTGCCCGCCGTCCTGCCCCCGGTCGCCCGGCACGCCCTGCTGCGGCTCCCGGGGATCGCGCTGAACCTCGCCGCGCTCGGCTTCCTCGGCCTGGGCGCCCAACCGCCCTCCCCGGAGTGGGGCCTGCTGCTCGCCGAGAACCAGCCGTACGCCGAACGCGCCCCGTGGGCCGTCCTCTTCCCCGCCGCCGTGCTCGCCCTGCTCGGGGCGCTCGCGGTGACGGCCGCGGGCGGCGTACGGCTGCCCCGGCGGCGCAAACGGCCCACAGGGCCGGCCCAACCGCCCGCGGACCGGCTCGCCACGGCCCCGCAGCGGCAACGGGACCGCCCCGGCGCCCGCCTGACTCCCGTGCCCGCCTCACAGACGGAAGAACGATGACCGACCTCCTCTCCCGGGTGCTGGCCCGCAAGGCCGCCCGTACCTCCGACGCCGGGGCACCGAAGTCCCCGCGCGAGAGCACCTGGCGCCTCTGCAAGGAGCTGTCGCCGCTGCTGCGGCTGCTGATCCTCACCCAGCTCGCCTTCAACATCGGCTTCTACGCCGTCCTGCCGTTCCTCGCCGAGCATCTCGGCACCGCGATCGGCATGGCGGGCTGGCTGGTCGGGTTCGTGCTCGGGCTGCGCACCTTCAGCCAGCAGGGGCTGTTCGTCGTCGGCGGCTGGCTCGTCGACCGGTTCGGGGTGCGGCCGGTCGTGCTGGCCGGCTGCGTGCTGCGGATCGCCGGGTTCGTGTGGCTCGGGTACGCGGAGGCGAGCTGGACCGTCATCGGGGCGGTGCTGGTGATCGGATTCGCCGCCGCGCTGTTCTCTCCCGCCGTGGAGTCCGAGGTGGCCCGCCAGTCGGTGGTCTGGGAGGAGGACGGGCGCGGCCCGCGCACCCGTGTCCTCGCGCTGTTCAGCGTGGCGGGCCAGGCCGGGGCGTTCGTCGGGCCGCTGCTCGGCGCGCTGCTGCTCGCCGTCGACTTCCGCACCGCGTGCCTCGCCGGTGCCGCGGTCTTCGTGCTCGTCCTCGCCGGGCACCTGTGGCTGATGCCGCAGCACATCCCCGGCCGGATCCGTATCCGGGAGCGGGGCGGGGCCCGCGCCCTGCTGCGCAACCGCCGCTTCCTCGCCCTGTGCTGTGCCTACGGCACCTATCTGCTCGCCTACAACCAGCTGTATCTGGCCCTGCCGGACGAGGTGCAGCGCGTGGCGGGCTCCCAGGCGCCGTTGTCCTGGCTCTTCGCACTGTCCTCGGTGCTGGTGGTGTTCACCCAGCTGCCGGTGACCCGCTGGGCGGGCGACCGGCTCGATCTGCGCCGCTCCATGACCGCGGGGCTGCTGCTGATCGCGTCCGGTTTCGCGGTGGTGGCCGCGGCACGCCCGGCCGGCTGGACCGGCACCGCCGCGCTGCTGCCGGCCGCCGGCTTCGTGATCTTGCTCACCGTGGGGCAGATGCTGGTGGTGCCCGCCGCCCGCGCCTGGGTGCCCGACCTCGCCGAGGAGGGACGGCTCGGGCTCTACATGGGTGCGCTGTCGTCCGTCTCCGGGCTGATCGTCCTGGCCGGCAGCGCGGCCACCGGCTTCCTGCTCGACCTGGGCCTGCCGGCCGCCGTGCCGTGGCTGGTCCTCGCGGCCGTACCGGCTCTGGCGGTGGCTGTGCTGCCGCGCCGTGAGAAGGGGGCGGGCGCGGTGGCCTGAACCGGCGCCGGCGCCCCGCGGCAACCGGGCGCGCGCGACCTTCACTCCGGCGGGCGACCTGTTCGCTCCGGGACTTCCGAAACCGCACCCTACGAGGACACCGCTGCGGAGATTGGTGGTCACGTCGCGCCAGTATCCTGGGTCGGCTGCGGCACCCCCCACCAATCCCCGTGCAGAAGCGGGGAGTTCGGCCTGCGGCGACGACCTTCCCACGCATGAGACGAGGACGAGTGCTGCTAGCGGGCCGCTACCGGCTGGATGTTGAGATCGGGCGCGGTGGAATGGGAGAGGTCTGGCGTGCGTACGACGAGACGCTCGCCAGAGCGGTGGCCCTCAAGCTGCTGCTCCCCCAGGACACCGATGCCACGGCGGCCTCCCGGTTCCGTCTGGAGGCGCAGACCGCCGGGCGTCTCAACCACCCCAACGTGGTCGGCGTCCTGGACTTCGGCGAGTACGACAACCGGCTGTACCTGGTGATGGAGCTGGTCGAGGGCGACAGTCTCGCCGGGGTGCTGACCGGCTCCGGCGCGCTGCCCGCCGAGCGCGTGGCCCGTCTCGCCGCGCAGGCCGCCGCGGGGCTCGCCGCCGCGCACGCGCAGGGCATCGTGCACCGGGACGTCAAACCCGCCAACCTGCTGCTGGACGCCCACGGCACGCTGAAGATCGGCGACTTCGGAATCGCGCGGTTCCTCGACGACCCCGGCGCCGCCCTCACCGCCACCGGCCAGATCGTCGGCACCGGCCTCTACCTCGCGCCCGAGCGGGCCCTCGGCCGGCAGGCGGGGCCCGCCTCCGACATGTACTCCCTGGGGTGCGTGCTCTACCAGCTGCTCAGCGGCCGCCCGCCGTTCCAGGCCGACACCGCCGTCGCCCTCCTCCACCAGCATCTCGACTCGACCCCCGTGCCGCCCCGCGAGCTCGGTGTCACCGGACTCCCGCCGGCGTTCGAGAACTACCTCCTCGGTCTGCTCGCCAAGCAGCCCGAGGACCGGCCCACCGCCCAGCAGGCCGCCGAGTGGTTCGCCGGGGGCGCCTGGCGCGGCCTGCCCGAGCCGCTGCCGGAGGTCTCACCGCCGCTGCGGCCGACGACCGCGTCCGCGGCGACGCACGCCGCGCCCGGCCCGAACGCGGCTGCCGAGACCAGCAACCCGACCACGTACGCGCTGCCCGCTACCACGGGGCACCGCACCGCGGCCCGGGCCGCCCAGGCGGGGCGTTCGGGTCGCTCCCGCGGGCGCGGCGGCCTCGGCAGCCGGACGAGACTGGCCGCGACGGCCGCCGCCGCTGCTCTCTTCCTCGCCGCGATGCTCATCGGCATGCGCTGGTTCTCGCCCGACACCACCGCGGAGGGCACCGAACCCGACGCGTCCCCGACTGCGAGCAGCCCCGCCGCCGCCCCGTCGGGCGATTCCGCCTCGTCTCTCTCCTCCGATCCGGAAGCCGACCCGAAGGCCGGCCCGGCGACCGGCCCGGCGACCGGCCCGGTGGATGTCGGCACGCCGACGACCGGCACCGTGGCCGATGTCACTCCGTCCGCGCCGGCCGCTTCCCCGACCCCTGCCGCGCCGCCGCCCGGCGCCGCGACTCCGACGGATGCGGCGGGCAACGGCGGGCCGCAGCAGCCCAAGCCGGAGAGCCCGCGCCAGGCCGGGGGATACGGGGAGGGCGACGACGGCGGAGACGACGGGGGCGACGACTGACGCGGGCTCCGCAGCCGCGCGGCGGCGCCCGCCGCAGCGCGTGGATCAGCGGGGGGATGCGCCGGTGTGCGAGCGGGCGCCCCCTCGCGCGCCCCCTGGGGTGGCTTGTCACCGCCCTTATCCGGGCCTTATTGTCACCAGGCCTTGGTGAACGGGAAATCCGGTGTGATGCCGGTGCGGCCCTCGCCACTGTGAATCGGGAAGTCCGGCTCCAGCCCTAGCGGGCAGCCACTGGGTCTCAGTGACCCGGGAAGGCGGAGTCCGGGCGGTGGTACCCGTCAGCCAGGAGACCGGCCAAGGCGCGTCAACCATCCACGAGGTGCTGGAGAGGGTCTGCTGAGCCATGCACATTGCCGAGGGTTTCCTTCCTCCGGCGCACGCGGTCGCCTGGGGCGTCGCGTCGGCGCCGTTCGTCGTCCACGGGGTCCGGTCGCTCACCCGTGAAGTGCGCGAGCACCCCGAGAGCACGCTGCTCCTCGGTGCGTCCGGCGCCTTCACCTTCGTCCTGTCCGCCCTGAAACTGCCGTCCGTCACCGGCAGTTGCTCGCACCCCACCGGCACGGGCCTCGGAGCCATCCTGTTCCGGCCGCCCATCATGGCGGTGCTGGGCACCATCACCCTGCTCTTCCAGGCGCTGCTGCTCGCGCACGGCGGCCTGACCACGCTCGGCGCCAACGTCTTCTCGATGGCGATCGTCGGTCCCTGGGCCGGATACGCCGTCTACGCACTGCTGCGTCGCTCCGGTGCTCCGCTGATGGTGGCCGTGTTCTGCGGCGCGTTCGTCGCCGACCTGTCCACCTACTGCGTCACCAGCGTGCAGCTGGCGCTCGCCTTCCCCGACCCGGGCAGCGGATTCCTGGGCGCACTCGGCAAGTTCGGTTCCATCTTCGCCGTCACCCAGATCCCGCTCGCAGTGAGTGAGGGCCTGCTGACCGTGCTCGTGATGCGGCTGCTGGTGCAGTCCAGCAAGGGCGAACTGACCCGGCTGGGCGTGCTCCTCGCCAAGAAGCAGGCACGGACCGAGACCGAGGCGGTGGCCCGATGAGCAGGAACACGAAGATCAACCTGGTGCTGCTGTTCGCCGTGGCCGCGCTCGCCGTGCTGCCCCTGGCGCTCGGCCTCGGCGACCACAAGAAGGAGCCGTTCACGGGCGCCGACGCCGAGGCCGAGACGGCGATCACCGAGCTGCGGCCGGACTACGAGCCGTGGTTCTCGCCGCTGTACGAGCCGCCGTCCGGCGAGATCGAGTCGGCACTGTTCTCCCTCCAGGCCGCTCTCGGCGCCGGTGTCCTCGCCTACTACTTCGGGCTGCGGCGGGGCCGTCGGCAGGGCGAGCAGCGGGCGCTGGAGCGGGAGGCCAGCAGCGCGCTCGCCGGCGCCGCCGGGAAGTCCACCGCAGAACAGGACTGACCCCGGGTGCTGCCGATCGACGCGGCGGCGCACAGCAGTCGCTGGCGCCGCCGCCATCCCGTGGACAAGGCCGTGCTCGGGCTCGGCCTCACCGTGCTCGCGATCTCCCTGCCGCCCTGGCCGGGTGCCGCCCTGGTGCTGCTGACAGCCCTGGTGGTGCTGCTGGGGCCGGCCGGTGTGCCCGGGCGGCGGCTGTGGCGGGCCTACCGGGTGCCGCTGGGCTTCTGCGTGACCGGCGCGCTCACGCTGCTCGTCCAGGTGGGCGGACCGGGGGGTTTCGTCTCCCTCGCGGGTGACGGGCCGGTCCGGGCCGGGGAGTTGCTGCTGCGCACCTCGGCGGCTTCCCTGGGCGTGCTGCTGTTCGCCTTCACCACGCCGATGTCCGACCTGCTGCCCCGCCTGGTCCGGGCCGGGATCCCCGCGCCGGTCGTCGACGTCGCGCTCGTGACGTACCGGATGAGCTTCCTGCTGCTGGACTCCGTGCGCCGCATCCGGGAAGCCCAGGCGGCCCGGCTCGGTCACACCAGCCGGGCCGCACAGTGGCGTTCCCTGGCCGGGCTCGGCGCCACCGCGTTCGTCCGGGCCTTCGACCGGGCCACCCGGCTCCAGGCCGGGCTCGCCGGGCGCGGCTACGACGGCACGCTGCGGGTCCTGGTGCCCGAGGCCCGGGTCTCCGTCCGCTTCACGGCTGCCAGTTGCGCGCTGCTCGCGGCGCTGGCCGCCCTCACCCTCGTCCTGGAAAGGCCGCTGACATGAGCGAGCCCGCCCTCGTCGCCCTGCGGGGCGCGTCCTTCGCCTACGAGGACGGCCCCACCGTGCTCAGCGGCCTCGACTTCGAGATCCGCGAGGGGCGCGCACTCGCGCTGCTCGGCCGCAACGGCAGCGGAAAGACCACGCTGATGCGGCTGCTCTCCGGCGGACTGCGGCCGCACGAGGGGCGGTTGACGGTCGAGGGGCAGCCGGTGTCGTACGACCGCAAGGGGCTCACCCGGCTGCGGACGACCGTGCAGCTGGTGGTGCAGGACCCGGACGACCAGCTGTTCGCGGCGTCCGTCGAGCAGGATGTGTCGTTCGGCCCCCTGAACCTCGGTCTGGACGACACCCAGGTGCGGGCGCGGGTGGCGGAGGCGCTCGCCGCCCTGGACATCACGGCCCTGGCCGGCCGGCCCACCCATCTGCTCTCCTACGGGCAGCGCAAGCGCACCGCCATCGCGGGCGCGGTCGCCATGCGGCCCCGCGTCCTCGTCCTCGACGAGCCGACGGCCGGACTCGATCCCGAGGGCCAGGAGCGGCTCCTCACCACCCTCGACGGACTCCGTACCGCCGGCACCACGGTGGTGATGGCCACCCATGACGTCGATCTCGCCCTGCGCTGGGCCGACGACGCGGCGCTCCTCACCCCGTCGGGCGTCCGCACCGGGCCCGCGGCCACGGCTCTGGCCCGCACGGATCTCCTCCGCGAGGCGGGGCTGCGCCTGCCGTGGGGTGCCGCGGTGACGGAACTCCTGCGCGCGCAGGGGTGGCTGGCCCGAGCGGAGCAGGGTCCGCGGACGGCGGACGAACTCGCCGCCCTCGTGGGCGGACGGCAAGGGGTGCCCGGAGGATGAGCTTGTCCGGCGTCGCGGCGCGGCGCTACGGTGCCGAGGTGGATCTCTTCTCACACACCTGGACGGCGTTGCGCGCGGCGGTGGCGGATCTATCCCAGGAGGACTTCGGCGGCCCTCCGGCTGTACGGGCTGGCTGGTGCGGGACCTGGTGTGCCATCTGATCGTCGACGCCCAGGACGTCCTGATCACCCTGGCCACCCCGTCCGGCCGGGAACCGACCCGCGACGTGCTGACGTACTGGGACATCTCCGACACTCCGCCGACCGGTGACGACCCGCTCGACGCGCTGACCGTCCGGCTGGCCGCCGCGTACGAGGATCCGCGCCTGCTCAAGTTCCACCTGGACGACGTCGGCTCCGCCGCCGGCCGCGCCGCCCTGCTCGCCGACCCGGCCGGCCGGGTCGGCACCCGCGACGAGATCCTCACCGTGGGCGACTTCCTCTCCACGTACGTCCTGGAGTGGACGCTGCACCACCTCGACCTGATCGCCTGCCTCCCGGACGCGGAGCAGCCGCCCGCGGAGGGGATCGTCCGGTCCCGGGAGATGCTGGAGCAGATCACGGGGAGCCCCTTCCCGTCGTCCTTCTCCGACGTGGACGCACTGCTCATCGGCACCGGGCGGCGGGCGCCGACCGAGGCGGAGCAGGCCGGGCTCGGCGAGCTGGCCTCGAAGGTGCCGCTGTACCTGGGCTGACTTCGCGATCGCGTCGCGGCTGTCCACGAGGCCGCCGTCGAACCGCTCCCGCCGAGGTGGCAGCATGGTCTGCATGGACATCCGCCGCAGGAACAACGTCAACGTGATCGGTCCCGACGGCGCACCGGTGCTGCTCCTGGCACACGGTTTCGGCTGTGACCAGAACATGTGGCGCCTGGTGGTGCCGGTGCTCGCCGAGCGCTACCGGGTGGTGCTGTTCGACTACGTCGGCTCCGGCGGCTCGGACCTCGCGGCATGGAGTGAGGAGCGGTACTCCTCGCTGCACGGCTACGCCGCTGACGTCGTCGACGTCTGCGAGGAGCTCGACCTGCGGCAGGCGGTGTTCGTGGGGCACTCGGTGAGTGCCATGGTCGGGGTGCTGGCGGCGCAGGCCGCGCCGGAGCGGATCGGGGCGCTCGTGATGGTGACACCGTCGCCCTGCTACATCGACGACGAGGGGTACGGCGGCGGCTTCAGCACGGAGGACATCGACGAGCTGCTCGCCTCCCTGGAGGCGAACTACCTGGGCTGGTCGTCCGCCATGGCCCCGGTGATCATGGGCAACCCGGAGCGGCCGGAGCTCGGCCAGGAACTGACCAACAGCTTCTGCGCCACCGACCCCGACATCGCCCGCGTCTTCGCCCGTACGACGTTCCTCACCGACAGCCGTGAGGACCTGAAGGGCGTGTCCGTGCCGACGCTCGTGCTGGAGTGCGAGCAGGACGCCATCGCGCCCCGCGAGGTCGGCGCCTATGTGCACGCGGCGATCCCCGCCTCCCGCCTGGTCACGCTCGACGCCACCGGGCACTGCCCGCAGCTCAGCGCGCCACAGGCCACCACCGAGGCGATCCTCGGCTTTCTGGAGTCCCTGAAGTGATGTGCCGTACGAGTGGCGTGCCCGAGCCCGCCGGAGCGGGGGACGAGGCGAGCACGGACGCCGCTTTCACCGCGCTGCTGGAGGACAGCGCGGAGGACCTGTACGAGTCCGCACCCTGCGGTTACCTGTCCACGATGATGGACGGCACCATCGCCAAGATCAACACCACGCTGCTGGACTGGCTCGGCCTGGATCGTGACGCCGTGGCGGGCCGCAAGCGTTTCGCGGACCTGCTCACCGTCGGCGGGAAGCTGTACCACGAGACACACTTCGCTCCGCTGCTGCGCATGCAGGGGGAACTGCGGGGCATCGCCCTGGAGATGCGGCGCCAGGACGGCAGCCGGCTGCCGGTGCTGGTCTCCGCCGTGATCAAGCACGGGACCGAGGGCGAGCCCCTGCTGATCCGCATCACCGTCTTCGACGCCTCGGACCGCCGCGCGTACGAGAAGGAACTGCTGCACCGCCGGCGGGAGGCCGAGCGGGCCCGCGCCGAGGCGGACGAGGCCCGGCGGCAGGCCGAGGCCGACCGGGCCAGACTGGCCGACGCGCTCGCCGTCCTGCAGCGCTCCCTCGTACCGGATTCGCTGCCCGCCGTGCCGGGCCTGGAGACGGCCGTCCACTACCACACGGCCGCGCCGGACCAGCTCGGCGGCGACTTCTACGACCTGTTCCCCGTCGCCGGTGACAGGTGGGCGTTCTTCCTCGGCGATGTGTGCGGCAAAGGCCCCGAGGCCGCCTCCCTCACCTCGCTGACCCGCTACACCCTGCGCGCAGCGGCCCACCACGACCCGGATCCGGCCTCGGCGCTGAGCACGCTGAACGCCGTCCTGCACGAGCGGTACACCGGCGACGGCAACCCCCGCTACTGCACCTGCATCTTCGGGATCATCGAGCCGGGCGGCGACCAGGGGCCGACGACCGTGCGCCTCGCCTCCGGCGGCCACCCGCCGGCGCTCGTCCTGAGGTCCGACGGCCGCGCCGAGTTCCTGCCCACCCCGGGCGGGCTGCTCATCGGCGTCGTCCCCGGCGCACCGATCGGCACGGCCGAGACCGTCCTGGCGCCCGGCGACACGGTCGTGCTGTACACCGACGGCCTCACCGAGGCCCGCATCGGTCCCGCCCGGGACGACCTGTACGGCGAGGATGCGCTGCACGCCTTCGCCACCGACCACGCTCCCGCCGCACCGCACGAGGTGATCACCGCCCTCACCGGGCTGCTCGAGAGCTTCGGCGACGGTCTCGACGACGACACCGCCCTGCTCGCCCTCGGCGTTCCCGCCGCCCCTTCCCCCATGGGCCCCGCGACGCATCACACCTCATGAACCCGATCAGCATCAGACAGAGCGACACCGCGACCGGCCCCGTTCTGCACGTGGCCGGCGACCTGGACTTCGACCAGGCCCCCGTACTCCACAGCAGGCTCGACCGGCTCCCCCTGTCACCGGGGCAGTGCCTGGTCCTCGACCTGTCCGGCCTGGAGTTCTGCGACTCCTCCGGTATCACCGCCCTCCTCGCCGCCCGCCAGCACGCCCTGACCACCGACGCCGACGTCGTTCTGGCCGCCGTACCGGCGAACCTGCTGCGCGTCCTCACCCTCGTCGGCCTCGACCGGGTCTTCACCCTGCGCCCGGAGTCCAGCGCCGCGTCCTGACCCACCCTGGGTGCCTCAGTCCGACCTTGCCCGGCTGCCGGCGTCCTCCCCCGACACGCCGGCCAGGGACGACGCCGCCACCGCCAGTCCGCCGTCGCGCTCCTTGGCGCTCCCCGCACACCACCGCCCGGCCGGAAAACGCTTGGACGCCGTGGCCGGCGACGCGGGACACTTCCGGACTCGACCCGAAACCTCACACATCCGTTGCGGCGACGGCCCCTGCCCGCACGCGCGGCGTGGCGGGCGGCCACAGGACGACACAGGGGTGGGATGGAAACGCCGGAAACACACAGGGTTTTACCGGGCAGGCGCTCGGTGCTGCTCGCACTTCGCTACTACGGACGGGAGTTGTCCCGGCTCCGCCGGTGGACGGCACCCGCGATGCTGCTCTCGGCGCTGGGCAACATCGGCCTCTACTACATCGCGCCGCTGATCGTCGCCAAGCTGGTCGGCGACTTCGCGGGGAACAAGGACCTCACCGTCGGCTCGACGCTGCCGTACGTGCTCGCCTTCGCCGGCGTCCTGCTGGTCGCGGAGGCGCTGTGGCGCATCGCCCTGCACTGCCTCAACCGTCTCGACGCCCTGGGCATCGAGCACCTGTACGTGATCGGCATGGACGAACTGTTCGCCAAGGACGCCGCGTTCTTCCACGACAACTTCGCCGGTTCGCTGACCAAGCGGGTCCTCAGCTTCGCCTCCCGGTTCGAGCAGTTCGTCGACACGCTGACGTTCCAGATCGTGGGGAGCTTCGTGCCGCTGACGTTCGGCGCGGTGGTGCTGTGGCGCTACGAACCGCTGCTCGTCGTCGGTCTGCTGGTGATGATCGCGCTGACGGCGGTGCTGGTCGTGCCGCTCATCCGGCGCCGCCAGGCGCTCGTCGACCAGCGTGAGGAGGCGATCGCCCGGGTGTCGGGGCATGTCGCCGACAGCCTGATGAACATGGACACGGTGCGGGCGTTCGCCGCGGAGGAGCGCGAGGCCGCCGAACACCGGTCCCGGGTGGCGATGTCGCGTCGGCTCACGGTGCGGTCGTGGGACTACGGCAACCTGCGCATCGACACGCTGGTCGCGCCGATGTCCGTCCTCACCAACGCGATGGGCCTGCTGCTCGCGGTGACACTGGGCGGCGGCGCGCACGGCGTGGAGGCCATCGTGGTCGCCTTCACCTACTACAACAACGCCACCCGGATCATGTTCGAGTTCAACCAGATCTACCGCCGGCTGGAGAGCTCGATGACGGAGGCGGCGCAGTTCACCGAACTGCTCCTGACACCGCCGACCGTGCTCGACCCGCCGGCGCCGGAGCCGCTGCGGCCCCGGGCCGCCGACGTCCGCTTCGAGAAGGTGACCTTCGCCCACCGGGGTGGCCGGCCGCTCTTCGAGGGACTCGACCTGGCCGTGCCGAGCGGGGCGAAGATCGGTCTCGTGGGCCGGTCCGGCGGCGGCAAGACCTCGCTCACCCGGCTGCTGCTGCGGATGACCGACATCGACGGCGGCCGCATCCTCGTCGGCGGCCAGGACATCAGCCGGGTGCGCCAGACCGACCTGCGCGGAAGGATCGCGTACGTGCCGCAGGACCCTGGGATGTTCCACCGCACCCTGCGGGACAACATCGCCTTCGCCCGGCCGGACGCCACCGACGCCGAGATCCGCCGGGCCGCCGAGGCGGCCCATGTCACCGAGTTCGCCGACGCGTTGCCCGACGGATTCGACACCATGGTGGGCGAGCGAGGCGTCAAGCTGTCCGGCGGCCAGCGCCAGCGCGTCGCTCTCGCCAGGGCGATCCTGCGGGACGCGCCGATCCTGCTGCTCGACGAGGCGACCAGCGCCCTGGACTCCGAGAGCGAACTGCTGGTCCAGGAGGCGCTGTGGCGGCTCATGGACGGGCGGACCGCGCTGGTGGTGGCGCACCGGCTGAGCACGGTCGCCGGCATGGACCAGCTCGTCGTCCTCGACCGCGGCCGGATCGTCGAGCAGGGCACCCACCAGGAGTTGCTCGCGGCCGAGGGCGCCTACGCGAAACTGTGGCAGCACCAGTCGGGCGGCTTTCTGGACGACACCCCCGGAGGGGCCGAAGTGCTCTAGCGGCGCTACTCCGGCCGCCGTGCCCGGGCCGCCAGGGCCTCCAGCAGGAGGTCCACCGCCTGCTCGAAGGAGCTGTCCGCCATCGCGGGCAGCTCCCGGCGCACCGCGGTCAGGGACGGGTACGCCGCCGGATCGAGGTCCTGGTAGACGTCGCGCCACGACCTGTGGTCCGCCTCGCGCTGCTGCGGGGGGAGAGCGTGGAACGCCGCCTCCGTGGCGGCGTGGCTGAGCACGGTGTCGATGAAGGCCAGGTAGAGCCGTGCGGCGTCGGCGGGCGGGAAGCCCGCGGTGAGCAGCAGGCCGATCCCCGTCTCCACGGCACGGATCTCGTTGCGGCGCCGGGTCACGCGATGGGCGGCCATGGCGGCCGCCCGGGGATGGGCGAGGTATCCCGCGCGGACTCTGAGGGCCATCTCGCGCAGTGAGGCCACCCAGTCGTCCCCGGGGGCGAAGCCGGCCATGGCGTCGCCGATGATCCGGTCGGCGATGGCGAGCACCAGGTCGTCGGTGCCGTGGAAGTAGCGGTAGAGGGCGGTCGGATCGCAGCCCAGGGCCGCGCCGAGCCGGCGCACGCTCAGTGCCTCGGGCCCGTGCTCGCCGATGAGCCGCAACGCGGTTTCCACGATCAGGTCCTCCGACAGCAGGACCCCCGACCGGGTCGGCCTGCGACGCCGGCGTTCCTGCGGGACACGGGTGGTCATGACCGGCACTCCTCTCCTCGCGCACCGATGCCCTTCGCCCACCGAACGCCTCTCGCCCGCCGGTGGCTTCTCGCACAAGGCAGTGAACGACCCGCGCCGCGTTACGTCAACAGGGTTGACCCAATGTGGGCCCCGGCGGTTCCATCACAGTCCCGCGCGGCTCTTCCCACCCTCGTCCCCCGAGGAGCCCACCATGTCGTCCGCCCCGCCCCAGCCCCGCCCCGCGCTGCGCCGTTCCCTCGGCGTGATCGACGGCGTCGCCATCGCCGCGTCCAGCACCGCGGCCACCACCAGCATCGCCATCGGCATGGGCACGATCGCGACCATCGTGGGCCTCCAGGCCCCGGCACTCCTGCTGCTGGCGTTCCTGCCGGTGCTGGGCATCGCCCTCGCCTACGCCCGGCTCAACCGCTCCGAACCCAACTGCGGCAACGGCTACACCTGGGTCGGCAGATCGCTCGGCCCCTGGCCCGGCTTCCTCACCGGCTGGGTGACGCTGGTCGGCTCGGTCATCTTCTGCGCCTACACCAGCGCGATCATGGGCTCGGTCGTGCTGGCCTTCGCCAACAAGGCCGGCCTGCACAGCCTGTCCGGCGTCGCGCTCGATCCGACGTCCACCGGTGTCTGCACGGCGGTCGGGCTGGTGATCCTGCTCGCCCTCACCGTCCTGGCCGTCACCGGCGTCCGCGGCGCGACCCGGTTCCAGTTCGCCCTGCTGGTCTTCGAGTACGCGGTGCTGCTCGGCTTCTGCGGCTGGGCCCTGGTCACCGGCGACCACACGGTGTCCCTGTCCTGGTTCAACCCGTTCGAGATCTCCAGCGGCACCGCCTTCGCCCAGGGCATGGTCCTCGCGGTGTTCTTCTTCTGGGGCTGGGACGCGGCGTTCAGCGTCACCGAGGAGACGAAGGACCCGGGCGACTCGGCCCGCGGCGGGCTCATCGCCCTGTTCGCGATGCTCGGCCTGTTCCTCTTCGCCTCGGTCGCCTTCCAGCGGGAGATGAGCCTGGCCGAACTCGTCCGCAACGGCCCGCAGGCCCTCCCCTACCTCGGGGCGAAGCTGGCCGCCGAACCGTGGGCCACCCTGCCTCTCGTCGCCCTGATGTTCTCCGCCGTCGCCTCCGTGCAGGCCACTCTGATCCCCACGGCACGCGGCCTGCTGGCCATGGGCCGCGACCGCACCATGGGCCCGCTGTGGACCCGGGTCCACCCGCGCTACGGCACGCCCGCCGCGGGAACGGCCGTGGTGATGTCCGTCGCCGCCGTGATCGCCGTGCTCGCCTTCGCGATCCCCAAGCTGAGCGACATGCTCCTGGCCGCCGTCAACGCCATCGGCCTGATCGTGGCCCTCTACTACGGCCTCACCGCCCTCGCCTGCGCCGTGCGCTTCCGCGCCGCGCGGCACGAGGGACCACGCGAGGCGCTGCTCGCCGTCGGCGTGCCGGCCCTGTCCGGGCTGGTGCTGCTGGGGCTCGGCGGCTACCTCGGCTACTCCTACCTGACCATGAGCGATCACTTCGAACTGAGCCCGGACAACGGCTGGTTCATGTTCTCGCTGCCCGCCGTGATCGTGCTCGCCGGCCTCGGCATGGCCGCCGTGGCCAAGTACGTCCGGCGCTCCCCCTACTTCACCACCGGGCGCGGCACCGACGCCGAAGCCCTCACCCTGCCCATGGACCGCACCGCGGTCTGATCCTCCATGGAGTTCACCCCCATGTCACACCCTCCTGCCCCGGGACCCGCGGACCTCGTTCTCGCCGGCGGTCCCGTGCACACCGTCGACCCGGCCCGCAGCCGCGCCACCTCGGTGGCCGTGCGCGGCGGGCGGATCGTCGCCGTCGGGCACGACGAGGTGCGCGAGCTGATCGGGCCGCGCACCGAGGTCGTCGACCTCGCCGGGAAGCTGCTGCTGCCGGGCTTCCAGGACGCCCACGTCCATCCGATGGGCGCGGGCCTCGAACTCGGCCTGTGCCACCTCGGCGACACCGCCGACGCGGGCGCGTACCTGCGCAGGATCAGGGCGTACGCCGACGCGCACCCGGACGTCGAGTGGATCACCGGGGGCGGGTGGTCCCTGGAGGCGTTCCCCGGCGGCTCCCCCACGGCCGCGGCCCTCGACGCGGTCGTCCCGGACCGGCCCGTCTTCCTGCCCAACCGGGACCACCACGGCGCCTGGGTCAACAGCCGGGCCCTTCAGCGCGCGGGCATCGACGCCCGGACTCCCGGCCCCGCCGACGGCCGGATCGAGCGCGACGCCGACGGCAACCCCACCGGAATGCTCCAGGAGGGCGCGGTCCATCTGGTGGGGAGGCTGGTGCCGGACCCCACACCGGAGGAGCAGCTCGCCGGCCTGCTGCGCGCCCAGGCCGTGCTGCACTCCCACGGCGTCACCGCCTGGCAGGACGCCATCGTCGGCACGTACGCCAACCTGACCGACCCGGCCCCGGCCTACCTGACGGCCCTGGACCGGGGCCTGCTCACCGCCCGGGTCGTCGGCGCCCTGTGGTGGGACCGCGAGCGCGGCGCCGAGCAGATCCCCGAACTCGTCGCCCGGAGGGAGGAGTTGAGCCGGGACCGGTTCCGCGCCGGCACCGTGAAGATCATGCAGGACGGCATTGCCGAGAACCACACCGCCGCCATGCTGTCCCCCTATCTGACCGGCTGCGGCTGCGCCTCGGACAACAGCGGCATCAGCTTCGTCGAGCCCGGTGAGCTGCGGAAGTACGTCACGGAACTGGACGCGTACGGCTTCCAGGTCCACTTCCACGCGCTCGGCGACCGGGCGGTGCGTGAGGCGCTCGACGCCGTGGAGTCCGCCCGGGCCGCCAACGGCCATCGCGACACCCGGCACCACCTGGCGCACCTCCAGGTCGTCCACCCCGACGACCTGCCGCGCTTTCGCACGCTGGGCGCGAGCGCCAACCTGCAGATGCTGTGGGCCGCCCACGAACCGCAGATGGACGAGCTGACCCTGCCCTTCCTGGGGGCGGAACGCGGGGCGTGGCAGTACCCCTTCGGGGATCTGCTGCGCGCCGGTGCGACCCTCGCCGCCGGCAGCGACTGGCCCGTCAGCAGCCCCGACCCGCTCCAGGCCATCCACGTCGCCGTCAACCGCGTCTCCCCCGGGGCGCCCGAGGGCACCCCGGCCTTCTTCCCGGAGCAGCGCCTCGACCTGGGCGCCGCCATCGCCGCCTGCACGGCGGGCAGCGCCCATGTGAACCACCTCGACGACATCACCGGGAGCATCACCGTCGGCAAGGCGGCCGACCTCGTCGTCCTCGACCGCGACCCGTTCGCGGGCCCGCCCGAGGAGATCGCCGCCACCCGGGTCCTGGAGACCTACGTCGCAGGCAGGCGGGTCCACACCGGCGCCTGAGCCGTGTTCCAATGCTCCGGGGTCCGTGGGCACGGAGGGGGCTGAGGCGCGGTGGGGTCGTCGGGGGACGGAGTCATGCGGTCCGTGCTGTGGGTGCTGATCGCCGTCGTGGCGCTCGGCGTCGGAGTGGCGTCGGCTCACGAGATCCGCGGGGCGCTGGAGCGGGAGCGGGAGTACCGCGCCGCGCCGGCCTGCGCCGATGTCCCCGTCAAGGCGCCGGGGTGCCTGTGGGAGCAGAAGTTCACCGTACGGAGCGCCGCCATGAACCGCGGTGAGCGGGGCGAGTCTCCGGAGGCGGAGCTGGTGCCGCCGTCCGGCGAGCCGTGGGAGGTGACGTTCCTGCGCACCGAGCCCGTGATGTCCGAGATGGAGCCGGACGAGAAGGTCGTCGGTGTGATCTGGCACGGGCAGGTCGTCGAGGTGCGGGACGCCGAGGGGCGTCGGCAGCAGACGTCCGACGGGCCGGTGGGATGGCCCGAGGACCGTCTGGGCGGTGCGCTGGCCTGCGTGTCGTTCGGTCTGGCGGCCCTCGTGGGCGGGCTGTGGCCCCTGTTCGCGCGGGGCGAGCAGCGTCATGTGACGGCTGCCAAGATGGTGCGGTGGCACGGCGTCGGACTGGGCGCCACGGCGATCCTGACGCTGTGGGCGCAGGCGGCCAACGACTGGCCCCTCTGGGCCATCCCCGCGATCTGGGGGCCGCTCGCGCTGCTGCTCCTGGCATCGATGACGGCCTTCGCCCTCGGCGCGCTGCGCGGCGAGCTCGACGACGACGCACCCACCCCGCGAAGGCCCCGGCCGCGGACCTCGTGAGCTCGTGGGACTCAGGTCTGCCGGGAGTGTACGGGACTGTGGGCGACGTCGTCCGGGCACGGGCGGTGCGGCTCCCTCGTCCGCCGGTCGCGCCGCCAGTCGTACGCCGCGAGGGCCAGGGACGCGGCCATGCCGACGAGCCCGGCCACCATCGCGAGGAAGAGGGCACCGCGGTAGTCGTCGCTCCTGCTGCCGAGCACCAGGTAGTAGAGACCGGGCAGGGCGGCGGTGCCCACCGCGGCGCCGAGCCGCTGCCCGGTCTGCAGCGCGCCGCCCGCCGCTCCCGCCATGTGTACCGGTACCTCGCGCAGCGTCATGGTGATGTTGGGGGAGATCACGCACCCGCCGCCGACGCCGCCGAGGAACAGGACCGGGGCGGCGAGCCAGGGGGCGAGGTCGAGGGGCGCGAAGCGCAGCAGCAGCGCGGTGCCGCCCAGCCCGAGGATCACGCCCGTGAGCCCGCCCACGGTGAGCAGGCGGCCGAGCCGGTCCACCAGCCGCCCGGACACCGCGGCCGCGACGGCCGAGCCGAGGGCGAAGGGGGTCACGGCGAGGCCCGACTCGAGCGGGGAGTAGCCCAGGCCGTGCTGGTAGAAGAGGGCGAAGACCAGCCAGACGCCGCTGAAGCCGATGAAGTAGAGCGTGCCGACGCCGGCGCCCACGGCGTAGCCGCGCACGGTGGTGAACAGGCGCGGGTCGAGCAGCGGCTGGGTACCGCGGTCCAGCAGGCGGCGCTGCCAGCGGGTGAAGACGAAGAGGAGCGCGGCACCGGCCGGGAACATCCACCACAGCCGGGTGAGGCCGCCGCTCTCCGCCTGCACCAGCGGGTACATGAGCGCGAGGACGCCGAGACCGAGGAGCACGACGCCGGGCAGGTCGACGTGTTCCCGGCCCGAGCGCCGGGTGCGGGGCAGCAGGCGGCGTCCGAGGAGGATCGCGAGGATGCCGATGGGGACATTGACGTAGAAGATCCACCGCCAGCCCTGGGCGCCGTCGGCAAGGGCGAGGATCAGACCGCCGGTGAGGGGGCCGACGGCGGAGGAGATGCCGACGGTGGCGCCGAAGAAGCCGAAGGCGCGGCCGCGTTCGCCGCCTCGGAACATCTGCTGGATGAGAGCGGAGTTCTGCGGGGCCATGAAGCCGGCCGCCAGGCCCTGGGCGAGCCGGGCCGCCACCAGCAGCGCGATGTTCGGGGCCGCTCCGCAGGCCGCGCTGAAGAGCACGAATCCGCTGAGGGCGAGCAGGAAGATGCGGCGCCGGTCCAGGGCGTCGCCGAGGCGGCCGGCGGTGACGAGGGCGAGGCCGAAGGAGAGGGCGTACCCGGACACCACCCACTGCACCTCGGCCGCGGAGGCGTGCAGTTGCCGCTGGATGGTGGGCAGGGCCACCGCCACGATCGACACGTCCAGCAGGCTCATGAAGCCGGCCACCAGCGTGACCCACAGGGCCCGCCACCGGTTCGGGTCCGGCTCGTACCCGGCCTCCCGGGCGCCCTGGTCGTGGCCGCCCGCCGCTGACGCCGTCACTTGGGCTCCTCTCACCAGCCGCGCACCCGGCGAAACAGGTTCCCCCGCCGGGGCACGGGCACACACCCGTCCCGGAGATCCTCCCGGACGGCGCGGCGACCCGCCTCTCACCCTGAGCGCCCGTGCATCACGTTCCGTGACCGACCGTACGCCGCGCGAAGGGGTTCGTTTGAGCGCGCGAGATCTGTGCAGGCGTGGTGCTTGGAAGAACGAACGGCGAAAGGAACCACGTGATGGCGGCGCCCGACAACGACGAGTCGGTGGATCCCGCGGCTGTGAGACGACACCGCGTGCTGTTCCGGGCGATCGAGAAACGACGTCGCCCGAAGCTGCGCCGCAGCGACATCACGGTGACCGACGACGCGGCGGTCAAGCGCGCCACCAAGGCCGCCGCCCTCGGCAACGCGATGGAGTGGTACGACTTCGGCATCTACAGCTATCTGGCGTCGACCATCGGGAGGGTCTTCTTCCCCTCCGGCAACGACACCGCCCAGCTGCTCGGCTCCTTCGCCACGTTCGCGGTGGCCTTCCTGGTGCGTCCTCTGGGCGGCATGGTCTTCGGGCCGCTCGGTGACAAGGTCGGGCGTAAGCGCATCCTCTCCCTCACCATGATCATGATGGCGGTGGGGACCTTCGCCATCGGTCTGGTCCCCTCGCATGCCGCGATCGGTCTGTGGGCCCCGGCCCTGCTGATCTTCTTCCGGCTGGTGCAGGGCTTCTCGACCGGCGGGGAGTACGGGGGCGCCTCGACGTTCATCGCGGAGTACGCGCCCGACAAGCGGCGCGGCTTCTTCGGCAGCTTCCTGGAGCTCGGCACGCTCGCCGGCTACGTCGGAGCCTCCGGCCTCGTCGTCGTCCTGCAGACCCTCCTCAGCGACGACCAGATGCTGTCGTGGGGCTGGCGCGTCCCGTTCCTGCTCGCGGCCCCGCTCGGCCTCATCGGCCTCTACCTGCGGCTCAAGCTGGACGAGACGCCCGCCTTCCAGAAGCTGGAGGGCGGCCAGGCGAAGGCGAGCGAGGCCGCCGACGCCGTGGAGACCTCGGCGGCCGCCGACCTCGGCAAGATCTTCACCCGGTACTGGCGGCCGCTGCTGCTGTGTCTGGCGCTGGTCGCGGCGTACAACATCACCGACTACATGCTGCTGTCGTACATGCCGACGTACCTGTCCGACGAGCTGGGCTACGAGACCAATCACGGGCTGCTGATCCTGCTCGTCGTGATGGTGCTGCAGATGTGCGTCATCAACCAGGTCGGGCGGCTCTCGGACCGCTTCGGGCGCAAGCCGCTGCTGATGACGGGGATGCTCGGTTTCCTGTTCCTGTCCCTGCCGTCGTTCCTGCTCATCCGGCAGGGCAGCGTCGTCCTCATCACCCTGGGCCTGCTGCTGATGGGGCTCTCGCTGGTGGCGATGCTCGGCACGATGTCGGCGGCGCTCCCGGCGATATTCCCCACGCAGGTGCGCTACGGGTCGCTCTCGGTGGCCTACAACCTGGCCACCTCGATCTTCGGCGGTACGACACCGCTGGTGATCACTGCTCTGATCAGTGCCTTCGACTCGACCCTCATGCCGGCGTACTACGCCACGGGCGCCGCGGTCGTCGGCGTCATCGCGGTGCTGTGCATGCGCGAGACCGCCAACAAGCCGCTGGCCGGCTCCCCGCCGTCCGTGGAGACGGAGGCGGAGGCGGAAGAACTCGTCCAGGCGCAGACCCCGCAGCCCAAATTCTGATCGGCGGGAAGCCCCGTCCGCACCCCGCGGGCGGGGCCTTTCGCGGTTAGGGGCGGGCAGGCCGGGAACGCGGTGGGCGCTACGACCCCCGAGGTGAGGCCGGTAAGGCGATGACCGAGTACGAACGTTCCCGCACGATGCCCGCACGGCCCGAGCACGTCTTCGACCAGGCCGCGAACGTCGGCCGGCTGGACAGCTGGCTGCCCGAGGCCCTGCACGTGGAGGCCGGGGAACTGCCGGCCGTCACCGTGCACGAGGACCGCACCGACGAGGACACCTCCGCCCTGTTGCGCGCCCGGCCGGACCAGATGCGGCTCGAATGGGGCACTCGTGACCAGGGCGGCTACGCGGGCTGGCTGCAGGTAGCCGGTCTGGACGGCGGAGCCAGTGAGGTGACCGTGCACCTGTCGTTCTTCGACGGCGGCCACGACCCGGGCGAGCAGGCCGTCGCCGACGCCCTGGACACCAGCCTGCGGCGGCTGGAGGAGCAGGTGCGGCTGCACGTCGACCACGCGGCCGGCTGACCTGCAGTGGCGCGCTCCAAGCAGTACGCCGTCGCGGCGTCCGGGCAGTGGACCGACGAGGAGGAGGGGCGGCGCCGGCTGCCCTCCGGTGAGGTGCACGCCTGGGAGCCGGGCCGCAACGAGACGGTCTGCGGCCTGTCCCTCAGCCGTTCCCGCCTGGTCCGCTTCCCGCACGTCGGCTGGCCGGACACCTTCCCGGAGTCCGGTGGCGCCGCGGACCGGGTGCAGCGCCTGTGCCCGCGCTGCGCCTCGGTGGCGGGCCGCCGCGGCCCCCACGCCCGCCCGCGCTGGCAGCGTACGAATCCCCGGCCTTGAGGCCTCGGCTGTCCTCTCGGAATGGCGCGGCACCGGGCCCACTGCCGGTGCCGGGAAGAACTCACGCTCCCCCGTCGTCGTCCCGCTGGACTCGCCGCCCGGCCGCGGTCACATCACGCATGGCCAGCAGGAACCGCCGTACCACGGCCAGTTCCGCCTCGTCGAAGGACCGCATCGAGTCGACCATCCCGTGGATCAACGGACCGAAGAAGGACCAGCCCAGCCGGACGGCTTCGTCCCGCACCACCAGCAGTACGCGGCGGCGGTCCTGGGTGTCCCGCTCCCGGCGCACCAGCCCGAGTCGCTCCAGCCGGTCGACCAGGGCCGTGGTCGACGCGGAGTTCACCCCCAGCTGCGCACCCAGCCACCCCGGGGTGGCCCGTACGCCCTCCCGGCCGGCGTCCAGCAGGTGGATCAGCGCGCGCACATCCGTGGGATGAAGCCCGTTGCGGCCGGCGAACTCGGCTGCGAACAGGTCCAGTTCCATGGTCACGGCCCGCAGCAGATGCACCAGTCGCAGACCGGGATCCTGGTCGTCCATGCTTCACTCCTCTAATATCTCGATGGTCGAGAGTATCGTTGAGCGAGGCATTGGGGCGGGGACATGGATGACACGGCAGCGTTCTTCGAGGCGTACGACGCCGTCCTGCGACGGTGGCCCGTGCAGACGCACGGCGTCGACGTCCCCACCCCCTACGGCAGCACCCGGGTCCACATCGGCGGGCGCGAGGACGGTGTCCCGCTCGTCCTGCTGCCCGGCGGCGGAACGACCTCGGCCGCCTGGTTCGCCAACGTCGGCGCCCTGGCCCCGGCTCACCGGATCCACGCCGTCGACCTGATGGGAGACATCGGCCGCAGCGTGCACGACGGAGTACCGCTACGCGGCGCCGCCGATCTGACAGCCTGGCTCGACGCCCTCTTCGACGAACTGAACCTGGACGGCGCGCACCTGTGCGGGCACTCCTACGGCGCCTGGATCGCCCTCAACTACGCCCTGCACGCGCCCCACCGGCTCGGCAGGCTCGCGCTGCTCGACCCGGTCAACTGCTTCACCGGCATGAGCCCCCGCTACCTCGCGCACGCCCTGCCGATGCTGCTGAAGCCCACCGCCGGGCGCGTGCGCGCCTTCCACCGGTGGGAGACCGGCCGTGATCCCGAGGATCCGGTGTGGCAGGCGTTCCTGGAGAGCACCGCCACCGCCCGCCGGTCGAAGGTCGTGGCCATGCGGCGCCCCGAGGCGCGGGCACTCGCGGCATGCGCCGTCCCGACGGCGGTGCTGCTGGCCGAACACAGCCGTGCTCATGACCCGCGGCGTGCGGCGGCCGCCGCACGCCGGCTCCTGCCCGGGGCGAGCGTGGTCACCGTGCCGGGTGCCTCCCACCACTCCCTCCCCACCGAACGACCCGCCGAACTGAACCGGCTGCTGACGGAGTTCCTGGCCCTCTAGGGGGTGTCGGCGTCCGCCCGCAGGACCGGACCTCGGTCGTCGCCGTTGCACAGCGAGGCGGCGCCGCACGCGCCGGTCCGGGGGAGGATGGGGACTCCGTTGGCGCGCAGCACCTCGCGGACGTCCAGGATGAGGGAGAACACCTCGCGGTTGCGGTCCGCGCCCTGCTCGTCCCAGGCCCGCTGCTCGGCCTCGACGGCCATCCGGTCCTCGGCGAACACCCGCTCGGTGAAGCGCCGGATGAGCGGCCAGGCCATCTGCAGAGCGCCGGGGATCCGCGGCTTCTCGATCATGAGCAGGCCGAACGTACGGCATCTGCGCTGCTCGGCGTCCTCGGGCACATAGGCGACCCAGAGGCGGAAGGCCGGCCGCTCGGCGTTCTCCGGGACCAGGTCCAGAGTCTGGTACGGGTACTCGGTGCGGATCGTCATGACGTCGCGGGAGTCGCTGCCGCCGATGCCCTCGGCTGCCAGCAGGCTGGCCCCGCGGTTCCGCTTGCCCCCGGCGTGGCTGAAGAGGTACCTGGCCTCCACCGACCGCTCGTCGGTCCGGAAGTCCAGCAGTTCGGGACGGAGTTTGCCCACCACGCCCCGGTGGAGGAACTGGTGGTTCATGTCGAGCAGGTTCTCGTGCATGAACGAGTAGTGGCAGCGCACCGTCCGGGAGTAGGTCATCGTCCTGTACCGCGGCGAGCCGAACGCCGGCAGGTCCGGCAGCGGGGTGACGGCCGCCTTGTCCGGGTCACCGGGGAACGCGAACACCAGGCCGTACGCCTCGCGGACGGGGTAGCCGCGCACGCCGCGCGGGGGCCGGCCGTCGCCTTTGGAGAGGTACGGGATCTGCGAGATGCGGCCGTCGCCGCGATAGGCCCACGCGTGGTAGCAGCAGCGGAGCACCTCGCCCTCCACGACGCCCATGCTCAGCGGCACCTGCCGGTGGGCGCACCGGTCCTCCAGCGCGTACACGGTGCCGCTCTCCCCGCGGTAGAGCGCGATGCGCTCACCGGCGAACGTCGTGGCGAACGCCCGCTTGCTCCGCACGTTCTTCGACAATGCGACCGGATACCAGAAATCCGGGTTCGCTCCGACGCGCCGGAGGTCGACCATGCCGGTACTCGGGTCACGGTGCGCCGAGGGCCACTCGGCCCCGGCAGAGAAGGTCCCGGCCTCGTCGGTCTCGGTCATACCTCTCCCTCGCGCGTACGGGCAGCGACAGCCGCGGGTCACGTCGGGCAGCACCGAGCTGCCGACGCGGGGCGCCCGGCACCGCCCATCCTGACCGCGACGGACCACTCGCGCCCTGCCCGGCGCGTACGGACGGGTGAGTCCCCGGGGGCGCCGCTCCGTGGCCGGGCGCCGGACTAGAGGTCGGTCTCGGGCAGACCCGCCAGGCCGGTGTCGAGCATGATGCGGTCCACGGTCTCCCTCAGGGTGCTGTCGGCGCCGATGACGGTCTCGACGCCGCCGGGCAGCAGGTCCAGTTCCCGGTACCAGTCCCGTAGCTGAGGCTCGCCGACCTCGTGCGCGATCGGCTTGGTCGCGTGGCGGACGAGGGTCTGCTCGAACGGCACGTGCAGGTAGTACGCGTGGGTCGGTCCACGGTGGTCGGCCCGCAGCCGGGTCAGCATCTCGCCGTAGCGGTCGGCGTACAGCATCCCCTCGATGACGACGTGGTATCCGGCATCGAGGGCGTAGCGGGCCGTCAGGTCGATCAGACCGATGTTCGCCGCGCCTGGCCGGTCCCGCTCC
Source organism: Streptomyces flavovariabilis (assembly GCF_000725785.1). Taxonomy (NCBI): domain Bacteria; kingdom Bacillati; phylum Actinomycetota; class Actinomycetes; order Kitasatosporales; family Streptomycetaceae; genus Streptomyces; species Streptomyces flavovariabilis. Next base: position 147,820 of record NZ_JNXD01000003.1, on the reverse strand, counting down.
CGCAGCACGACGCGGCGCAGATTGTCCTGTCCGACCAGCGCCAGCCCCCGCCCGAACCTCTCCCGCATCCCGGCCGCGACGGACGACTTCCCCGACCCGCTGTTGCCCCGCAACACGACCAGCCGGGTCTGTTCGTTCCCCACCATCACGGAGGCCACATTACGAGAGGCGCCGCGTGGCCCTCCTGGCCCGGATCGTCGTGCGCGGGCAGCGCGACAGCGCCGGCGCACGCGGAGGCACGGGGCGGGCGCAGCAGTGCGCACCGGCCCCGTGCCCCGCTTCACTCCTCGTCGCGCAGCCGGGCCGCCAAGGAGGTCAGCGGCTCCGTCTCCTCGGTGTGGCCCAGGGCGGTCAGGCGGGCGATCGCCGCGTCCAGGCGGGTGCGGGCGGGGGCGGGGCGTTCCAGGTAGAGGCCCTCCACGGCACCCGCGAGGCGGACGCACTCGGCCCATTCGCCGGCGCGGTCGTCGTCCTCCCGTCCCGGCTCGCCGAGCAGGGCGAGGGCCTGCTCCAGTGCCGCCAGGGCGTCTTCGTACGCGCCGGCGTAGGCGTTGACCCGCCCGTGTTCGTAGGCCAGAGCCGTGTCCAGAGAGCGGCCGTGAGCCTCGTACCCGGCGGCCCGGGCCTCGTCGGCGACCCGGCCGGCGTCGGCGAGGACGGCGAGGGCGTCGGGCAGGCCGTCGGGGCCCTGCTGCTGCGCCTGGAGACGGGCGAGTTCGCGCAGGGAGTTGCTGAGGTGCTCGTAGCGCGGGGCCCGGGCATGGGCGGCCAGTGCCTGGTCGGCTGCCTCGCGGGCCCGGCCGAAGTCGCCGGACTCGGCGAGGAGTACGGCCGTCTCCGCGGCGATCATGGCGTGGCTGCCCGGGTCGTCGTCCCATCCGGCGGACTCCGCCGCGAGGGCGACGAACTCCGCCGTGGCGGCCTTGAGGTCCTCCCCTGCGTGCAGCGCGCGGGCGCGGGTCAGACGCAGCTGGGCGACGAGCCGGTCGTCCAGCTCGCCGGCGGCCACGTCCGGTTCGGCCAGCAGGGAGTCGAGCAGCGCGATGCAGTCCTCGACGCGGCCCAGGTCGAGGCTGAGCTGGGCGGCGTTGCTGTACGTGCAGTACGCGTCGGTGCGGCTGCCGCGGCGCAGGTCCAGCTCCGCCGAGCGCGTCAGGTGCCGCAGTGCCTCGTCGGGGCGGCCCAGGCGCAGGCAGGCCTCGGCCAGGTCGGTGTGGAGACGGGTGGGGTCGACCGTGTCGCCCGGCCAGTCGGCGGCCAGCCGCAGTCCCTCGGCCAGGTCGGTGTACGCGGCCTGGGGCTCCTGGAGGACGAGCTGGAGCCTGCCGCGCAGTCCGAGTGTGCGGGGCAGGTGCCAGGCGGGTCCGTGCGCCTTGAGCCGCTCGAGGAGGGCGTCGGTTTCGGTGACCGCGGTGGGCAGGTCGCCGGAGATGGCGTACGTGGTGGCCCTCAGCAGCTGGGCGCCGGAGATCTGGCCGGCAAGGTCGTGCCGGGTGGCGAACGCGCGCAGCCGGTCCGCCTCGGCGAAGACCGGCGCCACGTGCTCTTCGCTCCCCGTCGTCTGCAGGCGCAGGGCGAGGGCGGTCGCCCGCAGCCGCAGCAGGCGTGCTTCCTGGTGCGGGGTGAGGCCGGGCGTCTCCTCGTGCATACGGACCAGGGACGCGTGCGCGGCGGTCAGGGCGGCGGCCTTCGCCTCGGGCCCGTCGGCGCCCTCCGTGGGGATCTCGGCGGTGGCGAGCAGGACGCAGGCACGGGCGAGCGCGGCGTCACCGGGCGCGCCGGCGTCCTCGTACAGGGCCGCGGCCTCCTCGTGCAGCGCGGCGGCGTCGGCGAACCGGTCCCTCTCGCCGGCCCGGTTCGCCTCGTCGGCCAGCAGGTCCGCACGCAGCCGGGCGAGCGGTCCCACGGCCGGATCGTCGGGGTGGGTGTAGTCGCGGGCGGCGACGAGAGTCCGCAGCCGCGCCCAGCAGGCCTGAGCGTCCGGGTGCCCCTGTTCGTCCGACGTCCGGGCGCGGAGGATGAGTTCGGGGAGCGAGTCGGGGACGGCGGCATCCGGGCGGACGGCGGTCGCGGCGACGGGGGAGGCCGGGGTCACGTCGTCGAGGCTGCGGGTGCGCAGGGTCAGCTCGAGTGTGTCCAGGAGCGGGGCGCGGTCCAGGCGGGCCCTGCGGCGGCTTGTGTGGGCCGCGGTTCCGTTGCGGGCGTCGAAGCGGGCGGCGAGGTCGTCGGCGCGGTCCCGCACCTCGGCGCGCAGGCCGGCGACGGTCCAGGTGCGGCCCGCGTATCCGGCGGCGGGCAGCTCGCCGTGGCCGAGGGAGCCGACGCGCTGCAGGAGGACCTCCACGCCGGTCAGGAAGTCGAGTTGGTCCAGCGGCGAGTCGACCTCGTCGAACAGGTTCCGGTTCTCGGCGAGCAGTTCCAGGCCGCGGGCCTCGTTGCCGGTCAGCGCGCAGAACTCCAGGTGCCGGCCGACCTCCCCGGACATCGAGGGGTTGCGGCGGCAGCCGCGGTAGCCGGCCAGGTGCAGTTCGCGGGCCCGGTCGGTGCGGCCGGTGCGCAGCAGGGGCAGCAGCGCGTACGACAGGGAGCGGGCGGGCTCCTCCTGGCATGACTCCTTGCCGGCCAGGACGGGCTCCCAGGCCCGCAGGGCCCGTTCGTCGTCGCCCGCCGTGAGGTGGTACAGGGCGCGTTCGCAGATCTCGCAGGCCTCGCAGTCGCTGAGCCGGGTGCGGCTGCGGCCCGCCCACAGCTCGTAGGCGAGGGCGGTGTCCTCGCCTACGTGGGCGGCGAGCTGGTACGCCTGTCCGTAGTAGGGGTGCAGGCCGAGGCCGGCCTTCTCGTAGCGGTCGCGCATCTCCGTCAGCCACTGGCGCAGGCTGGCCAGCGGTATCTCGGGCAGGGCGCGCAGGGCGTTGGACACCCACTTGAACCGCCAGAACAGCATGTGGCGCAGGCGGTCGTCGAAGATGTCGGGCTGCTCGTCGAAGAGGGTGAGCAGGCGCGCGAACACGACGGGCGACTTCCGGGGCTCGGAGCCGTAGGTGTACGCCTCCTGGAGTTCGAGGAGCGCGTGGACGAGCGGCACGGGCTCGGCGAACTGCTCGGCGGCGTCGACGAGTTCCTCTGCGGTGACGGTGCGGGTGCGGCCGTAGGGGCGCCGGTCGTTGTCCTGGAGCGCCTGGTACAGCTCGTCGGTGGTCTGGGGTGCGGTCGTCGGCATCGTCAGCTGTCCTTGCGGAGGGCGTGGGCGAGAAGGTCGAGGAAGGAGCGGTTGATCAGGCTCGACTCGGCGGGCCTGAGCGGGCGCCGGGACAGCATCGCGGCCTGCCCGTAGAGGGCTTCGGCACTGGTGCGGGCCAGCTCGGGCTCGTCGATGGCGACGGCGGTGCGGACCAGCGGGTTGAGCTGGTTGAGGATCAGCTGGGCCCGCGGGGCCTCCTGGCGCAGGGCGCCGAGGATGTCGCCCCACAGGCCGCCGTCCTGCTCACGGGCGAGCTGGGAACGGGTGCGCTCGTGCCGGGCCTCGCGGCTGTCGACGAGCAGGGCGGGGGCGGAGGCCGGCTGGAAGGTGCGCAGCGCGACGTCGCAGTCGAAGACGGCCAGGGCGTCGCGGGCCTGGGCGAGGTAGGCCGCTGCGGCGAGTTCCGTCTCCCGGTCGACGGGGTCGAGGTGGGCGGTGAGGGTCTCCGGATCGAGGTCGGCGACGGTGGCCTCGGGCCTGATCTCGGGCAGCCGGTGGACCAGTTCACGGTCGTAGGTGTATCCGCCGTTGACGACGCCGAGCCCGGCGGCCGAGGCGATCGCCGCGACCTGCCGGAACTCCTCGACGCTGGATGTCACGAGCACGGTGCGGTGGGTGCGCGCGAACTCGTCGAGGGTGGTGTGCCCGTCGGTGGTCTCGAACGGCAGCCAGGGCAGCAGCATCCGCAGGATCTCGTCGTCGTGCACGGCGAGCGACTTCACGGCCAGGTGGTGGGCCTGGAGGAACCGGCCGAGCAGGTCCGGGTCGCTGGCCGCGGCCCGGGCGATCCAGGCGCGCAGCCGCTCGGCGAGGGCGTCGCGGACGGCGGCGAGGGTGTCGTCCTCGTACAGGGACTCGCGGGACGCCGTCGGGCGCAGGCTCTCGGCGTCGACGACGCAGCGGACGAAGAACGCCCACTCGGGCAGGATCTCCTCGGCCTGCTCGGACAGCAGCATGCCTTTGACGTGCACGCGGTGGCCGTGGCGGCGCCCGGCCGGGACGGTCTCGGGCAGCACGCAGGCGATGCCCTTCAAACCTACGGCTGGCAGGTCCAGCTCGATGGTGTCCAGCGGCTTGAAGCCGAAGACCTCCTCGCCGTAGGCGGCCAGGGCACGGGAACGGGCTCCCGGAGTGGGGTGCGTCCGCGCCCAGGGGGCGGGCTCGGGGTTGACGGACGTGCCCGGGCCGCCTGTGCCGCCTGTGCCGTCGTCGAAGGTCACCGGGTGGCGCAGCAGGGAGCCGAAGTGCCGGGCCAGCGCGTGCACTTGCGCCGGGCGGGTCCACTCCCCCGCGTCGGTGCGCGGGGTCAGCGTGACGGTGGTGCCGGGCCGGGGGCGGGCGGAGGCGGGCAGGGCGCGGACGGTGTAGCTGCCGTCGCCGCGGCCGCGCCACTCGACGGCCGGCGCGCCGGGGGTACGGGCGGAGCGGCTCAGGACGTGGATCTCGTCCGCGACGAGGAAGCAGGAGAGCAGGCCGATGCCGAACTGGCCGATGAAGTCACCGCGTTGCTCGGCGATCCGGTCGGCGCGCTTGCTGCTGCGGCCGATGGTGGCGAGGAAGCTGTGCACGTCGGCCTCGGTGAGTCCGACGCCGTCGTCCTCGACGCGTACGACCGAGCCGTCGGCGTACAGACGGACGCCGAACGCGTCGGCGGGGGCGGCCGGTTCGAGGGTGCGCCGGGCGGTCAGTGCGTCCACCGCGTTCTGCATCAGTTCGCGCAGGTAGACGCGGGGGCTGGAGTAGAGGTGGTGGGAGAGGAGATCGACGAGGCCGCGCAGGTCCACCTGGAACGTGCGGTCGGCGCCGTGCGGGTTCGGGGCGGTGCCGGGGAGAGTCATGGGGCAGTCCGGGGTGGGAGAAGTGACGGGATGGCGAGTGGCGCGCGGGCGGCACCGGGCCGGGCGGGCAGGCGCTGGGGTGTGCGGGCAGTCGCTGGGGTGTGCGCGTGGGCGCGCGGAACCGGCGCGGGCTCAGGCCCCGAGCCCCGTCGGGCCCGGAGGGCTCAGGCGCGGCGGTGCCGGCGGGCGAACTGCTTCTCGGGCTCGGAGAAGTAGCCCCAGGGCCACTCGGTGTAGGCGCCGTCCAGCGTCTGGAAGACGCGCCGGACCGTGTGGCGCTCACCGGACAGGGACAGGGCCATGGCGAACATGTTGAAGTCCTGCTGCCAGCCCGGGCGCCACACGTAGGCGGGGTGGAGGATGCTGTGGTCGGCCGCCTCCCGCAACTGCGCCTGGATCTCCTCGGTCACGAGGTAGTCCCCGCGGTCCGACTCGACCCACTCCTCGATGTACGCCATGGCGATCAGGCAGCCGAGACGGTGCCCGTGCGGGGCGCGGGCGAACGCGCCCTGGGCGAACGCCAGGGCCTGCCCCGGCTCGCCGCCCCAGCGGGGCTGCAGCTGCGACAGCCACTCGAGGTGCGTCTCCGGATCCAGCGGGTCGCGGCGCAGGGCGGCGTCGCGGCGGGCCTCGTTGATCCCGGCGCCCAGTGACATGCCGCGGCCGGAGGTGAGGAGTTGGCGCCAGGGCGTGACCCAGTCCGGCCGCAGCTCGGCGGCCTCCAGCAGGTGCTCCTCGGCGGTCTCGAGCCGCTCGTGGAAGACCCGCCACTGCTCCTGCGTGACGTTCACGGCGCGCTCGGCGGTCCGCGCCTCCCAGCCCCAGGCGATGTGGCGGGCCCCGGATATGAGCAGGGCCGTCGCCCGGTGCTCCTTGTCCTCCTCGACGGCCCGGACGATCCAGTCCTGCACGCCGCCCAACTCGGCGAGTTCCCCCAGGACTCGATGGTCGCGGCCGAGATCGAAGGGGGCCAGCGCCGTCTTGACCGCCGCCCAGTCACCCGCGTCGGCCGCCTCGATCAGGGCGAGCACCCACGTGTCCCCGAGCGCACGCAAGGTGTACATCCCGTTCTTCTGCCTGCGCGGGACCGGGAGGATGTGCGGATCCCCCTCCGGTCTCTCTGCACCCCTGCCGAACAGTCTGCCGAACATGCCGCGCCCTCCCCTGGTCCCGCGTGATCTTCCGGTGCAGCATAAGCGGCCCCACCGACACGCTCTCCATCGGGTTTTCACCATCGCTTCACAGGGTTCCGGTCCGGCCCCCGACAGATGGCTCACGCCCGGGCAGCGCGTCGACCCGCCCACGGGGACGGCGGCGGTCCTCCTCACCCGGATGGGGACGGAGAGCCCGACGCCCGCACCGGCGAGGGATCAGACCCCGGGGACGCGCAGGGTCAGGACGGCGACGTCGTCGTCGTTTCCGGAGGGGCGGACGCGGCGCAGGAGCTGGTCGGTGAACGAGGTGAGGGGGCGGTGGGCGAGGGCAGCAGCGTGCTGGCGCAGGAGGTCCAGTCCCTCGTCGAGGGTGCGGCGGGGAGCTTCGATGAGGCCGTCCGTGTACAGCACCAGGGTGGAACCGGGCGGCAGCTGCGCGGTGGCGTCCGGGCGCCGGGTGCCGGTCTGGGTGCCCAGGAGGATGCCGTGACCGTCGGTGAGGTAGCGGGCCAGGCCGTCCCGGCTGATCAGCAGCGGCGGGGGGTGCCCGGCGTTGGTCCAGGACAGCTGCCAGTGGCCGTCGTCGGCCGGTTCGATCCGGGCGAAGATCGTCGTGGCCATGTCCACGTCGGTGATGTGCTGGATCGCCTCGTCGAGCCGTTCGACGATCCGGCTGGGGGGCTCGTGCTGGGACCAGGCGTAGGCGCGGAGCATGTTGCGGACCTGCGCCATGCCGGCCGCCGCCTCCAGGTCATGGCCGACGACGTCTCCGATGGCCAGGGCGGTGGACGCGTCGGGCAGGGGGAAGGCGTCGTACCAGTCGCCGCCGACCTGCGAGGCGTCCGGTGCGGGCAGGTAGCGGACGGTCATCTGCAGGCCCGAGACGCCCGGCATCTGCGGCAGCAGATGGTTCTGCATGGTCTCGGCGACCTTGCGCTGGCGCTGGTAGAGACGGGCGTTGTCCACGGCGAGGCCGGCCCGGCGGGCGATGTCCTCGACGAGGGGGAGGTCCATGGGCGTGAAGGCCGCCTGATTCCCGTCGCGGCCCAGCGTCAGGGCTCCCAGGACCGCGCGGGTGCTGCGGATGGGCACGATGGCCGCGGATTTCATCCCCGTGACGTCGAACAGGCGGCGCTGCTCGACCGCGATGCCGGAGTCCGGTGGCCCGTGGTAGGTCTGCGGGTCGGCCAGGTTGGAGGCCACGCCGCGCAGGGCTCTGGACAGGGGCATCGGGGACTCCTCCGGGATCGGCGGCATCGGCCCCTGCAGATCCTCGTGGTGCGTGAGGGTGCCGCCGTCGGCGTGGACCACGACGGTACGCCACACCTCGTCGCGCTCGGTGATCAGGTCGATGACCGCCCAGTCCGCGAGCCGGGGCAGGACCAGGACCACGAGCCTGCGCAGCGCCTCGTCGACGTCGAGGGTGGAGGTCAGCTGCGCGGTGGTCTCGGCCAGCAGCGCCAGCCGGTGCAGTTCGGACAGCGGCTGGTACGCCGGTTCCGGCTGTGGGCCGCTGACCTGCGGGTGGTCCGGGGTGTGGAAGACGACGAGCGTCCCGGCCTGCCGCCCGCCGACGTCGTACGGCGTGATCAGCCAGGAGATGCGCAGCAGGGTGCCGTCGGCGCGGGCGAAGTAGTCCTCGTCGGACTGGGCCGTGCGTCCGGCGTGGAAGGCCTGCCGCATGGCGCACTGGGTTCTCGGCAGTGGCTGCCCCTGCGGGCCGCGGTGCAGCAGGTCGTGCGCGTCATGCCCCATCAGGTCTTCGGCGGACCGGCCCAGCAGGCGCTCGGCGCGGGCGTTCGCGGCGATGAAGCAGCCCTTCTCGTCCACGACGTAGGCGCCGGCGCCGATGGCTTCCAGAGTCCCGGCGAGCACGAGGGACGCTGTCGGCACGGACGGCCCGAGGACGGTCTCCGTGTGCTCCGGCCCCGTCATCGCGGCCTCCCTCCTGCTCGGGCCGGCGTCCCTGTCGCCGGCATGTCCTGCTTGCTTGCCTTCCCCGTATGCCCATGCGAGGCAAGATTCCACGTCGCGGGGCGGCGTCGCGTCCCGCGCCGGACTGTGATCACGGGGTGCGGGGCCGCTGACCTGCGATCCCGGGGAACCGGGCCGGACCGGGCGGTCGAGACGCCGGGGCAGGCTGCGCAGGTGGCGTCGTTCAGACGACCGGACGGGCGGCGTGCTGGGCGCAGGGCTGGGCGACGCGGCTGGGCGGTGTCGTCGCCGGCGGGGAGGGAGCCCCTCCCGATGGTCGACGTCGGGTAGGCGTAGGCCGGGCGCGGGTCAGGCCGGGTCCACGTCGGTGTGCAGCATGTGGTGGTCCGAGTACGGGGTCGGAAGCACGCGGTGCCGGAGCGGGACGAACCCGCGCAGGAACACGTAGTCGAACTTGCTCTGCCAGTCGGTGGTCGGCTGGCAGGTCCCGGTGGGCGACGGACGGCACTGGGGGTCCGCGTCCGTGGCCAGGGCCCATATCCCGGCGAGTTCGGGGGTGTCCGGCACCGCGTTGAAGTCGCCGAGAAGGATCGCGCGATCGTGCCGGGCGACCTCTGCGGCGAGTACGCGAGTCTGGTCCGCCCGGACCGCCTCCTGACGCCGTTGGGCGAGATGCGTGTTGAAGACCCGGACGGACCGGCCGCCCACGGTGGTGGTGACGGCCATGTAACCGCGGTCTTCGGAGCCGCCGTCGGGATACTCCACGTTGACGCGGTCCGTCATCGGTGCGGCCGAGAGGATCGCCTGACCGAAGGCCCCCGGATTCCACGGCGCTCCCCCGCAGCGGCCCCACTTCCGCAGCACCGACCCGTACTCGACGTGGTAGACCAGCCCGTGAAGGTTCTCCAGGTACTCCCGGATCCGCTCCACGTCACGCACGCACGCCTCTTGCAGGCCGATGACCTGGGGCGCGTACGCGGCGATCTCCGCGGCCCGGTCGACGTCGCTCACCTCGCAGGGGTTGCAGATGTTCCACGTCATGACCCGGTTCGGTACGACGTCCCCGGCGGCCTCCGCGGGCTGCGCCCCGGCGAACAGGGCACCGGTCGGTGCACTGGGGCCGACCAGCACCATGCAGAACGCCACCATGGCGCCCGCGAGCAACCGCGCGCCCGTGCCACGACCGAGCACCCTCGCCTCCTCACGGTGGATGCACCTGCCTCTGACGTCTCATGCACGAGATTAGGGGACGGGGCCTCGGAGACTCACGTGCACTCCCCTCTCACTTCGGATCACTCGGCCCCGGGGCGGAACGTGGAGCGCCGGGGCCCGCCCACGCTCCACGGCCCCGGCGCCTTCGACGGTGCGGGACCGGCGCAGACTCCCGTCCCGCCCGGGGCCGGCCCCTCAGGTCAGATTCAGCCCGCCGTCGAGCACGACGACCTCACCGGTGAGATAGGTGCTGGCGATCACCGATGCCACGAGGCCGGCCACGTCGTCGGGCCGGGCCGGGCGGCGCATGGGGGCACGGTCCCGCCACAGTTCGTGTGCCTGTGTCCAGTCCTTCGTCATCGGTGTGTCCACCAGCCCCGGCGCCACCGCGTTCACCCGCACCTCCGGCCCGAGCGCTGCCGCAAGCAGCCGGGTCACATGATTGAGCGCGGCCTTGCTCGCGGCGTAGGGCACCGAGGAGCCCTTGGGCCGGACGCCGGCGTGGCTGGTGATGTTCACGATGCTGCCGCCGGCCGGTGAGCGGCGCAGCGCCGGAAGGGCCGCTGTGCACAGCACCCATGGCGCGATCAGGTTGACCTCCAGCAGGTGCCGCCAGTCCGCCGGTGTCGCCGCGGCGAGGTCGGCATGCGGGATCGGCCGGCTGATGCCCGCGTTGTTCACCAGCACGTCCAGCCGCCCGTACCGGTCGAGAGCCGCCTCGACCAGTCCCCGGGCCTCCTCCTCCACTGCCAGATCCGCCCGCACGTACGCCCCGCCGAGCTCCGCTGCCAGGGCCTCCCCGGCCTCCGCACTGCGCCGCGAGTGCACGACGACGCGCATACCGTCCGCCGCCAGCCGCCGCGCGACGGCCTCCCCGATCCCGGAAGTGGACCCGCTGACCAGGGCTACGGGCCGATCCTCACGTTCGATCTCCATGTCTGCGGATCTTGCCACGCCCGCCCGGAGACGGACCGGCCGGTGGACGGTACGCAGGGGTCGCGCCTCAGTCGGCGGGAAGTGACTGCTCGGCCCAAATGATCTTGCCGTTGGTGATCTGACGGGTACCCCAGCCCTGGGTGAGCTGGGCGACGAGAAGCAGCCCGCGTCCGCCTTCGTCGAAGGTACGGGCCCTGCGCAGGTGGGGTGCGGTCGTGCTGCCGTCGGAGACTTCGCAGATGAGCGTGCGGTCGTGGATCAGCCTGAGCTCGATGGGGGGCCGGCCGTACCGGATGGCGTTGGTCACCAGTTCGCTGACGACCAGCTCGGTGACGAACACAGCCTCCTCCAGGCCCCACTCGGACAGTTGCCGGCAGGCGGCCTTGCGCGTCTCGGCCACCGCTGCGGGGTCCGGCGGCACCGGCCAGGTCGCCACGTGGGAGGCGTCGAGGGCGCGGGTGCGGGCCACGAGGAGCGCCACGTCATCGGAAGGGCGATCCACCAGCAAGGTGCGCAGCAAGGCGTCACAGGTGGCTTCCAGATCACCGGCCGGTCGCCGCAGCACCTCGCGCATGGCGGCGATCCCTTCGTCGATGTCATGGCCGCGGACCTCGACGAGCCCGTCCGTGTAGAGCACGAGCAGGCTGCCCTCGGCCAGCTCCAGCTCGGTCGACTCGAAGGGCAGGCCGCCCAGGCCGAGGGGAGGCCCTGCCGGAACGTCGATGAAGTCGACGGTGCCGTCAGGTGCCACAAGCGCGGGCACGGGGTGGCCCGCGCGGGCGATCGTGCAGTGGCGGGAGACCGGGTCGTAGACGGCGTACAGACAGGTGGCGCCGATGTCACCGTCGAGCTGGGCCATGGTGTCCGCCCCACCGGCCAGGCGGTTGACCTGATCGTCGAGGTGGGTCAGCAACTCGTCGGGAGGCAGGTCGACATCAGCCAGCGTGCGTACGGCGGTGCGCAGCCGCCCCATGGTCGCCGAGGCCTGGATGCCGTGGCCCACGACGTCACCGACGACCAGAGCGACCCGGGCGCCGGAGAGCGGAATGACGTCGAACCAGTCGCCGCCCACACCGGCCCGGGCGCTGGCGGGCAGATAGCGGGAGGCGACGTCCAGCGCCGCCTGCTCGGGCAGGCCTTGGGGGAGCAGGCTGTTCTGCAACGTGAGGGAGGTGTCACGCTCGCGGGTGTAGCGCCGGGCGTTGTCGATGCACACGGCGGCGCGGGCAGTGATCTCCTGGCCCAGCAGCAGATCGTCCTGCGCGAAGCGCTTGGGCCGCCGGTGGCGGGAGAACGTGGCCACTCCCAGGGTGAGACCACGCGCGCGCATGGGCACCGCCAGCACCGAGTGGAACCCGAACTGCCGCATCCGTTCGGCGCGTTGCGGGGCCGTCCGGTCCAGCTCCTCCAGGGCGGCGGGCGTGATGTGCTCGATGATCGGCCGCCCCGCGGCCAGGCACCGCGCTGCGGTGGAACCCTCCGGGTAGGCCGCCACCGTCCCGTGCTGCACCACGGTTTCGGGGCAGCCTTCCAGAACCGACTGAGAGGCGACCCGGCGCAACCTCACCGGGCCGTGCGGAGCGCCCTCGGGCGGGTCCTCACCTCCTTCGATCGCCGGCAGCAGATCGACCGTGACGAAGTCCGCGAACCGCGGGACGGCGACGTCGGCGAGTTCCTGGGCGGTACGGGGCAGGTCCAGAGTGCTGCCGATCCGCCGGCTGGCGTCGTCGACCAGGACCAGTCGCTGCCGGGCGAGGTACTGCTCCGTCACGTCGTGTGCCGACAGCAGGACACCTTCGGGTCTCCCGTCGGAGTCCCGCACAGGGACGAGGGACACCGACCAGGCGCTCTCCCGCTCATGGCCGGCGAGGCGCAGCGCGGCGCCGAGCTCCTGGAGACGGCCGGTCTCCAGCGCGGTGCGCATGCCCTCCTCGGTCCGCTCGCTCTCCGGGTCGAGGACGATCTCCGTCACCCGCAGACCGCGCATCTCCTCCTCGGGCAGGCCCATCACCCGTTCCATGTCCGCGTTCGCCCAGCGCAACCGCAGTCCGGTGTCGTACAGGGCCATCGTGTAGGGAGCCTGCGCGAAGCTGCGCCGCACGAAGGCGTCGTCCTCAGGCGTGGGTGCCGGCCGGGCCACCGGTGACACCAGCAGCCAGTCGTCGCCCGCGTCGTTCGCCCGGTGATGGGCCAGCAACCCGACGGTGAGCCGGTGACCGTCCCGGTGCAGCAGGGTCGCCGTCCCACTCCACCTTCGCAGGCCGGTCAGCGCGTCCGCGTCCGGTACGTGCGTGTGAGCGGCGTCCGCGAGGAGCCGGGCCGCGTGCCGGCCGACCACTTCGGGGGCCCGGTATCCGAGCAGTCGCCGGGCCCCTTCGTTCCACGCGGTCACGACACCGCGGCCATCGACGACGACCCTGGCCGTGGCCGCCTCGTCGACATGTTCCCGAGACCCCCCGCTCGGCGGTCCCTCGTCCCGGGCGGACGCGGATCCGATCATGACCTCATCTCGCCTCACTCCCGCCCTGGGGCCGCCCGCCGGGGAGCGTCCTGAACCCGAGGTGCGCCGCACCTTCGTTCCTTACGACACTAGACATCAAACGCGACAGATGTGCGCGAACAGGTCCTTATGGCAGGACGGCGGCATCGATCGGGGACGGAGAGTGGGACCCATGGCTGTCATCGGCGAGAAGTGGCCGGACCGGGCCGAGTGGGCCGGAAAGATCTACAGCTCGGGCTGGCGCGAGTCCGAGGGCGGCACCCGTCAGGTGATCGAACCGGCCACCGGGGACGTACTGGCCGACATCGGCATCGCCTCCCCCGCGGACGTCGCCCGGGCCGGCGCACGGGCAGCCCGGGCCGCCGGGGACTGGGCCGCGGCAGCTCCTTCCGATCGGGCCGAGGTCCTGCTGCGCGCGTCCGCCGCCCTGCGTCAACGCGGCGACACATTCCGCGACTGGATCGTCCGCGAGTCGGCCGGCGTCCCCGCCAAGGGCGACTACGAGATCGTCGCCGCCCTCGCCCAACTGACGCACGCCGTCGGACTGACATCCCTGCCCCGGGGTGAGGTCCTGGCCCCTCAGGCCGCCGGCGGGACGAGTGTGGCGTGGCGGGTGCCGCTCGGCGTCGTCGGTGTCATCAACCCCTGGAACGCGCCGCTGCTCTTCGCGATGCGCGCGCTGGCGCCCGCCCTCGCACTGGGCAACACCGTGCTGCTGAAACCCGACCCGCTCACCCCGGTGTCCGGGGGCGTCCTGATCGCGCAGCTCTTCGAGGATGCCGGGCTGCCCGACGGCGTACTGCACGTTCTGCCGGGTGGCGCGGAGACCGGACAGGCGGTCGCGGCGGCCCCTCATGTCGCGATGGTCGCGTTCACCGGCTCCACCGAGGCAGGACGCGCCGTGGCCCGGGTGGCGGGTGAGGGGCTGAAGCGGGTCTCCCTCGAGCTCGGCGGCAAGAACTCGCTCGTCGTGCTCGAGGACGCGGACGTGGAGGCGGCCGCCCTGGCCGGAGCGGTGAGCACCTTCGGATACCAGGGGCAGGCGTGCGTCGCCGCCGGCCGCCATCTGGTCCACACCGACCTGGTCGAGGCGTACACCGACGCGCTGGTCGGGCATGCGCGGGCCCTGCGCATGGGCGACCCCCGCGAGGACGGTGTCAGCGTCGGCCCGGTCATCAGCGAACGGCAGGCCACCAGGATCGAGCACCTCGTCGACGAGAGCGTGGCCGCCGGGGCGCGGGTGCTCACGGGCGGCCGACGCGACGGGCTCTTCTACCCGCCCACCGTGCTGGACCACGTCGACCGGGCCATGCCCGTGTTCACCGAGGAGATCTTCGGTCCCGTCGCCCCGGTCATTCCCTTCCGCGGTGAGGCGGAGGCCGTCGAGATCGCCAACGACACCGCGTACGGTCTGACGGCGGCCGTGCACTCCGGCTCCGTGCCCAGGGCGACGGCTGTCGCCGAGCAGCTGCGCACCGGCATGGTCCACATCAACGACGTGTCCGCCAAGGACGCCGCGAACGCCCCCTTCGGAGGCATGGGCAGCTCCGGCAACGGCTCCCGCATCGGCGGCACGGCCAGCCTGGAGCAGTTCACCCAGTGGCGCTGGATGACAGCACCGGGACCGGCGTGACACAGGACCGGAACCAGCCGGTCCTGTCGCTACCGCGCCGCCTCGTCCTCGATCTCGCGGACCAGATCGATGGCCCGGCCGAGCGTGGTGAGGCGGGCGTCCAGGGTCTCACCGGCCGGGTAGAAGCGGACGGTGTCGACGCCGGTGTCGCGCCACACGCGCAACCGCTCGCGCACCATGGCCTCAGTTCCGATCAGCGTGGTTGCGAGCACCATCTCGTCGGTGACCAGGTCGGCCGCGCCGTCCCGGTCCCCGGCCTGCCAGCGCGTCCGCACTTCGGCGGCGACCTCCGCCCATCCCTGGCGGCTGTAGGCGTTGTTGTAGAAGTTCGTGGTCGCGGAGCCCATGCCGCCGAGGCTGAAGGCGAGTTCCTTCTTGCGTGCGGCCACCATCGTGCGCAGCGCGTCCTCGTCATCGGCGAAAGCGACCTCGGCGCCCTGGCAGATGTCGAGGTCGGAGCGGGTGCGACCGGCAGCGGCCAGGCCCTGGTCCAAGTGGCCGAAGTACGCCTCTCCGGCACCCTCGGGCACGAAGCTGGTGCCGAGCCAGCCGTCGGCGATCTCACCGGTCAAGCGCAGCATCTTCGGCGAGAGGGTCGCCAGGTAGACGGGGATCTCGTACTCGGCGCGCATCGACAGACGCATGGGCTTCGCCTCTCCGCCGGGCAGCGGAAGCTGGAACTCCCGTCCGGAATAGGAGACCTTCTCCCCCGCGGCGGCCCGGCGCACGATCTCGACGGTTTCCCGCATACGTGCCAGCGGCCGGGTGAAGGGCACGCCGTGCAGCCCCTCGATCACCTGCGGTCCCGAGGGGCCGAGTCCCAGGAGGAAGCGCCCTCGGGAGATCTGTGACAGCGTGATCGCGGCGCGGGCGATGGCCATCGGTGTGCGGGTGCCGAGCTGGATGATTCCGGAGCCGAGCAGCATGCGCTCGGTCTTCGCGGCGAGGTAGCCCAGGGGGGAGGGCGCCTCGGAGCCCCAGGCCTCCGCGACCCAGCAGATGTCCAGACCGAGTTTCTCCGCCTCGGTGACGTAGTCGACGATCTCCCGCCAGTCGCCACCGGAGGCTTCGATCGTGGTGGACGTACGCATCAGCGGCTCGCCTCATCCGGGGTCCGGGGGTTCTCGGCCAGCTTCTTGATGGCTTCGAGAGTGGCGGCCATGCCGGCCTCGAACTCCCGCATGCGGACGAAGACGATCTTCTGCTCCTTCTCCGGCATGCGATCGATGGCGAAGGAGAGACCCGAGCGGGCCGGCCCCAGCTGCATCCACTCCCGCAGCAGCGTGCCGCCGTCCTGCGGCTCCAGGGTGAACCGCCAGACGGCCGAGGGGTGTTGCGGGTCCTCGACGGCCCAGGCCAGCACCCGCGGCGGCTCGTACTCGACGATGTGGGACGTGGTGGCCCACTCCCCCAGCGCCGCGTGCTTGCTGCGGCCGATGAACCGGGCGCCGGGTGCAGGGCCGCTCCGGCCGTCCAGCCACTCCACCGACTGCAGTTCGGAGCTCAGGCTCGGCATCAGCTGAATGTCGGACACCAGCTTCCACACCCCCGTCGGCGGGGCGGCGATCCAGGTGTGGACCTCGGCCGTCGGTTTGTCGGCGTAGCGCACGCCCGTCCACTCCATGATCGAGCAGCCTCCCTGGCCATTGAGAACCTCAACATCAGTACGTGACCAGTAAAGTTGCGTAGATAGACTCACTTGTCAAGGGCGGGCCCGGGTACCGCAGGGCCTGAGTCAGCTCGCGAAACGCTCGCGCACGTCCGGCCGCTCGGCCAGGTGAGGCGGGTAGCCGGGACCCATCCTGGGGCGGGTGTTCTCGGCGGTCATCGGCTCGCCGCACGCGGCGCACACCACCTCGGCGTGGCTCTCGTGCCCGCACACGTCGTGATGCATGGTCACCGGCGGGCCCGCCTCGCCGGACAGCCAGCGGTCTCCCCACCGGTTCATCACCAGCAGCACGCCGTAGAAGTCGCGCCCTTTCTCGGTGAGCACGTAGTCATACCGGACCGGCTCGGTCTGGTACGGCCGTTTCTCGAGCAGGCCCTCTTCCACCAACCGCCGCAGGCGGTCCGTCAGCGTGTTGCGGGCGATGCCCAGCGACTCCTGGAAGGCGTCGAACCGCCGGATCCCGTAGAACGCCTCGCGCAGCACCAGCGGCGTCCACCAGTCCCCGAGCAGATCCATGGTCCGCGCGATCGAGCAGGGCCACTGCGCAAAGGATGTCCGCCTCATGAGGCCAGCATAGGTCCGTCCAGTCGTGAGACCCAGCAGGTCCACTGCCGACCGTGATATTACGTGCGTCAGACCATGGACTAGGATGGGACGCCGGGCGATGGCCCCGCGGAGCGAACGGAGGAACCCTGGTGGCGCGCTACACCAAGGAGCACAAGCAGGTGACGCGGCAACGGATCATCGAGAGGGCCGGCCGGCGGTTCAAGCAGGACGGGATAGACGGCTCCGGCATCTCCACGCTGATGTCGGACGCGGGGCTCACCAACGGCGCCTTCTACGCCCACTTCACGTCCAAGGACGACCTCGTCTCGCACGTCATCGCGCAGGAACTGCGCACCCAGATCGAGCGGTACGGCACGCTGCGGCCAGGCCGCGAGGGACTCGAGGACTTCGTTCGCGAGTATCTGTCGCCCGCCCACCGGGACCACCCCGGCCTCGGATGCCCCTCCGCCGCCCTGCTCGACGAGGTCGGCCGCTGTGAGGGCGCGACCAAGCAGGCCTACACCGACGGCGCGCGGGCCATCCTGGACGAGATGGCCGCCCGTCTGGCCCCTGAGGATCCGCGGTCCGCATACGGTAAGGCCCTCGGGCTCTACACCATGATCGTCGGGACGATGCAACTGTCCCGCGCCCTCTCGGATCCGAAGTTCTCCGATGAGGTCCTCGAGCAGGGCATCGAGAACGCCCTGACCTTCATCCGCTGAGGTGCGGTGAACGCGCATCCGGGTGACTGCCCGCTTGCGCCGCGCCGCGTACCAGGGAGTCGGGCGCGAGGCGCGACCGCCGCGCCTACGGCCGCCCCAGGAACGCGAGAGCCGTCTCCACGAACTGCTCGTGGAACTGGAAGATGCCGCCGTGGCCGGCGTCGGGATAGATCACCGACTCAGCGTTCGGCACCCGCCGGGCCAGGTCGACCGAGTTCCGCGTCGGCACCATCCTGTTGCTGTCCCCGTTGACGACGAGCACAGGCCGGCGGATGACGGTCAGATCGTGAGGCCGCTCCAGCCCCAACGGTGAATGGCCTTGAGCTGGTTGCTGTACGAAACGGGGGAGATCGCCTTGTCCCGGTCGGCCGTGCGCTCCTTCAGCCTCGCCAGGAACGCCTTGCCGGCTCGACGCCCGCTGGCGGTGCGGGTGAAGAACTGCTGGGGGCCCTGAAGGGTGAGCACTCCCCGGACGGTGTCGAGGTGGGACAGCCAGGTCACGTTCTTGATGCCCTCGCCGCCGGCGGGGCCGGTGCCCGTGAGGACGAGTTTGCGGACGAGTCGAGGTTCGTCCTGCGCTATCACCTGGGCGATCATGCCGCCCATCGAGAAGCCGTGGAGGTCGACGCGCTCGAGCGCCCGGCCGGACAAGGACCGTATCGGCGCGTTCGCCGAACTCATCGCGGTGCACCAGGACGACGTGGCGATCAAACCTGCCGCGCTGACCATCGAGGAGGCCGCGTCACTCCCTCTGGTCGCCCTGACCTCGTGGCAGGTGCTGGTCGAGCGGGCCCACATCCAGCCGGGCCAGAAGGTCCTCATCCACGCTGGCTCCGGCGGACCGGGCACCCTCGCCATCCAGCTGGCCAAGCACCTGGGGGCGCACGTGGCCACGACCACGAGCACGGCCAACGTCGACCTGGTCAAGAGCCTGGGCGCGGACGTCGTCGTCGACTACAGGAAGCAGGCGTTCGAGACGGTCCTGCACGACTACGACGTCGTCCTGGACTCGCTCGGCGGCGAGACGCTCGACAAGTCCCTGGACGTGCTCAGGCCCGGCGGGCACGTCATCAGTGTCGCGGGTCCCCCGGACGCCGCTTTCGGCAGGGAACTGGGGGCGAATCCGGTCATCCGGCTGGCGATGAGCGCGCTGAGCTTCAGGATCCGCCGGCGCGCCCGACGCCGCCGGGTGACGTACTCGTTCCTGTTCATGAAGGCCGGCGGGGACCAGCTGCGGGAGCTCACCCGGCTCATCGACGCCGGCAAGATCCGCCCCGTCGTCGACACCGTCTTCCCGTTCGACTCGACCCGGGAAGCGCTGGAGTACGTCGAGGCAGGGCACGCGAAGGCCGGCAAGGTCGTCGTCCGGATGCCCTGAGAGAAGCCGGGGCGCGGCTTCCACGCCCGCGCCCCGTCCCGCAGGAGACCACCTCGCCTCGTCCCGGACTCCCTGAGTCCGGGAAGCCGGGCTCAGCCGCCGCGCCGCACCCGGGCCGCCTTGCGGGCCTCCGCGAGCTTGCGGGCCTCGCTGGTCTTGCGGGACGTCCTGCCACCGGAGCCGCTCGTCGCGTCCTTTGCGCTGCCCAGGCCGCGGAACGGGACGTTGTGGTTCTTGGGGCGCGATGCGGCCGACCTGCCGTCGAGAGGCTCTCCGGAAGGGGCCTTGGCGCCGGTGATCCGGCTCAGCTCCGCCTCGCCGGACCGCACCTTGGTGACCTTGGGAGCGACGTCTGCGTCCGCCATGACCTGGCTCGTCTCGCGGCGCTGTCCCGACAGGACGAGGGTCACGACGGTGCCGGAGCGGCCGGCCCGAGCGGTGCGGCCCGCACGGTGCAGATAGTCCTTCGGGTCGGTGGGCGGGTCGACGTTGACCACGAGGTCGAGGTCGTCGACGTGCAGGCCGCGTGCGGCGACGTTCGTCGCCACCAGCGAGGTGACCTGCCCGTTCCTGAACTGGGCCAGCGTCCGGGTGCGCTGCGGCTGGGACTTCCCGCTGTGCAGGGCGGCGGCGGCCACGCCGCTGGCCCGCAGATGCCGCGTGAGCTGGTCGACGCCGTGCTTGGTGTCCAGGAACAGCAGGACGCGGCCGTCCCGGGCGGCGATCTCCGTGGTCACGGCGTACCGGTCCGGGCCGTGCACGACGAAGACGTGGTGCTCGATCTCGGAGACCGCGCTGGACGAGGGGTCCACGGAGTGGACGGCCGGGTCGCGCAGGTAGCGCTTCACCAGCTGGTCGACGTCGTGGTCGAGGGTGGCGGAGAACAGCATCCGCTGCCCGTCGGAGCGCACCTGGTCCAGGATCTCGGTGACCTGCGGCAGGAACCCCATGTCACACATCTGGTCGGCCTCGTCAAGGACCACGATGCGTACTCGTCCCAGCCGGCAGTCCTTGCGCTCGATGAGGTCGTGGAGCCGCCCGGGCGTGGCCACGACGATCTCGGCGCCCTCCCGCAGCACGGCGGTCTGCCGTCCGACGGATACTCCACCCACCACGGTCGCGAGCCGCAGCCGCAGCGCCTCGGCGTACGGAGTGAGCGCCTGACCGACCTGCTGCGCCAGCTCCCTGGTGGGCACGAGAACGAGCGCCAGCGGCTCTTTGGGCTGCGCGCGCCGCCCGGCCGTCCGGGCGAGCATCCCCAGGCCGAAGGCGAGCGTCTTGCCGGATCCTGTGCGGCCCCGGCCCAGGACGTCCCGCCCGGCGAGCGCGGGCGGCAGCGCCGCCGCCTGGATGGGAAAGGGCACGGTCACACCGCGCTCGTCGAGTGCCCGCAGAACCTCGGCCGGCAGCCCCAGCCGGGCGAAGGACGCCACCGTGGGCAGCGCCGAAGCGGCGCCCGACACCTCGGACGCGCTGTCCTGCCGCAGGGCATCGCCACGTACTGCTTCGCTCACAGAAAAGCCTTCCTCCGAAGGAACCGTACCGAGGAAGGCGCGGCGGGGACGCGGCCACCGGTCGGGGACACCGAAACGGAGCACCGACACAGCGACACAGCAAACAGCCAACGCTAGCACGGGGCACGCCCGGCGAGTGCCTTCCCATGCCCCGGCCGACTGGGACTTGTCGCCTCCACGTCCCCCGCTGCTGAGGTCCCCGACACCGGGACGGTCACCGGCTGCTGCCGACGCAGCGGGTGACCGTCACCGCACAGGACCGGGCCGTCTCACTCGCCGGGACGCCCCGCAGGGGTCAGGAGCTGGTTCGCGGCCAGCGTCCAGGCGGGGCCCTCAGCCCTCCTCCCGGATCGGCGACCGTGCTGATCTCCGGCGGCCGGTGGGGGGAAGGCCTGTGGGATGCAGCATCGCGAGCCGTTCGTCGAGCGTGAGCCGTGGGATCGCATCGTCGATGCGCTTCGACAGTGGCGGAGCGGGGTTGCGGAGCGGTGTCCGGCCGGTCTCCGGCTGGAGAGCTGAACTCGCGAGGCGGCAACCTCAATATGCGGCAGAAGCCGAGCGTTTGGGGAAGCACATCGACGCTGCCACCGGCCGTCACAGGGTGTCAATGCTCCGAACTGGAGAAAGTTTCATGGTGTTTCACCCCTTGTTTCGAACGAAACACCTCGTTAACTTCCACCTCTAGGTGAAGCGCTTCGACAGTCGTTGCAGATGGCCGTCGTCGTCCTGACGCCGGGGCCGCTGCTGATCGTCTACCCGTTCCTCCGGAAGCACTTCCGCACGGGTGTCCTCACCGGCGCCGTCAGGGCTGACCGGCAGCCCCGTCCGTACCCCGAACCATCGATGAAGGGCCTCATGGTGTCCGATCAGCCCGTCGTTCCGGGTTTCCACCCCGATCCCAGCGTCTGCCGCGTGGGCGACGACTACTACCTTGTCTGCTCCAGCTTCGAGTACTTCCCCGGCATCCCGCTCTTCCACAGCCGTGACCTGCTGCACTGGACGCAGATCGGCAACGTCCTCGACCGGCCGGAACAACTGCGTCTGCCCGCCGACATGCCGTCCTCCGGGGGGATCTACGCACCGACGCTGCGCCACCACGACGGCCGCTTCTGGCTGATCGTCACCAACTGCTCCGAGGGCGGCGGCAACCTGCTGGTCTCCACGGCCGACCCGGCCGGCCCCTGGTCCGATCCCGTGTGGCTTCCCGGCGTCCCGGGCATCGACCCGGACCTGGCCTGGGACGAGGACGGCACCTGCTGGTGCACGTTCGCCGGGGTGGGGCAGGTCGCGATCGACCCGTACACAGGGCGCACGCTCGGTGCGGAGCGCAGACTGTGGTCCGGGGCGCCGGGTGCCAAGGCCCCCGAAGCGCCGCACCTCTACCGCATCGGCGAGTACTGGTATCTGCTCATCGCGGAGGGCGGCACCGAGCGCGGGCACGGCGTCTCCATCGCCCGCGGGCCCGGCCCGAGCGGCCCCTTCGAGGCCTGCCCCCACAACCCTGTCCTCACCCACCGCGGCACGGACCACTCCGTGCAGAACACCGGTCACGGAGATCTGGTGCAGGCCGCGGACGGCTCGTGGTGGATGGTGTTCCTCGGCGTCCGGCCGCACGGCGGCACCCCGGGCTGGCACGTGATGGGCCGCGAGACGTTCCTCGCACCGGTCACCTGGACCGACGACGGCTGGCCCGTGGTCGGCGAGATCGTCTCCCCCTCCGACACCGGCATCGCCGCCGACGCAACCTTCCGCGACGACTTCGATCTCCCCGAGTTCCACCCGTCCTGGATCTCCCTGCGCGACCGGTCCCCCGAGCACTGCACGACCGAGGAGCGCCCGGGCCGGATGACCCTGCGGGCCCGCGGTACGTCCCTCGACGAGCCGGACGCCGTCTTCATCGGCCGCCGCCAACAGCACCTCGCCTGCCGGGCCGACGCGTTGATCGATGCGACCCAGGGAGCCGGCGGTCTCGCCGTACGCCTGGACGAGCAGCACCACTACGCCATCGAAACGGATGGCACCCAGGTACAGGTCATCTCACGCGTCGGCTCGGTCCGCGCCACCGTGGCCACGCTGCCGGTGCCCGCAGGCCCGGCCGTCCTGTCCGTGAGGATCACGCCGCCGCCCCGTCCGCACGACGCGCGCACCGGGCCGGACGTCATCACCCTCGGCGTGGAGCAGCCGGACGGCACCTTCGCCGTACTCGCCATGCTTGACGGCCGCTATCTGTCGACCGAGGTGGCCGGCGGGTTCACGGGCCGCGTCATCGGCCTGTACGCGGCCCGAGGCACGGTCCACGCCGACTGGTTCGCGTATGAACCGACCGTCCGGGCGAGGCCGACGACCTGAGCGATCCGACGACCTGAGCGCGCCGTTCCCCCCTGGATTTCCGCCTGTACGCGCGTCCCGCAGGCGGGGCACCCCCACAGCCATCCCGAAACCGAAAGGGACCGAGGGACATGACCCACTCGTACCAAGCCGCGAGGCGACTCCCGAGACGCATGGCGAACATGCTGCTCGCCCTGTTCGCCACCGCCGGCCTGCTGCTCGGCGCCGGGCTCACCGCTCCGGCCGCCGAAGCCGCGCCGCAGGTGCCGCGCGTGCCCGCGAACGCCAAGCACGCCGTCGCCGAGATGCAGCCCAGCTGGAACCTCGGCAACACCCTGGACGCCATCCCGGACGAGACCTCCTGGGGCAACCCGCTCACCACCAGAGCGCACCTGGCGAAGATCCGCTCGGAGGGCTTCCGCAGCGTCCGTATCCCCGTCACCTGGACCGACCACCAGTCCGCCACCGCCCCGTACGCCGTCGACGCCGCGTTCATGGACCGGGTGGAGGAGATCACCGACTTCGCGCTGGCCGAGGGGCTCTACGTGGTGCTCAACGTGCACCACGACTCGTGGCAGTGGGTCGACCAGATGCCCACCGACCACGACAACGTGATGGCCCGCTTCAACTCCCTGTGGACGCAGATCTCGTCGACGTTCAAGGACAAGCCGCGCACCCTGCTCTTCGAGAGCATCAACGAGCCCGAGTTCGAGAACGCCACGGCCCAGCAGAAGGCCACGCTCCTGAACGAGCTGAACGCGTCGTTCCACAAGATCGTCCGCGGCTCGGGCGGAAAGAACGGCAACCGCCTGCTCGTGCTGCCCACGATCTACTGCACGCCTGACCAGGCGCTCATGGACACGCTGTACAACACGATCAAGTCCCTGAACGACCCCAACCTGGTCGCCACCGTGCACTACTACAGCTGGTTCCCGTTCAGCGTGAACATCGCGGGCGGCACCCACTACGACGAGGCGGCCCGGAAGGACCTCGACGGTGCCTTCCAGCGCATGCGCGACACCTTCGTAGCGCGCGGCATCCCGGTCTACCTCGGTGAGTACGGGCTGCTCAGCTGGCCGGACCACCACCACCCCTCCCGCGTCGAGCGGGGCGAGGCCCTCAAGTACTTCGAGCACTTCGGCCATGCGGCACGCCAGGCCGGAGTGACCACCGCCCTGTGGGATCCCTTCGCCTATCTGAACCGCCAGACCTTCCAGTGGCGGGACCAGGAGCTCTTCGACCTGATCAGGGCGAGCTGGACCACCCGCTCGGGCTCGACGTCCTTCGACCGCCTCTTCGTCCCCAAGTCCGGTCGGATCACGGACCAGTCGCTCACGCTGAACCGCAACGGCCTGTCGTTCCGGGGCCTTTGGCACGGTGACCGGAAGCTGGTCGCGGACTCGGACTACACGGTCTCGGGTGACAGGCTCACCCTGAAGGCCGCCACGCTGACCCGCCTGGCCGGAGACCGCTCGTACGGTGACAACGCCACGCTCCAGGCCAGGTTCTCGCGGGGCCTGCCCTGGAAGCTCCACGTGGCGACGTACGACGCCCCGCAGCAGACCGGCGCGTCGGGCACCACCTCCGCGCTCGCCGTTCCCACCCGGTTCCACGGGGACCACCTCGCCACCATGGAGGCCAAGTACGCCGACGGCACCAACGCCGGGCCCACCGACTGGACGGCGTTCCAGGAGTTCAACATCTCCTTCACCCCCGACTACGCGGGCGACACCATCACCCTCACCGAGAAGTTCCTCACCTCGCTGCGCGACAACGCACCGGTGACGCTGACGTTCCACTTCTACAGCGGCACCAAGATCACCTACCAGGTGGTCAAGTCCGGTTCCACAGTGACCGGTTCGGCCGTCTGAGCCCACCCCCATCGTCCCGGCTGCCCGGTCCGACGTCCCGCTCCCGGCAGCCGGGGCCCCTTCATGAGGACTGCCGTTTCATGAGGACCTCCATGACCACACTGCCCCCGCGCGTCCTGTTCGGCGCCGCCTACTACCACGAGTACCAGCCGTACGAGCGCCTGAAGACCGACCTCGATCTCATGGCCGAGGCCAAGTTCACCGTCATCCGCGTCGGCGAGTCGGTCTGGTCCACCTGGGAGCCCGAGAACGGCCGCTTCGAGCTCGACTGGCTGCAACCCGTCCTGGACGGCGCTCACGAGCGCGGCATCTCCGTCGTCCTCGGAACTCCCACCTATGCGGTGCCGCCGTGGCTGGCCCGGCAGTACCCCGAGATCGCCGCCGAGGACGCCACCGGGCACCGCGCCGCGTGGGGTGCCCGGCAGGAGGTCGACTTCACGCACCCGGCCTTCCGCTTCCACGCGGAGCGGGTCATCCGCGCCATCGCCGCCCGCTACGCCGCCCACCCCGCCGTCATCGGCTTCCAGGTCGACAACGAACCGGGCCCGCGACTGCCGCACAACCACGGTGTCTTCCAGCGGTTCGTGGACGACCTGCGGCAGCGGTACGGCGATGTGGAGACCCTCAACCGCGAGTGGGGCCTGGTGTACTGGTCGCACCGGCTGTCCACCTGGGCCGACCTGTGGACGCCCGAGGGCAACGCCCAGCCGCAGTACGACCTCGCCTGGCAGGCGTTCCAGGCGCGCCGGACCACCGAGTTCATCGCCTGGCAGGCCGGCGTCGTACGCGAGTACGCGAGGGCCGGGCAGTTCGTCACCACCTGCCTCGCCTACGGCTCCCCCGGGCTCGAGGACGACGCGATGACCGACGCCCTGGACGTCACCGCGGGCAACCCGTACTACGACATGCAGGACAGCCTCACCCTGCCCGAGCCGCCGGGCGAGAAACTGCCGCAGCAGTGGATGGCGTACGGGGTGTGGGCACTGCACCACAGCGCCGACCGGATCTACTCCTCGCGCCAGGAACCGTTCCTGATCACCGAGACCAACGCCCAGGCCATCGGCGGTAGTTCGGACAACCGTCCCGCCTTCGACGGGCAGTGGCGGCAGGCCGCGTGGGCGCTGGTCGCGCGCGGGGCCCGCATGATCGAGCACTGGCACTGGCACACGCTGCACTTCGGCACCGAGACCTACTGGGGCGGAATTCTCCCGCACAGCGGACGACCGGGGCGCGCCTACCGCGAACTCGCCCGACTGGGAGCCGAGTTCGAACGGGCCGGGAACCTGGTCGCCGGGATCGTACCGGACGCGGACATCGCGATGGTCTACTCGGCGCCGAGCAAGTGGCTGATGCGCGAGCACCCGCCGCTCGCCGGCCCCGACGGCGGCCCGGACTCGTACGCCTACGAGGGCATCTTCGAGCCGTTCTACCGGGGCGCGTTCGAGGCGGGGCGGCAGGTGCGGATCCTGCACGCCCGCCAGTTGCACGATCCGCGCGGCGAACGCCCGGGGTTCGCACCGGAGTCGGCCGCCGAACGGCACCCCGTCCTCATCGCGCCGGGACTGTACGTGGCGGACGACGGGATGCTCGACTGGCTCGCCGCGTACGCCGAAGCGGGTGGCCATCTCGTGCTCGGGCCGCGTACCGGCTACGGCGACCACGAGGCGCGGGCACGCCACGAGGTGACGCCCGCGCGGCTTGTGAAGGCCGCGGGCGTGCGTTACGACGAGTTCAGCAACCTGCACGCCGACCTGCCGCTGCGCACCCCGCCCGGCAGCCCGCTCGGGCTGGGCACCGACGCGGTGGCCACCCGCTGGGTGGAAGGCCTGGCCGTCGAGGACGCCGACGTCCTGGCCGAATACGACCACCCGCACTTCGGGCGCTGGCCCGCCGTCACCACCCGCCGCCACGGCGCGGGCCGCGTCACCTGCGTCGGCACCGTGCCCGGCCGCGATCTCGCCCGCGCGCTCGCCGCATGGCTCGCACCCACCCCGCGCAGCGGCTGGCGGGACCTGCCCGGCTCGGTCACGGTCTCGACCGGCACCTCCCCCGACGGCCGCCGCGTCCACGTGGTCCACAACTGGAGCTGGGAACCTGCGACCGTCACGGCACCCGTGCAGATGGCCGACGCCCTCGACGGCGGCGCGCTCCCGGCCGGCACCGCCGTGAACCTCCGCGCGTGGGACGTCCGCGTCCTCGCCGCCGAACCGGAGGCCCCTGCAGAGAAGCGATGACATCCGCCGGGCGGGCGTGGGCCGTCCGCGGCGGCGGGGACACCGCTCACCGCGGCCCGGAACGGGCGGAGCGTCACCGTCGCGAGGAGGGGTGAGCGCCTCACCGCCGTTCCCGCACGGGCGCGGCCCGGGACCGGGTGAGCCCGCTCCGGCTCCGGTGCCAGAATGGCGCCCTACGGGCGGGCGCACACGGGGGCGGGCGGAAGTCCGGATTCAGGAACGAGGAAAGGCAGCCGTGGCGGACAAGAGCGAGGATGCGCCGAAGGACAGCAAGGAGCCCGCGTCGGGCGGCGGGCTCCCGTCGGTGACCATCGCGTACATCGCGGAGTCGGCCGGCGTATCGGTCCCCACCGTGTCCAAGGTGCTCAACGGCCGCTCGGGGGTGTCCGACGAAACCCGGGCCCGGGTCGAGAAACTGATCAACAAGTACGGGTACCGCAAGCCCTCCGGAAGCCGCCGCCAGAAGATCGTGGAGCTGGTCTTCCGCGAGCTGGAGAGCATGTGGGGCGTGGAGATCCTGCGCGGCGTGGAAGAGGTGGCCCGCAGGAACCGGATCGGCGTGATGGTCTCCAAGCTCGGCCTGCACGACTCGAAGGCCGGGATGGACGAGACCGCGGGGCGTCGCCCGCAGTGCGTCCTGTCGGTGTCCTGGCTCTCCGAGGCGGAGCGCGACCGCCTCGCGGCGAACAGCATCCCGTACGTCGTCTTCGACCCGATCGACGACGTCCCCGACGGTGTTCCGTACGTCGCCGCCACGCACTTCAGGGGTGGACAGTCCGCGGCACGCCACCTGATCGGCCTCGGCCACCGGCGCATCGCCATGATCAGCGGCCCCGATCACGCGTTCTGCCTGGCGCGGATGGCCGGTTACCGCTCGGCGCTGGACACGGCCGGGCTTGCGGTGGACCCGGAGCTGATCGTCCGCATGCAGCTCACCCGCGAGGACGGGTACGCCGCGGCGGGCGAGCTGCTGGCCCGCCCCGACCGGCCGACCGCGATCTTCACCGCGAACGACTTGCAGGCGCTCGGCGTCTACCAGGCGGCACGCGAGGCCGGCCTGCGCATCCCGGAGGACCTGAGCGTGGTCGGCTACGACGACGTACCGGTCACGGCCTGGGTGGACCCGCCACTGACGACCGTGCACCAGCCGCTGACCGAAATGGCCGCGGCCGCGACGGAGTTGGCCCTGACCCTCGGCCGCGGCGAGAAGATCCCTCAGATCGGCCTCGAGATCGCCACCCATCTCGTGGTCCGGGAGAGCACGGCCCCGCCACCGCGGGACTGAGCCTCCGGGGACGGGAGCAGTGCCCTGCGGACAAGGGAGCAGTGCTTCGCCGCTTGTCGTACATGCCGCCGAGGCGTTCCCCGCCACCGAGTCTCAGAAGACACGCATCCACCAAGGCTGCCCGCACAGTGGGGCGTCAGGGGGTCGCGACCGGTACGGGCTCTTGACCGGGCTCGTCGGGGAGGCCCAGGTGCAGGTGCTCGATGTGATACAGGGCCTGGTCGAGCAGTCCGGCGACGTGATTGTCGTGCAGGGCGTAGACGACGGAGCGGCCCCGGCGGGTGCCGGTGACCAGTCCGAGGTTGCGCAGCACCCGCAACTGGTGCGAACAGGCGGACTGTTCCATGCCGACGGCGTCGGCGAGCTCCGTGGCCGCGCAGGGGCCTTCGCGCAGCCGGGCCAGGATCAGCAGCCGGGAGGGCGTCGCCAGGGCCTGGAGAGTCTCGGCGACCTTCGGCGCGTTCTCCGGCGTCAGCCGGGTGCGCGGGGTGGCGTAGTCGCTCGCGAGGGGTTTCTGTCCATGGCCCATACGGCCATCGTACGGGAATGAACGCATGAATAGCTGTTCAGATGTTCCTGTACGGTGGAGGGGTCGGAACCCCCGTCCCCATCGAAGGCACCCGTCTGATGACTTCCACGCTGACCGCTCCCGCTGCGCCGGGGCACCGATCCGCCGGGTCCCCTCCACGGCGGCGCACCCGGCTCCTGGCGCTGCCCGAAGCCCGCTGGGCGCTGGCTGCCCTGGTGCTGTTCCTGGCCGCGCTGCCGCTCCATCTGCTCGGCGCCCCGGTGTGGCTGTGGGGCCCGCTGTATGCCGCCGTCTACGTCACCGGCGGTTGGGAGCCGGGCTGGGAGGGCCTGAAGGCCCTCAAGGACAAGACCCTGGACGTGGATCTGCTGATGGTGGTCGCCGCGCTCGGCGCCGCCGCCATCGGCCAAGTCCTGGACGGCGCGCTGCTGATCGTCATCTTCGCCACCTCCGGTGCCTTGGAGGCGGTGGCGACCGCCCGGACCGCGGACTCGGTGCGCGGCCTGCTCGACCTGACTCCCTCCACCGCGACCCGGCTGCTGCCCGACGGCGGCGAGGAGAGCGTGCCCGCCGAGCAGTTGGCGGTCGGGGACCTGATCCTGGTGAGGCCCGGTGAACGGACCGGCGCGGATGGCCGGGTGGTGGCCGGCGCGAGCGAGGTGGACCAGGCCACCATCACCGGCGAACCGCTGCCGGTGACCAAGGAGACGGGCGACGAGGTGTTCGCCGGCACGGTCAACGGCACCGGCGCCCTGCGGGTGCGGGTGGAGCGGGATCCGTCGGACTCGGTGATCGCCCGGATCGTGAAGATGGTCGAGGAAGCCTCCGAGACCAAGGCGCCGACCCAGCTGTTCATCGAGAAGATCGAGCAGCGGTACTCGGTCGGCATGGTCGCCGCCACCCTGGCGGTCTTCGCCGTTCCACTGCTCCTCGGCGACGGCCTTCAGCCGGCCCTGCTGCGCGCGATGACCTTCATGATCGTGGCGTCGCCGTGCGCGGTGGTGCTGTCCACGATGCCGCCACTGCTGTCGGCCATCGCCAACGCCGGCCGGCACGGCGTGCTCGCGAAGTCCGCCGTCGCCATGGAACGCCTCGGCCAGATCGACACCGTCGCCCTGGACAAGACCGGCACCCTCACCGAAGGCACGCCCCGCGTCACCGACATCCGCCCGCTGACCGGCAGCGGCCTGAGTGAGGACGAGCTGCTGGCCTTCGCGGCGGCCGCCGAGCACCCCAGCGAACACCCGCTGGCCCGCGCCGTCGTCGACGCCGCCCGCGAACGCCGGCTGACCCTCGCGGACGCCGACGGCTTCACCTCCGTGCCGGGCCAGGGCGTCACGGCCACCGTCGAGAGCCGCACCGTCCAGGTCGGCTCCCCGGACCGGCTCCTGCCCGCCGGAGGCGGCCGGGCGCATGCCGTCGTCCAAGGGCTGGAGGACGCCGGGCGTACCGCCGTGGTGGTCCTGATCGACGGGGAACCGGCCGGGGCGCTGGGTATCGCCGACCGGTTGCGCCCGGATGCCGCCGCCACCATCGCCGCGCTCACCGCCCTGACCGGCCGCGCTCCGACCCTGCTGACCGGCGACAACGAACGCGCCGCGCGGCAGCTGGCCGCCGAGGTCGGCATCACCGACGTCCGCGCCGGGCTGCTACCGGAGGACAAGGTGGCCGCCGTCCGCGCCTGGGAGCAGGAGGGCCGGAGGGTTCTGGTCGTCGGCGACGGTGTGAACGACGCCCCGGCCCTGGCCGCCGCACACACCGGCATCGCCATGGGCAAGGCCGGCTCCGACCTCGCCCTGGAGACCGCCGACGCCGTCGTGGTGCGCGACGAACTCGCCACCATCCCCACCGTCGTACGCCTGTCCCGCACGGCCCGCCGCCTGGTGCTCCAGAACCTGGCCATCGCCGGGGCGTTCATCGCCGTGCTGGTCGCCTGGGACCTGATCGGTACGCTGCCGCTGCCGCTCGGCGTCGCCGGGCACGAGGGCTCCACCGTCATCGTCGGCCTGAACGGCCTGCGCCTGCTGCGCGAGGCCGCCTGGACCGGCCCCGGAAAGGACACCGCGTGAGCAAGCGCTCCCGCCGCAGTGCCGCCACCCCCTCCCCCACGTCCGCCGGGGCGGCCCGGTGCACGGTCACCGTATGCCGGGGGTGCTGCTGCGGCACATCGAAGATCCCCGGCTTCGACCACGCGGCCCAGCTGCGCGGCCTTCGCCAAGCGCTCGACGGCACCGCGACCGTCCGGGTCACCGACTGCCTGGACGCCTGCGAGCACGCCAACGTCGTCGTCGTGCAGCCCTCGCCCGCCGGTCGCGCGGAAGGCGGCCGGCCCGTGTGGCTCGGCCTGGTCAACGACCCCGACGCCACCGCAGACATCACCACCTGGATCGAACAGGGTGGACCCGGGCTAGCCGACCCGCCGGGCATCCTCGACCTGTACGGCTTCGCTCCCTCCCGCCGCGTGCGGGGACAGGTGGAGCGCTGACGCACGAGACCTCGGGAAGCGGCTCAATGGGCGCAGCACCGTCCGGCGATCACCCGAGCGTTTCCTCCGTCACCGTGGCGGGCAGGCAGATCCGCCAGGCGACCAGCCCTGCCGCGGCGAGCCCGGCGACGGCCAGGAGGCTGCTGACGAGGAACGGGTCGGTACCGTCCAGGGCGGGAGCGAACCCGATGCCGACGTAGATGGTGATGCCGGTGGAACCTCCCAGCTGGTCGGCGGCTCGCTGGACGCCGGAGGCGATGCCGGCGTCGTCTTCGGTCACCCCGGTCACCGCGACGTACTGCAGCCCGACGAGCCCGAACCCCATCCCGGCAGCGATGAGCATCATGGCCGGAACCATCGCCAGGCCGGTGGCCCCGAGGGAGGAGACCAGAGCGATGGCTGCCATCGCCAGCAGGGTGAAGCCGATGCCGGCCAGGACACAGGCCCGGGCGCCCCACCGTCCGAGCAGCCGGGGAACCAGCACCGAGGCCACGATCAGGGATACGGCCAGGGGCAGCATCGTCAGACCGGCCTGGAGCGGACCGGCGCCCAACCGGTCCTGCAGGTAGTAGGTGAACAGCAGGAACGAGGTGGACAGTGCCGCACTCAGCAGCGCGGTGGCGAGGTTGGCCAGGACGCGCGGCCGATTGCGGAAGAACCGCAGCGGCACGAGCGGCTTCCGCGAACGGCGCTCCACCGCGACGAACAGGGCCCCGGTTACCACCGCGCCGACCAGCGCCACCGGCGGCAGCCAGGGCAGCGTGCCGTCCGCCTCTCCTGCCTCGACGACGCCGAGGGTGAACAGCAGCGGAGCCGCGATCAGCAAGAGCGAACCGGGAAGGTCCAGCGGTGCTGGCTCGGCAGGCCGTTCGCTCGGCACGAGGAAGATCACCGCAGCGAGCACGACCAGGATGAACGGCACGGACACCAGGAAGATCCACCGCCAGCCGAGCAGTTCGGTGATGATCCCGGAGACCACGAACCCGACGACGAGGCCACAGCTGGCGACGGCCGCCCACACGCTCAAAGCCCGCGACCTGCGCGGCCCCTCGGGAAACATGAGCACGATCACGGCCATGGCCGCCGGAAGCGCGATCGCTTCCCCGGCACCCTGCAGCAGGCGGGCCGTCACCAGCACGGCGAAGGACGGCGCGAGTCCGGCCAGCAGGGACGCGGCACCGAAGAGCGTGGTGCCGAGCAGGAGGATGCGGCGCCTGCCGAGCACGTCGCCCAGCCTGCCGCCGAGCATCAGCAGCCCGCCGCCGGTGATCGTGTACCCGACCACGACCCAGGTCAGGGCGTGACCGTCGACGCCGAAGTCGGCGCCGATCGAGGGCAGGGCGACATTGACCACGGTCACGTCGACCGCGATGAAGAACTGCAGCATGGCCATGCAGCACAGCACCAGCCACGCACGCACCGGGGACGATCCGTCCCGGAGCGAAAAGAGAATGCCTGAGAACACCGAGTACTCCGTTGCCCAGAAGAAGTTCCGAGCAGCACGAACGTGCCGCTCCGGTCCCACCACGGAGCGACGACACGTTCAACAGAAGTGAGATGAACGCCCCGCCGCTAGCGGAGCGTCCTCGTCACCGCGGCACAAGCCGCGCACGAAGCACCAGACATGGCACCGATGCTACCGAAGCCGACGGCACGACGCGGCCGTCGACGGGGGCCGAAGGTCGGCAGCCAACTCCATTCGGGTTTTCCCACCTCCCCAGGCGAAGTAATCAAGGAAGACGACGGCGGCAACGGTCGTCGTTGCCGCCAACCTTGAACGCATCGTCACCGTCGGCCTCGCGGCCGGGGACGGGGACGTGCGGGGGCAGCAGCCCCTCGGCGCGCAGTTCGTCCCAGAGCGCGGCCGGTACCGTTCGCCCCAGCTGGTCCACCGTGTCGCGGACCTCCTCGGCGGAGCGAGCTCCGGACAGTACGCTCGCGACCGCCGGATGCGCGAAGGGGAGACGCAGAGCGGCTGCGCGCAGCGGTACGCCGTGGCGTTCGGTGACGGCCTTCATGCGCAGCGCCCGGTCGAGCACAGGGAGTGGGGCGGGCGCGTAGTCGTACATGGCACCGGGTTTCGGGTCGGTGAGCAGCCCCGAGTTGAACACCCCGCCGACGATGACACTCGTCCCGCGGGCGGCGGCCTCCGGCAGTACCTGGGCGAGCCCCTCCTGCTCCAGCAGGGTGTAGCGGCCGGCGAGCAGCACCACGTCGATGTCGGTGTCGCGCAGGAAGCGGGCGGGGAGCGCGCACTGGTTCACTCCGATGCCGATCGCCTTGACGACGCCTTCGCCACGCAGCCGTTCCAGCGCCGGGTACGCCTCGGTGAGGGCCTGTTCGGTGTGGTGGTCCGGGTCGTGCAGCAAGGCGATGTCCACACGGTCCAGACCGAGGCGGTGCAGGCTCGCTTCCAGGGAGCGCAGGACGCCGTCCAAGCTGAAGTCCCACACTCGCCGGTGGGTGTCGGGCACGGCGAAGCCGTGGACGAGATCGTCGCCGCGGCCGCCCCCAGGGCTGGGTTCGAGCAGCCGCCCGACCTTGGTGGAGACGGTGTACGTGCCGCGGTCACGGCCGCGCAGCGCGGCGCCCAGGCGTCGCTCGGACAAACCGAGTCCGTAGTGCCGACTACGTCCTCCTGCACAGTCACGCCGGGGGCTCCGTGCTGGCGTCGGCACACGCCGACCGGAAGCTCGCCGGCCACATCGCCAAGGCCGCCGGGGCCCCCGTACTGGTCATCGACTTCCGGCGGGCACCGGAACACAAGTACCCGTCCCAGGTCGACGACGCGGAGGCGGCCTTCAACTGGTTGTTGTCCGAAGGGTACGAGCCGGGAAACATCATCACGATCGGCCACTCGATCGGCGGGTTCATCGCCGTCGCCCTGGCGCTTCGCCTCCGCGACAAGAAGCAGCCCCTGCCCGGCGCCATCGTGTCGATCTCCCCCTGGTGCGACCTCGAGATGGCCAACGACACCATCACGACCAACGCCGGGACGGACAAGATTCTCAGCAAGGATCTGCTGGCCTTCTTCCGGGAGTCCTGGGTCGGCGGCACGGGCATCGGATTCACGGACACCAGGATCAACCTGAACCGGGCCGACCTGAGCGGCCTCCCCCCGACCCTCGTCTCCTGGGGAACGTACGAGGTCCTGGCCGGTGAGGACGCGGAGTTCGCCGCCCGCGTCGAGGACGCCGGAATCGACACGGCGACCGTGGTGGTCCCCGGCGGCCAGCACTCGTACGTCTACGGTGCCGGCCGCATTCCGGAGACCGACGCCGCCATCGCACAGATCGGCGCGTGGGTCCGGGAGAAGACCAAGATCTGACAACCGTCCCACTCTCGACGCCGACCACCCGGCGGGTTGCCAGACGATTCCCTACACCCTCGATGAGGGGAAAGAACGGGGACCCGATGAGTACCTTCCACCCCGATCTCAAACGAGGTCGCTTCATCCCCCATGTGTCCTACGGACGTCTGTCGTCGCGCATCGTGCGCAGCGTGAAGTGGCGCGCGACCGGTCCAGGGCCGGACGTCACGGTCCAGGAGATCGTCGTGCCCGGGCCGAAAGACGCACCGCCTGTCTCGCTTCGCGTCTTCCAGCCGACCGGCCTGAAGACAGCGGCTCCGGCACTGCTCTGGGTACACGGAGGCTTCCCAATGATGTTGTCAAGCAGCGCTGTTTCAGCGCTGGATGGTGACGACCATCTGCGGCAGCACTCTGCCGGCGATGGAGCCCGATGGGACGTCTCCTATGCGGACTGCGCCCATCGCACGGTAAAAGGGCTCGGCATTCGGGTCCGCGTCGATCGTGACCTGGGTGAACCCCAGGTCTCGCCCGACGGCGATGGTGTGTTCGAACAGCAGGCGGCCGATCCCCTGGCCGATGGCCTGCGGATCGACGAACATCATGCCCAAAACGCCTGTGGACGGCTCTCCCTCAAGAGTCGTGAAGCCCAAGATGCGACCGTCTCTGTCAGCCACCATGGCTCGTCGGCGTGTGACGTTCCAACTGCTCCTCTCCCCCATGCTGGACGACCGCACGACGACGAGAACCGACCTGGGCACCCTCAAGGTGCGCGTCTGGACGCCCAAGAGCAACCGGTACGGCTGGTCGTCCTACCTCGGCGACGCCGTCGCCGGCCCCAACGTCTCGCCGTACGCGGCCGCGGCCCGCCGCGAGGATCTCACCGGTCTTCCTCCGGCCTGGATCGGCGTCGGCACCCTCGATCTCTTCCACGACGAGGACGTCGAGTACGCGCGACGGCTCGGTGACAGCGGCGTCCCTTGCGACCTCGACGTCGTCCCCGGCACCTTCCACGGCTTCGACCTCGTGTTCCCCAAGGCCGAGGTCTCGCGGGAGTTCTGGCGCCGGCAGGCACGAGCACTGAAGGACGCACTGTGACGCCGACCTGAGCCGCCCGGCAGGCGAGAAGCAGCCCGGGGACGAAGTGACGGCAGCAGTCAGCCCGGCGACGGGCAAGCGCCGAGTTCGGTGCTGGTCTACCGGCGTTTCGAGGAAGATGTGCGGCGTGAGCTCTTCTGGGCGGTGACGATGACTGCGGGGAGGAGTGCAAGTGCGAAGGCGGCGCCGGTAAGGGCGAGGAGGGGGTAGCCGGCCGCGGCGACGACGATCCCGGAGGTCATGCCGCCGGTGGCCCCGGCGATGGCGATGGCGACGTCGACCATGCCCTGGGTCCTGGCTCGCGTGGCCAGGGGGACGGCGTCGGTGATCATGGTGGTGCCGCTGACCAGGCCGAAGTTCCAGCCGATGCCGAGCAGGATGAGAGCGAGGGTGAGCAGGAGGACGGAGTCGGCGGGTGCGGCGGCGGCGAGGACGCCGGCGGCCAGCAGGGTCAGGCCGGAGGCGGCAGCTGTAGCGGTGGGGCCGTAGCGGTCGGTGAGTGCTCCGGTCAGGGGTGAGGGCAGGTACATCGCGCCGACGTGCAGGGCTATGACGAGGCCGGAGGCGGCGGTGCTGTGGCCGTGGTCGTGCATGTGCACGGGGGTCATCGTCATGATCGCGACCATGACGAGCTGGCTGAGAACCATCACCAGGACCCCCAGCGGCAGGCCGGGACGGCGGTGTGGGGCGGGCTGCGGGACGTCGGGTGCCGGTCCTGTGCTGGTGCGCTTGGGTACGTCCGGCTCGGCGGGGAGGGTGCGCGCGAGCAGGAGGGGGTCTGGACGCAGCCAGATCAGCAGGGTCAGTGCGGCCAGGGCGAACGCGGTGCCGGAGACGAGGAACAGGCCGCTCAGCGGGGGAAGTTCGAGGGCGGCGGCGAGGTGCCCGGCGGGAGCGGTGAGGTTGGGGCCGACGACCCCGCCCAGAGTGGTGGCGACCAGGACGGTGGACAGGGCGCGGGCACGATGACGCGGGGCGGCGAGATCGGCTCCGGCGTAGCGGGCCTGGAGATTGGCGGCGGTACCCGCGCCGTAGAGGAAGAGGGAGACGAACAGCAGGGCGGGGCTGTCGAGGGCGGCGGCGACGACGACGCCGGCACCGCCGAGGGCGCCCGCCAGGTAGCCGGCGGCAAGGCCGGGGCGGCGCCCGCGGATCTGGGAGATGCGGCCGATGGTGACGGCGGCGAGGGCGGAGCCTGCGGTGAGCAGGGCGCTGGGCAGCCCGGCCAGGGTGGTGGAGTGGAGCATGTCCTGTGCCAGCAGGGCGGCGACGGTGACACCGGCCGCGAGCCCCACGCCGCTGAGGACCTGGGACGCCACCAGGATGACCAGGATGCGCTTTTGCGTCTCGGCCAGCGGAGGGGCAGGGGCCGAGGGGGCGTCTGTCGGCCCGCCAGGCGGTGTGGTCGCGGTGTTGTGCATGGTGTCTCCGTTACGAGCCCATCGGTGGTGGGCGAGGTGTGCGGCGTCTGGCGTGGTCACCTGGCCGACGTTGCGCGACGGGCGGTCCGCGCGAACTTCCCCGGGGGCGTGGCCGGGGGGCCCTGTCGGCAAGCGGACGCGGAGGCCTGCGCGGCGGGCAGATGGTGGGCGTCGGCGATGAGTTGGGTGGAGCTCAGGAGCACCCGGGGGCTGTGGGCGTAGCTGCGCGTCCGGCGCAGGGCCTCGTCCTCCTCGTCGGCGGCCATGACGGCGAAGCCGGACAGTGCGTACGGTTCGGCGAGGACGGCTGAGGGTCTGTGAGAGACCGTTCTCCTTGTCCTGCCCGGGTCCGGGCACCGCGTAGCCGCGCCCGCGGTTGGGGTCCCGCTGCGGTGGGCTCGTGACGCACCGCAGCGGCCGGGCGTGCGGGGTCAGGCCAGTTCCACGCGGTCGATCAATCCGGCGGCAGTGAAGGCGTCCACGAGCTGCTCGCGGCCCTCGGTGAAGTGGGCCCAGCTGTCGAAATGGACCGGCACGATCCGGCGGGCGCCCAGAACGCGGGCTGCCTCGGCGGCTTGAGCGCTGTCGAGGGTGAGCAGCGCGCGGTCCAGGACATCGGTGCGGACCGCGCCGGCGAACAGCACAGCGGTGTCCACCGGGCCGAAACGGTCGGCGATCTCGCGGACCAGCGAGAGC
This sequence comes from Streptomyces flavovariabilis, assembly GCF_000725785.1. Classification (NCBI taxonomy): domain Bacteria; kingdom Bacillati; phylum Actinomycetota; class Actinomycetes; order Kitasatosporales; family Streptomycetaceae; genus Streptomyces; species Streptomyces flavovariabilis. The sequence continues at coordinate 110,288 of NZ_JNXD01000003.1, read as the reverse complement.
TGGGCGTTGTCGCCGCTGATGTAGACGGTGGGCAGGCCGTCACCGCTGAGGACGAAACCGACGACCTCACCGACGATCGGTTCGAGGTCCTCGCGCGCCCCGGGGCCGTGCAGAGCCGGGACGCCGGTGACGGTGATCGTGCCGCCATCGGGACGGTCCAGCTCGATGGACTCCCAGTCCTTCAGCGGGCGTGCGGTGCCGCCCAGCCTGCCCGCGCCACCGGGCGTGGTCAGAGTGAGGGGCGCGTCGGCGAGCAGGGTCCGGCCCGTGGTGTCGAGGTTGTCGTCGTGCTCGTCGTGCGACAGCAGCACCACATCGATGGGGCCCAGGTCGGCAGGCGCTGCGGAGGCGGGCGCGGTCTTGGCCAGCCCCGAGGGGTAGGTGCCGGGGGCGTCGAAGGTCGGGTCGGTCAGGAACCGCAGCCCGCCGTACTCGATGAGCGCGGTCGGACCGCCGAAGGCGCGGACGGGGACCTGCTCGCTGGACGCGCCGGTTGCTGCCATGGCGAAATCACCTCACGGATAGATTGGCTTACATCCGTGACCCTAGGCGTTTGTCACGGATGAAGGCAAGCTGTACCGTGAGATGCGTGAGTGAGACTGCCGCCGTCGCCGGCACTGCCGATCCCGGGCTGCCGTCGGCGCCGGGCGCCACCGGACGACGCCCCTGGTGCTCCGTCCGCTGCGGCGACCGCGCCCGCGCCGCCCGCACCCAGACCACCGCCGACTGAGTCCGGCCACCCCCGCCCGGCCGGCGTTCACCAGACCCGCGCCGGGGCGCGGCTTCACACACCCTCAAATCCCCGGCACGGATGGCACACCACGCCCTCCATCCGGCCATTTCCCCACGAGCAACGAAGGAGCATCACCTCTCATGACGGCCACATTCACTGTGCTGACCACCGGCTACGACAGCCTCGACACACGCAACGCCCACCGCGACGGCAAAGAGAAGCCGTGGCACGTCGCCTCGACCGTCTCCCTCCTGTGCGACGGCGACACGATCGTCGTCGTCGACCCCGGCATGGTCGAGGACCGCAAACTCATCCTCGACCCGCTCGCCACCGCCGGAATCAGCCCCGAGGAGGTCACCGACGTGGTCTTCAGTCACCACCACCCCGACCACACTCTCAACGCAGCCCTCTTCCCCCACGCGCGCGCCCACGACGTCTGGGCCGCCTACCACAACAACCTCTGGTACGACCGGCCCGCCGACGGGTACCAGCTCTCCCCCTCGATCCGCCTGCTCGAAACACCCGGCCACACCCCCCAGGACATCTCCACCGTCGCGGAGACGACGGAAGGAACCGTCGTCCTCACTCACGCCTGGTGGAGCGTCCACGGCCCGGCCGAGGACCCCACCTCCGACGACCATGAGGGCCTGCGCGCCTCCCGCCGCAAGATCCTGGCCCTCAAGCCCGCCCTGGTCGTCCCCGGCCACGGAGACCCCTTCGTCCCCGACGAGAACACCCCCGTCTGACTCACAGAGGCCCCCGAGACCCACCCGGGCCCGGCGGCCCCGAGCCGCTCCGGATCGCCCCGCCGCGGTGGCCGCCGGAGAAGGGGGGGACCGGGCTGGTGCGACACGACGTCCTCGGTAAAGATGCTGCCTGCCGGGCCTTGCATTTACCGCCGGTAATAGCCACCTCAACGCAACCGATGAGGACGTGTGACGTGCCAGAGTTTCCGGCCTTCGATGTCATGACGGCGACCTGCCCGTCCCGCACCTCGCTCGCCCGCATCGCCAACAAGTGGACGGCCATGGTGGTCATCGCGCTCAGCGCAGGCCCCATGCGCTTCCGCGACCTGCGCACCGGCGTCGACGGCATCAGCGCCAAGGTCCTCACCGAGACACTCCGGGACCTGGAACGCGACGGACTCGTCACCCGGCACGTGTACGGCGAGGTCCCGCCCCGGGTCGAGTACGAGTTGACTGCGCTGGGGCGTACGCTGCATGCCCCGCTTCAGGCACTGGCCCTCTGGGCCGAGGAACACTTCACCGAGGTGCTCGCGGCACGCGAGAGCTACGACGCCCGCCAGTGACCTGACTGGTCACCAGGAAGGATGCGGGCGGCCTACTCCCCCCAGAAGGCGTCCTCGGCCACCTGGTCGCCGGAGAACAGCCACATCTCGACGATCTTGCCGTCCTTGAGGCGCAGAACATCCACGCCGTCCATGCCCATGGACGCGTCCTCGCGCCGGCCGGCGAAGTGGATCGAGGCGGCCACCATGTCGCCGTTGCCCATGAGAGCGTGGATCGTGTCGATGGCGAAGGAGCCCTGACTGGCCTCCATCATCCCGCCGAGCATCGCGAAGACGGCGTCGCGCCCCTTGCGCTCGCCGGAAAACCGGTTGGCGCCCGGCTGATGCCAGACGATCTCCTCGTCCAGCAGCTCGCCCACCTTGACCAGGTCACCCTTCTGAACGGCCTGGAAGTACTCACGCGCGATGTCGACGTTCTTGCTGGTCATGACAACACTCCCTATGCCTCTGACATGGAGGCGGTACGACTGCCGTTACGGGGTGGGTTCGAGCGCGACGTGCGCGGCTCGGGGTGGATCAACGACGCGCGTTCAACGCGAACGTCCCTTCGGTGACCTCAGGACCCCCATACTCACCATCGGTAACCAGTCACCTCAACGTAACCAATGGGGTGGCGTGACGCACATCACATCAGTTCGAGCTTCGGCCGGGAGTCACGCGGCCCGCCGTCCACGGCCCGGCATGGACGGCTAACGGCAACCCATTCATCCGATCTATCGACCTGGTCGCGCCTCAAGTACCGGTGGCGTGATCCTGAGGATTGAGTGCTCCATCGGCTGTGAGCAAGTGGTTTCCGTCGATCCCCTAGACAGACCCCGCATCGAAGCTCCTTAATAGATCCGATGTTCCTCCGGCGAAGAGCACCGTTTCACGGCCACTTTGACCGTCCGTGCACGTTCCGGCCCCGGGCCGTCGACTGCCCTCTGGGGCGTTGTCACCGCAATCAATGCCACCGATCCACAGGAGTGGGCCATGTCCTCACGCAGAATGACCCGCCGTGCGCTTCTCGGCGCAGGTGCGGCGACCGCCGCGAGTGCGCTGCCGATCGTCCCCGGCTTCTCCGGCCTTCTGTCGCAGGCGGCCGCCGCTGACACGCAGACCGACCTGGGCAAGATGGTCGACATGCGGTTCGGGATGTTCAACCACTTCAGCCTGGGCACGTTCACGGACCAGGAGTGGGCCGAACCACATCAGAACCCTGCCCTTTTCGCTCCCCCGAGCGTCAACTGCGCACAGTGGGCCGAGGCGGCGGTCGCCGCGAAGATGAGCTACGGCATCCTGACCACCAAGCACCACGACGGCTTCGCCCTGTGGCCGAGCGCCTACGGCACCCAGAACGTCGCGAACAGCTCCTACAAGCGGGACGTGGTGCGGGCGTACTGCGACGCCTTCCGGGCGAAGGGACTGAAGGTCGGGTTCTATTACTCGATCTGGGACCGCACCTTCGGTGTCGAGGCATGGGAGAGCCGCCACAAGGTGAGCGGGCTCGAAATCACCGATGCCATCAAGCCCGACCACATGACCTTCATCCTCGGCCAGATTCGCGAACTGCTCACCCACTACGGCAGTATTGACATGTTCATGACTGACGGCTACGCATGGCAGATGGGGCAGCAGGCCGTCTCCTACCAGAGGGTCCGTTCGCTGGTGAAGGAGCTGCAGCCGCACTGCGTCATGATCGACATCGGTGGACTGACGGAGCCCTTCCTCAGCGACGCGATCTTCTTCGAGGAGCCGCTGGGCGTCACGGCACCGGCGGGCAACACCTACGCCGGCATGCAGGGACAGACCATCAGCAACGGCTGGTTCTGGCACCCTTCCACCCCGGCCGAGAGCCTCATGAGCAGGTCCGCGATCCTGTCGCATCTGGCCGACCTGGAGCCGAAGTACACCTCGTTCATCCTCAACTGCCCGCCCAACCGCAACGGCCTGCTGGACACCAACATCGTCAACCGGCTCGCCGACGTGGGTGCCGCCTGGAGCCCGGACACCTCCCGGCCGCCGCTGCCCACCCAGCCACTGCGCGCCGAGCACCCGGTCACACCGGTCAACGCGTATGCGACCGCCTTCCACACCGGCGAGGGACCGCTCCACGCCATCGACGGACTCAGCGACGTCCGCTACGAGACCTGCTGGTCGACCTGGAGCCTGCCGCTGCCGCAGTCCATCACCATCGACCTGGGCGGCGTGTGGAGCAACGTCTCCACCCTGGAGTACCTGCCCAAGCAGTGGAACCGCACCAACTCCACCGACGGCGACATCACTTCATACACCATCCTGACCAGCACCGACGGTGTCACCTTCACCCGGGTCGCCTCCGGCACGTGGGCCGGCGACGGCAAGTACAAGCTGGTGGAGTGGCCCAGGCGGAACGTGGGCTTCGTACGGATCCAGGTCAATGCGGCCACCGGCGACTACACCAACATCAGCGGCGTCAGGATCGGCGGCCGCTCGGTCGAACCGGCGCTGTTGTCCACCACACTGCCCGGCGACGGCACCGTCTACCGGCTGGTCGCCCGGCACAGCGGCAAGGTCGCCGACGTGGAGGGCGCGGGCACCGCCAACGGCACCAATGTCGATCAGTGGCCCTGGCTCAACCAGGCGAACCAGAAGTGGACTTTCACCAGCACCGGCGACGGCTACTACAAGATCAAGGGTGTGGGCAGCGGCAAGCTTCTGGAGGTCGCGGGTCTGTCTCGCGCGGACGGCGGCAACGTCGGCATCTGGGCAGACGCCGGCGCCCCCCAGCAGCACTGGGCCGTCACGCCCACCGGTGACGGGAGCTACCTCCTCATCAACCGCTACAGCGGGCTCTCCCTCGGCGTCGACGAGGGCAGCACCGCCGACGGAGCCAACATCGAACAGCAGCCATACGCGTCACAGACGCGGCAGCAATGGCAGATCATCCCGTCCTGACCTGCCCTCCGCCCCTCTCCTCCGCCATGGCCTGCCCTGCTGATTCGTCCCGAGGAGACCACGCCCACGCAGAGCCGACATCGAGCGCTCCGTGACCTCCGCCACCGAGCCCAGCGCGGAGATCCCGACCACGAGATCCCGCAGTCGGTAGTACTCGGTGATCGGCGAGGTAGCACGGTCGAACACCTCAAGCCGCTTGCGAACCGTTTCCTCGCTGTCGTCCTGTCGCTGGTACAGGTCGCCACCGCAGCGGTTCTCACCGGCCTCGCCTCAGGAAACGCTCCTGACCAGCAGCAATGTGGTCGATCTCGGTGGGTGCTGCGGTCCCTCAGTCTCGGAGCGGTGGCATGTCCTGGCCGGACACGGGCCTACTCCGAGATGTCGAGGGCCGGGAAGAGGGCGCGGGCGGCCTCTGGGTCGGGCGCGACGAAGATGCCGTCCGCCTGAACGAGGATGGTGGACGGGACTGCTTCTGTGGCGATCGGGCCTTCCACGAAGATCTTGCGGTCGTCGGTTCCGGTGACGTGCGCGCTTACCCGCAGGGGGATCGCCTCGGCGGTGCGGGCGCCGAAGCTCTCGGCGAGCTTGCGGTGCTCGGGGTCGGGGTCGACGTAGAGGACGTCGGAAGCGCCCAGCCCGCGGGCGATGTCACACACGTACAGGCCGATGCTGCCGCGGGCCACTACCAGCACCCTGGCGCCGGGGCGGGCCGTGAGATGGGGTGCGACGAGGCGCCAGGACAGCGACCAATTGTCGCTCGCCGAGGCCATCGCGACCGGGTCGAGGCCGGTGGGCAGCGAGACGAGCATGGCGTCCGCGTACGGGACGCGGACCAGGTCGGAGAAGAGCCCGCCCCAGGCGCCGCCGATCGGTGCGCCGTACATCGCCATGTGCGGGACCGAGGTGCAGTGGGCGGTCAGTCCGGCGCGGCAGTCGTCGCAGGTGCCGCAGCTGATGGACCAGGGCACGACGACGAGGTCGCCGGGAGCGACGGTGGTCACGTTGTCGCCGACGTCGGCGACGCGGGCAACGCACTCGTGCCCGAGGGCGAACGGCGGGTCGATGAAGCCGTGTCCGGCCAGGATCGCGGAGTCGACGTCGCAAGAGGTCGCGGCGACCGGCGTGACAATCGCCTCACCGGCCGACTGCACCGTGAGGTCGGGCGTCTCGCGCCACTCGACCGTACGGCGGGCGACATAGGTCAGTTCACGCATCGGCCTGCTCCTTTCCCTGCCGCGCCAGCGCGACCAGGTCGGCGTACCGGATGACGGAGCCGCCCAGCCGCCCGCGCCCCAGGTTCCGTCCGGCTGCTCGTACACGAGCACCCACACGCGCAGTGCGTCGTCCGGAGCGAGACCGGCGGCCGACAGAACTGTCTGCGTCGCGTCCTGGACCAGGCCGCCCTTGCTCCGCTCGGACAGTGCTCCCTGCGGCACCGTCACCTCCACGAGGAAGCGAGGCGCGTCGTCCTCGGCAGTCGCCTGGGCGCCTTCGGGCAGCTCTACGAGGTGGCTCCGCGCCTGAGCGCGGAAGAAGGCGGTGTCGGGCCCTCCCTCCCAGCGCAGCAGGACAGCCGGGAGGTCGCGCTGAACGGTGGCGCGGCCCTCCTCCGTGAGAGCACCGGCAGGCACGGTCAACCGGATCATGGGCATGGCAGCTCCCGCCAAAACTTGGGCCTGCGGTTTTCCGGCACGCGAACCCGAAGGCTCAGCCCTCGATGCCGACGGTTCCCCGATCCTGCGGGTTGGAAGTCCTCAGCGCGAGGGCCGCGATGTCGTCGTCGAGCCTTCCGCCGCTGTGCTGCAGCAGAGCCCGGTGCAGCCGGTCGAGCAGCTCGCGGGGCTGCTCAAGGGCCTGCCGCCGCATCCAGTCCGGCAGCGGGAAGAACTCGCCCGCGTGATCCCGGGCCTCCGATACGCCGTCCGTGTAGAGCAGCAGCTGGTCCCCCGGGGCGAAGGCGACGACGTCGACCCAGTAACGGTCACCGATGAGCGCTGCGAGGTTGAGAGGCGGGGAGGCGATGGTCGGGACCAGGACCCGGACCTCTCCGTGATGCGCGATCAGCGGCGGGGGATGCCCGCAGTTGAGAAGTCGCACGTAGCCGCCGTCGTGCGGGATCTCGGTGAGAAGAGCGGTGGCAAAGTGCTCGGGCTGATCCTGGGCCGGAAACGCAGCGCTGTGACGCCTGACGGCGGTCTCGAGGCGGTGAACGATGCCCTGCAGGTCGGGCTCGTCGTAAGCGGCCTCTCTGAAGCAACTGATCACCGCCGAGGCCGCCCCCACTGCTGACAGGCCCTTGCCCCGTACGTCGCCGATGAGCAGCCGGACCCCGTGCGGTGTACCGATTGCCTCGTAGAAGTCACCGCCGATCCGGGCCTGCTCCTGGGCCGCCAGGTACAGCGACTCGATCTCGACGCCCTCGATGCGGCGTGGCAGCGGGCGCAGCAGCACCTTCTGGGCTGCGTCGGCGACGAGCCGGATCTGGAAGAGCGTTTCCTCACGCTGGAGTCGGACATGGCTCCCGTATGCGGCCGCCAGGGTGACCGCGACGATCGCGGCCGCCGTGTACTGCGTCCCCAGATCGGTGTGGAGGAAGCTCAGGACGATCATGAGCAGCAGACAGAACGCCCCCAGCAGGATCGTGGGGAGCACGGGCCACATCGCGGCGGCAAGGGCGGGCGCGACGGGCAGAAGGCGACTGAAGGCGATCTCCCTGGGTGTGGAGAACGCCAGGCCTGCGATGAGGGCGGTCAGGATGAGGGGTGACAGCCGGGCAGCTTCCCATCGGCCGCTGTAGGCGGGGCGACGGCGCCACAGCCGTGCAGACATGATCACAAAAGCATCATATCGATCTAATAGGACATCGAGCACGGAAGGATCATGCGCCGCACGCAAGAAACGCGCGCACCGGACGGCCGCGCCCAGAGGAACCGAAGCCATACAGCGCATGCCGCCCGGGCATCCGAGGTCAGCCGGGGGCGGGTCGGGCCGAGCCCTGGCCCCTTGGAATCACCGATGCTAAAAAGGGCGCATGGCGAGTCTTTTCGCCCGTTTTCGACACCCATCAGTCAGGCGCCTCCTCAGCAAGGGCACGCAGAGCGTGGCCGGGCAGGTGCTGCTCTTCCAGGTGGCTCTGGTAGTGCTGCTCGTGACCTGCGGTGTCTTCGCTCTCATCCTGCAGTCGGAGCGGGACTCCAGCGCCGAGGCCAGGCGACGCTCCACGGCCGTGGCACAGACCTACGCGCACTCACCGGGCGTCCTGGCGGCATTGCAGACCCGGGATCCGAGCAGGATTCTCCAGCCGCTCACCGAGGCGGCACGCCGGGCCGCCGGCGTCGACTTCATCGTGGTCATGGACACCGAGGGCATCCGGTACACGCACCCCCTGCCGGACCGAATCGGAAAGCGGTTCGTGGGCGAGATCGGGCCGCCGCGGGCGGGGAAGGTCTACGTGGAGAGCGTCGACGGCCCGCTCGGTCGCGAGGTGCAGGCCACGGTCCCGATCGAGAACGCCGACAGCCAGGTGGTGGCCCTGGTCTCGGCCGGGATGAAGGTCGAGAACGTCGAGAGTCAGTTGGCCCGGCAACTACCGATCATCCTGGGCGCCGGGGCCGCAGCCCTCGCGCTGTCCACCGGTGTGACGGCGCTGGTGGGCAAGCGGCTGCGACGCCAGACACACAGCCTGGCCCCGGACGAGATGACCCTGATGTACGAGCACCACGACACGGTGCTCCACTCCGTTCGGGAAGGGGTACTGATCGTGGCCGCCGACGGGCAGCTGATGCTGGCGAACGACGAAGCCAGACGCCTGCTGGAGCTGCCTCCCGACGTCGAGGGGCAGCTCGTCTCGGAGCTGCCGGGCCTCGATCCCGAGATGAAGGCGCTGCTCGTCTCCGGGCGCGAGGCCACCGACGAGGTGCACCTCGCGGGCGAGCGGCTGCTCGCGGTCAACCAGCGGCCCACGGACTTCGGGGGCGGCCCCGAGGGAATGGTGGTGACACTGCGCGACTCCACCGAGCTGCAGGCGGTGACCGGCAGGGCGGAGGTGGCACGGGAGCGGCTCAGGCTGCTGTACGACGCCGGACTCGGCATCGGTACCACCCTGGACGTGCTGCGCACCGCCGACGAGTTGGCGCGGGTCCCGATTCCTCGCTTCGCGGACTTCGTCACCGTGGACCTGGCCGACGCAGTCCTGCACGGCGAGGAGCCGGCCCTCACGGCGACGGACATGCGACGCGCGGCCGTGTGCGGCATTCAGGACGACCATCCGCTCTCCGAACAGGGCCGGCTTTTCGACTACCTTCCCGCCACGCCCCAGGCGCGCGGCTACGGCAGCGGCCGGTCCCAGTTGGTGAGCGATCTACCGACCGCCACGGGCTGGCGCGTGCAGGACCCCGAGCGCGCCAAGGCGATCATCGACCACGGCATCCACTCCCTCATCAGCGCCCCCATCCAGGCCCGTGGCGTCGTGCTGGGCATGGCCAATTTCTGGCGCGCGCACCAGCATGAGCCCTTCGACGAAGAGGATCTGTCGCTGGCGGAGGAGCTGGTGGCCCGTGCCGCGATAAGCATCGACAATGCCCGCCGCTACACCCGCGAGCACACTCTGGCAGTCACCCTCCAGCGCAGCCTGCTGCCGCAGGCCATGCCGGAGCAGAACGCCCTCGACATCGCCTACCGCTACCTCCCCGCCCAGTCGGGCGTGGGCGGAGACTGGTTCGACGTGATTCCCCTGCCGGGGAGCCGGGTGGCACTGGCCGTCGGCGATGTGGTCGGCCACGGCCTGCACGCCGCCGCCACGATGGGACGGCTGCGGACCGCGGTGCACAACTTCTCCGCCCTCGATCTGCCACCCGACGAGTTGCTGAGCCATCTGGACGACCTGGTCGGGCGCATCGACCAGAACGAGACGGCAGAGAGCGCAGCTGGCGTTGTGGGCGCCACCTGCCTGTACGGGATCTACGACCCCGTGACGCGCCACTACGTCATGGCGCGTGCGGGGCATCTGGCGCCCGCGCTGGTCCAGCCCGACGGAACCGTCACCTTCCCGGACGTGCCGGCCGGTCCGCCCCTGGGCCTCGGCGGCATGCCGTTCCAGACCGCGGAGCTGTGCCTCGAGGAGGGAACCCAGCTCGTCCTGTACACCGACGGACTCATCGAGGACCGCAGACGCGACCTGGACGTGGGAATGGAAATTCTGCGCGACGCGCTGACGGGCCACTCCGGCCGGCCGCCCGAGGAGACCTGCCAGGACGTGCTGGACAGCCTGCTCCCCGATCGTCCCGGGGACGACGTCGCCCTGCTCGTCGCCCGCACTCGGGTACTGCCGCGCGACCGCATCGCCGACTGGGATGTACCAGCGGACCCGGCCGCCGTCTCGGGTATGCGCGACGCCGTGTCCCGGAGGCTCGAAGCATGGGGCCTGTCAGAGTTCGGCTTCACCATGGAGCTGATCCTGAGCGAGCTCATCACCAACGCCATCCGCTACAGCGCCGGGCCGATCCACGTGCGGCTGATCCGCGACCGCACGCTGATCTGCGAGGTGGCCGACGGCAGCAGCACGTCACCGCATCTGCGGTACGCCGCGACGACGGACGAGGGAGGCCGGGGCCTGTTCCTGGTGTCGCAGATGGCTGAGCGCTGGGGCACGCGGTACACCCCGCAGGGCAAGGTGATCTGGGCCGAACAGGCCCTGCCCGAGGTCAGCCGGCAGCCCGTCCCGACAGCGGCCGACGCGGACACACCCCGGGCGAAGAGGCAGTCGACCCGAAAACCCTGACATAAGGCGCCGGCGATCAGGTGATGACGTGGTCGTCTGGTCAGCACCGACCAGCACGGGTGTCAGCACCGCGCCGCCGGGTCCCCCAAGTACGCATCCCTTGGCTGGTTCGGCCGTGGCCCTCCGCGCGGCAGGTCGCGCAGAGGGCCACGGTGCGAGCGTCACTGCTGCCGGGGGCCCTGACCCTCACATGTCGACGAGCCCGCTGGGCGGGCTGTCACAGCGCCATCTCGTACGCCCCGGCCAGTGCCTCCACACGCTCCCACACGCGTCCCGAACGCGCTTCGTCGACGACGGGGCGCCGGACGGCGCCGAGCGCCCAGCGCTGCTGATCCACGGTGGCGGAGTCCTTGCCGTGCAGTTCGACGGCGAAGGCGGAGAAGTCGCGGACGAGGACGGAGAACAGCTCGTCGAGCACATCCTCGTTCAGGTCCGTCAGACGGGCCTGCTCCAGGATCAGCTGGCCGTGCACCACCAGCGCGAACAGCTGGCCGACGGCGAGAAGAAGATCGAGGTCGCGGCTCTGCTCCTCGTCGGGGGCCGCGGTGGCGACGAACGCGCACAGGGCGTCGGCCTGTTCCCGGAAGCGGGCGACGTTCGGCACACCGGCGTATGCGTCGTAGGCGGGGCGCCAGTCGTGGAAGCGTACGGAGCCGAGGCCACGGGCCGGTCCCTGCTCGAAGAGGAACGTGTCGTCGGCCGCGTCGAGACGGGTCGGCACGGCCGCGAACTCGGCCGGGTGCAGGAGGTGGTTACGCATGAACTTGAGGATCAGCGCGAGGTTGACGTGCACCGTGCCCTCGAGCTTGGGCAGTCCCCGGATCTCGACGGCGGCCTGTGCGAAGTAGGTGTCCTTCTCGAAGCCCTTGGCGGCGATCACGTCCCACATCAGGTCGATGACCTTCTCGCCCTCCGTGGTCACCTTCATCTTCGTCATCGGGTTGAACAGCAGGTAGCGGCGGTCGTCCGGCGAGGCGGAGCGGAAGTAGTCGACGGCGCGGTCGCTGAACAACTTCATGCCGACCAGGCGGACGTACGCGTCGGCCAGCTCGCGGCGCACGTGCGGGAAGGCGGTGACGGGGCGGCCGTACAGGATGCGATGGTGCGCGTGGGTGACCGCCTCGTACATCGCGTGCTCGCAGATGCCGATCGAGGCGGTGCAGAGGTTGAACTTGCCGACGTTGACGGTGTTGAGGGCGGCGTCGAAGGCGGCGCGGCCCGTGTGCAGGACGTCGTCCGGGCCCACCGGGTAGTCCTCGAGGCGGAACTCGCTGACGTATTTGGAGGAGTCCACGACGTTCTTGACAAGGTGATAGGCCGGGTGACGGCTGTCGGCGGCGAAGAAGACGTAGCCGTCCGGGCCCTCGATGTCGGCGCGTCGGCCGAAGACCGAGACGAGCCCGGCGGCATTGCCGTTGCCGATGTAGTACTTGGAGCCCGTCGCCCTGAAGCCGCCGTCGCCGTCCGGCGTCAGCAGCATGTCGGTGGAGTAGATGTCGGCGCCATGGGTCTTCTCGGAGAGACCGAAGGCGAACACCTCACCCCCGGCGAGGAGTTCTGCCGCGCGGGTCCGAGCCGCGGTGTTGCCGCTCTGCCAGACCGGCCCGAGACCGAGGATGGTCACCTGCCATGCGTACCAGTAGTCGAGACCGTAGAACCCGAAGATCTCGTTGAGGGCGGCGATCCGGGCCGTGTCCCAGCGCTGGTCCTCGCGTCCGGCGGCGGACGCCGGGGTCAGGAAGGTGGCGAACAGCCCTTCCTTGGCTGCGAACGCGAGGAAGTCGGCAAGCCAGGCGCGGGAACGGTAGTCCTCGATGAGCCTGCGCTTGCCGCGGTCCTCGAACCAGTCGACGGTGGCACGCAGCAGCCTGCGGGTCTCGGGGTCGAACTGCGCCGGGTCGTACGTGCGGGGGTTGAAGAGGAGGGGGTCGGCCATGGAGATCCGCCTTCCGAGGGTTGAGGGTGGAGGTGGAGGGGTGGAGGTCGCTGGGCGCGGGCGGCGGTGGCCGCCACTTCAGGCGTGCGGCTGTGAGGTGCCGAGCCGGCGGAGAGTGGCGAGGACGTCGTCGAGCCAGGCGATCGTCATCCGCTCGTACGCGATGCCGCCGCGCAGCACGACATGCTGCAGCTCCTGACCGGCATCGAGCGGGGTGGGGGCCGCCGGGCCGGTGAAGTCGCGCAGCTCCCCGGCCAGATAGTGCGCGAGCCGGTCGCTGTGTACCTGGCGGTGCCGTTCGACCTCACGGATCAGCACGGACGGGTCGTCGAAGGCCGCGCCGCGGATCTTCACGGCGAGGTCGTGCCGCATGCTCTCGGGCTGGATCGATTCGTGCAGCCACTGAGAGAGGGCGGCGCGGCCGGGGCCCGTGACGGAGTACTCCTTCTTGTCCGGTCGGCTCTGCTGCGACAGCTCGCGGACGGCGAGCAGGCCCTCGCTCTCCATGCGCTTGAGAACGCGGTAGATCTGCTGGTGCGTGGCGGTCCAGAAGTATCCGATGGACCGCTCGAACCGCCGGGCCAGCTCATAGCCGGAGCCCGGCTTCTCCAGCAGGGAGACGAGGATCGCGTGCTCGAGCGCCATACGTCGATCCTCGTATGCAACTCGTTGCATAGCCAAGGGGCGCCGCCCAGGTGAGACAGGGCTCACGCGGCATCCCGGACGTTTCTTGCAAGGGGACACAGGGGCTGCGGGACGGGCCGCGGCCTGTGCGGGCCGCGACCTGTGCGCTCAGCGGTGGAGGGAGCGGAGGAGCTCGACGAGCTGCTCCCGCGTGGGCGTGGCATTGTCGGGCAGCCCGGCCTTGCCGGGACTCAGCTGGGCACGGCGTGCCGTGAGGAAGGCTCCCAGTTCGTCCAGGCTCGGATCGCGTCGCACACCCACGGCTTCGCACTTTGCCGCGATCCCGCGCACCAAACGTCCCTCCACCACCAGCCCCGTCCCACCCGGAGGACGACGGTGCTCCCGCCGGACTCAACAGCAGGCCCGAGCAGATCCGTGCCGTCGCCACGGCCTCCCTCAAACGGCTCGGGGTCGAGCGGCTCGACCTGTTCTACCAGCACCGCGTCGATCCGCAGGTGCCGATCGAAGACGTCGCCGGCACCGTGGGCGAACTCGTGCAGGAGGGCAAGGTCCGCTGCTTCGGACTCTCCGAGGCCAGTGCGGAAACCATCCGCCGTGCCCACTCGGTCCACGCCGTGACGGCCGTACAGAGTGAATACTCGCTGTGGACCCGGGACCCCGAGCCGGAGGTCCTGCCGACGTGCGCGGCGCTCGGAATCGGATTCGTGCCCTTCAGCCCGCTCGGCAAGGGATTCCTCACCGGCACCGTGGACGCGTCGACCTCGTTCGTGACCGGTGACTTCCGCGCGAACATTCCACGCTTCACGGCCGAGAACCGGGAGGCGAACCAGGCTCTCGTCGAGCACATCGCCACCCTCGCGCAGGCCAAGGACGCCACCCCCGGGCAGGTCGCGCTCGCCTGGCTGCTCGCGCAGCATCCGTGGATCGTTCCGATTCCGGGCACACGACGCATCGCGCGGATCGAGGAGAACACGGGCGCCACCCGACTACCGCTGTCCGCCGACGAACTGGCGGACCTCAACGAACTCGCCGGCCGGATCGGGGTTCAGGGAGACCGCTGCAACGCGCACCACATGTCGCTGGTCGACAAGTAACTCCTGATCCCGGAACGGACCGGCGATCCACTCGAAGGACTCGCGCGGTGTCACCGCGAAGTCTTGCCGTCCCGCAGGAGACTCTCCGCCCCACGGGGGCGGGGCGCTCCCATGAACGCCCCTCCGGCCGGCCCCCGGGCGACCGGATACAGTGCGCGGGACGGCAGCCCGGTCAGGGAGGGAAAGCGTGACCGACACCAGCAGCACCCGACCCGCCGACAGCGAAGCGCAAGCTCCGCGGCAGAGCCGACTGCACCGCCTGATGCGCTACATCCCAATGATCGCCCCCGTTCTGCTGTGGGCCGTGCCCTGCTGGGTGCTCCTGCACACCGGCCAGCACTGGCCGCTGCCCGTCATGCTGGCCGGCACCGCCCTGTTCGCCGTCGGCCTCGTCGGTATGCCGCTCGCGATGGCGCGCGGTCACGGCCGGCGCCAGCAGGACCGGGCGGCGATCGTCGGTGACACCCTGCTGGGCAGCAGCTGGGTTCTGTTCACCTGGTCCGTTCTGCTCGGCGTCCCGTTGCGGCTCGCTCTGACCGTGGCCGGCGTCGGCGAGAGTCAGGACCGGGCCCGGATCGTCACGTGGGCCGTCCTCGGCGTGACCGCGGTACTACTCGCCTGGGGGTACGCCGAAGCCCGCCGCGTGCCGCGCGTGCGCCGACTCGACGTGCAACTCCCCCGGCTGGGTGCCGGGTTGGACGGCACCCGCGTCGTCCTCATCACCGACACCCACTACGGCCCGCTCGATCGCACTCGCTGGTCGGCACGGGTATGCGAGACGGTGAACACTCTGCAAGCCGACCTGGTCTGCCACACCGGCGACATCGCGGACGGCACGGCCGAACGCCGCCGCGCCCAGGCCGTCCCACTCGGTACCGTGCGGGCCACCCGGGCCCGTGTCTACGTCACCGGCAACCACGAGTACTACAGCGAGGCCCAGGGCTGGGTCGACCTGATGGGCGAGCTGGGCTGGGAGCCGCTGCGCAACCGCCATCTGCTGCTCGAACGCGGAGGCGACACCCTCGTGGTCGCCGGCGTGGATGACGTCACCGCCGAGTCCTCCGGCCTGGCAGGCCACCGCGCCCACCTCGCCGGAGCCTTGAACGGCGCCGACCCCGACCTACCCGTCCTGCTCTTGGCACACCAGCCCAAGTTCGTCGAACGGGCGGCGGCCGACGGCATCGACCTCCAGCTCTCCGGCCACACCCACGGCGGCCAGATCTGGCCTTTCCACCACCTGGTCCGCATCGACCAGCCCGCCCTCGCCGGCCTCAGCCACCACGGCACGCGCACCCTCCTCTACACCAGCCGCGGCACCGGCTTCTGGGGCCCGCCGTTCCGCGTCTTCGCCCCCAGCGAGATCACCCTGCTCGTGCTCCGCTCCCCGCACCTGCCCGCCTCGCCGTAGCACTGGGCGGACCAGCACATCCGCTTGGAGCAGTCCACGAGCCGAGGGGCCCGCCGACCCGAGCAGGCGACCCGCTCGGCCACCGACCGCCGAGCGGTCGAGCGCACTACCGGTTGCGCCGGACCGCGGCCACGCCGACCGCCGAGCGAGGCCGTGGCGTGGACGACCCCATCGCCCCTTTCGTGGCGGGAGCCAGGGCGTACCCGGAGGGCGCGTGGGACAACCGGCGGTTCGGCAGACTCCTCGCGGAAGATGACGGCCCCACGGGCTTCGACGCGCTGCGCCGCCAGTGGGACCGCGCGTGGGTAAGGCGCAACGCCCGGCTCCTGGAGATGGACGAGAAGCGACGTGCCGACCGGGTTCGGGCGAGAGTGCTCACCACCGTGATCGGCGGGGCGGCACGCGAGCTGAGCGACTGCGGGGACGAGACGGAGGCCCAGGAGATCGTGGACGAGGTATGCGGCATCTGATCCACCTGACGGCACCGCCCGGCTGAAACGCCCGGCGCCCGCGCGGTCCGACGCAGCGGTCGGCGCTGCGGCCGCGATCAGGTGGTCCCCTGCATGTCCTCGGGGTGCAGGCGCCCCAGTAGCTCGTAGAGACTGCGGCGGCCCTCCTCGTCCAGACGCTCAAAAGCTTCCGAGGTGCCCCGCATGTCGGCGCGGATGAGGCGGACTGCCTCCCGTCCCTCTTCGGTGGCGACCACGTTCTTGATCCGCCGGTCGGCCGCGTCGGCGTGCCTGGAGACCAGTCCACGCGCCTCCAGCCGGTCGACGAGTCCCGTGATGTTGGAGGCGTCGCAGGCCAGCCGCCCCGCGAGGGCGCGCATGGGCAGCGGTTGCCGCCGGAGCAGGATGAGCATCTTGGCCTGCGTCATGGTGAGCCCGTGCAGTGCGGCCGCCGCTGTCAGGTCCCGGTAGTAGCCGGCAGCAGCGCGTGCCAAGCGCTCCATGAGTGCGTCGTGGTCGGGGTCGCTGTCCTGCGCAGCGGAGCGTGCGGCGGGCAGGGCGGAGGTGTGGGCCATGCCTCAAGTGTAGGCGAAGCTCAACGTTTGACGTTCTCAACCTTTGAGGTCTACCGTCACTGTCATTGCTTGGCTGCATCAAGCATCTAACCCTCGACCAGTCCCCCGTCGGGTTCCCGCCCCAGCGCCCCGCCCCGCACCGGAGAAAGCACCCGTGTCCCAACCCCTTGCTCCGCCGCCCGGCCGACAGCGAGCCGAGACCGCCGTGGTCCTTGCCCTGAGCCTCGCCGCGATGATCGTGTCGATGATGCAGACACTGGTGGTGCCGATCCTCGGCCTGATCCAGAGCAGCCTCGGAGCCAGCTCCGCCGAGGTCAGCTGGGTCACCACCGCGACCCTGCTCTCGGCAGCCGTCTTCACCCCGCTGCTCGGCCGCTTCGGCGACCAGCACGGCAAGAAGCCGACCCTCATCGGCGTGCTGGCAGTCATGATCGTCGGCTCGGTCCTGGCCGCCATGACCGACTCGCTGCTCTGGCTGATCGTCGGCCGCGTGCTGCAGGGCGCCGCCACCGCGATCTTCCCGCTCGCCCTGTCGGTGCTCCGCGAGGAGATCCCCGCCCGCCGTCTGCCGGGAGCGATGGCGCTGGTCAGCGGCACCCTGGCGTTCGGCAGCGGCTTCGCACTGGTCACCACGGGCCTGCTCACCCGCGGCGAGAACGCCGACTACCACCACGTCTTCTGGCTGGCCACCGGCCTCGCAGTGGTCACCCTGCTGACCGTCGTCCTCCTCGTACCGGCGAGCCGCACCAAGACCGGCGGGCGAACCGACCTGCTCGGCGCCCTCACCCTCGGCCTCTTCCTGGTTCTCCTGCTGCTGCCGATCTCCCAGGGTCACGAGTGGGGCTGGACCTCCGCCCCTACGCTGGGCAGCTTCGCCGGAGCGGTCCTCATGGCCGGAGTCTGGAGCTTCACCGAGAGCCGCGTCCGCGAACCCATGGTCGACATGAGGATGTTCCTCCACCGCCCGGTGCTCTTCAGCAACCTCGCGGGCCTCTTCGTGGGGTTCGGGATGTTCGCCCAGTTCCTCGGCGTCTCCTACCTGGCTCAGGTGCCGAGGGACATCGCGGGCTACGGCTTCGGCGCCTCCGTGCTCCGCGCCTCCGTCGAGTACCTGCTGCCCAGCACGATCGCGTCGCTCGTCGTCTCCCAGTTCGGTGGCGTGCTGATCCGCAAAATCGGACCACGCCTCACGCTCGCCCTCAGCGCGGTGATCGGCATCATCGGCTTCACGTGGCTGGCCGCCGCACACTCCTCGACCCCTTCGGTGATCGGCGCCGGCATGGCTGTCGGCACAGCCATCAGCCTCGGCTACGCCGCGATGCCCGCCCTCATCGTCGCGGGCGTGCCGCCCCATCAGACCGGCATCGCCAACGGCATCAATTCCATCTCCCGGTCCGTCGGCAGCGCGATCGGCAGCGCGCTGATCACCTCGCTGCTCGCCTCCAGAACCATCGAGAACCTTCCGGCCGGAGTACCCCCACTGCCTGCCGAGAGCCAGTTCACCCTGAGTTTCGCCCTTGCCGGTGTCGCCTTCGCCTTCGTCCTGGCCCTCTCGCTGGTCGGCCTCAAGCGGGGACAGCCGGCACCCCGTACGGAGCACCTGCCCGCGGCGGAGCCGGCCGCTGCCACGACCGCTGCCTGACCAACCGCACCGCTATCCGCACCACCGCACCACCGCTACACAAGGAGTCACCCCCATGAAGGCCATCACTTACCGCACCTACGGCGGCCCCGAGGTCCTGGAGTACGGCGATGTACCGAACCCGAAGCTCGGCGTGGACACCGTGCTGGTCCGTGTGAAGGCCGCCGCCGTCAACCCGGTCGACTGGAAGATCCAGGCGGGGTACCTGGACCCCGTCATGGACGCCGTCTTCCCTGTCATCCCCGGCTGGGACGTGGCGGGCGTCGTCGAGGAGACCGGCGTCGGAGTCACCGAGTTCGCTCCGGGCGACGAGGTGATCGGCTACGTCCGTGAGGACTTCGTCTCCCGCGGGACCTTCGCCGAGTACGTCGCCGCCCCGGTCCGTACGCTCGCCCGCAAGCCCGCCGGCCTCTCCTTCGAAGAGGCCGCCGGCCTTCCGCTGGCCGGCCTCACCGCATACCAGGCGCTGACCCGCTCCCTGCGGGTGCGGGCCGGCGACACCGTGCTGGTGCACGCCGCGGCGGGTGGCGTCGGCTCTCTGGCCGTTCAGATCGCCAGGTCGCTCGGCGCCCGGGTCATCGGCACCGCCAGCGAGTACAACCACGCCTATCTGCGGGGGCTGGGAGCGGAGCCGGTCGTCTACGGCGAGGGCCTCGCCGACCGTGTGCACGCCCTCGCGCCGCAGGGTGTGGATGCCGTCCTCGACCTCGTCGGCGGGGACGCCCTGAAGGTCTCGCCAGGGCTGCTCGCCGGGGGCGGCCGCCTGGCCTCGGCTGTGGACGGCGCCGTGCTCGGCCTCGGTGGCGGGTACGTCTTCGTGCGACCCGACGCCCGGGACCTGGAGGCTCTCACCGAACTCGCCGAACGCGGGGAGGTGCGGGTGGACGTGGCCGCCGCGTTCCCCCTGGAGCAGGCCGCCGACGCCCAGCGTCTCAGCCGCGAGGGCCACACCCGCGGCAAGATCATCATCACCGTCGCCTGAACCACCGTCCGCCGCCGCCCCACCACCGGTACCCCACCACCGGCACCCCAACGGACAACACCCCCACCACCGCGCGAACCGTGCGCACTGTGAAGGAGACAGTCATGACCGCAGTTCTGTTCGTCGTCACCGGCGCCGACCACTGGACGCTCGCCGACGGCACCCTGCACCCGACCGGCTACTGGGCCGAGGAACTCGCCACTCCGCACCGGCTGCTGCGCGAGGCCGGGTTCGAGGTCACCATCGCCACACCCGGCGGCGTGGCTCCGACCGTCGACGCCGTCAGCCTCGCCGCCGAGTCCACCGGCGGCAAGGAGCAGTCCGATGCCATCGCCGCGTACCTGGCTGCCATCCGCGCCGACCTGGAGCACCCCGTCAAGCTCGAGGAGGTCGACCTCGACGCGTACGACGCCGTCCTCTGCCCCGGTGGCCACGGCCCCATGGAGGACCTCGCCGTGGACGCCGGCTCCGGCCGACTGCTCACTTCGGCGCTGGACTCCGGCAAGCCGCTCGCGGTGCTGTGCCACGCCCCGGCGGCCCTGCTCGCCGCCCGCCGCGAGGACGGCAGCTGGCCGTTCGCCGGTTACCGCATGACCGGCTTCACCAACGCCGAGGAGACCGCGGCCGGCTTCGCCGACAAGGCCAAGTGGCTGCTCGAGGACCGCCTGGTGGAGCTGGGGGCCGACTTCCAGGCCGGAGCCCCGTTCAGCGAGCACGTCGTGGCGGACCGCAATCTGCACACCGGTCAGAACCCCGCCTCCTCGGCGCAGCTCGCCCGGAACCTCATCGACGCCCTGAACCGCGGCTGATCCCCCGTCGACGCTCCCCTTCCGCCCCACCGCACCTGTGAGGGAACCATGAACAACCCCGCACCCGAGCAGCCCGCCGAGCTCGTCGCCCGGCTGCGCGCCACCTTCCGCGTCGGCAGGACCAAGCCCGTGGCCTGGCGCACCGAGCAGCTGAACCGGATGCGTGCCCTGCTCACCGAGCAGGGGGAGACCTTCGCCGCGGCGCTCCACGCCGACCTGGGAAAGAGCGCCGCCGAGGCTTATCGCACGGAGATCGACTTCGTCATACGCGAGATCGACCACACCCTGGAGCATCTCGACGGGTGGCTGCGCCCCGAACCGGCCCCCGTCCCGGCGTTCATCGGCGAGGCGAGTGCCTGGACGCAGTACGACCCCCTGGGGGTCGTACTGGTCATCGCCCCCTGGAATTACCCGGCGCAGCTGCTGCTGGCCCCGGTGGCCGGTGCCCTGGCCGCGGGCAACGCGGTGGTCGCCAAGCCCAGCGAGCTGGCCCCG
Organism: Streptomyces flavovariabilis; assembly: GCF_000725785.1. Classification (NCBI taxonomy): domain Bacteria; kingdom Bacillati; phylum Actinomycetota; class Actinomycetes; order Kitasatosporales; family Streptomycetaceae; genus Streptomyces; species Streptomyces flavovariabilis. Next base: position 89,516 of record NZ_JNXD01000003.1, on the reverse strand, counting down.
GCCACCTCCGCCGCCCTCGCCCGCCTCGTGCCGCAGTACCTCGACACCGACGCGGTCGCCGTGGTCGAAGGCGGGGTCCCGGAGACCACCGCCCTGCTCGAGCAGCGTTTCGACCACATCTTCTACACCGGCAACGGCACGGTCGGCCGCATCGTGATGTCCGCGGCCGCCCGGCACCTCACGCCCGTCACCCTCGAACTGGGCGGCAAGTCCCCGGTGTTCGTGGACCGGGACACCGACCTGGACACCGTCGCCGCCCGCCTGGCGGCCGGGAAGTTCCTCAACGCCGGGCAGACCTGCGTCGCGCCCGACTACGTCCTCACCGACCCCGAGACCGCGCCTGCTCTCGAAGGCGCCTTGGCCAAGGCCGTCGAGGGGCTGTACGGGTCCGACCCCGCCGCCTCCCCGGAGTACGGCCGCATCGTCAGCGAACGCCACTTCGACCGGCTGACCGCTCTCCTGGACTCCGGCCGTCAGGCCACCGGCGGCGCGTACGACCGCGAGGCGAAGTACATCGCGCCGACCGTCCTGGCCGAGGTGTCACCGGACGCACCCGTCATGCAGGAGGAGATCTTCGGCCCGATCCTCCCCATCGTCGAGGTGGCCGGACTCGACGAGGCCATCGACTTCATCAACGACCGCGAAAAGCCGCTGGCCCTGTACGCGTTCACCGACTCCGCCACCACCCGGGAGCGGCTCGCCGCCGAAACCTCCTCCGGCGGCCTCGGGTTCGGCCTTCCGCTGGCCCATCTCACCGTCTCCGACCTGCCGTTCGGGGGCGTCGGGGAGAGCGGCATGGGCAGCTACCACGGCCGCTACTCCATCGAGACCTTCAGCCACCGCAAAGCCGTCCTCGCCAAGCCCCTGTGACGAACGGGTGGTCAACGCAGGTCGGGGACAGCTGGAGCGGGCGGCGACAGGGACGCTTCCCCGTCGCCGCCCTCCATCGGCCGGGGCCGGTCGAAGCGCATGAGTCCCTCCTGCGCGACGGCGGCCACCAGACGCCCGCCCGTGTCGAACAGCCTTCCGCGGGTGAGCGCCCGGCCGTGCTCGGCCGAAGGGGAGACCTGGTCGTACAGCAGCCACTCGTCCGCGCGGAAGGGGCGCAGGAACCACAGCGAATGGTCCAGCGACGCACCCTGTACGGCGGTGGGGGGATGTGGCAGCCGCGCGGAGCCCAGCAGCGCCATGTCGCTGAGATAGGTCAGTGCGCAGGCGTGGACGGCACCGTCGTCCGGCAGCGGATGTCCGTACCTGATCCACACCCGCTGGCGAGCCGGTGACCCCGGGACGTGGCCGGTCTCGCCGCCGGGCGCCCAGCGTATCTCCCAGTGGCGCCATTCCGCGGGCCGCGGCATGCCCCAGCCGTTGATGCGGTCGGACTCCGGGATGTCGTCAGGTGCCGGCACCACCGGCATGTCCACCTGGTGAGAGAACCCTTCGTCCCCGCGATGGAACGACGCCGTCACCGTGAAGATCGTCTCCCCGGCCTGGACCGCGGTCACCCGGCGGGTGCAGAAGCTGCCGCCGTCGCGGAGCCGCTCGACCAGGTGGTCGGTCGGCTCGTGCGGGCGGCCGGGCCGCAGGAAGTACCCGTGGAGCGAGTGCGCCGCGTACGACCGGTCGAGAGTGCGCGCCGCGGACATCAGCGACTGGGCGGCGATCTGGCCACCGAACGTCCGCGCCCATTCGCTGGGGATCGGGCCGGACCGGAACAGGTCCGGCCCGGTCTCGTCGAGGGCCAGGACCTCCGGCAGGCCGGCCATGCTTCGGCTCCTCTCACTCTTCACTGCTGCTTTCCTCTGAGCGTGGGTGTCGAAGTCCTGTGTGCGGGCGATCGGTTCAGATACCTGCCGTGTCCGCGACTTCGTGGGCCTTCGTCACCAGTGCGTCGATGCGCTCCGCGGTCGGGGTCCCGGACGCGGCCTTGTTCCGCGGTTCGTCCATCGCGCGGCGCATGACTCCCTCCGCGATGATCGCGACCTTCCACAGGCCCATCGTGTGCCAGTAGTCCAGCGCCGTCAGATCTCGTCCCGACGCCGCCGAGTAGGCCGCCACGAGTTCCTCGCGGTGCGGGAAGCCGTCGAGGGCCGTCGCGACGAAGTCGCCCAAGGTGTTCTCACCCTTGGCCGGCCAGTAGGCCAGCAGGCTGCCCATGTCCGCCAACGGGTCCCCCAGCGTCGACAGTTCCCAGTCGAGCACCGCGGTCACCTCCCCGCTGTCGTGGGAGGTGATGACGTTGCGCAGATGGAAGTCGCCGTGCACGAGCGCCAGTTCGCGCTGCTCCGGCACGGCCGCCACCAGGCGCCGGGTGAGGTCCTCCAGGGCGGGCAGCTCGCGGGTCCTGGACCGCTTCCACTGGGCCGACCACCGCTTGAGCTGACGCTGCGCATACGGCTTGTGGCTCGCCAGACCGGTCAGCCCGGTCGCCTCGAGATCGACCGCGTGGATCTGCGCCAGCGTCCGCGGCAACGACATCCCGATCGCCCGGCGGCGCTCGGGCGTCAACGACCGCGCGATCGACATCGAGTCGACGACCTCGCCGTCCACGAACTCCATGAGAAGAAGCGGGACGTCCGTCACGGCGGGATCATCGGTCAGCCCGAGTGCCCGCGGGGTCGGGACGGCGGTGCTCTCCAGGCCGGTCAGGATCCGCGCCTCGCGGGCCACGTCGTGCGCCGACGCCAGCAGATGACCCAGCGGTGGGCGCCGCAGCACCCATCTGCGGCCGTCCCGATCCCGTACGAGATACGTCAGATTCGACTGGCCCAGCCCGATCCGCTCGAGGGCCAAGGGCCCGGCGAAGTCGACGCCGAGGGTGGCGAACCAGCGGCTCACGGACCCGGCGTCGATTCCGATGATGTCCGCGCTAGACACCGATACGGGCTCCTTGCCTGAACGGGAGCGCGTCGCCGAGCAGTTGCCCGCCGTCGATCACCATGGTCTCGCCGGTGATCCAACTCGCGGCGTCCGAGACGAGGAAGGCGACCGCGGAGGCGATGTCGGCAGGCTCCCCGATACGGCCCAGCGCCATCGAGGCGGACACGGTCTGCTCGTGCTCCTTCCACAGGGCCTCGGCCAGCTTGGTGCGCACCACACCCGGTGCCACCGCGTTGACGCGGACCTTCGGCGAGAGTTCGAGGGCCAGTTGCTTGGTGAGATGGATCAGTGCGGCCTTCGAGGCGTTGTACAGCCCGATGTTCGCCTCGGAGGCCATGCCGCCCACCGACGCAGTGTTGACGACCGCCCCGCCGTGCTCCCCCATCCAGGCCCGCGTGGCGAGACCCGTCCACAGGACGGGCGCCCACAGGTTCACGTCGAACGTCTTCGCGAACCGGCCGTGGTCCTGGTCGATGACCGGCCCGTAGGCCGGGTTGGTCCCCGCGTTGTTGACGAGGATGTCCAGGCCGCCGAAGCGCTCGAGCGTCAGATCCACACAGCGCCGGGCCGCCTCTTCGTCGACCGCGTGCGCCCCGACGCCGACCGCTGTGCCCTTGACCTGGGCCGCGGCGGCGTCCGCCGCCTCCTGGGAGCGGGAGGTGAGGACGACGTTCCCGCCGGCCTCCGCGATGGCCTGGGCGATCGCCAGGCCGATACCGCGCGAGGCCCCGGTGACGACGGCGGTGCGACCGGTGAGGTCGAGTCCCGCCATCTCAGCTCACCGCCGCCGTCGCCGCGTCGCGGTACTGCCGCAGTTCCTGCCTGGCGATGGCCCGCTTGTGCACCTCGTCGGGACCGTCCGCCAGCCGCAGCGTCCGCAGATGCGCGTACATCATGGCCAGCGGGAAGTCGTCGGTCACTCCCGCTCCCCCGTGCACCTGGATCGCGCGGTCGACGATCTTCAACGCGATCTCGGGGGCGGCCACCTTGATGGCCGCGATCTCGGTGCGCGCTTCCTTGTTGCCGACCGTGTCCATCAGGTACGCGGCCTTGAGCGTGAGCAGGCGGATCATCTCGATGTCGATGCGCGCTTCCGCGATCCAGTCCTGGATGTTGGACCGCTCGGCGACCGGGCTGCCGAAGGTCACCCGTGACTGCGCGCGCCGGCACATCAGTTCCAGCGCCCGCTCGGCCGCGCCGATGGCCCGCATGCAGTGGTGGATACGACCGGGTCCGAGCCGGGCCTGGCTGATCGCGAAACCCTCGCCCTCGCCCTTGAGCACGTCCTTGGCCGGCACCCGGACATTTTCGAAGACGATCTCCGCATGGCCCTCGCGATCCGCGTACCCGAACACCGGGAGGTTGCGGACCACGGTGACCCCGGGGGCGTCTACGGGTACGACCATCATCGACTGCTGGCGATGGGGGGCCGCCGTGGGGTCGGTCTTGCCCATCACGATGAGCACCTTGCAGTTCTTGTGCATCGCGTTCGAGGCGAACCACTTGCGGCCGTTGAGCACGTACGCGTCCCCGTCGCGCTCCATCCGCAGCTCGATGTTGGTGGCGTCGGAGCTGGCGACACGCGGCTCGGTCATCGCGAAGGCCGAGGCCATCGTCCCGTCGAGCAGGGGCTTGAGGTACTTCTCCTTGTGCTCGTCGCTGCCGAACAGCGTGAGCACCTCCATGTTGCCGGTGTCGGGCGCGTTGCAGTTGCACGCCTCGGAGGCGATGTGGCTGCGCCCCATGATCTCCGCCAGCGGCGCGTACTCGAGGTTCGTCAGACCGGGGCCCCACTCCGGGTGCGGGTGGAACAGGTTCCACAGTCCACGCCTGCGGGCCTCCGCCTTGAGCTCCTCGAGGATCGGCGGGTGGAAGTGCGGGTCACCCGACGTGCGCATCTGCTCGTGGTACACCGCCTCGGCGGGGTAGATGCGCGCATCCATGAACTCGAGCAGATCCGCCTGGTACTTCTTGGCGCGGGCCGACATCTCAAACAGTGACATCCGAACTCCTGACGGGTAGGGAGGGAAAGTCGGGCGGGCGCTTGTCCAGGTGACTGGCCACGCCTTCGACGACGTCGGACCCGCGGAAGGCCTGGAGCATGAGGCCTTCCGCCCGGGCCACGGAATCGGCGTAGGTGCCGTCCGCGTCGTTGCTCAGTTGGCTCTTGATGGTGGCCATGGATGCCGGGGAGCAGTGCCTCGCCAGATCGGCGGCGTACGCGACAGCGGCATCCACCACGCTGCCGGTGGGGACCAGGTGGTCGAGGAGTCCGATACGGAAGGCCCCCTCGGCATCCACCATGCGACTCGACAGCAACAGGTCCGCTGCCCGGCTGTGCCCCACCAGCCGGGGCAACAGCCAGGAGATCCCGTACTCGGCGATCAGCCCGCGTTGCGCGAATGCCGTGGTGAACCGGGCCGCGGGCGAGCCGAAACGAAGGTCGCAGTAGAGGGCCTCCACCATGCCCAGGCCGGCGGCCACCCCGTTGACCGCCCCGATCAGCGGCTTGCGCAGGGTCCGCGGAACGTCCCGCGGACGGCGCCGAACCCGGTCCGCCTCGGAGACCTCGCCGACCGCCTGCAGCTGTTGCAGGTCCGCTCCGGCGCAGAATCCGCGTCCCGCACCGGTGACCACGACGGCGCGTACGTCCGGGTCGTCCTCGGCGGCGTCCAGCAGCGCGAAGTAGCGGTCCTCGAGTTCGTCGGTCCAGGCGTTCAGCTTGGCGGGCCGGTTGAACGTGAGCACCAGCACCGGCCCTCGGTGTTCGGCGAGGACCAGCTCGCCCGGCGCGCCGGTCATGTCTGCGCCAGCAGGGAGCTCTGGTAGCGGCGCATCCCGCGCAGCCACCGGTCGTAGTCCGAGCCTTTCTGCCGGTACATGTCGAGAACGTCTTCGTGCGGCAGGACGAGGAAGCGCTCGTCCTTGACTGCGGCCAGGACGGCGTCGGCGACTTCGGCCGGCTCCAGGACGTCACCCGCGGACGTGACGGCCCGCGTCGCCGCTCTTCCCAGCACGTCCCCGGAGTCCTTCCCGGAGTACAGCAGCCTGGTGTTCACACCCATCGGGCACAGACAGCTGACACGGACCCCGCGATCGCCGTAGGTGACACTCAGCCACTCGGCGAAGGAGACCGCCGCGTGCTTGGTGACGGCGTACGTGGCGGAGCCGATCTGGGTCAGCAGTCCGGCCGCCGAGGCCGTGCTGACGAAGTAGCCCTCACCGCGCTCGAGCCACCCCGGTACCAGCAGCTTTGCCGCACGGATGTGGGCTCGCAGGTTGACGTCGATCGTGCGGTCCCAGTCCTGCTCGCTCGCGTCGAGGCCGGGCGCCCCCGCGATGCCCGCGTTCGCGAAGTAGAGATCGACCGGACCGAAGGTGCTTTCCGCCAGGTCGACCAACCGCTGGATCTGCTCTGTGTCCGACACGTCCGCGCCGGCACTGACGGTGCTTCCCGGGCGGTCGGCGTTGACTGCCTCCGACACCGCCCGCGCGCTGTCCGCGTCGAGGTCCGCGACGACGACCCGGGCACCCTCACGAGCGAGCCGTGCGGCCAGCGCGCCGCCGATGCCCGCGCCACCACCGGTGACGATGGCGACTCTCTGTGCGACGTTCACGGCAACCCTCTCCGTTGACGGGCGTGCGATGCGTTCACCTGTATAGTTGAATCCGACGTCAAGTTCAATAGCTGCCCACACCAAACCACATGAAGAAAGCCGCCCAATCCCCAGGGGGATGAGCGGCTAAGGGGCAGGCGGATCAGCGGTGGTCGGGGAAGCGGAGGGCGTTCGCCCAGAGTCGGGTCACCGTGGACACGAGCTCCTCGAAGTCCACCGGCGCACCTTCTTCCTGCCGTTCGCCGAGCACGAAGGCGTTGTAGGCCATGACGCTGACCATGCCCGACAGCGCACGGGAGGCCATCATCGGATCGACCTCGCGGTCCGCGACACCCCGCGCCTGCAGGTCGGCGATGCCACGGGCATTGCGGCGGATGAACGCGTCGGCGCGCCGACGCCGGAACTCACGGAACTCCGGCTCCACTTGGGCGACCTGCTCGAGCAGGCCCATCAGCTTCGCGTTCCGTTTGTACGCCTCGAGGTACGCGCGATTGCTCGCCTCGAGTACCGCATGGGGATCGTCGGTACCCTCCACCCGGGCCATGCCGGGGTGCATCATGTCCTCCTGCGCCTCCAGGAGGACGGCGGCAAGCACCTCTTCCTTGTTGGCGAAGTAGGTGTAGAAGGATCCCGCCGCGCACTGAGCCTCTTTGGTGATGTCGGTCAGGCGCGTGTCGAGGTAGCCGTCCCGTTCGAACACCTTCCGTGCCGCTTTCACCAGAGCGGCCCGGGTCCGCGCTCCGCGCTTCGTCGTGGGGGGCTCACGAAGGTGCGTCAGGGGCGCCATGGGCGGTGCCTGCTCGCCGTCGATCTCCTCGTGCGCAGTGGTCTCCATCCCGGCAACTGTACTTGAATCCGACACCACAATCACAAACGCGGAGGGCGGAGACTCAGTGGCGGCGGGCGGCGGGAACGTCGGCGGGCGCCCTGTCGCGGGTCAGAGCCGTACGGTCGATGGACCGCTTGAGGATCTTCCCGGTCGGGCCCTTGGGCAGCGCGTCCACGAACCGGACGATGCGCGGGATCTTGTATGCGGACAGCCGCTCCCGTGCCCAGCTCGACACCTCGGCGGCGCCGAGCTCCGCACCGGGCCGGGCGGCGATGAGCGCGGCGACCTCCTCGCCGTAGTGCTCGTCGGGTACGCCGATCACGGCTGCTTCGATGATGTCCGGATGCTCGTAGAGAACTTCCTCGACCTCGCCGGGGTAGACGTTGTAACCGCCGCGGATGATCAGGTCCTTGATGCGGTCGACGATACGAAGGTCGCCGTCCGCGTCGGTTTCACCGAGGTCACCGGTCCGGAACCAGCCGTCGGACGAGAGGGTCGCGGCGGTGTCAGCGGGGCGCTTCCAGTAGCCGCGCATCACCGTGGGCCCCTTGACGTGGACCTCGCCGACGCTGCCCGGCGGGCACTCCTTGCCGTCGTCGTCACGCACCTGAACCTGCGTCCGCGGCACTGCCCTGCCGGTGCACCCGGTCTTGCCGCCGCGGTCGATGTCGTTGAAGGTGCCGAACGCGGTGGTCTCGGTGAGCCCATACCCCTCGAGGATGGTGCAGCCGAAGCGGGCCTCGAAGGCCCGGGCGATCTCCCCGGGAAGCGACGCGCCACCGGAGACGGCGACCCGGAGCCCGGCGAAGTCCGCCGGATTCGCGTCACCCGCCGCGTGCAGCAGCGCGTTCCACATGGTCGGCACGCCGGCCATGATGGTGAGCCGGTCGCGGCGCAGCATGTCCAGCATCGACGCCGGGTCGAATCGGGCCAGCAACGACATCGAGCCGCCCACGGTCAAGGTCGCCATCATGACCGATGCCTGGCCGAACACGTGGAACAGCGGGAGGCCGGTGCCAGTACGGTCGGCGCTCGTCGCTCGGCTGCACTCGGCGCCGATCTCCCCGGCGGACAGCAGGTTCCCGACGGTGAGTTGGGCCCCCTTCGGCCGTCCCGTGGTTCCCGAGGTGTAGAGGATGGCCGCGGTCTCGCCGCGGTCCCGGTCGACGACGCCGGCCGGGGCAGCGGTGACCGACGCGCCCGGGGACAGCGTCCAAGAGGGCACCGAGAGCGCCGCGGCCGCCTCCGCGACGGCCGGGCCGAGCGCGTGCCATGCGATCGCCAGTGAGCATCCGGCATCGCCGAGAACGTACTCGACCTCGGCCCGGGTGGACATCGTGTTGACGGGCACCACGACACAGCCCGCGGCCTGGATCCCGAGATAGGCCACCACGAACTCGGGCACCGAAGGGGCCGCGAGCAGCACCCGGTCCCCCGGGGACAGGCCCGCGGCGACCAGGGCGCCCGCGTACCGCATGCTCGCGGCCCGCAGCTGAAGGTAGGTCCACTGATCCGTGGCGCCGCGCAGTGCGATGTGGTCGGGGGTGGCGGCGGCGTGGCGGCACACGGGATCGAAAACGCTGGTCATGGGCGGTGCCTTCCGGAGTGTGAGCAGGGGAGGGTGCGGCTCGCGCCCTCACCGATGGGTTGACTTGGCCCGGCTTCGGCATCAAGTGCTCGGGCGGTGCGGCCGGATGACCGACCTCACCGCGCCCGTTCGGTCGATCGTCAGGTGGTGATTCCGAAGCGTTCGGCGAGTTGGCGGCGGGTGTCGGCGGCGCTGGTGTGCAGTACGCCCCCGATTCCGAGCCGCGCCGCTCCGTCGAGGTTCTGCCGCAGATCGTCGATCATGACTGCCTGCTCGGGGTCGATACCGAGGCGTTCACACGCGATCGCGTAGATCCGCCGGGAGGGCTTGCGGATCCCGACCTCGGCGGAGATGACGATCACGTCGGCGAGGGACACGAGTTCGACGCCGTCGTAGGTTCCGGTACCGAACGAATTGGACACGAGCGCGACGGGACGGCCGGCGGCCCGGAGGCCACCGAGCAGCGCGAGCATGTCCTGGTCGATCGACATTCCCGCCTGCATGCGGGCCGTGAGCCCCTCGGCCGCCACGTCGGCTCCGTGGGCACGGAGCCGTTCGGCGAACCCTCGCTCGAAGGCTTCGGCGTCGATGCGGCCGCACTCGTGGTCGGCCAGGAGGGTGCGTGATGCCTCGTCCCGGCCGAGGAGGTCCAGCGGCAGGCGCGGATCGACGCCGAGCGAGGCGCCGAAGTCGGTGAAAGCCCGCAGCACACTGGAGGTGATGACACCGCCGAAGTCCACGAGGACGGCGGTGCGCGCCTTGTCCGTCACGCTCGGCACCTCAGGCGACCTCGAACAGTCCGGCTGCGCCCATGCCGCCGCCGACACACATCGAGATCACCACATACCGGACACCGCGGCGCTTGCCCTCGATGAGGGCGTGCCCCACCAGCCGGGCTCCGGTCATTCCGTACGGGTGACCGACCGAGATGGCGCCGCCGTTGACGTTGAACCGCTCCGGGTCGATGTGCAGTTCGTCCCGGCAGTACAGCGCCTGGGAGGCGAACGCCTCGTTGAGTTCCCACAGGCCGATGTCGTCGATGGTGAGGTCGTGCTGCTTCAGCAGCTTCGGAATGGCGAAAACCGGGCCGATGCCCATCTCGTCCGGCCCGCAACCGGCAACGGTCATACCCCGGTAGACGCCCAGCGGCTGAAGTCCGCGGCGTTCGGCCTCCTTCGACTCCATCAGCACCGACGCAGAAGCCCCGTCCGACAGCTGCGAGGAGTTGCCCGCCGTGACGCTGGATCGCGCGCTCACCTCACCGTCGGGCAGCACCGGCGCCAACCCGGCAAGGCCCTCGAGCGTCGTCGACGCGCGGTTGCCCTCATCCCGGGTCAGGGTCACCGCCTCGTCCCGCACCTGGCCGGACTGCTTGTCCAGGACCTTCTTGACGCTGCCGAGCGCGACAATCTCCTGGTCGAACCGGCCGGCCTCCTGCGCCGCCGCGGTGCGCTGCTGTGACACCAGGGCGAACTCGTCCTGGCGTTCCCGGCTCACGCCGTAGCGTTCGGCGACGATCTCCGCCGTGTGCAGCATCGGCAGGTAGATGCCCGGCTTGTGCTCGGCCAGCCAGGGATCCGCCATGCGGTGGGTGTTCATGTGGTCGTTCTGCACCAGGGAGATCGACTCGACACCGCCGCCGACAGCGACCTGCATGCCGTCCGCGACGATCTGCTTGGCGGCCGTCGCGATGGCCATCAGGCCCGACGAGCACTGACGGTCGATCGTCATCCCCGACACGACGTCAGGAAGCCCGGCACGGAGAGCGGTCTGACGCGCGACATTGAAACCCGAGGACCCCTGCTGCACGGCGCAGCCGAAGATCACGTCCTCGACCTCACCACCCTCGAGCCCGGCCCGCTGCACCGCGTGCGAAAGGGCGTGGGCGGCGAGTTCCTGCGACTGCGTGTCGTTGAACGCACCGCGGTAGGCCTTTCCGATCGGCGTGCGTGCCGTCGAAACGATGACTGCTTCCCTCATGTCGCCTCACTGCTTCCTGTTGGCCCGGTTCGTCCGGGTGGAGCCGGTGGCCGGCCTTCCGCCGGTTATAATTGAATCCGGCGTCAGGTTCAACCATGCCCCGGCTCTTGACAGTCCGCCCCCTCACCTGGAGGGTACCGACCAGTCGGTACGAAGGGGTGTCGTACGAAGGGATGGGTCGTGACTCAGCAGCTGAGCATCTCCACGGGTGCGGGCGTGTTCGACGCGATCGCGGCGGGTCCGCCCGAGGGCCGCCCGGCGCTGCTGCTGCACGGCTTCCCGCAGACGGGGCTGGTGTGGCAGCGGCAGATCGAGGCGTTGGCCGCGCACGGCTACCGGGTGGTGGCGCCCGACCAGCGTGGGTACTCCCCCGGCGCCCGCCCCCAGCGGCCCGAGGACTATCGCATCAGCCTTCTCGTGGACGACGTGGTCGCGATCAGTGAGGAACTGGGCTGGGCGGCGTTCGACCTCGTCGGCCATGACTGGGGAGGCGCGGTGGCCTGGTGGACCGCGCACGCCCACCCCGGCCGCGTGCGCACCCTGACGGTGGTCTCGACCCCGCACCCCGGCGCTCTGGCCACCACCCTGCGCACCGACCAGGACCAGCGCGAACGCTCCCACTACATGATCGACTGGCGCGAGACACCAGCGACCGAGGAGCGCATGCTCGCCCACGGTGCCCAAGAGCTTCGCGATTTCTACGCCGGAAAGGTCCCACAAGGCAGCGCCGACGCCTACGTGTCGCACCTGTCCCAGCCGGGCGCTCTCAGCGCGGCGCTGAACTGGTATCGGGCCGGCCGCCCCGACGGCGCCATCGGCGTCATCGACGTCCCCACGCTGTACATCTGGAGCACGGAGGACAGCGCGTTCGGTCCGGCAGCCGCACAGGAGACCGAGCAATGGGTCGACGGGCCGTACCGGTTCGAGACCCTCCAGGGCGTCAGCCACTGGATCCCCGAGGAGGCGCCCGAAACGCTGAGCCGCCTGCTGCTCGAACACCTGCAAGCGCACGCCGAGTAGTGAACCCGCAGCGCATGTCCCGTTCGTCGACTCTCCGAAGAGGTGACCCGATGCAGACCGCCCACGAGGCCTGGCGCCGTCTCGAGCCCGTCCACGGCATGATCTACTTCGTTCCCGAGGCAAGGCGACGGTACGCGGACCTCGGCTTGAGCGGTCGCGCCGGGTACTTCGCTTCCAGGAGCGCCGCATTCGGCGAAGCTTCCGCCGAACTGGTCATCTCGACCTTCTACAACTTCAACCCCGATGCCGTACGGCAGGCGGTCGACGGGGCCTGGGACGCAACGACGCCGCAGCAGGTGTTGGACGCGCGGTACGCCGCGGCGGGCGAAGCCCTGCGACGGGCGGGAATTCACGAGTTGCCCCACGTGGACGAGGTGCTGGCGCTGACCCGCCGGGCCGCCGAGGCGGCCTGTGAACACGCGCAGGGCCGCCCGCTGTTCGCGGCGCATGCCGCACTGCCGTGGCCAAAGGAGCCGGTGCTGCGGCTGTGGCATGCCCAGACACTGCTCCGGGAGTTCCGTGGAGACGGCCATGTCGCATGCCTGCTGAGCGAGGGTGTCGGAGGCTTGGAGGCGCTGATTCTGCACGCCGCGACCGGTGAGGTCCCCGTCGGCTTCCTCAAGGCGAGCCGCGCATGGCCCGAGGATGAGTGGGCCGGCACCCAGGAGCACCTGCGCGAGCGAGGTCTCCTGGATGGCGACTCCCTCAGCCCGGAAGGCGTACTCCTGCGCCGGCACATCGAGGACCGCACCGACCGCCTGGCCCTTCCCGCCTACGCCGCCCTCGGTGACGCCGGCTGTGAGCGTCTCGCCGAACTCGCGAGCCCCTTCGGCCGTGCTGTCGTCGAGGCCGGCCTTCTCCATCTGGGTTGACCGGGCCCCGATCTCACCGTCTCGCAGGCTGAGCAAGGAAATCCGCCGCCCCTTCGAGGGGCCGACGGGCGGGCGGCAGTGTTCAAAGCAAGTCCCCGCCCGTCACCAGCATCAGCCATTTCCGCGGGTCAGCGAACCCTTCCCCGTGGTTTCAGACGGGTCGGCGGCAGCTCGGGCGCCGGCAGCGGATCCCCGTCGTACCCCTTCACCTCCCCGAACCGGGAGCCCTCCATCCAGTCCCGGCGCGCCTGCTCGATCTCCCCCTGCGTCCGCCCGATCCAGTTCCAGAACATAGCGAACCCTGCTCGCATAAGTGCAGGTCAGCGGCGTTCCGGACCGCCGACGGTTAGCAAACTGTCAGCATCGGTCCCGGAGGAGTCAGCAACCGTGAGTTCCACTGCCCTGGTTCGTGGGATGGGGTCGCTTTTCAAGGAGTGTGAGCATCCGCGGTCGCGGTGGTCGAAGTGTCCTCACCCGTACAAGATCCGGTATCGGTCGGCGGCCGGGAAGCAGGTGAAGGAGTCCGGGTTCGCGACCCAGGACAAGGCCATCGCGCGTTTGACGGAAATCTACAACGCGAAGAGGGGGGTGCCGCGGGGTCAGGCGAAGACGGAGCGGGTCGCGAAGTACGGGGCGATGCGGTTCGGGGAGTACGCCTCGCAGTGGAAGGCCGGACAGCGGGATTTGGGGCCGGCGTCGGTGGTGCACCTGGAGTCGCTGCTGAACATTCACCTGCTGCCGCTGCTGGGCAGCCGGCGGATGGACACCTTCGACCACAAGGTCGTCGAGGACTTCATCCTGACCCTGGAACGCAACGGTGTTGGCCTGGCCGCCCAGGCGAACGCGTTCGACAGGCTCAAGGCGATCCTGTTGGACGCGGACCGGCTGGGACTGTTCGAGGACAATCCCGTCTCCGGGGTGAAGCCGCCGCGGTACGACCCCAAGCGCGTGGTGATCCCCACCCCCGAGCAGCTGCGTCAGATACGCACCGCCGGCGACGACAGCTTCCTGCTGGTCGCCGACCTGATGAGCGGATGCGGCATGCGCAACGGCGAGGCGTTCGCGGTGAACCTCAACAACATCGTGGCCGACGACGTCTACCGCATCACCGAACAGGTCAATCGCACCACCTGCCAGTACGAGCGGCTCAAGCACCGCAAGGCCGGCGAGTACCGGGACGTGCCCCTGCCCGCGCGGGTGCGGCAGACCATCGAGTGGTACGCCTCCAAACACGGCACCGTCGACGGCTACCTCCTGCGCCACCCCGGCGACCCCTCCGCCACGTTCCCGCACTACCACATCGCCAACCAGTGGCGACGCATCAAGCAAGCCGGCGAGATCGACATCCCCACCGGGATGGTCATCTACAGCCTGCGGCACTTCTTCGCCTCCAACTGCCTCACCCACGGCATCCCCATCACCGACGTCGCCGAGTGGATGGGCCACAAAACCATCGAAGTCACTTTCAAGATCTACCGCCACCTCATGCCCGGCTCCATCAGCAAAGCCGCCAGAATCCTCAACTACAACCTCGCCTTTTGCAGTGGTCCATCGAGCGCACCCGACAGCGGTCGTCGAGTGCAAACGGATCTACTCTGAGGAACTCCACGGCCCGGTGAAGGCACGCCCGCAGCCAGAAGGGCGTGATCAGCGGGGGCGTCGCCGACCGGGGCCGGGCGTGCAGCGGCGGATGTCCGTGGGTCGCGCGACGTGGCACGTTCCCGCATGGTGGTGGTACGGGGCCGGTCCCTTCTCGGGAGGAGACCACCATGAGCGAACAAGGGCCGCTCGCCCCTCTGGAGGCGTGGCGGGCTGTCGCCGGATGTTTCCTCGCCTCCTGGATGCTGCTCGCCCGGCGCCGGGTCCACCTGCCGAGAGAACGGGTGGGAACGCGCATCCGCTTCGCCGACGGCACGTCGGCCCGGGCGTACCGGGAGACCCGCCTCGGCAGCGGACTGGCGAAGGATCCGTGCACGTTGGTGGTCGTCTTCCGGTTGCGCCTGGTCCACGGTCCCGGGCACGCGCTGTTCCGGGCGGAGAGCCTGCTGAACACTCCACTGTTCGTCGGTTTCCCAGGCTTCACCTCGAAGTTGTGGCTGGCCCACGACGAGGACGGCCGATACCGCGGCCTGTACGAGTGGGACGCCCCGCAGCGCGCCGAGCACTACGCCCGTTCCCTGTGGCGGGTACTGGCCCTCGCCAGTATGCCCGGCTCCATCGGCTACACCGTGCTGCCCGGGCTGCGCCGCGACGACGTCCTCGCGGACCCCGGACTGGTCGAGGGTGCGGCGCGGGACGACGCCTCGGACTGGTGGCGGGTGACGGCCGGGACACGATGATGACCGTGGACGTCCTGGTCGTCGGGGCGGGGCCGACCGGCCTCACCCTGGCGCTGGAGGCCCATGACCACGGGGCACGGGTCCGGATCGTCGAGCGGCGGCCCGAGCCCTTCCGGCCCTCCCGCGCCCTCATCCTGCATCCGCGCACCCTGGAGGTTCTGCGCCCTCTCGGGGTCACCGACGCCGTGCTGGAACGGGCGGACACCGCCCCTGCGGCCGTTCTCCGTCTCGGCTCCCGTGTCGTCGAAGCCAGGCTGGCCGATTTCGCGCTGCCTGAGACGGCGTTCCGGCATCTGTCCCTCGTGCGGCAGACGGACGTCGAAGAAGTGCTGACGCGGGCGCTCGCCGACCGCGGGGTGCGCGTGGAACGTGGCACCGAGTTGGTCACCGTCCGCGATGACGGGCACAACGCGTCGGCCGTCCTGCGATCGCCGCGCGGCACGGAGGAGATCAGCTGTCCTTACGTCGCCGGCTGCGACGGCCCGGCCAGTACCGTGCGGGCCTGTGCCGGCATCGGCTGGCATGGCAGGCCGTACGCCGTGGAGGTGATCCTCGCCGACCTCGATCTGGCGGGTGCTGCGGGTCGCCACGGTCCTTCCGGTGCTCAAGTGTTCGCGGGGCGTGACGGGCTGGTGTTCCTCTTCCCGCTCGGAGAGCAGGCCGCCTGGCGCCTGCTGGCCACCCGGGCGGCCGTCGGCAGCGCCGGGCGGGACTTCGGTCAGCCCGGCGCCGCCGTCCCGCAAGCCGAGCTCCAGCGCCTTCTGAGCGACGCGGGGACGCCGGCACGGATCGAGCGCCTGGCCTGGTCCGCGCGGGTGCCGCTGCGGTGTGGCCTCGCGCGGCGGTTCCGCCAGGAGCGGCTCTTCCTCGCCGGGGACGCGGCCCACAACTACTCGCCTGCCACCGGTCAGGGCATGAACGCCGGCATCCAGGACGCGGTGAACCTCGGCTGGAAACTCGGCTTCGCGGCAGGGCATGCCGAGGGCGATCCCGGTGACGACGTGCTGCTGGACTCCTACGACCAGGAGCGCAGGCCGGCTGCCCGCCGCCGGATCGTCCTCACGCATATGGCGTTCTGGGCAGAGGCGTCGACCGGGCGATTCTCCTCTTGGCTGCGTGGAGTGGCCGCCCCGCATGCAGCCGCAGCCGTACCCGCCTTGCTCGACCGGCGCAGGCTGGTCGCCGAGGCCATCCGCCTCATCTCCCAGTTGCGGGTGAACTACCGGCACAGCCCCTTGTCGGTGCAGGGAACACCTCCCCTGCGGGGTGCTCCCCGCCCAGGAGACCGCCTGCCGGACGCGACCGTCAGCCTCGGAGGGGCTCCACGGAGGCTCCACGAACTGCTGGCCGGCCCGGGTGTGCACCTGCTGTTGCAGCGGGACGCCGCTCCCCCGCCACCGCAGGTGGTGGCCGGCTCCCAGGTCACTGTCCTTCGGCTGGCGAACAGCCCGGGCCGCGGTCTGGTGGCGGTCCGGCCGGACGGGCATGTCGGCTTCCAGTGCGGGACCGCCGACCCGGCCGGGCTGACCGACTGGCTGGCGCTGATCGGTGCGGCGTCTCATCCCGTCCGAGTGTGAACACGAACCACGGACGCAAGCACGGCCGCGATCGGCTCGCGACGCGGTCCGCAACACCACCTTCCATGTCCCCCAGCCTTGATGACCTGCGCTTCAGGCACAGAGAGGCTCCCGGGGAGAACCCCTCGCACCTCCGCGAAATACCCCCGGGGGTATTTCTGTTACGGTGAAGGACAGATACCCCCCGGGGTACACCGTCGCGAGAGGAGTCGTATCCGTGTTCTTCGTCGACACCCTGGAATTCGAGGGACTGGGCAACCGCAGCTACTTGGCCGGCGGGCCGGATGCCGCCGTCGTGGTGGATCCCCAGCGCGACATCGATCAGGTCATCGCAGCAGCAGCCCGCCGCGGGGTGCGCATCGTCCACGTGGCCGAGACCCACGTGCACAACGATTACGTCACCGGTGGCCTGGAGTTGGCCCGCACGACCGGCGCCCGCTACCTGGTTCCGGCCGGGGCCTCGGTGTCCTTCGATCGCACGCCCATCGCCGACGGTGACGCGATCGCGGTAGACGAAGGGTTGCTGCTGCGCGCCATGGCCACTCCCGGCCACACTCCGCACCACACGTCATATGTCCTGGAGGAGGACGGCAGGCCCGTAGCGGCCTTCACCGGCGGATCACTGCTGATCGGCAGCGTCGGGCGGCCGGACCTGGTGGAGCCGCGGCTGACCGAGCGGCTGGCCCGCGCCCAGCACGCCTCCGCACATCGACTTGCCGACACCCTCGACGACGACGTGCGGGTGCTGCCCACGCACGGTTTCGGCAGCTTCTGCTCCTCGTCACAGGCCGAGGGGGACGCGACGACGATCGGCGCGGAGCGCAAGAACAACGACGCCCTGACCATGGACGTCGCCACCTTCGTCGCGGAGATGCTCGCCGGCCTGGACGACGTACCCGCCTACTACGCGCACATGGGTCCGGCCAACGCCTCCGGCCCCGCGCCCGTCGACCTCACCCCGCCGCGGTCGGCCGACGCCGAGGAGATCGCCTCCCGGCTGGCGGCCGGAGAGTGGGTGGTGGACCTGCGCAACCGTGTCGCCTTCGCCGAGGGCCACGTGGCCGGCTCGTTCAACTTCGAGGGCGAGGGCAAACTGGCCACCTACCTGGCGTGGCTGATCCCCTGGGGCAAGCCCGTCACCCTGCTGGCCTCCACGCCGGAGCAGATCACTGCGGCGCAGCGGGAACTGGCCCGCGTGGGCATCGACCGTCCGGCCGCCGCCGCCACCGGAGAGGCACACACCTGGGTCCGCGAAGGCGAGCGGCTGGCTTCGTTCCGTCGCGCCCGCTTCGCCGATCTTGCCGAGGCCCGCGAGAGGGGTGAGCAGGTGGTGGTGCTGGATGTGCGCCGCGATTCCGAGCGGGCCGACGGGTTCGTCGACGGCTCGGTGCACATCCCCGTCCACGAGCTGCACGGCCGACTCGGTGAGGTGCCCGCAGGTGTGGTGTGGGTGCACTGCGCCGGCGGGATGCGCGCGGCGGTCGCCGCCTCCCTGCTGGACGCCGCCGGCCGTGAGGTGGTCGCCGTCGACGACGCCTTCACCGCCGCCGGCGAAGCCGGGCTGTCGCTCATCGGGCCTGCCGGCAAGGACTGAACCACATCCCACCTTCCGCACGGAGACACGCACCATGTCGCCCTTCTTCCGACGCGGCTCCGGCCGCGTCACCCCCGAACAGGCCCACCGGCTGGTCGCCGACGGGCAAGCCGTCCTCCTCGACGTCCGCGAGACGCAGGAGTGGAACGCCGGGCACGCGCCCGGCGCGCTGCACCTGCCTCTCACCCGCTTGATGGCGGGAGCACCATTGCCCACCGCCGTGCGGGGCAGGCGGGTGGTGGCCATCTGTCGCTCCGGGAACCGCTCCCGCACGGCTGCGGACTTCCTCGCTGCCGTCGGCGTTGAGGCCACCGACGTCACCGGAGGCATGACCGCCTGGGCCCGGCAGGGCCTGCCGGTCACCGGCGTGAACGGCAGTGGCGGTGTCATAGCGTGAGTGAGCTGGTCCTGGCCCTGATCGCCGGAGGGGTGGTGGGGCTGGCGCTCGGCGCGCTCGGTGGGGGCGGCAGCGTCCTGGCGGTGCCCGCGCTGATCTATCTGCTCGGTTTCACCCCGGCGGCCGCCACCACGGCCGCACTCCTCATCGTCGTCGCGACCTCGCTGACCGCCCTGTACGGTCACGCCCGCGCCGGGAACGTGCGGTGGCGAACGGGTGCCCTGTTCGCGGCGGCAGGTCTCCTGCCCGCCGCCGTGGCCGGGGCCCTGGCAGGGCGTCTGCCGCAGCCGCTGCTGACCGCCGCGTTCGCCGCCGTCGCCGCTGCCGCGGCCGTCCGTATGCTGCGCCCCGCCCGGGGCCTTCCCGCAGGGCCCCAGGGTGCACGGCCGGCCCGGGCCGCCGGAGCCGGCGCGGGGCTGGGGGCGCTGACCGGGCTGCTCGGCGTCGGCGGGGGCTTTCTTGCCGTTCCGGCTCTGGTCACGGTGCTGGCGTTCGAGATGCAGGCCGCGATCGGCACGAGCCTGCTGGTCATCTCCGCGAACTCGCTCGCCTCCCTGGCCACCCGGGGCGCCACCACGGCGGGCGTCGACTGGACGGTGATCGCGCCGTTCACCGGGGCCGCGATCCTGGGCGCCTGGGACGGCAAGCGGCTGGCCACCAGGATCTCCGGCCCCTTGCTGCAACGCACGTTCGCCGTCGTACTGCTGGCAGTGGCCGCGTTCATGCTCACCGACGCCCTGACATGACCGGACAGCCTCAGGCCAATGAGAGGAAGAGCTTCTCCAGCCGTGCCCGCATCACCTCGCGGTCTTCGGATGCCGCCATGTCCCCGTCTGCCAGGCACTGCTGGAGGCCGGTGGCGATGATCGCGAAGCCTGCTCTGTCCAGCGCCCGGGACGCCGCCGAGAGCTGCGTGACCACGTCCTCGCAGTCCCGCCCCTCCTCGATCATCTTGATCACACCGGCGATCTGGCCCTGCGCCCGGCGCAACCTGTTGACCACCGTCCTCAGTTCCTCAGCCGCCATCACCAGTTCCACAGCCCACACTCCTTCGCGGATACCCCCATGGGTATCCTACCGAAGGGGTGACGTACAGAGAGCAAAGGAAATTCCCGTGGCACACACCGCCCTCACCGCCGGCCAGGCCAGCGCCCGCCTTCACGAGCTGACCGTCATCGACGTACGCACCCCCGGCGAATACGCGACCGGCCACCTGCCCGACGCCCACAACATCCCCCTCGACCACCTCGACGCGGCCCTGCCCGCGCTCAAGATGGCCGCCGAGCGCGGCGACCTCCTGGTCGTGTGCGCCTCGGGCGCCCGCTCCGCAGAAGCCTGCCGGCGACTGGCCGAGGCCGGCATCACAGCCGCCACCCTCACCGGAGGCACCAGCACCTGGACCCAGCTCGGCCACGACGTCCACCGCCCCGCCGGCGTCCGCGCACCCTGGCCGATGGAGCGGCAGGTCCGCCTGGCCGCCGGGTCCCTCGTCCTGTCGGGCCTCCTCGCCGGACGGCTCCGCCCGGGGGCGCGATGGATCTCCGCAGGCGTCGCCGGTGGCTTGGTCTTCTCCGCGGTCACCGACACCTGCGGCATGGCCCGCCTGCTCGCCAAGCTCCCGTACAACCGGCCCAAGGCGACGGACCTCGATTCCACTCTCACTGCGCTGAGCGGCGGACGTCCCTCGGTCTGAGCCGCGCCAGCGGGTGAGGCTTCGGACACGACGTTCCCCGGCGGTCGAACGTGCACGGGCGGTGGTGTCCGACGTCGTTGTAAGTCATGTCGTGGTCACTGTCGAGCCCTTGACTCCTCTGGCGACGCGCGTCGTTGGTGGCGCTTCACAGCTGGTCCGCGTGGAGCGCCACGATGCCCGCGTTACCGAATGCCCTACGCCCGTACGCGAATTTGCCGGACGCCCTCGCCGAGGGGTGCAGCTGATGCGGTCCGAGCCCCTGGCCGGCCCTCGGGTGCGCCTGTGCACGGCGGGGCGCCGTTGGCTGGTCAGGCCACGGTGACGTCGTCGTCGAGGTAGACGTCCTGTACGGCGTGGAGCAGCGCGATGCCCTCTGCGGTGGGACGCTGGAAGGCCTTCCTGCCGGTGATGAGGCCGGTGCCTCCTGCCCGCTTGTTGATCACGGCGGTCCGTACGGCCTGCACCAGGTCTCCTTTGCCGGCCGACGCACCGCCGCTGTTGATGAGCCCGACGCGTCCCATGTAGCAGTTGGCCACCTGCCAGCGCGTGAGGTCGATCGGATGATCGGTGGTGAGCTTGTCGTACAGACGCTCGTCGGTCCTGCCGAAGCCCAGCGCGAGATAGCCGCCGTTGTTCTCCGGCTGCTTCTGCTTGACGATGTCGGCCTCGATCGTCACACCGAGGTGGTTGGCCTGCCCGGTGAGGTCGGCCGACACCGAGTAGTCCACGCCGTCCTTCTTGAACGCCGGGTTGCGCAGGTAGCACCACAGCACGGTGAACATGCCCAGCTGATGGGCGCGCGCGAATGCCTCGCGGGCTTCCTGCAACTGTCGGTCCGACTGCTCCGAGCCGAAGTAGACGGTGGCGCCGACACCGGCCGCGCCCAGGTCGAAACACTGCTCGACATCGCCGAACATGACCTGGTCGTAGTGGTTCGGGTAGGTCAGCAGCTCGTTGTGGTTGAGCTTGACGATGAACGGGATCCGGTGCGCATAGCGCCGTGACACGGCACCGAGCACACCGAGCGTGCTCGCGACCGCGTTGCAGCCACCCTCGACGGCAAGTTCGACAATGTTCCCGGGGTCGAGATAGCGGGGGTTCGCGGCAAAGGCGGACGCCGCCGAGTGTTCGATGCCCTGGTCGACCGGCAGGATCGACAGGTGTCCTGTCCCCGCCAGACGGCCATGGTCGAAAAGAGACTGCAGGTTGCGCAGGACCCGGGGGGAGCGGTCGGACACGGCCACGGCCCGCTCCACAAAGTCGGGGCCTGGAAGCACCAGGTCTTCCTTGGGGATCCCGTGAGCGGTGTGGGCCAGCAGGTCATCGGCCTCATCGCCCAGCAAGCCTTGGATGTCGGTCATCGGCTCGCCTCTTCGGTCGGTCGGGACATGCGACGTGGGACAGGTGGCACCCGGGTTCCCCCGACCACCGGGCTCATGTGACACGGATCGCCCTCAGGCCGAGCACCACGACCGCGCCGGGACAGGCTGCCGGAGCCCCTGTGGCTTCCGTATCCGGCCCGGGCGCCGGAGCGGTCCCGCCGTGGAACAGTGGAGGAGAGGAGTCATGGGCCCGTGGCCCCCGCGAAGGTTCGGGCCGGACGAAGGAGGCCAGGATGCGTCCCCCTGTGCTGGTGGGCATCGACGGGTCCGAGCGCGCCGCGGCGGCAGCCGATTGGGCGGCGCGGGAGGCCGCGCTGCGCGGCGTTCCGCTGCGACTGCTCCACGCCTCTCCCCAGCTTCCCGGGACCGTCGTGCCTGGCACGGCACGGGACCGGTTGCAGGAGATGGGCGCCCAGTTGGTCCAGCGGACGGTTACGGAATTCGCCGACCGTTACCCAGACCTGGAAGTGGAGGGCGAGCATGCCGATGACTCCCCGGCCGACGCCCTCCGCAGCGCGGCACGTGATGCCGCACTCCTCGTTGTCGGCACCCGCGGAACGGGCGGTTTCGAGGGGCTGGCAGTCGGCTCGGTGGCCCTGCGGACGGCGGCAGTGGCGTCTTGCCCCGTCGTGCTCGTCCCTCACCGTTCCGGCACCTTCGCCGATGGGGCGTCCGCGGCACGCGGCACCGGCCAGGTCGTGCTGGGGTTCAACGCGCATCGGCCGGTCGGTGAGGCGGCCGACTTCGCTTTCTCGGCCGCCGAGGCCCGCGCGGCACCTCTGCGCGTGGTGCAGGCCTGGGCCCTTCCCGTCGAGTCCGTCTCACCCCGCATCCTGGTGGTGACCGAGGAGGACCGAGCCACCTGGGAGGATCAGGAGGTTCTGCGGCTCTCTGACGCCCTGCGTCCGTGGCAGCGAAAGTACCCGGGTGTGACGGTCGGCTCCGACGTCATGCTGCTCCACCCAGCGGAAGCACTCCTGAACGCCTCCCGGGGTGCGGGCCTGCTCGTCGTGGGGCGCCGTACCGAGCCGCAGGCGGCCGAAGGCCGACTGGGCCCGGTCGCCCACGCCGTACTGCACCACGCCCGCTGCCCGGTCGCGGTCGTACCGCACGCCGGATGACGGGTCAGCCGTAGAACGCCTCGAACTCGTCGTACAGCGACGGCTCCACCACCTTGTTCTCCGCTGTGGCTTCCGCGAGGGGCACGCGGACGATTCGCGTGCTCCGCAGGGCGACCATGCAGCCGAAGTCCCCCTCCTTGACCGCGTCGATGGCGTGCAGCCCGAAGCGGGTGGCCAACCACCGGTCGAAGGGGCTCGGGGTACCGCCGCGCTGGATGTGGCCCAGGACCGTGGTGCGGGCGTCCTTCGCGGTGCGTGCGGAGATCTCCTGGGCCAGCCATTCACCGATGCCGGACAGCCGCACATGACCGAACTCGTCCAGAGACTGGTCCTTGACGATCATTTGACCCTCTTTGGGGGTCGCCCCTTCGGCCACGACGACGATCGGCGCGTAGTTGATCTGGAACCGGCGCTTCACCTGCTCACACACCTGCTCGATGTCGAACGGCCGCTCCGGGATGAGGATCACGTTGGCGCCGCCGGCGATGCCGGCGTGCAGGGCGATCCAGCCGGAGTGCCGTCCCATCACCTCCACCACAAGGGCGCGCATGTGTGACTCGGCGGTGGTGTGAAGGCGGTCGATGGCCTCCGTCGCGATACCGACGGCGGTGTCGAAGCCGAAGGTGTAGTCGGTACCCGAGACGTCATTGTCGATGGTCTTCGGCACGCCGACCAGATTGATCCCCTGTCGGCTGAGCTCCGTGGCCGCCCCCAGCGTGTCCTCCCCGCCGATCACGACAAGCGCGTCCACATCATGCGCCGCGAGCGTGTCCCGCTCTCGTCGCAGCCCCTCCTCGTGCTTGAACGGGTTGGTGCGAGAGGACCCGAGGATGGTCCCGCCGCGGGGAAGAATTCCCCGAACGCTGGAGATTTCGAGTGGAACGACGTCGTTCTTGAGCAATCCGAGCCAGCCGTCCCGCACACCGACGAAATCGAATGAGTATTCCTGGACGCCTTTGCGGACGACGGCGCGGATCACGGCGTTGAGGCCGGGACAATCACCGCCACCGGTCAGTACTCCGACCTTCATGGGTCTTCTCCCATCCGATGCACACCCTGTCCGGTCGCGGCCCTCGTCGCGACCGGGGACGGCTGCCGGGGCACGTGGATCGCCGCCTCCCTCCAGCCTCCCCCGGTTCCGTCGGCGGTGGCCACTCGACAGGCGCAAAACCGCAGGCCCCCTGTGTGGTGAGCCGGGTGACACCGACGCAGGCATGCGACACCCGGCCTCCCCGAGAAACGAAGCTTCGCGCCGACGATCAGGCGGTACGGCTGACGGACGTCACTTGCTGTCACTGCCGACGGCACCGACGAGCGCCGCCCGCCCCGCCTCCAGCCTCGCCGCCGGGATCCGGAAGGGTGAGCAGGAGACGTAGTCCAGCCCGGCCCGATGGAAGAAGTGGATGGACTCCGGATCACCGCCGTGCTCGCCGCACACTCCCGTCTCCAGACGGGAGTTGACCGCACGGCCGGCCTCGACGGCGAGTTCCACGAGGCGTCCCACCCCCTCCTGGTCGAGGGTCTCGAAGGGGGAGGCGGCGAAGACGCCCTTCTCCAAGTAGAGAGGGAAGAAGGACGCCTCGGCGTCGTCGCGGGACAGGCCCCAGGTCGTCTGGGTGAGGTCGTTCGTGCCGAACGAGAAGAAGTCGGCCACCTCGGCGATCCGGCCGGCGGTGAGTGCCGCACGGGGTAGTTCAATCATGGTGCCGGATCGGGCAGTCCAGGGTGGTCCCCGTCTCCATTGCGACTTCCGCGAGCACTCGCTCCGCCTCCGCCCGCGCCAGCCGCAGCTCCTCTACCGTCCCCACGAGCGGGATCATGATCTCGGCGCGGGGCCGACCTGCGTCACGCAGCCGCTGGGCGACGGCCTCGGCGACCGCCCGGACCTGCATGGCGATCAGGCCGGGCACGGCGAGGCCGAGGCGTACCCCGCGCAGCCCCAGCATCGGGTTCTGTTCGTGCATCCGCTCGACGGCGGTGAGGAGTTCGCGGTCGTGCGGATCGGGGTGGGCGGTGGAGGCGATGCGGACGGCCAGGTCCGTGCGGTCGGGCAGGAACTCGTGCAGCGGCGGGTCGAGCAGCCGGATCGTCACCGGCAGTCCGTCCATCGCCTCCAGAATGCCGGTGAAGTCCTCGCGCTGGAGCGGCAGCAATGCGGCCAGGGCCGCCTCGCGTGCGGTGTCGTCGTGGGCCAGGATCATCGCCTCGACCAGGGCCCTGCGGTCGCCGAGGAACATGTGCTCGGTGCGGTTCCGTGCCGTCGACGCGGGCCAGCGCCTCGTCGGGCGTGATCGTGCCCGCCTCGTCGAGCTCGTGCGCGATGCGGAAGGCTGCCTCGGCGGTGCGCTTGCCCACCCGTGTCTGCAGGATCCACAGGCGTCCGCGCTCGACTGTGAACTCGACGTCGCACAGGTCGCGGTAATGGGCCTCCAGAGTGCGCAGGTGATCGCCGAGCTGTCCGTACGCCCGGGGGTCGAGGTGCTCCAGCTCGGCCAGCAGGACGGCGTTGCGCACGCCGGCGACGACGTCCTCGCCCTGGGCGTCGGGCAGATAGTCGCCGTACATGCCACGCTCCCCTGTGGCAGGGTCGCGGGTGAAGGCGACGCCGGTGCCGGAGTCGGGGCCGAGGTTGCCGAAGACCATCGCCTGGATGTTCACCGCGGTGCCGAGGTCGTCTGGGATGTGTTCGCGGCGGCGGTAGACGCGGGCGCGTTCGCTGTTCCAGGAGCCGAAAACCGCGCGGACGGCCCGGTAGAGCTGCTCGAAGGGGTCCTGCGGGAACTCCTCTCCCGTCTCGCGGCGGATGACGCCCTTGAACTCCTCGACGACGTGCGCCAGTTCCTCCGCGTCCAGGGCGTGGTCGTCGGTCACGGACAGCGCGGTCTTATGGGCTCCGACGACCCGTTCGAACAGCCCGGCGTCCACCCCCATCACGCTGTGGCCGAACATCTGGAGCAGGCGGCGGTAGGAGTCCCAGGCGAACCGCTCCCGTCCGGACGCCTTGGCAAGGCCGGCCACGGAGTCGTCGTTGAGACCGATGTCGAGGATGGTGTCCATCATCCCGGGCATGGAGAAACGCGCTCCGGAACGAACGGACACCAGCAGCGGATCGTCGGCCCGCCCGAGATCGCGCCCCAAGGCACGCTCCAGGTTGGCCAGCGCATGGGCCACCTCCACGCCGAGCTCCGGCGGTTCCTGACCGGTCTCCAGATACACCCGGCACGCCTCCGTGGTGACGGTGAAGCCGGGCGGCACCGGCAGTTCGAGCCGAGTCATCTCGGCCAGGCCGGCGCCCTTGCCGCCGAGCAGGTCAGCCATCTCCCGGCTGCCCTCGGCGAACTCGTACAGGTACTGGGTAGGTGTGCTCATCTCGCACCGGGTCTCTCACTCGTGCGGCACGACGGCCACGGGGCAGCCGACCTGGTGGACGACGGCGTGGGTGACGGGACCAGGTGCGGACCCACCGTGCGATCGGTGACCCGGTTAAAGAGCTCAGGCCGTGTGAGCCCAGGACCCGGGGTTCGCACTGCTCGGCGGCTCTCAGCCGACCCAGGGGCGGCCGGGCCCTCGATCAGCTCGTCGCGCTGGGCGGCGCCCAGGCTCTCCCCGACTCCGGCGATGACAGGCGCAACCATGACGCGCACCTCCTGAGCTCGATGTGCTCCTCGCTGCCATGCGTCACGGGCCGAGGCCGGGCGCCGTGCAGGGGCCGCCATGTCCTCGCGGAGGGCCGTACGGCCCATACGCCAAGTCTGGGTCGACACGGTGACTCCCGCATGCGGGCGGTACGACCCGCCGGTGAGGGCCGTACGGCCATGGAACAGCGGCCGGGGTGGCCCCTCCACCAGAGACCGTGGTGAGTGCCTGCGACGGTGGCCCGCCCGCCTCATCGGACTGTGGGAGGGCGCCCGTCTGGCCGTGGTCGTGGACGCGGCGCGGGCGCTACGCGCCATTGACGTCCTGCGCCCCATGGCGGGCGCCATGGACACGGAGCCGGCGAGCCAGGGCCGTGAGGGGCCTACCTGGGACCGTCGGACCCTTCACATGCCCGTCCGGCCCATCGGCTCGCGGCCTTCCGAGAGCGAGACTGAAACTGCGGACCGGCGACGAAAGGCATGCCATGAGCGTCACCCCGGCATCCGGCGAACGGGTGCACGCCCTTCTCACCGACGGCACGACGGTGTGCGTACGGCCCGCGCGGCCGGACGACCAGAAGGCCGTCCTCCGGTTGTACTCGGAAATGTCGGACGCGAACCTGCGGCTGCGCTTCTTCTCCGTGAGCCGGCGCTCCGCCGAGCAGGCCGCCGCCAGGGTCGCCCAGCCGGAGGACTCCGGCTACCGGGCGCTGGTCGCCGAGCGCGGTGGCCGGATCATCGGCATCGCCGAGTACCAGATCGATGCCGGGAAAACGGCCGGCAGTGCCGAGATCTCGCTCGCGGTGGGGGACGAACGCCATCACCGCGGAGTGGGCACCCTGCTGCTGGAGCACCTGATCTCCGCTGCCCGCGCTCACGGCATCAGGACGTTCGCCGCGGACGCGCTCACCGACAACCACGAGATGCTCAAGGTCTTCGCCGACCTGGGGCTGCGCGCGGAACGGCGCTTCGACGGGCCTGAGGTGCACTGCGTGATCCCTCTGGACGACACGGAGGACTACCGCCGGAGCGTCGAGCGCCGCGGGCAGGCCGCGGATGTGGCCAGCCTGGCGCCGCTGCTGCGGCCCGGGTGCGTCGCGGTCGTCGGGGCGGGCCGCAGGCCGGGCTCGGTGGGCCGGGCCGTGTTGCACAACCTGACCACCGGCGGGTTCACGGGCCAGTTGTACGCGGTCAACCCGGCGGCTACGTCGATCCTCGGCGTCCGCGCCTACCCGGGCGTGAGTGCCCTGCCGATGATCCCCGGCCTGGCGGTGATCGCCGTGCCTGCCGAGAAAGTCGCACAGGTCGCCGAGGAGTGCGGGCAGTTCGGTGTCCGGGCTCTGCTGGTGGTCTCCTCCGGGCTCGACGCCCACCAGTCCAGGAAACTTCTGGCAGCGTGCCGTGAGCACGACATGCGTCTCGTCGGCCCGAACTGCCTCGGCCTGGCCAACACCGAGGAGGGGCTCCGTCTCGACGCCACCTTCGCCGCCGCCCACCCCGCACGGGGCAGCGCCGGGGTCGCCGTACAGTCCGGCGGGGTGGGCATCGCCCTGCTCGGCGGGCTGGAGCGACTCGGCATCGGTGTCTCCAGCTTCGTCTCGCTCGGCGACAAGTACGACGTCAGTGGCAACGACTTGCTCCAGTGGTGGGAGTCCGACGGGCGCACCGACCTGGCGCTGCTGCACCTGGAGTCCTTCGGCAATCCGCGTGCCTTCTCCCGTACCGCCCGCCGCGTCACCCGCCGCATGCCCATCCTGACCGTCGACGCGGGCCGTACCCAGGCGGGCCGACGGGCCGCCGCCTCGCACACCGCGGCGGCCGCCACGACGACCATGACGCGGCGCGCGCTCTTCGCCCAGGCCGGGATCACCGCCGCCCGCGCCATCCCCGAACTGCTGGAAACCGCTGCCCTGTTGCACTCCCAGCCACTGCCCGCCGCCGACCGGGTCGTCGTCGTCACCAACGCGGGCGGCGCCGGTGTGCTGGCGGCGGACGCGTGTGCGGAGGCCGGATTGAACCTGCCGCCACTGCCGCCCGGCCTCGTCGACGACCTGCTGACCGTTCTCCCGCCGGGCGCGAGTACCGCCAACCCCGTCGACGCGACGGCGGCGGTCACCGAGGAGCAGTTGCGCACCTGCCTTGACCGGCTCGCCACCCACGAGGGCGTCGACGCGGTACTCGTCGCACTGGTACCCACCGCCGTCGCGGCAGCGACCGGCGACGTCCTGGTGAATGCCCTCACCCACGCCCCGGCACGCCGCTCCCGCACGATCGCCGCCGTTCTCCTGGACCAGGACGTACCGGTGCGGCTGCTGCCGTCGAACACCGGCCAGGTGCCGGCGTACGCCGACCCGCAGGCGGCGGCCCGCGCCCTCGCCCACGCAGCCGAACGCGCCCGATGGCTGGCCCGGCCGCCCGGCACCGTCACGGCTCTGGAAGGCATCGACACCTCGCGTGGCCGGACCCTGGTGGATCGGTTCCTGAAGCAGCATCCCGACGGCGCCTGGCTCGACCCGCGCACCTGCGCCGAACTCCTCGACTGCTACGGCATCCCGCAGTCGCAGTGGGCCTGGGTGGAAACCGAGGACGAGGCCGTGTGGGCCGCCGACCGGCTCAAGGGGCCGGACGGGCACGTCGTCCTCAAGGCCTACTGGCCGGGGCTTGTACACAAGACGGCCCAGCACGCGGTCCATCTGGACCTGCGCGGGGACGCCCAGGTGCGTGCCGCCTTCCGGGACTTCGACGTCCGCTTCGGCCACATCATGACCGGGGCGGTGGTCCAGCCGCTCGCCCCGCGCGGCATCGAACTCTTCGCGGGCGTGGTCCAGGACGAGGTGTTCGGGCCGCTGGTCCTGTTCGGCCTCGGTGGCACGGCGACGGAGGTCCTGGCCGACCACGCGGCGCGGCTCGCCCCGCTGACGGACACAGACGTGCACGACCTGATCACCGCACCGCGCTGCGCGCCCCTCCTTTTCGGGTGTGACGGCACCGGTCCGGTCGATCTCCCAGGTCTTGAGCAGTTGCTGCTGCGACTGTCCCGGATGGCGAGCGAC
The DNA here is from genome assembly GCF_000725785.1 of Streptomyces flavovariabilis. NCBI lineage: Bacteria > Bacillati > Actinomycetota > Actinomycetes > Kitasatosporales > Streptomycetaceae > Streptomyces > Streptomyces flavovariabilis. The sequence goes on along the minus strand of NZ_JNXD01000003.1, from coordinate 59,939 downwards.
CTGCCGCAGCTGGCGGAGGCGGACTTCAATCCGGTCCTCGCCCGGCCCGAGCACATCACCGCTCTCGACGCGCGGATCCGGCTGCTGCCGCGCCGCGCCCAAGACCCCTATCTGCGCCGGCTCCGCTGAACCGCGGGTCTGCGCACCGCCGAAGGAGGCGGAACACGATGAAGCACAGCAAGGTCGGCGCACTGATGACGGCCGACGTCGTGCGCGCCGAGTACGGCACGCCGTTCAAGGAGGTGGCCCGGCTGCTCGCCGAGCACCGGATCAGTGGTCTGCCAGTGGTGGACGACGACGAAAAGGTCCTCGGGGTGATCTCCGAGACGGACGTGATGGTCAGGCAGGCGGAGACCCGGACGGACCCGTCCGAGCCGCGACGGCTGCTCCGCCGGCCGCGCTGGACGCCGGGATCGCGCGCTCGCCGGACCAAGGCGCAAGCCCGGACGGCCGGACAGCTCATGTCCCATCCCGCCATCACGGTCCACAGCGACGCGACCGTCGTCGAGGCGGCCCGCGTCATGGCACAGCACGGCGTCGAACGGCTGCCGGTTGTCGACGACGAGGAGCGGCTCGTCGGCATCGTCACCCGCCGCGATCTGCTCGAGGTGTTCCTGCGCCCAGACGCGGAGATCCGGGAGGCGATCAGAAACGAGGTACTGGGGCGGGCCTTGTGTCTGCCGCCCGATGCCGCCGACGTGGACGTCCGCGAGGGCGTCGTCACGCTCACCGGACAGCTGGAGCGGCGTGTGGAAACCACCTCGGCGGTGGAGATGTGCCGCCGGATGGACGGTGTGGTCGCGGTCGTCGACCACCTCACCTACCGTTTCGACGACTCCCGACTGTCGCCCGAGGAGCCGACCCTGCACGGGCTCCCCTACTACTGGCAGCGCAAGCCGTGAGAAGGCCTGGCAATCATGAAAGAGAAGGTTCTGGTGGCCTACGGTTCCACCAACGGATCGACGGCCGAGATCGCCGACTACGTCGGTGAGGTCCTGGCCGAGGAAGGGCTGGCCGTGGACGTGCGGCCCGCCTCGGACGTCACCGACCTCGCGTCGTACGGCGCGGTCGTCCTCGGCGGCGGACTCTACGGGGGCCGCTGGCATCGCGACACCCGACGCTTCGCACGGCGGCACCGCAAGGCCCTGGCCGAGCGGCCGGTGTGGCTGTTCAGCAGCGGGCCCCTCGACCCCTCGGCGTCCGAGCGGGACATCCCCCCGGCGCCCGGCGTACAGCGGGTGATGAACCGCATCGGCCCACGTGGTCACGCCACCTTCGGGGGACGGCTGGAGGGTGACGTCAAGGGGCGCATCGCCCGGATGATCGTCAAGTCCGGAAAGGGCGGCGACTATCGCGACTTCGAGCAGATCGGCACCTGGGCAACGATGGTGGCCCGGGACATGGCGGTGCCCGAAGGCTGACCGCTCCTGGTACGACCATTCCGGCTTGTCAGGCGTGTGCCACCACGGCGACGGGGGCGACGGCGTGGTGCAGGACGGCATGGGCGACGGGGCCGATGTGCACGCCGAACCGGCTGCGCCGTATCCGCCGACCCACGACGACCAGGGAGGCATCGCGGGAGGCGTTCGCCAGCTGGTCCGCAGCACTGCCGGCGCTGGAGGCCTCGATCACCTCGACGGCCGGGTACTTGTGCCGCCAGGGACGCAGTGCCTCGGTGAGCTCGGCCGCATACTCCCGGGCGAGCTCGTCGTACAGGCTCACATGGTCGGACAGGCCGTAGATGTTGTACGGCGGCGCGGTCCAGGCGTGCAGGACGCGCAGGGCCGTGTCGCGACAGGCCGCCTCCTCGAAAGCGAAGGTGATGACCATGTCGTCAAGACTGCGGGTGTCGAGGCCGAGGAGCACCGCGCGGAACGGGGTCGCCGCGGACGGTATGCCGGCGGGGTCCATGGTGTGCTCGTCCACTGCCTGTTCACTGGCCCGCACCAGTACCACCGGCACTTCGGTGCGCGCGATGACGGCCTGGCCCACGGAGCCGACCATGAATCCTCCGATCCCGCTCAGGCCGCGGGAGCCGAGGACCACCAGTTCGGCGTCCCTCGCCACGTCCACCAGGACATCGCCCGGCAGCCCGGTCAGGTGGACCGCGTTCACGTCCACTCCCGGATGACGTGACTGGAGCCCCTCAGCTGTCTCGCGTGGGATCCGCTCGCTCCAGTGCTGCAGGGTCTCCGGACCGAGAAGCGGGGCCTGTGCCATCGGTTCCGGGACGGGCTCCCAGACGTGCACCAGCCGCAGCGGCAGTCCACGCAGCTTCGCCTCACGAGCCGCCCACTCCGCGGCCGCCCGGCTCTCGGACGAGCCGTCAAGGCCCACCATGATGTAGCCCAGCATGCTGACCACTTCCTGAATCGTTATCCGTTGGCGACGCCTCTCGGGGAACAAGGCGCTGACCGTGCACCACACCGCCCCTCGGGTTACGCCGCCGGAACGGCCAGCTCGTCGTGCCGCTGCTCGCCGAGCACGACTTTGAGCGCGCCGGTGTCGGCGGCGTGTGCGAACACCTCGTACGCCTCTTCCATCTGGTCCAGCGGGAAGGTGTGGGTGACCAGCGGTGCGGTGGGCACCCGCCCGGAGGCCGCCATCCTCAGCAACATGGGCGTGGAGGACGTGTCCACCAGCCCGGTGGTGATGGTCACGTTCTTGATCCACAGGTCTTCGAGATGCAGGGTCGCGGGCTTGCCGTGCACGCCTACGTTGGCCACCCGGCCGCCGGGCCGCACCATGCGGGTGCACATCTCGAAGCTCTCCGGCACTCCCACCGCCTCGATGACCACGTCGGCGCCGAGGCCGTCGGTGAGGTCGGCGACGAGTTGCTCCGGCTCGTCCCGCACGGGGACGACGGCGTCTGCACCGAGCCGCTTGGCGGCCTCGAGCCGGGAGTCGGCGAGATCCACGGCGATGATCCGCTCCGGCGAGTACAGCCGGGCGGTGAGGATCGCGGCGAGTCCGATCGGCCCCGCCCCGACGACGACGACCGTGTCACCGGGCCGTACGCCCCCGTTGATCACGCCCACCTCGTAGGCGGTCGGGAAGATGTCCGCGAACAGCACGGCGTCCTGGCTCTCCAGCGCCCCCGGCAGCGGGTGCACGGACAGGTCGGCGTGGGGCACGCGCACATATTCCGCCTGTGTGCCGTCGATCAGGTGGCCGAGGATCCAGCCTCCGCCGCCCTGGCACTGGCCGTACGCGCCCTCCTTGCAGAAGCGGCAACGGCCGCAGGCGGTGATGCAGGAGACGAGGACCCGGTCGCCCGGACGGACAGTCCGCACGTCGCTGCCGGTCTCGACGACCTCGCCGACCGCTTCGTGTCCCAGCACCGTCCCGGAGGGCACCTCCGGCACGTCACCCTTGAGGATGTGCAGGTCCGTCCCGCAGATCGTGACGGCGTCGACCCGGACGATGGCGTCGGTGGGATCCTTGAGGCCCGGGTCCGGGACCTCCTCCCATGCGGACTGCCCGGCGCCGTGGAAAACGAAGCCCTTCATGTCCGTTCCTCCCTGGTCCTCCGGCCGTTCGGCCTGACGTCGTCGGATGACTGGGGTGGGCACGGAGCGCGCCGGAGATACCCCATGAATCCATCTTTGACCAGAGTGGTGGCCTTCGCTCGGGCCGGACGACCCTGTCGCAGGGCTGTTTGTCCCCTGCCGCCGACACCTTGTGCCGGTGTAATGGTCGGGGACCACGCGCGCGGGGCGAACATGCTCGTGACTTCCCCTCAGTGGCGTATCGCGCGCTCCGGCGGCATCCCCGTCCGATCCTTCGGCAGCAGCAAACGCAGGGCACCCGGCCGGATACCGCAGACGACGGGCAGAGGAAGCCGCACCGCTTCGCCGTCGACGCCCGCGTCGAGATGCCGCACCTCACCGTGCAGCGTGATGCGGGAGCAGACCAGATGACGGTCCCCCATGGTGTGTCCACGCGGGCCTCGACCCACTGCATAGTCGGGTGCCACTGCGGCGAACGCGCGAGGCTTGTCCTCCCGGTACCCGGGCTCCAGCAGGGCATCGGTGTACACACCGAAAGAGACGTTGTTGACGAAGACACGCGAGCCGAGCACCCCCCAGGTCCACCTGCGCGGGCTCACCGTCGACCAGGGCGTCCAGCGCCCGCCCGGGATCGCGCAGATCGAGGCCCAGGTCCCGGGCGAAGTGGTTGCGGGTGCCCGCCGGGACCACGGCCAGCGACCGGCCCGTGTCGGCGGCCACCGCGGCGACCGCCGAAACACGGTGCCGTCACCGCCCGCGACCCCCAGCACCTGCGCCCCCTCCGACACGGCGTTCCTCGCGAGCGACGCCGCGTCCTCTTCCGCGCTGGTCGTCCAGACCTGCGCTCCCATGCCCTCGGCCCGCTGTACCAGGCCGTAACGAGCCGTCTTGCCGCCGCCCGAGCGCGGGTTCATCACGATCACCACCCGGGCACGCGTTAGAGCGCCGGCCATCACCGCACACACACTCGGTGTTCAGGCGACGAGAAGGAATTGCCCGCCCATGTTCGCCAAGGTCGCCAGGCTTCCGCCGAGCAAGGGTCCAGTGGTGCGGTGCCGTGCGGGGGCATGGTGCACGTGCCTGCTGGGGTTTCGGAGGGGGATGTCATGCTGTCTCACCCTCCAGGTAGAGGGGTGGATCGGTTCCCCTCCATCGTCACTCCACCCAGCCCCGTATTGCCTGGCGGGAGGTGGTCAACGGAGAGTTGCCGGGTGGGTGCCGTCGCCCTGGGCCGCTTCGGCCGATCTCCCTGCGATGCCGGCAGCGCCGGGGTCCTCGCCCCATAAGGCTTGCCGACGCCTCCGGCGGAGACTCCTCCAGCCCGCATCCCTCTGGCTCAGCCTCGGCTGCGTGAACGAGCCGGCGCGTGGTCGGCGGGCAACGCTCCAGCTGCGGGGCAGTAGCTTCTGGGACCCGGTCGGGGGTCGCGGTGCCGGGTGAATGAACGCGAACGAACGAGCCCGAGCAGTGGATCGCTCGTAGATTGGAAGTCCAGGCAGTCGCGGATTGGAAATCCAGGCAGTCGCGCTCGCGGCCACGGAAAGCGCGTGATGACAGCGGACATCGATTTCACGGCGTTCTTCGACGCCACACCAAGCCCGTACCTGGTGCTGGATGCGGACCTTGTGATCCGCTACGTCAACCCGGCATGCCTGCGGACCGCAGGCATGACCAAGGACAAGTTGATCGGGAAGTACTTCTTCGACGCCCTGCCGGAAAATCCCGCCATCCGCGACGACGCAGAACATAACCTGAAGGCCTCGCTGCACCGGCTTCTGGACACCGGGAAGCCGGAAACCGCGGTGCTCCAGCGGTACGACGTTGCCGCCCCCGATCAGCAGGACGGGTTCGAGGAGCGATGGTGGTCCGTGGTTCACACTCCGCTTTCCGCGCCTGACGGCACAGTGAAGTGGATCATCCAGAAGATAGAGGACGTCACGGCCTTCGTCCACTCACCCCGGGCACGCCAGCTCAGCGAGGAGTCGCCCGAACGAACGGAGGGCATGGCAGCCGAGCTGTACGCACGGGCCCGCGAGCTGCACCGGCTGAACCAGGAACTGCGCCAGGCCCACGCCCGTGAACAGCAGGTCGCCGTCATCCTGCAAGAAGCCATGCTCTCCGTTCCTGACCTTGACCGGCACAGCAACATCGCCGTGCGCTACCTGCCCGCGGCTACGTCACTGAACGTGTGCGGCGACTGGTACGACATCGTCGACCTGCCACCCGACCGCTACGCCGTGGCGATCGGAGACGTCGTCGGCCACGGCCTGCACGCCGCCGCGGTCATGGGCATGCTCCGCAGCGCCCTGAGCGCCGTCACCCGCGCCATCCCCAGCCCCGCCCAGGCCCTGGAAGTCCTCGGCCTCTATGCCCGCTCCGTGGACGGCGCCATGGCCGCCACCGCGGTCAAGGTACTCATCGACACCCGCAGCAGGCTGATCATCTACAGCAACGCCGGGCACCCACCGCCCATCCTGCTCCACACCGACGGGACCTGCGACCTGCTGGACCAGGCCACCGACCCGCCACTCGGCACACGCGAGCACCACGTCCCCCGCCCCCAAGCCGGACTTCCCTACACCCCAGGAGACACCCTCGTGCTGTACACCGACGGCCTCATCGAACGCCGCGGCGAGGACATCGACGCCGGCTTGGAACGCCTGACCACTGCCCTGGCCCAGGACCGAACCCTCGCTCCTGACCTGCTGGCCGACGCACTGCTGACCCGGCTAGACGTCGCTGGGGGCGTCTCCGACGACATCGCTCTCGTCATCATCCGCCTATAACCTCGCGCAACTTCTTGATAGCGCACCGGAGATACTCCAGCCTCCACCCCGGATCAGGAAGAGGCGCTTACCCCGGGATGAGGCCCTCGTCGGAGAGCAGTTCCCGCACCTGTGTGAGGCTTGTGTCCTCGTCGGGCAGGACCAGGTCGGACGGCGTGATCGTTTCGGCCGGCAGAGGCGTGCCATAGCTGCGTACCGCGTCCAGCAGAGCCGACAGAGCGGTGGCGAACAGCGTGTCGTCGTCGGCGTCGGCTGCCGACTGCAGAGCGGCATCCAGCTCGTTGAGCCGGTCGAGGTGATCTTCCGTGATCTCGTACTGGCCCTCGCCGAGAATCCGCATGATCATGACGTCGCCTCCTGGTGCGGAGGGCCCTGCTCGGTGCTCCTGCCTTCGACGACCGGTGGGGTGGCGGACGCGGGGAGTTGGGCTTTCATCCGGGCCAGTTCCTTGTCCACGTCCTGGCCCGCGGTGACGCGTTCGAGTTCGGCCTGGATGTCGTCGCGGCCGGCGGGCAAGGTGGCGTCCTCCAAGGCACCGGAGGCGAGAAGTTCGTCCAGCGCTCCGGCGCGGGCCTGCAGCTGTTCCGTCTTGTCCTCGGCGCGCTGCATGGCCAGGCCGACATCGCCCATCTCCTCGCCGATGCCGGTGACCGCCTCGGTGATGCGGGTCTGGGCCTCGGCCGCGGTGTAGCGGGCCTTGATGGTCTCCTTGCTGGTCCGGAACGTGTCCACCTTCGCCTGGAGGCGCTGTGAGGCCAGGGTGAGTTTCTCCTCCTCGGCCTGCAGCGTCGCCTGCTGGGTCTGGAGATCTGTGAGCTGAGAGGCCACGGCGGTGCGCCGGCTCAGGGCTTCGCGGGCGAGGTCCTCGCGCCCGGCGGCGAGCGCCTGCTGGGCCTGGCCCTCCAGCTTGCCGCTGGACTGGCGCAACTGGTTGATCTGCAGATCGATGCGCTTGCGGCTGGTGGCCACGTCCGCCACACCGCGTCGTACCTTCTGCAGCATCTCCTGCTGCTGGGTATAGGAGTAGTCCAGTACCTCGCGCGGGTCTTCGGCTTTGTCCAGGGCCTTGTTCGCCTTGATCCGGAACAGGGCGGCTATGCGGTGGGCGATGCTGGTCATAGCGGCCTGCCTCCTCTCGATCGATGAGGAATCAGCCAGGCCATGCCACGTCTGCGGGACACTTCCAGGCTCCGGCGGCGTGGTCCGTGCCGCAACCTCGGTCCCGGCGTCCGAGCGCACGGCTGCGACGGCAGCACTCTCCCGCTCGCGCTTGGCGGGTCGATGATGGAGGTGAACCGCAAAGGAGGTGACCGGCGATGCCACCGCACTGTGATTCTCTCGACGGTCCCGTCGTCACGGCCGCGCGCCAAGCCCTGGAGGGCAGTGATATCGACCAGGTCCTGCCCTACGTACCCGAAGAAAGGGAACCAGAGGTCCGTGAGGCGTTCAGTCTCACGGCCAATGCGCGCACGTTCGGCCGGGACGCACAGGAAGTGGCCGACCGCTGGTTCTTCGAGACGGTCGTCCGCGTCCACCGCGCCGGAGAAGGCGCTCCCTTCACGGGACTGAAGCCGGCCGGGCTCGATGTGGGGCCGGTGATCCCGGCTGCTGAGCGTGCCCTTGCTGCCGGCTCAGCGGAGGAACTGACCCGGGCACTCTGCGGGATCATCCGTGAGCAGGTGGAAGAGCGTCACGGCCGGGCCATGGCGCTCATGGAGCATGCCGCTGAGGGGGTGGCTGCCGCCCGCGCCTTAGTGGAGGCCAGTCTCGGCCTGCAGGTGTGGGCGCACCACGTGTACAAACAAGCGGTCGCCGTCCCGCACGCATCAACCCGGCGCTCGTAAGAAGCGAACAGTCCGGGCCCGCCCGCCGTAGAAATCCGGCGCAGAGGACGACGTGCGTATCGCCTGTTCGACGAGGACCCGCACGAGGTCGGTCCTCAGTTGCGGTGCCACGGCGTCCTCCCTGGATTCATGCAGTCGCACTGACACGCACGCGCAGGTTGCGGAACTGGCGGGTCTGCATGATCAGGTGGGCGGGCTCCCAGAACAGCACGTCCATGGCCCGGGTGAGGGGCCGGGGGCGGCTGCGACCCCTCGTGCGGACTATGAGCCGGGTCCTTCCGCCGGGCTCCGGCCGGAGGTGGAAGCCCCAGATCGAGTCGATGTACGCCTTGGGCAGCGGCTCGTACCGCACGTCGAAGGGTCGTCCCGAGGGCAGTTTCGTCTGCGAGCGCAGCACCAGGGTCCGCTCAGGTTCCAGGACCGCGACGGTGAACCAGGCGTCGCCGCTCGGCAGGGAGTCCAGGTGCTGGTCCTGCTCCAGGCGCTGCCACTCCGGGACGATGCGTTCCGCGCTCGGGCGTCCGCCGTTGTCCAGGCGGTCCCAGCTGTACCAGCCGCCGCGGTTGCAGCCCATCTGTGCCAGCCAGGGCCAGACCTCCTCGGGCGGCGCCCGCAGGGTCGTGGCCATGGTCGAGGTGCCGTCGGCATCGGGGACGAGGCCATCGCCGGGGAGGTCGCGGTCGGCTTCGTCGTGTGTCGTGCCCCAGGTCAGCACCCGTGGCCTTAGGAAGACGCCGTACAAGGCCAGCGCGGCAGCCGCCACACCGAGTGGACGTCGCCCGGTCCCAGGCCGGTGCTCGCTCATGTCTTCAGCGTCGCAGCTCCGTACCAGTCCCACCACGTGAACTCGGCACCGGCGACCCGGAGCCCGAGCCGATCCGAGTGCCGTCACTTCACGCACGGCATGTCGTTGGCCTCTCAGACTCAGTCGGCGGGAGTCAGGGCGGTGGGCGAGCCCGCGGTGACGCCGCCGTCCAGGACGAATTCCACGCCGGTCGAGAAGGTGGCCTCGGTGGCGATGAAGAGGACCATACGGGCGACTTCCTCGGGTTCACCGAACCGCGGGAGGGGCTGGCCGGCGGTGAACGAGTCGTCGAAGTCGGCCGTCATCGCTGTGCGCACCGCACCGGGATGGACCGAGCAGACCCGGATCCCGTCCGGGGCCAGTTCCAGAGCCGCGGCCTTGGTCAGCCCGCGCAGTGCCCACTTGCTGGTCACATACGCTCCGATGCCGGCGTAGCCGGTGAGGCCGGCGATCGAGGAGATGTTCACGATCACGCCTCCGCCGGCCCGGCGAAGAGACGGTGCCGCCGTTCGCATGCCCAGCCAGGCGCCTTGGCCGTTGACGTCGATGACCCTCCGGAAGGATTCGAGGCTCTGCTCCTCGACGGTCCCCCACTCGAGGATCCCGGCGTTGTTGACCAGCACCGAGACCGGGCCGAGGTCCCGCTCCGTCTCCGCGACAACCGTCTGCCAGCCGTCCTCGGTGCTGACGTCAAGGTGCGCGTAGCGGGCCGGGCCACCGAGCTCCGCCGCCAGCTTCTCCCCCTCGGCGTCGAGGACATCCGCGACCACCACGCTCGCGCCCTCGGCCGCGAACTTCCGCGCCACAGCGGCGCCGATCCCTCTGGCTCCGCCGGTGACGATCGCCACCCGCTCGTTCAGACGTCCCATCATGACCTCCTGAACCTGCCTCGACGAAAATGCGTAAGCGCGGCATCGGCAGCGACGCACTCGGCACGACGGCATGCCATGTCTGGTCTCAAGGGCCGCACGCCGAAGGCCAACAGGCCGGTCAAGGGGTCGCGCAGATGATCTCGACGACATGGCCCACTCAGGCCGGTGCCCCTCCAGACCAGTGTGGATTCCTCGCCTCCCTTGCGCATGCCGGGGACAGGCGCCCACGTCACTCAATGTCCCTGGGCTGCCGGTAGGCCCGCCCGCGGCGGGCGTTCCGGTCTCAGTCGCGCCTGGAGACGCATGACGACATGGCCGAGGCCGGACAGCACGCAGGCGATCGCCAGGTCGGTGAGCGCGAGCGGCTCCGTACCCAGCAAGTCCCGCAGGGGCGGCAGATAGACACCGGCCGCCTGGAGGCTCAGTGCCACTCCCACGGCGACCAGCAGGAACGGGTTGGCCAGGGTGCCCGGGCGGGCCCGGGAGCCGAGTGCCACGCCGAGCTGAGTCGCCCCGAGCACCAGAAACATCATGGACTGCCAGGGACGTCCGGTCTCCCGGGCCCAAACGCCGACCACGAGGGTCACCGTCGCGACGAAAGCCCCCATGAACAGGATTCGCGGCCACAGACCGGCCCCCAGCACGCTCTCTTCGGGAGGCCGGGGCGGGTGGCGCATCGTGTCCGGGTCGACGGGTTCCGCGCCGAGAGCGACACCGGGCAGACCGTGCGTGAGCAGGTTGATCCACAGGATCTGTGCGGGCAGCAGCGGCAGCGGCATCCCCAGGAAGGGGCCGAGGAGCATCACCAGGATCTCCGCGGTGCCCCCGGCGAGCGCGTAGAGCAGGAACCGGCGCACGTTCGCGTAGACCCGGCGTCCCTCCTCGACGGCCGCCACGATCGTGGCCGGGTTGTCGTCGGCGAGCACCAGATCGGCCGCCTGGCGTGCGACCTCGGTGCCGCGCCGGCCCATGGCCACGCCGATGTCGGCCTGACGCAGGGCCGGGCCGTCGTTGACGCCGTCCCCCGTCATCGCCACCACGTGCCCGGCCCCGCGCCACGCCTGGACGATGTCCAGCTTCTGCTCGGGAGTGGTCCGGGCGTAGACGCGTACATCCGTCAGATCGCCTGCTGTGCCTGCCCGGATCCGGTCGCCTGTGGTGACCTCGTCGTCCCGGGTGGCGATGCTGAGGCGCCCGGCCACGGCCCGCGCGGTCAGCGGGTGGTCGCCGGTGATGAGTACGGGGACGATGCCGGCCCGTTTGCACGCTGTGATCGTCGGCTCGGACGCGCTGCGGGGCGGATCCAGGATGCCGACGAGGCCGAGGAGCGACAAGCCCGATTCCCAGGTCGGGGGTGGCTGCGCCCGGCCGTCGTGGGCGGCCGAGGCGACGGCGAGCACCCGGTATCCACGGCGTGCCAACGCCTCCGCCTGTGCGGTCGCGCGGGCGACCGTCTCAGGGCGGTCGGCCAGAATCTGCGGGCGGAGCACGGATTCCGGCGCTCCTTTGCACGCGATGCGCAACCCGCCGTCCGGGCGGCGGTGCACGGTCGTCATGCGCTTGCGGCTGCTGTCGAAGGGAATCTCCTCCAGGCGCGGTAGTTCGCTGTCCAGCGCCGCCCGGTCCAGCCCGAGGCGGGCCCCGGCCACAAGCAGGGCGGCCTCGGTGGGATCGCCGAGCGCGCTCCACTCCGCAGAGTGGTCCGACGGGGGCTCCAGCGCCGCGTCGTTGCACAGCATCGCGACGCTCAGCAGCGCCGACAGGTCAGGCGCGCCGCCCGCGGTCACCGCCTCGTCGTCGCGGATGACCTGGCCCTCGGGTTCGTAACCGGTCCCCACGACCGATGCCTCGCCGAGGGACGTCCACAGTTGCTCGGCCGCCATCCGGCCCTCGGTCAGGGTGCCCGTCTTGTCGGTGGCGATCACAGTCACCGAGCCCAGGGTCTCCACCGCGGGCAGCCTGCGGACGATGGCGTGCCGGTCCGCCATCCGCCGTGCTCCCAGCGCCAGAGCGAGCGTCACCACGGCGGGAAGAGACTCCGGAACGGCGGCGACGGCGAGGCTGATCGCCGCCACGATCATCAGCTCCACGGGCTGGCCGCGCACCAGCCCGAGAGCGAGCACCACCGCGCACAGCGCCACCGTGACTGCCGCCAGCGTCCGGCCGAACTGCACCAGCCGGTGCTGCAGCGGGGTGAGGCCGGGCGCACCGCCCATCAGGGAAGCGATCCGGCCGAGCGCGCTGTCGGCCCCGGTCGCGGTCACCACAACCCGTCCGTGACCGCGGACGATGACCGTGCCGGCCGACACTGCCCCGCGCACTTCGTCACTGTCGGGGACCTTCTCCACCGGAACGGACTCGCCCGTCAGTGACGACTCGTCCGCCAGCAGCAACGCCGCCGCGAGCACGTCCCCGTCCGCGGGGACGATGTCCCCCTCGGCCACCAGGACCACGTCTCCCGGCACCACCTCGGCTGCCGCGACGGAGCGCTCCTCACCGTCCCGCACCACCCTGGCGGCGGGGGCGCTCATGGCGGACAGCGCCATCACCGCCTGTTCCGCCCGCACCTCCTGTACGACGCCGACCACGGTGTTCACGATGATCACGAACAGGATCACCACGGCGTCGGAGAGATCGCCCGTCCCGATGGTCAGGGCGGCCGCCACGAGCAGAACCAGGATCAGCGGATCGCGCAGCTGCTGCAGCACCCGCCGCCACACCGGAGTCCGCGGTTCCGCGGGGATCTCGTTGGGCCCGTGGAGAGCCAGCCGCCGCGCGGCCTCGACCGACGACAGCCCTGTGGCGGGAGTCGTGCCCGGGAGCCGGTCGACCTTCGCGGCGGGTCTGCGGTCTCCCTCCCGCCGGTTCATGTCCGTGACAGAGTCGCGTCCGGGCGGTTCCGTGCGTGGGCTGCCATCCACCGCTCCCGTCGTGTACCCGGCCACCGACCCGAGGGACGTGCCCCCGCCTTCTCAGAGTGCACCCTTGCTCAAGGCTGCGCGCGGCTGCGGCCGTGATCGTCGGCGTACGCGGCGAACACTTCCGTCGGCGTTCCGCCCGTATGGAGGAAGCGCTGGTCAAGGATGGCGGCGAAGTCCTTCAGGGCACCGGCGAGCAGGTCACCGGCCAGTCGCACCTCCGGCCGCCGCGCCGCCTGCCCGCGTCGGGCAAGGGCATCGGCGTAGCCGACCATGACCGCCAGCGACGAGTGGTCCTCCCCGTCGTGGAAGTAGTACGCCTCGGCGTACTGGGTGAAGTCGATCCGGACGCGTACGACCTCGGTGGCCAGGCTGTCCAGCAGGAGCGCCCCCGCCGTGCAGTCGATCTGCTGCGTCGTCGGGCCCGAGTCGCGCAGCAGCGCCAGCCGAATGGCCAGGACCCTTCTGCGGGTCAGCGCCGGGTAGATCTCCAGCACCCAGGAGACCGTGGCTGTCAGGAGGGCGAAGCCGACGAGGGCTTCCAACGGTGAGACCAGGCGAAGCCAGCTCTCAGCGGGTGCGATGTCCCCCAGTCCCAGGGTGGCGACCGTGACGAGCGACAGGTACACGGAGTCGAGCAGCGCCGGCTCCTTCGCCGCCTCGGAACCGGGCGAGAAGGTGAACGCCCCGGGCATGTGGGGCCAGTAGACGATGGCCCAGCCGAGGATGACGGTGACGGCCCACATACTCACCACCGTCACCATGGCGAGCGGTCCCACGAGCCCGACCACCCGCCTACGCGCACGAAAGCGCCGGGCCAGTCGCCACAGCGCCGTCATGACGAGGCGGCTCAGGCCACCGTGGCGGGTTGGGTGCCAGAGGGTGTGGAACAGGTCCCGCAGGGTGATCATGACGAGCCCCGCACCGACCAGCGAGACCAGCCACTTCATCCACGTCTCCAACGGCCCTTGTCGCCTCAAGCGGAACCCGCCTTCTCGGAGCCTATGGCCTGTGTGGTGGATCATGCGGCAGCCGCGGGGCCCGGCACGCCCATGTGCGCTGATCAACTCATCGGCAGCTCGAGCGTGCAGGTCTCCCCGGGCGCGACGGTCACAGCCCGGTCGGCCAGCACCACGCGGATCGGCGATTCCTCCGAGTCGGGCACACCGATCCCCAGCTGCCCTCTTCGGCGCCGTATGCCGACACCCCAGTGACCGCGGTAGCGCAGCGAGAATCCGTACTCGGACAGTGCCGGGAGGGGGACCGGGTCCAGCCACAGGGCGTCCTCGCGTGTCTCCAGCCCGGTCAGACCCCGCTGGACCAGGTCGAGGGTCCCGGCCATGGCCCCGAGATGGATGCCCTCGCCGGTCGTGCCGCCCTGGATGTCGGCGATGTCCGCCTGCAGGGCCTCCTGGACGTACTTCCATGCCTCGGCCCGTCTTGCGCGGGCGAGGACCAGGCCGTGGACGAGCCCGCTGAGCGTGGAGCCGTGGCTGGTGCGCTGGAGGTAGTAGTCGACAGTCCTGCGCCAGACCTCGTCGTCCAGGTCGTACCCGAGGCGCCGGAACAGATCCCGCAGCTCTGCGGGCGAGAAGAGATAGCCGAGCATGAGGACGTCGGCCTGCTTGGACGCCTTGTAGCGGGTGACCGTGTCGCCCTCGGCCTCCAGGATCCGGTCCAAGCGCCGGATGCCGTCGTATCGCGCCCGGTAGGCGTCCCAGTCCAGCTCGGCGAGGTCGTCGTACCCCTCGAACTGGCTGATGACGCCCTGGTGGAAGGGCACCCGCAACCGCCGGGAGACCTCCTCCCACTTGGGCAGTTCGTCGCCGCCCAGCTGGACGCGTTCAAGCAGTTCTTCCCGGCGCCAGGCGGGAAGGCGCCGCAGGAGGTCCAGGGCACGGGTGAGGACCCAGGCGGCGGTGACGTTGGTGTACGTGTTGTCGTCAAGCCCCGGCGTGGTGGCACCTGGGTAGCGGTCGTGGTATTCGTCGGGGCCGACGACGCCGCGGATGCGGTAGCGGCCCGTGCCGGGGTCGAAGTCGGCGAGGTCAGCCCAGAAGCGGGCGATCTGCAGCAGCATCTCCGCGCCCTTGGTGTGCAGGTACTCGGTGTCGCCGGTGGCCTCGCAGTACTGCCACACGTTGTAAGCGACCGCCGAGCCCACGTGGTGCTGAAGCCGGGAGTGGTCGGGCAGCCAACGCCCCGAGTGCGGGTTGAGATGCCACACCTGAGTCTCCTCGCGGCCGTCGCTGCCGCTCTGCCACGGGTACATCGCCCCGGCCCGGCCGATGGCGGCGGCCGCCCGGCACGCTCGCGGGAGGCGTCGGTAGCGGTAGTTCAGCAGCGCCCGGGAGACCTCGGGGAAGTGCAGGTTGAGATACGGCAGCACGAACAGTTCGTCCCAGAACACATGGCCCCGGTACGCCTCACCGTGCAGGCCCCGGGCCGGCACTCCCACGTCGAGGTCCGCGGTGTGCGGCGAGAGCGTCTGCAGGACGTGGAAGAGGTGCAGGCGCAGGACGCGGCCGGCCCGGCCGGGCACCTGGATGTCCGCGCGCCGCCACAACCGCTCCCACGCGGCGACGTGGGAGTCCAGCAGATCCGAGATGCCCCCCGCCGTGGACACCCGGTCGAGTGCTGCCTCCAGCGGGTCGCTGATCGCCGTGTCGCGGGAGGTGAACAGCGCCACGGTCTTCTCCACGTCCACGGGTCGGCCCGGAGCGATCGGGACCACCAGGCGGTGCACGGCACGGCGCCGGGCGGGACGCAATTCCGAAGGGGCCGCGGATCGACCGACGACGACCGTCCGGGCGGCCAAGGCGACACCTATGCCCGAGGTGCTGGTGCGGCAGCTCAGCCAGGCCGTGCCGGGCTCCTGTGGCCCCGTCCGCACACGGGTCAGGTGGCTCCCGTTGAGGGCGCGGTAGCGGTGCACGTTGCCGTTGATCACGTCACCGTCGAGGCCGGACTCGATCTCGATCTCCCCCGACCAGTCCTCGGGCGTGAAGACCGTCCGCAGGGCCGCCAGGTGAGGGTCTCCCATGTGCACCAGGCGGGTCTGCCGGACGCCGAGCACGCCCACATCGTCGTCCCGGAAACGAAGCGTGCGGGTGAGCGTGGCCCGGCGCAGGTCCAGGACGTGCCGGTAGTCCAGTAGCGCGCTCGTGTCAGGAGAGAACCACGGGCACCACGCTCCCCCGGTGCGGCGCACACGGAACCGCAGAAGCAGCCAGTTCGGAAGGTTGACCAGGTCCTCGTTCACCACGTGCCGTCCCGCCACGGTCGACTCCAGGCGGTTGTAGCACCCGGCGGCGTAGGTCCCCGGGTAGTGCACCAGGCCCGCCCGGCACTCGGGCGCCGCGCCACGCGTGGCGAAGTAGCCGTTGCCCAGCGTGCAGAGTGATTCGCGCAGGCGCTCGGCCGTGGGGTCGTAGCCCTCGTACTCCCATGTCCAGTCCGACATCCGCGCCCTCCCCTTCTCGCTCGACGAGATGTGCGGGAGTGTGAGACGCGCGCCGGGTCAGGCCCGCTGCGGGACGACGGCCACCGGGCACTCGGCGTGATGCAGCAGGGTGTGGGCGACCCTGCCGAGTTGCAGACCGAAGTGACCGTGCCGCCTCAATGCGCCCACGACCACCAGATCGGCCTCGGTCGAGGCATCCAGGAGGACCTTGTGTGCGGGGCCTTCGACCGCTCGGCGATGCACATCGACCTGCGGATGGTCCCGTACGGCGTCGCGCAGTGCGTCGGTGAGGAACGCGGAGGCCCGTTCCTCGTGGGCACCGGCGGCGTCGTCCGCGACGAGGGGATGGTCCACGTGCTCATGGGCGGGGCGACGCCAGGCCCATACCGCGTGCAGGCCGCTGCCGCGCGCCTCGGCCTCGCGGAAGGCGAACCGCACAGCGGCCGAGCCCTCCGTCGAATCGCCGACGCCGACCGTGACCTTGCCGAAGGTGCCCTGCTGGTTCCGCTCCCCGCCGCGGACCACGAAGACCGGGCACACCGCACGGGCGGCCACCGCGAGGCTGACCGACCCCAGCAGCAACCCGGCGACCTCGCCGCGGCCGCGGGAGCCCACGACCAGGGCGAAGGATTCATGAGCCGCGTGCAGGAGCGCGGACACGGCGTCGTCGGGCAGCACATCGACACCTTCACCTGCGGGTTGCGCAGTTGGGCGCGTTCCGCGCAGGACGCCGCGATGTGCTCGGCCAGAACCTCTTCGGCCGGACGGTCGGTGCTGAAGGAGGGGAGGCGACCCTCGTACCGCTCCCACAAAGAGGCGTGGACGAGCCGCAGAGACAGCCCGAGACGCGCCGCCTCGTCCACCGCCCAGTCCACGGCCTGCAGGCTGGACTCCGATCCGTCGACACCGACGACCAGCGGGAGTTCCATGGTCACCATCACCTTCCTGCCCCGGGCACTGCGGGAAGTCCCTGTCAATACCGTCGCACCGCCCTGGGCTCGTCGCGACACGTGGAGTGACTCTTGGCAGGGGCACCCACGCCCAGGTTGCACGGCGCCGATTTGCGACGATTGTGGAGTCAGGTGGCTGTGAGAAGAAGCGGAGTGCCGCCCTGCCATCTCAGCCACGGCCGTCTCTTCGGCCGGATGCGAGCCCGTCCGCCTCGAGGTCATGGTGAAGGGAGGCGATCGTGGTTGCGAGGACCGGCGCTTTCGGCGCCCTGACCAAGAAGCATCAGGAGCAGCTCATGTCGCTCGCTCGTGAAGTGTCGTTCGCGATCGACGAGCGCATCTTCAACGAGGGCGTCAAAGCCGACCGCTTCTGGATCATCCACACGGGCACCGTCGCTCTCGACGTCCATGTTCCCGGCCGCCGGGCAGCTGTCATCGAGACCCTCGGTGCCGGGGAACTACTGGGCTGGTCCTGGCTGGTCCCTCCCCATCACTGGCACTTGGGGGCCCAGGCCACCAGCCCGGTGCGCGCCTACGAGTTCGACGCGGCCGCGGTCAGTGAGCTGTGCGGGAAGGACCCGGAACTGAAGCAGGAACTGTTGGCCTATGTCGCCGCAGTGATCGCGGGGCGGCTCAGGTCCGCGCGGGTTCGGCTGCTCGACCTGTACGCGCCCTACGGCGCGGGCGAGGTGCCCTGACGAGGCGAGGCGAGGTGGTTCGCGGTGTCCGAGACCCCGCACATCGTGAGCGATGTGATGACCCAGACGGTCGTGGCCGTGGGACGCGACGCGCCGTTCAAGGAGATCGTCCGGACCATGGAGCAGTGGAAGGTAAGTGCCATGCCGGTCCTGGAGGGTGAAGGGCGCGTCATCGGCGTCGTGTCCGAGGCCGACCTGCTGCCCAAGGAGGAGTTCCGCGACAGCGACCCGGGCCTCTTCGAGCAGCGTCGACGCCTGTCCGACCTCGTCAAGGCCGGGGGCGTGACGGCGGAGGAGCTCATGAGCACCCCCGCGATCACGGTCCACCCCGATACCACCTTGGCCCAGGCCGCCAGGATCATGGCCGTCCGGCGCGTCAAGCGGCTGCCCGTGGTCGACCAGGTGGGCATGCTCCAGGGCATCGTCAGCCGTGCCGATCTGCTGAAGGTCTTCCTGCGGTCGGACGAGGACATCGAGGAGGAGGTCCGCCGCACCGTGGTGTCCTACCTCTTCCCGGCCTTCAGCCACGCCATCCACGTGAACGTGCACGAGGGAGTCGTCACCCTCCGCGGACACATCCGCGACACCTCGCTCATCTCGGTCGCCGTGCGCCTCGTGCGCGCCGTGGAGGGCGTCGTGGACGTCGAGCCACAGCTCACCGGGCAGTCCGCCGTTCCGGACGAGCCCGAGGACGGTCAGTGACCCGTGTGCCGGCCGCCGCGCCCGGCACCGACGGGCTGCGGTCCCTCAGGCAGGTCAGGGCCGGATGTCGAGTACCTCCGGCACTTGCCGTCGCGGCGTGCGGGGGCCTTTGGGGCCGTATCCCAGGCGCAGCAGCATCTGCGTGTAGCCCGTCCCGGTGACCGGATCACGCAGCGGCCAGCGCAGGTCCGCCCATTCGAGGGGTTGGGTGGCGAAGGAGCTGGACAGGCCCTCCAGGGTGGCCAGCAGCAGGACGCGTTCCATGGCCTGGCCGGCACGCAACCAGTCCTCCGGGCGGTCGTGGCTCGTGCTGACGAGGGCGACCTGCGGGCTCTGTTCGAAGTCCGCGGCGTCCCGTCCCGCCACTTGCCGCGGGCCCGCGAAGTCCCGCATGGGAGCCTTGCCCCCGCGCTTGCGCGGCCCGAAGGCGTATTCGGGGACTCCGTCGTCGGTCATGTTCACCGACGGAGCATCGAGACGGGTCCATTCGGCCAGGTCCTGGTCGCTGCCGCGGTCGGTGCGGTTGCGCGCCTCGGCTTCCTGGACCACCTCCAGCACCTCCTGCAGATGCCATGAGGTGGGGAACGTCAGCACGGCTCCCTCACGCCGGGCGGCCTCGCTGAGCGCCTCCCGCACGGCATCGGGAATCTCCGTCTCGTCGAACGGGAAGCGGCTGCTGTGCCGTTCGTGGATCGCCGGATACAGCGCGCCGAGGTCGTTCTCCCCGACTCCGGGTGCGGTCAGCCGCACACTCGCTAGGAGCGCCGGATCGGACGGGTCGTGCAGCAGCCGGGTCTCCGGATGCCAGCCCTCGTGAGCCACGGCGACCCGCAGGTTCAGCAGGGCGGCGCCGCAGCCGATGTGAAGGCCGCGGGTACGGGGGTCGGAGCGGGGCATGGCACGCTCGAAGTCGGCGCGCATCTCGAACGTGCGGCTGCGCCGGACGTAGCGGAAGCGCCAAGGCTGTGCGTTGTGCATCGACGGGGCGGCGACAGCGTCGTGGACCAGGTCCGTCAGGCGCTCGTCGTACGGTTCTTGTCCGCTCACCGGAGTCTCCTCTCGCGAGTCGGCGGCAGGCCAGGGGACCAGTCCTGCGGTGGCTCACTGGTCGTCAGGGGTGATGCGTCTGCCCGTGAGGCTCGCGGGCCGGATCGACACCCACATCTCGCGTTCACCGCCTGCCCAGGGTGTGGTGTGGGCGCGTCGGGTGAGCCCGTGCACGGCGTCGGGCTCCGTGACGGCGTGCGCCGGGCCGACTGCCAGCACACTCCAGCCTTGACTCATGGCCTCGTCCACATGGTCCACTTCGAAGGCGACTTCCTTCCCCACGGCCGCTGCCGGCACCGAGCCGGGCGCCGTCCGGAAAACGACGGCGTCGTCTACGACCTCGTAGTTGACCGGGACCACCGCCGGGCGA
Organism: Streptomyces flavovariabilis; assembly: GCF_000725785.1. NCBI lineage: Bacteria > Bacillati > Actinomycetota > Actinomycetes > Kitasatosporales > Streptomycetaceae > Streptomyces > Streptomyces flavovariabilis. The sequence continues at coordinate 39,975 of NZ_JNXD01000003.1, read as the reverse complement.
CCGTCGGACGCCGGGAGCGCGATGCGCCCCACACCGTGCGTGGAGAGCAGAGTGCGGCACTCCTGCGGGCTGAGATCCCTCAGCCGCGGGTGCAGGAGCGCCCGGCCTTGGCCGGGAGGGAAATCGATGCCGCCCCCGCGCAGGGCAGCGACGGTGGTGCCCAGCGCGTCGGCCAGCCTGATGAGAGTGCCCAGACTCGGGTCGGCGGGCTGTTCCTCCAGGTACGCCAGGTAGTCGGGCGACATGCGGGCGCGGCGGGCCGTTTCTCCCAGACTGAGCCCACTCCTGTGGCGTTCCGCGGCCACGCGCCGACCGATGTCGCCAGGGTTGGGAGTCCCGGTCGGCGGGGCCGCCGCGGAGACGGACCCCGGCTCGACCTTTTCCGGCTGGGAAGCCCCCGGGGGAGTCCCGGGCTGCTGTCCGTGCTCGACGTGGTGGAGGTGCGCGTCAGGGCCGGGGAACACGAGCGTCACTTCGTTCGTGTCCGACCAGCGCACGTCGTAGGGAGGTGTTCCGTCCTCGTGGTGGAGTGCGACGATCTCGCCGTCGCGCCTGGTGGCGCCGGTCGCCGGGCTTTCGATGACGAGTTGGTCGCCGAGGTGAGCTCGCATGATCGCCGCCCTCTCCTCAGAATGGTGTTGTAACCAACGTGCCACGCGCGACAGGCCACCGCATGGGCCGACCGGTCCCAATCCGCAGGGTGGGCCGAGATGACTGACTGTCACGTACCGGATGGGAGCCGACATGCGCCACCGAACGGTCGCGGAACTCATGACCCACGACGTCGTCCGAGCGCGGCGTGACACGCCGTTCAAGGAGATCGCCAGGATCCTGGCGGAGAACGACGTCACCGCCGTACCCGTCGTGGACGATCTGGACCGTCCCGCGGGTGTGGTGTCGGAGGCCGATCTGCTGCGCAAGAGCGCCGACCAGGCCGACCCGTCCGGTCGAAGCCCGGTTCCACACCTTGAGGCATGGGAGCGGGCCAAGGCGGAGGGGTCCCGCGCCGAGGAGCTGATGTCGGCTCCCGCGGTGTGCGCACGTCCGGAGTGGAGCGTGGTCGAGGCCGCCCGGCTGATGGAGGTCCATCACATCAAGCGGCTGCCCGTGGTGGACGAGACGGACCGGCTGCTGGGCATCGTCAGCCGTGGTGACCTGCTGCGGATCTTCCTGCGCCGGGACGACGCCATCCGCGACGAGATCACCGAGGACGTGCTGCGGCGGACGATGGGCCTTGCTCCCTCGGAGGTGACGGCCGAGGTGCGCGACGGACGGGTCGAACTCGGTGGCTCCGTCGAGTTCAGGAGTCTGATTCCCGTCATCGAGCGGCTGTGCGGCAGTGTCGACGGCGTGGTCTCGGTCGCCGGGCACATCGACTACCGGAACGACGACGCCCGCCCTTCATCCGCCGGCGGCTGAGCCCTGCGGAAACGTGGTCGGGCGGAGGGCCGGCGCCGGAACCGTCGGCCTCCGGAAACGGTCACTCACCTGCCGGCCCCGGGCGCGTCCCGGTGCCCGGCCTCACAGCCGGCTCAGCCCGTGATCTCGATGCGGTGCGCCTTCCCCTGCTCGGTCTTCGGGACGCGCACCGTGAGGATCCCCGATGCGGCGGGTGTGCCTGCGTACCACCCCTGCGTGCTCCTTTGCTTGCCGCCGTCGGTCACAAGCGCCAGCCGACGGACGGACGGGTGCTCGGCCGGGACGCCCCCACGCCCTCGATGTCGCGCTCGGCGATGTCCAGCAGTTGCTGGGCGAGTTCCCGCATGGCCCTGCCCGCCGCCAGTTCGTCGCCGATCTCCGGCACGTTCGTGTCCGCCGGATTACGGTGCGCGGTTCCATGGCCGGTGAGCTCCGTGGTGCCGGTGTCCAGCACCACATGTGCCTTCGTCGCTCCCTCGTCGTCCTCGAAGAGGTGGAGACGAACCTTCCATTCCACCGTATGTGGCATCACTTTCCTCCTCACTGCGATCCGGATCGGCCCGTCATGGACGCGCGGGCCGTGCGTAGGGAACCGACGTCTGTTCGTCGATGCGGCGCCGGACGCGGCGGGCGAGTGCGCTCAAGTGCTCGGAGGCCGTCGCGCGGGGCGCGACCGGGTCCCGTATCCGGCGGGCGGCCGGTGGCAGACCGGCCAGATCGGCGGCGAGTCTCTCCCGGCACTCGTCGAGTGTGGGCCTTCCACCGGTGCGCTGCCCATCGCGCATTCACCGTCTCCAGCAGCGGGCTGCCGTCGCCGGGCGACTGTTCGTCGGCGAGACGGATCACGTCGGCGTATGCCGTGCGGCGGAACACCTGCTTGGGGCCGGGTGCGGTCACTTTCGCCGACGACAGCTTCATCACCGGCCGCCCGTCGTACTCCACCATCTTGTACGCGGAGTCCAGGTACGGGGCGTCGGCGGAGACCCCGACGCGGGTACCGACGGCGTAGGTGTCGATCGGCGCTCTGGAGCGGACCAGGTCGTCCACGGCGTACTCGTCGAGACCGCCGCTGGCGATGATCCGTACCTCGGGCAGGCCGACGCTGTCGAGGATGGAGCGTGCCCGGGCCGCCAGGGCACCGAGGTCGCCGCTGTCCAGCCGAACGGCCGAGCCGGGGCCCCGGGCCGCGTGGTCGAGGTCTCGCAGGACGCGCGCCGCGACGCGGACGCCTTCCTCGGTGTCGTAGGTGTCCACCAGCAACGTCACGGGCCCGGGGTGGCAGCGTGCGAAAGCGCGGAACGCTTCTTCCTCCGTGGCGAACGCCTCCACGTAGGAGTGGGCCATCGTGCCGACGGCGGGGATGCCGAGAGCCGTGGCCGCGGCCACGTTGCTGGTTCCGGCGAAGCCCACCATCGCACCGAGCCGGGCGGCCTGGAACCCGGCCTGCGGGCCGTGGGTGCGCCGCAGGGAGAAGTCCACGACCGGATGCCCGGCCGCCGCGAGTACACAACGCGCTGCCTTCGAGGCGATGGCCGTCTGGTGGCTGAGCTGGTTGAGCACGTACGTTTCGTCCAATTGGGCCTGTGGAAGCGGCGCGGTCACCTCCAGCAGAGGCTCTCCCGCGAGCACGATCCGGCCCTCCGGTACGGCCCGCACGTCACCCTTGAACGCCAGACCGAGCAGGGGTTGAAGATCCCGCGGCGGCCGGTGCAGCGCGGAAGCGAAGGCGTCGACGTCCTCGGGGCCCACTCGGAGACCGGACAGGTAGTCCAGGGCCGGCTCCAGTCCGGCGGCGACCAGGAAGCCCCGCTCAGGAGGGAGGTCGCGGACGAAGAGGCTGAAGGTGGCCGGGCCGGTCATCCCCTCCCGAAGGTAGGACATGGCCATCGTCACCTCGTACAGATCGGTGGTCGTCGCTTCGGACATCGGCGTCGCCTCCTCGCGCACATCCGGTCTCTGCACGTCATCCGCGGAAGCGCCCGGACCATAGGGGCTCCACGAGGTCCCACTCGGCGTCCCACTGCGCGTGCCTTCTCCGGTCCAGCACGCGGCGCGTGCCTCCACGCAGCGCGAAGAACCCGCCGACCACTCCGACCGCGGCCATGCCGCCCACGAACCAGCCGTTGGTTGTCGCGGTGAGCGTGGTCATCGGCGGGCTGGTGATGGTTCCCTCCCGGTCCAGCCACACCGGCACGGTGGCCCCCTCGGGCGTTCCCGACTTCACGAGGGTCGTTCCCGTCGTGACCTTGCCGTTGTCGTCGGTCCAGCGGACGTGCGCCTGTTGCTTCCCGTCCGCGGTGGCGCCCTTGACGCTCGACGTAAGCCGGGCGGTGGCCTCTTGCCGTTCGGCCGACTGGGCTTGCACGGTGCGCATCGACGACTCGTACGCTGTCAGCCCCGCGCTGAGCGCTGCCACCGGTAGTCCGAGGACCAGAACGAGCATCAGGAAGCGGCGGATCCAGGTTTCGAACCTGTCGGACGGACGGATCAGGGGGTTCATCCCCTTGGGCGGGGGTTCCCTGCGCGACGGGGAAGGACCGGACGCGTACGGCGAACCTTGTGCACTCATGAGTCGGCCTCCAGCAGGTCGCTGGTCCCGTTTCCCCACCGCTTGGTCCCACCATCGGACAGCAGCGGACTTCTGTCACAGGGCCGAAGGTCCCTGTCGGGCCGGCTTCCGGCCTCAATAAGGCCGACCCATCGACGTGGTCCGTCCCTGCCGGCTGCGGTCATATCCGGGGAACGACCGCGATCGGGCACGGCGCGTGATGCAGTAGCGCGTGGTTGGTCAGGCCCAGTTGCAAGCCCAGGTGCCCTTGTCGTCTGCGGGCGCCGACGACCAGCAGATCCGCCTCCGACGCGGCTTCCAGCAGTGCCTGGCGTGCCGGTCCCTCGATCACCCGTCGGCTCACCTGGGCGTCGTGGTATTGCTCATCCGGGGTGCGCAGGGCGTCATCGAGCACCTGCGCCGGCGACCGGCGGTGGGCTTCCAGGGCGTACCACGAGGGGGCCTGAGCTGTGGTGAGGGCACCCACCTGTGTGCTCCAGGCATGTACAGCGACCAGCCGACAGCGCCGAACCTGGGCCTCGCGGAGGGCGAACTGCACGGCCGTACCGCTGCCCTCGCCCTCCTCTACACCTACGACCACACTTCCGAACCGGTCATTCCGGTGCTCCGCCGCGCCGCGGACCACCACGACCGGGCAGTCCGCGCGTGCCGCCACGGCGAGGCTGACCGACCCCAGGAGCATCCCGGCGAGGTCTCCGAGCCCCCTGGAGCCGAGTGCCAGCGCAAAGGCGTTGCGTCCCTTGTCGACCAGGGCGGAGGCCGCGTCGTCGTGCAGCACCTCGCTCGACAGCCGCACCGTGGGCGCCCCCTTGACGGCACGCTCCGAGGCGTGACCGATGACGTCGGACACCTCGTGATCGCGCGGCGCCGCGTGCAGGAGGTGGAGTGGCACTTCGTGCCGGACCGCCTCGTCGGCGGCCCAGTCCACCGCCTCCAGGCTCGCCTCGGACCCGTCGACGCCGACCACCAGGGGAATCGTCATCGCCCCTGCCTCCTCTCCGGCCGGCCCGCCTCCGGCCCCTCCCTTGCGGGTGCACATGCGCCACGGAAGGGATTGGGGTACTCCTCGAATGAGGAACGCGCCACGCTCGGCATGTCGGCAACATCCGAACAGTCCGGCAATCAGACTCGTCAGCCGTCATTTCCAGCTTGCTATGAGACGGAGGCCGGTGCCATGCAACCAGTCCTCACCGTGGGCCTCGACGGTTCACCCGAGAGCCTTGCGGCCGCCCGCTGGGCGGCCGACGAGGCAGAGAAGCGCAAGCTCACTCTGCGCCTGCTGCACGCGTGGCCGCTGCTGGCACCGGAACCGGCCCGCGTCCCCGGGGAAGTCGATCAAAACTACTGGGCGAAGCGTCTCGTCCACACCGCGCAGGCGGAGCTTCAGACGCGTCATCCGGACCTGTCCATCAGCGGGAGCCTGGTCGCCGAAGACGCCGAGAACGCTCTGGTGCAAGCGGCCTCGGAGTCCGAGGCGCTCGTGCTCGGTTCACGAGGGCTGGAATCTGTCGCGAGCTACTTCCTGGGCGACATCAGCATGCCGGTCGTGGCACGGGCCCAGCGGCCGGTGGTGCTGGTCCGCGCCGACACCGGGGAGGAGGGGCCGGTCCCGGCACCCGCGAGTCGCGTGGTCGTGGCGCTGAAGTTGCGCGATTCCTCGGAAAGTCTGCTCGACTTCGCCTTCCATACGGCTGCGGCCAGGGACGTGCCACTCCATGCCCGCGTGCCCTGGGGTGTGGATCACGACGTCACCGAGGAGATGAGGCGGGACGCACAGAAGCACCTGAGCAAGGCGCTCCGGCCCTGGCGTGAGAAGTATCCGCAGGTGGAGGTGGCCGACAGCATCCGTTTCGCAAGCCCGGCCAAGGTCGTAGTGCAGGCCGCCGAAGGCGCCGTGCTGCTGGTCGTCGGCCGACGCGAACACCGTCCGGGTCTGGCGCCGCACCTGGGTCCCGTCGCCCAGGCCGCCATCCACCATGGTCGCTGCCCCGTCGCCGTCGTCCCTCATGACTGAACATGGCCGCAGTGAGACATCGGATCGGCCGGTGTCGCCGGACGACGCGTCAGTGCCCCGCTCCGGTGCCCGGCACCATGGCGAGCCCCTGCCGCGCGCGGAGGTGTGCGAGACGCACACCTCCGTCGTGTTCTTCGTCGGCGACCACGCCTACAAGCTCAAGAAGCCGGTGAATCTGGGGTTTCTTGACTACACCGCGCTGGCGTCTCGCCGAGCCGCGTGCGAACGCGAAGTCACTCTCAACCGCCGCTTCGCCCCCGACGTCTACCTGGGCCTGGGCGAGATCCGCAGCCCCGACGCGGAAGCGCCCGAACCGCTCGTGGTGATGCGCCGCATGCCCGCGAATCGCCGCCTCTCCCGACTGGTGCGGGAAGGGGCCGCCGTCGACGACATCCTGCGGGGCCTCGCCCGGCAGGTCGCGACGTGGCACGCGGAGGCCCCCCGCGGCCGGGACGTGGACGAACAGGGCACCCGGGATGCGCTGTCGTCCCGCTGGGAGGCCAGTTTCGAGCAGGTCCGCACACTGGCCGCCGACGGCTTCGTGCCCGACGGCGTTGCGGAGGTGGAGCGGCTTGTGCGCCGCTATCTCGCCGGGCGCGAGCGCTTGTTCGCCTCACGTATCGAGCAGGGGCGGGTGGTCGACGGTCACGGTGATCTGCTCGCCGAGGACGTCTTCAGCCTCGACGACGGTCCTCGCGTCCTGGACTGCTTGGAGTTCGACGACCACCTGCGCTACGTCGACGGTCTCGACGACGCCGCCTTCCTCGCCATGGACCTGGAACAGCTCGGCGCCCCGGAGGCCGCCGCGTACTTCCTCGCCCAGTACAGCGAGTACTCCGGCGACCCCGCACCCCATTCCCTGTGGCACCACTACGTCGCCTACCGCGCGTTCGTCCGCGCCAAGGTCTCCCTGATCCAGGCACGCCAGGGCGCGCCGGACGCGGAGACGGCGTCACGACGGCTGGTCTCGACGACGCTGCGCCATCTGCGCACCTCCGCCGTGGGTCTGACGCTCGTCGGCGGGCTGCCGGGCAGCGGGAAATCCACCCTCGCCGGAGCTCTGGCCGACCGGCTGGGGGTCACGCTGCTCAGCAGCGACCGCCTCCGCAAGGAGCTGGCGGGCATCCCCGCCGAGCAGCCCGCGGCCGCCGACTACGGCGAGGGCCTGTACACCCCCGAGTGGACGGCCAGGACCTACGCCACCCTGCTCGACCGCGCGTCCGCCCTGCTGTCCTCCGGCGAATCCGTCGTGCTGGACGCCACCTGGTCCTATGCGGGACAGCGCGAAGCGGCACTCCACACGGCCGAACGCACCAGCGCCGACCTGGTGGCCCTCCACTGCCACGTGCCGGGCGACGTGACAGCCGCCCGCCTGACCACGCGCGCCTCCGGAATCTCCGACGCCGGCCTCGACATCGCCGCCGCCATGGCGGCCAGGGAACCGCCATGGCCGGAGGCGGTCGCGGTCGACACCAGCGGCACGTTGGAGTCCGCGGTCGCCCGGGCGCTGACAGCCGTACGCCCGTGGGGCTCCGGCCAGGCCCCGGTCTTCCGCCGCCCCTATATGGAGCCGGACTGAATGAGCGGGTTGCCCCGTGTCCATCCATGCGGTCATGAACGCAGGCCGAACGACGAGACGACGGAGCCCGCCGTGTCGGCGGTCCAACGGGCTGATGACTCCGGTTGCCCGCACATCCCACGGGAGTGACCGTGGAGTGGGGGAGCGAGGGAGTGAGTATCGTGCGAGCGCTCGTCTACCACGGCCCCGGACAGATCTCCTGGGACCCCGCCCCGGACCCCGCCATCGAGGAGTCGACCGACGCGATCGTGCGCGTCGACGCCACCACCGTCTGCGGCAGTGACCTGCGCATCCTGCGGGGCGATCTCCCCGAGGTGAAGCCGGGGACGGTCCTCGGGCACGAGGCCGTCGGCGAGGTTTTGGAGGTCGGACGCGACGTCCACCACGTGCGTCCGGAGACCAGGTGATCATGTCGGCCGTCTCGGCCTGCGGCCGCTGCCGGGAATGCCGTGACACCAAGTTCGGGCAGTGCAGCGGGGGCGGCGGATGGATTCTGGGCAATCTGATCAACGGGACCCAGGCCGAGCTGGTGCGGATTCCCTTCGCCGACCACTCCACCCACCGGCGGCCGTGGAAGGTCCCGCTGAACGAAGCGGTCCTGCTCGCCGAACTCCTCCCCACGGCCTACGAGGTCGGGGTGCGGAACGGCCACGTGAGCCCGGGTGACACCGTGGTCGTGGTCGGGGCGGGTCCCGTCGGTCTCGCCTCGGTGGTCATCGCGCGGCTGTACTCGCCCCGGCGGATCATCGTGGTGGACCTGTCCGCCGAGCGGCTCGAAGCCGCCGCCGGTGTGGGGGCCGATGCCGCCGAAGTGCCCGGCAAGATGATCGCCGAGCTGTCCGAGGGACCGGGTGCCGACGTGGTCATCGAGGCATCGGGCGAACCGGACGGCTTCGTTCTGGCTACCCGCGCCGTCCGTACCGGAGGGCACATCGCCAACATCGGGGTGCACGGCAAGCCGGTGACGCTGCATCTCGAGTCCCTGTGGCGCAAGAACCTGACCATCAGCACCGGCCAGGTGGACACATCCTCCACACGGTGGCTGCTGGAGCTGGTGAGGTACGGAGACCTGCCCATCTCCGGACTGGTCACCCACACCCTCCCCCTCGACCGGATGGAGGACGCCTATGAGGCGTTCGCCGGAGGCACCACCACGGGGGCTCCCAAGGTCGTACTGCACCGCGAGTGACAGGCCGGCCGACAGGGGGCCGACCGGTCCCCAGGTCGGGGCCGTCCGGCCCTACAGCACGCCGGTGATGGGTGGTGCCATGGAATTGAGCCGAGGGCCACAAGGAGACACGGAGAAGCGGACCAGAGCCGCGCACCGTGTGATTCGGGCCTGCAAGAAGCGGGCGGTCCTCGGCTCCATGGCGTCGGCCCCAGGTCGGCGCCCGCCCTTTCGGGCCGTGTCCTTCCGCCGAAGTGCACGCGGGCCGGGCTCGGCGACTCTGGAAAGCGGGGGCAGTGCCGGGAGGAGCACCGATGCACTGGGAAACCATTCACAAGGACGCCCCACCGGTCGTCCCGCCCCGTCTCACCGACTACGACCGGGCTCGCTCGGCCTTCAGCTGGTCGCAGGGTCAAGGCGTTCGTGTCACTGCGGCCGAGTGTCGATCCGACCGCGGATATGGAGCGGGAACTGCTGGCGTTCGGCCGCCGCAAGCTGGGTCCCGCCGTCGCTCCCAGGGAGATCGCGTTCGACCAGAACCTGCCCAAGACCCGCAGCGGGAAGGTGATGCGCCGTCTGCTGCGTGCCCGTGAACTGGGCCTGCCTGCGGGCGACTTGTCGACCTTGGAGGGATCCACATGAGCGTGGCCCGCCACACCCGAACGCGCAAGGACCCGGCGCACCCGAAAGCCGGCAAGAAGGCCGCGACGACCAAGTCGACCCAGCGGAAAGCGAACACCGGGCCTCCGACCGGTCGAACAGGCCCGGAACACCGGACGGATCTGCTGGAGGCGATGCTGCGCATCCGGCGCTTCGAGGAGCGGTGCGTCGAGCTGTACAGCGCAGCGAAGATCCGCGGCTTCGTCCATCTCTACATCGGCGAGGAGGCCGTCGCCGTCGGCGTCAACGAGGCGCTGACGCCCGAGGACGCGGTCGTCTCCACGTACCGCGAACACGGCCACGCCCTGGCCCGTGGAGTCACGGCCGAGGCCGTCATGGCCGAGATGTACGGCAGGACGACGGGGTGCAGCGGCGGCCGCGGCGGGTCCATGCACCTGTTCGACGCGAGCCGGCGCTTCTACGGCGGCAACGCCATCGTCGCCGGCGGACTCCCCCTGGCCGCCGGCCTCGCGCTCGCCGACCGCATGCGCGAACGGGCCCAATGTCACCTGCTGCTTCTTCGGCGACGGAGCCTTCGCCGAGGGCGAGTTCCACGAGACCGCGAACCTGGCGGCCCTGTGGAAGCTGCCCCTGCTGCTCGTCTGCGAGAACAACCTCTATGCCATGGGCACGGCCCTGGAGCGGCACGAGGCACAGACCGACCTGGCCATGCGCGCCGCCTCCTACGGCATGGTCGCCTGGGCCGTGGACGGCATGGACGCCGAAGCCGTCGAGGGTATCCGGGCCGGCACCGGACCGCACTTCCTGGAACTGCGCACGTACCGCTTCCGCGCCCACTCGATGTACGACCCTGACCGGTATCGCCACAAGGGGGAGATCGAGCAGTGGAAGTCCCGGGACCCGGTGAGCCTGCTCATGGACCGCATGCGTGAGAACGGTGAGTTGGGTGACAAGGAGCTCGCCCGGATCGAGCAGCGGGTCACCGACGAGATCGACCACGCCGTCGAAGCGGCCGAACAGGCACCCGAGGAACCGGTCGGGCACCTGCTCCGCCACGTCACCAGTTCCTCTGCGGAGGCGGTGAGTTGACCATGGGCGCCGACACGACGCATGACGCGAAGACGACCTACCGCGAGGCTATGCGGGAGGCGCTCCGTGAGGCGCTGAGCTCCGACGAACGCGTCTTCCTCATGGGCGAGGACGTCGGCCGGTACGGCGGATGTTTCGGCGTCAGCCTCGGCCTGCTGGAGGAGTTCGGCCCCGAGCGCGTCCGCGACACCCCGCTGTCGGAGTCCGCGTTCGTGGGCGCCGGCATCGGCGCCGCCCTGGCCGGGCTGCGGCCCATCGTCGAGATCATGACCGTCAACTTCAGCCTGCTCGCCCTCGATCAGATCCTCAACAACGCCGCCACCCTGCTGCACATGTCGGGCGGGCAGTTGCCCGTGCCGCTGGTCATCCGCATGACCACGGGCGCCGGACGGCAACTTGGCGCCCAGCACTCCCACAGCCTGGAAGGCTGGTACGCGCACATCTCCGGCATCCGCGTCCTCACACCCGCCACCCTGGAGGACGCACGCCACATGCTCGCAGCGGCGCTCGCCGACCCCGATCCCGTACTGATCTTCGAGCACGGCAGCCTCTACAACGTCTCCGCCGAACTCCTGCCGCCGCCGACCGAACCCGTGGACCTGGACCACGCCGCGATCCGCCGACCCGGCACCGACATCTCCCTGATCACGTACGGCGGTTCGCTGCCCAAGGCCCTCGCGGCGGCGGACCAGCTGGGGGTCGAGGGCATCAGCGCGGAGGTGATCGACCTGCGCACGCTCCGTCCCCTCGACGACGCGGCCATCACCGCTTCCGAGGCCCGCACGCACCGTGCCGTGGTCGTCGACGAGGCATGGCGCACGGGAAGCCTCGCCGCCGAGGTGTCCGCACGCATCACCGAAGGGTCGTTCTACGACCTGGACGCTCCCGTCGAGCGGGTGTGCAGCGCGGAGGTGCCCATGCCATACGCCCGGCAACTGGAGGAGGCCGCTCTGCCACAGACCGCCGACATCGTCGCGGCCACGCACCGGGCGGTGGACTGATCATGTCCGAGTTCACCATGCCGTCCCTCGGCGCGGACATGGATGAGGGCACGCTCCTGGAATGGCTGGTAGGGCCCGGTGACACCGTGCACAAGGGCGATCCGGTCGCGGTCGTCGAAACCGCGAAGTCGACCATCGAGGTTGAGTGCTTCGAAACCGGGACCATGACGGAGCTGCTCGTCGAGCCCGGTACGACGGTGCCGGTGGGGACCCCCCTCGCGCTCATCGGGCCGAAGGGGGAGAAACCCGGGAAGCCGGAGGAACTCGAGAAGCCCGCGAAGCCCCGGAAGTCCGCGAGCCCGGGGAAAGCCGAGGAAGCCGAGGCGGCCGAGGAGCGGCGACCGGTCCGTCACACACAGAAAAGGCGCCCGGCCCCCGAACGCCCCTCCCCACCACCCGAACCCACCCCGGTTCCAGTACCGTCCGCCGTGCGCCCGAGCGGCCACATCGAGGCGGGTCCCCTGGTCCGGCACCTCGCGGAACACAGCGGCGTCGACCTGGAGACACTGCACGGCTCCGGACCAGGAGGACGCGTCACACGGACCGATGTCGAGCATGCGGCCGCCACCCGTGCCGGCACCAAGGCACCGCGGGTGCGGGCCACTCCCCTCGCCCGGCGCCTCGCCGCCGAACTGGGCGTGGATCTGGCCGCGGTGACGGGGACGGGCAGGGAGTCGGCCGTCCGTGCGGCGGACGTACGTCAAGCAGCCCCCGGCCCTTCGGCCCCGCCCGCGGGGGCCGCGCCACACCGTCCTTCCCCTGTACGTCCTTCTGTGGCACGCCCGTCTGAAAACCGGACGGTGGCCATGCGGCAGGCGATCGCCGGCCTGATGACCCGCGCCAACCGGGACATCCCCCACTACTACCTCTCCACCACTGTGGACATGGCCGCCGCGATGGATTGGCTGCTTGAGCACAACCGACGCAGCCCGGTCGGTGAACGGCTGCTCCCCGCGGCCCTGTTGCTCAAGGCGGCGGCCTTGGCGGCCACTGAGGTCCCGGAGTTCAACGGCTTCTGGACCGACGACCACTTCACGGCGGGCGAGGGGTGGCGTCGACCCGCCGACGTTGCTGACCGGAGCGGGCGAGGTGCCTCCGGGCTCCGCGGCGACCGTGCGGCGCTCCTTCACACCCCTGGTCACGACGTACGGAACCGTGCCCTACGCCGACCTCGACCCGACGATGGCGGCCGGGATCGTCTACGTGGTGATGTTCGGCCTGATGTTCGGCGACGCCGGTCACGGGCTGCTGCTGGTCGCCATCGCGCTCCTGCTTCGGGCGGGACGTCCACGCCGAGTTGCGGCGCTGCGTCCGCTGTGGCCCTTCGTCGCCGGGGCCGGGCTGGCCGCCACCCTGGCCGGGGTGGCGTACGGCGAGTTCTTCGGCCCGACCGGGGTGCTGCCGGTGTTGTGGCTGGAGCCGCTGGAGGAGCCCATGCGGCTGCTGGCCGTCGCCGTCGGGCTCGGCGCCGTGCTGCTCGCGGTCGCCTACGCCGCGGGAATCGCCAACCGGTGGCGGGAGGGCGGACCGGCGGCGGCCCTGTACGCGACGACCGGGATCGCCGGGGCGGCGCTCTATCTCGGTCTCGCCATCATCGCCGGGTCTGTCTGGCTCGGCCAGGCGCTGTACGGCGTCGTGGGGGCCGTGATCGCGACGGTCGGCCTGGCGCTAGCCGGGGTAGGGCTTTTCGCGACCACGGCGGGCGGTCCGGGCGGCGCCGTGCAGACCGGCATTCAGTTGTTCGACGCGGTGGTCCGGATCGGCTCCAACGTCGTGTCCTTCGCACGACTCGCGGCCTTCGGCCTGACGCATGCGGCGCTCGGCGCGATCGTCTGGGACGGTACGACGGCTCTGGCGGGCCGGGGCCCGGTGGGCATCGTCGCGGCGGTTCTCGTCTTCCTGCTCGGCAATGCCCTGGCCTTCTGCCTGGAGGCGCTGGTGGCGGGTGTCCAGGCGCTGCGGCTGGAGTTCTACGAGCTGTTCTCCCGGCTTTTCGAGGGCGAGGGCCGCCCCTTCGAACCCTGGCACTTGCCGGTGGAGCACGCCCCGGGTTCAGCCGCTGCCGCGGGGCCGCCCGCAGCGGCGCAGGCCGTCCGACAAGACCCGGCGAGGGAGGAGTAATCGTGATCACCTGGTTCCTGGCCCTGCCCGTCATCGTCGCAGGATTCGTCGTCGTACGCCTTGTGCTGCGACGCTCGGGGCGCACGGCCCTGTGGTGGATGGTCGCCGCCGACGCCGTGCTCCTGGTGGCCGCCACCGTGGTGCTGACCCTGGCGCTCAGCGGCGGATCCGCGCAGGCCGCGACCACGGCCGCACAGGACTCGGGCTCCGGATCCGCCGCCCTGATCGGCGCCGCGATCGCGGTGGCCGGGGCGACGATCGGTGCGGGCATCGCCGTCGCCTACACCGGTGCGGCGGCCCTCGCGGCACTCAGCGAGCGGCCGGAACTCTTCGGCCGGGCGATGGTCATCGTCGGCCTGGCCGAGGGCATCGCCATCTACGGGCTGGTCGTCGCGGTCATCCTCATCGGGAAGGCATGACCATGGGACGCGTCGCCGCCATCGGAGAGCGGGCCCGAGTGGTCGGTCTGGCCCTTGCCGGAGCAGCCGTCCTCGTCGCGGAGGACGCCGAAACCGTACGCCGGGTCTGGCGTGACCTGCCGGACGGCATCGACCTGGTGATCCTCACCCCTGCCGCGGCCGAAGCGCTGGAGTCGCACCCAGCGGCACCCGGAGGCCACCGCCCGCTGATCGCTGTGATGGCGCCATGACGACTCCGGCCCCCGACCAGACGACGGACGCGCTCCACCCGGTCCGGGCGGGGCTGCTGCGGGCCGCTCAGGCCGACGCGGAAGCGCTCCTGGCCCGCACCGAGCAAGAGGCCGCCGCCTTGCTCGACCAGGCCCGCGCCGAGGCCGGGGCGATCCTCGACGAGGCCCGGCGCCAGGGCAAGGCCGACGGCGCCGACACCGCCCGCGACCTCCTCGTCAGGGCCCGGCGCAAGGCCAGGTCACGCCCGCTCGCCGCCCGCCGGGAGGCGTACGACGCGCTGCGCCGCGAAGCCGCCGAACGGGCCGGAAACCTGCGCCGGGCCAACGGCTACGCGTCTCTGCGCGAACGGCTGGAACACCGGGCCCGTGTCCTCCTCGGTCCTGCCGCCGAGGTGAGCGAGCACGCCGACGGGGGCGTGGTGGCCCGGGCGCCGGGAAGGCGGGTCGACCTCTCGCTGCCCGCGCTGGCCGACCGCGCACTGGAGCGTATGGGAGCGGAGGTGCGGAGCCTGTGGGAGCCGTGACGGAAGCCGCTGAGACGCGCCGACGCCCGACTGACCGGCAGCCGGCCTCCCGGATCCTGCGCGTCACCGGACCGCTGGTCGAGATGGAGTACACGAGCGGCATGGCGATGTACGACCTGGTCTCGCTGGGCCCCGGCGGGCTGCCCGGCGAGGTCGTGGCCATCAGCGGTGACGTGGTCACCGTCCAGGCGTACGAGTACACCGGCGGCCTCGCCCCGGGACAGCCGGCGCTGCCCCAGGGCCGTCCGCTGTCGGTGCGGCTCGGTCCGGAACTGCTCGGCGGAGTCTTCGACGGCCTGCTGCGTCCTCTGTCCGGGGCCGGCGACTGGCTGCTGCCCGGCGCACAGCGGGCCGCGGCCGAGGAACGCACCTGGTCCTTCTCTCCATTGGTGGCGCGGGGCGAGCACGTGGCCGAGGGGCAGGCGCTCGGGACGATCCGCGGCGCGGGGCCGGTGCCGGTAAAGGTCCTCGTGCCACCCGGCTGCCGGGGAACGGTCACGGAGGTCAGTGTCGCGGCGGAGCGTGCGCGCGACGCGGTGGTGGCCGTGGTGGGCGGTACCGAGGTGACCACCGGGGCTCTGTGGCCGGTGCGCCGGCCGCGCCCGGTGCGGGAGCGGGTCGACAGCCACGAGGCCCTGAGCACCGGCCAGCGTGTGATCGACCTGCTCTTCCCCGTGGCCCGGGGCAGTACGGCGGCGGTCCCCGGTGGCTTCGGCACCGGCAAGACCGTCCTGCTGCAGCAGATCGCCAAGTGGTGCGACGCGGACGTCATCGTCTACGTCGGCTGCGGGGAGCGCGGCAACGAGATGGCCGATGTCATCACGGAGCTGTCGGAGCTCCAGGACCCGCGCACGAGCGGACGCCTCGCGGACCGCACCGTGACGATCGCGAACACCTCCAACATGCCGATGATGGCCCGTGAGGCGAGCGTCCACACCGGGGTGACGGTCGCGGAGTACTTCCGGGACATGGGCCTCGACGTGGTGGTCATCGCCGACTCGACCTCCCGGTGGGCCGAGGCGCTGCGCGAGTTCGCCTCCCGTACCGGCGCGCTGCCCGCCGAGGAGGGCTATCCGGCCGGCCTCGCGTCCGCCATCGCGGCCTTCTACGAGCGGGCCGCCGCCGTGACCACCCTCGGCGGGGACCGCGGCTCGGTGACCGTGATCGGCGCGGTGTCTCCGCCGGGCGGTGACATGACGGAACCGGTGACCGCGCACACCGAACGCTTCGTCCGCTGCCTGTGGACCCTCGACCGCGATCTCGCCTACGCCCGCCATTACCCGGCGGTGTCCTGGGCGGGATCTTTCTCTCGCGACGTCCCGGTGCTGGCCGCCGGACACAGGTTGGCCGGCGATCCGGAGTGGGCCCGGCGCCGCGAACGGGTGGGGGCGGTGCTGGCGGAGGCCGACCGGTTGGCCGATCTGGTGGACCTGATCGGCATCGCCGCCCTGCCCGCGCGGGAACGCATCAGCGTGCTGGCGGGGAGGCTGGTCCGCGAGGGTGTGCTGCAGCAGAGCGCGCTGTCGGAGCGGGACGCGTACTGCGGGCCGGAGAAGACGGCCGCGCTGGCTGACGCCGTCCTGGCGGTCACCGGCCGCTGCCACGAGCTGGTGGACTCCGGTGTCCCGGCGGCCTCGGTCGAGGAGCTCGACTTCGGTCCGCTGCTGCGCGCCAGGGAGGACACAGGCCCCCACGACAGCGCCGGTGTGTTGGTTCGCCGGGACGCCATGCTCGCCAAGCTGGACGAGGTGCGGTCATGAGTCTGCTCGGCGGGATCGAGTACACGGCGGTGCGCGAGCTCAGAGGGCCGATCGTGATCGTCGAGGGCGTCTCAGGGGTCGGCTGGGACGAGTACGTACGCGTCACCCTCGCCTCCGGCGAACGGCGCCACGGCGTCGTCTTGGACGCCGACCGCGACCTGGCGGTCCTGCAGGTGCTGGAGGGCACCGCGGGCATGGATCCGGAGGGTGTCCGGGCAGCCTTCTCGGGCAGCCCCCTGCGCGTCCCGGTCGGGACGGACTGGCTGGGCCGCGTCTGCAACGGCCGGGGGGCGCCCCTGGACGGCGGCCCGCCCGTTCTCGGCTCCCACGACGCCGACGTGGGCGGCGCCCCCATCAACCCGGTGCGGCGCGAGCCGCCGTCCGAGGCGGTGCTCACCGGGGTCGGGGCCGTCGACGCGCTGACCACGCTGGTACGCGGGCAGAAACTGCCGGTGTTCTCCGTGGCCGGGCTGCCGCATCTGGAACTGGCCGCCCAGATCGCCGCACAGGCCACCGCCGGCGGTGAAGCGTTCAGCGTCGTCTTCGCGGGAATGGGTCTCACCCACGCCGACACCTCCTTCGTACGCGCCGCCCTGGAGGAACGGTCCGCCGCCGGAGAACTGGTCCTGCTGCTCAACACCGCCGACGACCCGGTGATCGAACGGATCCTCACCCCGCGGATCGCGCTCACCGTCGCCGAGCACCTCGCCTTCACCGAGGGACGGCACGTCCTCGTCGTGATGACCGACATGACGACGTACGCCGAGGCCCTGCGCGAGGTCTCCGCCGCCCGCGGGGAGATCCCCGCCCGCCGCGCCTACCCCGGCTACCTCTACAGCGACCTGGCCTCCCTGTACGAACGCTGCGGACGTGTCAGGGGCCGTCCAGGCTCGGTCACCGTGCTGCCGGTGCTCACCATGCCCGCAGGCGACATCACCCACCCCGTGCCGGACCTGACCGGCTACATCACCGAGGGCCAGATCGTGCTCTCGCCCGAGACGCAGGCGCGCGGCGTGTACCCGCCGCTGGACGCCCTGTCATCTCTCTCCCGGCTGATGCGCAAGGGCGCGGGCCCGGGCCGCACCCGAGACGACCACCTCGACGTCGCGGCCCAGTTGCTGGCCGCCCTGGCCCGGGCCCGGCAGGTTCGCGACCTCGCGGACCTGGTTGGTCAGGCAGCCCTGAGCTCCACTGACCGCAGGTACCTGGCCTTCGAGGAAGCGTTCCTGCGGGACTTCGCCGACCAGCGCAGCGACGAACCGCGTGACCTCGCCACCTCGCTGGAACGCGGCTGGCGGGCGCTCCTCACCCTGCCCCGCAGCCAGCTCTCCATGCTCCCCGCCCGCCTCCTCGATGCCCATGGCGCGAAGGACGCCCCGGACACGGAGGCGTCCCCATGACCGGCACCCGCCGTACGCCGCCCGGTCGTGCGGGACGACTGCGGCTGCGGCACAGCCTCGACGTCGCCGAGCGCGGAGCCGATCTGCTGGAGCAGAAGCTCCGCATCCTCCGCTCCGAGCACCAGCGGCTGCTACGCGCGGAGGAGGCAGCCGCCCACGCCTGGCAGGACCTGCTGGCCGAGGCCGAGACCTGGCTGCTGCGTGGACTGCTCCTGGGCGGGGAACAGTCCCTGGACTCGGCCGCCGCGGGCATCGGCCCCGCCGAGATCACGGTCCAGTGGACCGTCTCCATGGGGGTAAGCCATCCGGCGTCGGTCGCCGTGTCCGTACCCGCCCGTTCGCCAACCACCGCCGCTCCCACCAACACGGCCCTGGTGTACTCCGAGGCGGCCTACGGTCGTGCCGCGCGTGCCGCCGCCGAGCACGCGGCCGCACACGCCGCCGCCGAGCTCGTTGGCGCGGAGGTCGTCAGCACCCGGCACCGGGCCCGTGCCCTGCGACGCCACTGGATCCCCGCCTGCGGGAGGCGCTCGACCGGGCCGATCTGGCCCTGGAACAGACCGAACACGAGGACAGCGTCCGGCGGCGCTGGGCTGCCCGGCAGTGACTCTCCACGCCTCACTGCTCCGCTCGGTCCCGAGGCGGTGGGGCGTGACCGGGGTGAAGCTGGAGGTGAGAGGTAACGGCTTCTGTGCGAGGGAGGCATGGTGAGTGGTCTCGTGGTCGTGGGCGTGGACGGTTCGACGTCGAGTCTTGCCGCGGTGGAGGTGGCGGCACGGGAGGCACGATTGCGGGGGGCTGGGCTGCGGGTGGTGCACGCGTTCGTCGTCTGGCCCGCGACGCATGTGCCCTTGGGGCCGCCGCCGCTGGAGCCGCCGGAGCCGCCGGAGGGCGGGCTGCGGGACATGGCCCATCGCCTGGTGACAGAAGCGGTCGAGCGGGCGCGGACGGTGGCGCCGGACGTCGACACCAGTCACGTCGTGGTCACCGCTGAGCCGGTGACGGCTCTGGAGGCGCAGTCGCGTGCCGCCGAGCTGGTGGTGGTGGGGTCCCGGGGCATGGGCGGGTTCGTCGGGCTGCTGGCGGGGTCGACGGCGGTGCATCTGGCGGCGCACGGCTCCTGTCCCGTCCTGGTGGTGCGCGAGCAGCCGCACGCCGACGGTCCGATCGTGGTGGGCGTCGACGGCTCGGCCGCGGGACAGAAGGCCGTTGATTTCGCCTTCGCCGAGGCCGCCCTGCGCGATGCGCCGCTGGTGGCGCAGCACGCCTGGACCACGTGGAACGCGCCGATGCCCGCCCCGCAGGACAAGTCGATGCCGTACGCGAACCCGCCCGGAGCGCTGGCCGAGGAGGAGGAGCGGCTGCTGTCCGAGGCGCTCGCCGGCCGTCAGGAGCGCTATCCGGGTGTGACGGTGGAACACAAGGTGGTGCACGGCGGGACGCGGGAGTCGTTGATCGAGGCGAGTCGGTCCGCTCAGCTGGTGGTGGTCGGTGCGCGGGGACGCGGCGGCTTCTCCGGACTGCTCTTGGGGTCGGTCAGCCAGGCCCTGCTGCACCACGCGCACTGCCCGGTGGCTGTGGTGCGGGGAGCGGTAGAGCGTCACTGAGGGCGCCGGTCACGGAGGCTCGGTGCCTGGGCAGCGGGCGCTGGGTCGCTCCGAACGCCGAGGTGTGACCGTGCCACTCCTGGTCCGGGCCCGACTCACTGGAACGCCGCGTGGATCTCCTGCTCGGTCGCGGAGTGCGAGACGAGGAGGAGTTCGTCCCCGGCATGCAGCCGGATCGCCGGATCCGGCACGGTGGGCTGTCCACCGCGGACGATCGTGGCGACAACGGTGCCTTCGGGCAGCCGGACCTCGCCCAGAGTGCGGCCCACCGCCCTGGACTGCGGTGTGATGGCCGTTTCGATGACGTCGACGCCGGCTTTGCTGAGCCGCAGCAGGGCGACCGTGTCGGTAGCCCCGGTGGCCTCCTCGATGAGGGAGATCAGCGGGGTGGCGGCGGGGACGGCGACGTCGACACCCCAGCGCGCGTCGAACAGCCATGCGTTGTCGGCGTCGTTGACCCGGGCGGCCACGCGGGTCACCGAGAACTGCCGTTTGGCGAGCAGACTGATGACGAGGTTGTCCTCGTCGTCCCCGGTGGTGGCGATGACAAGGTCGGCGGTCAGGGCGCCGGAGTGTTCCAGGAGGGCCGGTTCGCACGCGTCGCCGGTGACCAGCCGCACTCCCGGGAGGCGGCTCTCCAGTTCGGCCACGCGGTCGTCGTCGACGTCGATCAGCGTGATCTCGTTGCGAGCCGCGGAGAGCACCCGGGCGATCTGGGTACCGAGCCGTCCCGCGCCGGCGATGAGCACGTTCACGTCCCCAGCTCCTTGTCGAGAAATCCGCGCAGCCTGCCCAGCGCGGTGGCGGCGACGGCGAAGGTGACCAGGTCGCCCGCCTGTGCGGGTGTGCTGTGCGCGGGGATCAGGGAGTGGCCGCCGCGGGTGACCTCGACGACGCGGATCTCGCCGTCGACGTCGAACTCGGCCAGCCGCCGCCCGATGAAGTAGTCGGGCACTTTTGAGCGGACGAGCAGCGTCTCCCCGTTGCCGAAGCTGAGTTCGGGGCTCAGGTGGCGGTGCAGCAGCATCTGGTGGATCTGGTGCACGGTCCAGCGGACGCTGGCGATGGTGGGGATGCCGAGTTCGCGGTAGATGTCGGCGCGCCGGGGGTCGTAGATGCGGGCGAGGACGATCGGCACCCCGTAGTTCTCCTTCGCGGTGCGCGCGCTGACGATGTTGCTGTTGTCCCCGGAGGTGACGGCCACGAACGCGTCCGCGTGCTCGATCCCGGCGTTCTGGAGCACCGCGCGGCTGTAGCCGTTGCCCTCGTGGAAGCGGATACGAGGGCTGTCGGGCAGCCGCCGGGCCGCTTTGGGACGCCGGTCGACGACCTGAACGAGGTGCCCTTCCGAGGCGAGCAGACCGGCGAGGGTGGACCCCACCCGTCCGCAGCCGACGACGATCACCTTCACCGTGAGCCTCCTTTCGGGCGGGCGGCGCGCCGGCGCAGCCACGCCTTGCGGCCTTCGTCCGCGAGCAGGGGCAGGGTGCCGAGCCCGACCAGGACCGCCCAGTCGGCGGCGTCGAGCGGGGCCGTGTTGAAGACGGCCTGCAGCGGCGGCAGATAGCTGATCGCGACCATGACGGCGACCCGAAGCCGCCCGCCGCCAGCAGGGCCGGATTGGACAGCAGACCTGCTTTCAGGATGCTCTGACGCTCTGTGCGCACCGCGAGGGAGACGAAGAACTGGCTGAGCACGATCCCGCCCTGGTCCAGCGTGACGGCCTCCCGGTAGACGGGGTGGTCCTCGGTGAAGTCGTCGAACGGGATGCCGGAGGAATGGATGTGCCAGAAGAACACGGCGCATACGCCGAGCGCTTGGATGCCGCCCAGGAACAGGATGCGTCCCACCACCGCCGCCGAGAACAGCCGCTCGCGCCGGGAGCGCGGCGGGCGGTCCATCACGTCCGGCTCGGGTCGTTCCGCGCCCAGCGCCAGGGCGGGCATCACGTCCGAGCCCAGGTCGATCGCAAGGATCTGCACCGCGCTGATAGGCACCAGCGGAAATCCGGCGAACGTCGCCGCCAGAATCGGGCCGAGCTCGCCGATTTTGCTGCTGAAGACGTAGATCAGGAACTTGCGGATGTTCTGGTAGACGGACCTGCCGAGCCGCACCGCAGTCGCGATGGAGGCGAACGAGTCGTCCAGCAGCACCATCGAGGCCGCCTCCCGGGCGACGTCGGTGCCCGACGCGCCCATCGCCACGCCGATGTCCGCGTGCTTGAGCGCCGGGGCGTCGTTCGCGCCGTCCCCCGTGACCGCCACCACCTCGCCCCGCCGCTGGAAGGCGGTGACCACACGCATCTTGTGCTCCGGGCTGACCCGGCACAGCAGCAGGTCGGACGGCTCGGCGAGAAGCGAGTCGAGCGCCTCGTCGTCCATCGCGTCGAGCCGGGCGCCCGTCACCACGACCGGATCCGGCCGCCGTACGATCCCGACCCGACGGGCCACGGCCTCCCCGGTCAGCGGGTGGTCGCCGGTGACCATGACGATCCGGATGCCGGCCCGGCGGCAGACGGCGACCGCGTCGGTGACCTCCGGACGCGGCGGGTCCAGCATGCCGACCAGTCCCAGCAGCGTCAGCGCCGACTCCGCCTCCTCCTGCGCCAGGCGGGGCCCGCCCAGCTCCCGCCACGCGACGGCCAGCACCCGCAGCCCCTGCGACGCCAGCGCGTCGCCGACCGCGACGACCGCCTCCCGTTCCGCCCCGGTCAGCAGCCCATGCCGCCCGTCCCACTCCACGTCGGTGCACCGCGCCAGCAGCTCTCCGGGCGCTCCCTTGACGCACGCCTGGTAGCCCGCGCCGGTCTTGTGCACCGTGGTCATCAGCTTGCGGTCCGAGTCGAAGGGGAACTCCGTCACCCGCGGCGCCGCCGCCTCCTCCGCGCCCAGATCCAGACCGGCCTTGGCCGCGACGACGAGCAGCGCCCCCTCCGTGGTGTCGCCGAGCACCCGCCAGTGCTCCCGAGGGCCCGTAGGTGGAACAAGCCGGGCGTTGCAGCACAGGCCCGCCACCCGCAGCAGCTCGCGCACCGGCGCGGCGTCGGCGACCTCGCCGCTCGGCTCGTACCCCACACCGCTCACCGGATGCGGCGCACCTCCCGCCCACACGTGTGCGACGGTCATCTCCGCCTGGGTGAGCGTCCCGGTCTTGTCGGTGCACACGACCGTGGTCGACCCGAGCGCCTCCACTGCCAGCAGCTGTTTGATCAGGGCGTGGCGGCGTGCCATCCGCCGTACGCCGATCGCCAGCGACACCGACAGCGTCGCGGGCAGCCCTTCCGGCACCAGCGCCACCATCACACCCAGTGCGAACACGAACAGGGTCACCGCGGATTCGCCGGTGGGCAGTCGCACGGCGAACATCAGGGCACCGATCGCCAGGGCCGCCCCCGCCACCCGCCGCGCCATCGAGGCCACCTGGAGCTGCAGCGGGGTCTTCTGCCGCGGGGCGGCCGCGGCCAGCCGGTAGATCCGTCCGAACTCGGTCGCCGCGCCGGTGGCGAAGACCACGGCCCGCCCGGAGCCGGCGACGACGTCGGTCCCCATGAACACGCAGTTGCGGGCCTCCAACGGCGGTCCGACGGCCACCGGGTCGGCCGTGCGGCCCACGGCGTTGCTCTCCCCGGTCAGCGGCGCGTTGTTCACGGCCAGCTCGTGCGCCTCCACCACCCGGCAGTCCGCCGACACGGCGTCCCCGGACTCCAGCACCACCACGTCGCCGGGACCAACTCCCGGGCAGGCAGCTCCAGCCGTTCGCCGCCGCGCAGCACCCGGCAGGTGTGGAACACCATCGCCTCCAGGGCCTGAGCCGTTCGCTCGGCCGAGTACTCCTGGGCGAAGCCGATGGCGGCGTTCAGGACCACGACGCCCAGGATCGCCACCGCAAGCTGGAAGGTGCCGATGTCACGCGGCTCCTCCAGCCCGTACGCCAGGAAGGTGATCCCCGAGGCGACGATCAGCACCACCGCGAAGAGATCCGTGAACTGCGCACCCAACTGCCGCCACACGGCGCGACGCCCGGCGCGCGGCAGTTCGTTGGACCCGTACCTCTCCAGCCTGGCCCGTGCCTGGGCCGTCGGCAGGCCGCGTCGTGAGGTGCCCAGCGCGGTGAAGACCTCACCAGCGGGGAGATCCGGTACCAGCGGGTCCGTGCTCGCCTGTTCGCCGCTCATGACCGGCGGCGCTCTCTCATCGTGTGAAGGGCCGACCGGCAAGGACAGAGCCGTCCGGGAGACAGGTCCCGGGCCGTTCGCTGCCTCACGCCGGGACCGTGATGACGGGGCAGCGGGCGTGGTGCAGCACTCCCTGGCTTACCGAGCCCAGCAACATGCCGGTGAACCCTCCGTGTCCCCTGGTTCCCACGACCAGGCCAAGGGCGTGTTCCGAGGCTTCCGTCAGGACCTGCACCGGGTGTCCGCGGACGACCTCGTGGTGCAGCTCCACTTCCGGGTACCTCGCGGTGCGGCCCGCGACCGTCTCCGAGAGCACCCGGCGGCACTCCCGCACCGCGGCTTCCTCATCGAGGACACCGAGGAGCGGCGGATGCCACACGTACAGGGCCCGCAGGAGCGCTCCGCGCAGGGCCGCCTCCTCGAACGCCACATCCACTGCCGCGGCCGAATGCGGGCTGCCATCGACGCCGACCACGAAGTACGCGGGCTGCTGGGTGACGTGCTCCGGCTCAGGCACGACCGCGACCGGGCAGGGAGCGTGGGCGGTGATCGGGAGCACCACAGAGGCGGCGGAGAACATCTCGCGCCGCCTGCTCAGGTGCCAGGAGCCCACCACGACCAGGGCGGCGCCCCGAGCCTCCTCGCGCAGGACCCACGCCGGCTCTCCTTCCGCCAGCAGCGTCGACACCTCCGCCGCCGGACGCCGGGACTCGACAAAGGCGACCGCTTCCTTGAGCACCTGCTCACCCAGCCCGTGCAGCGCCCGGTTCCACTCCTCCCAGGACGGCCGCGCCTCCCCCGACCGGTACCCGCCGGTCGGCACACCCTGGGCGTGGACGAGCCGCAGCGGCAGGTGACGTCGGTCCGCCTCGTCGGCGGCCCAGGCGAGGGCCAACCGCTTCGAAGGGTCCGGGTCGACGCCCACCACGATCCGCCGACGCCCGTCCGCACCAGTCATGGCACCTCCAGGGATCTCCCCGCCGCCCGTCCGTTCACTGTTCTTCCAGCCTCACCCCTGCCGTCGGGTGCCGCCACGCCGACGGCTTCGCGCGGCCGGTTGGCTCGTCTCACGCTCCGCACGATGCGGGGCGTCGCAAGCTGGTGAAGGCTGGAAGGAGAGCGGCAGTGCACCAGCGCCGGCCGACTCGAGCGGCAGTCAGGGACCGGCCGCCAGGTGAGAAGGAGAGTCTGTCGTGGCGAATCCGGTCGTCGTGGGAGTGGACGGCTCGCCATCGAGCCTGCACGCGGTGGAGGTCGCGGCACGCGAGGCCGGTCTGCGCGGCGCGGGCCTACGGCTCGTGCACGCCTTCGGGTGGCCGTCGATGCACGTACCACCCGGCGGCCCCCCGTGGAATCCGGCCGCGGCAGGGGTGCGTGAACTGGTAGACGGCACACTGATCAAGGCCGAACAGCGGGCCCGCAGAGCCGCGCCGCAGGTGGAGATCACCCGGGAGGTCAGCGTCGGTGAGCCGTTGATGGTGCTGGAGATCGAGTCGCGCACCGCGACGCTCGTCGTGGTCGGCAGCCGGGGACTGGGCGCGTTCGGCAGCCTTCTGCTGGGCTCCACCGCCGTGCACCTGGCCGCGCACGGTCGCTGCCCGGTGCTGGTGGTGCGCGGCCGGCCGGACCCGAACGGTCCCGTGCTGCTGGCGGTCGACGGCTCACCGGCGGGCGAGAAAGCCGTCGAGTTCGCCTTCGCCGAGGCGTCTCTGCGCGGCGTGGACCTGGTGACCCTGCACGTGTGGAACACCCGGAGCGAGCGGGCCTACGAGGGTCCTGGTGATCCTCTGAACGTGGTGGTGAACATCGAGCGGCTCCGCGACGAGGAGCAGCGGCTGCTGGACGACACGCTGTCTCCGTGGCAGGAACGCCATCCCAGGGTCACCGTGCGGCGGGTCTTGGCCCGCTCCCGGGTCCGCCCGGCCCTGATCGAGGCCAGCCGCGAGGCACAGCTGGTCGTGGCCGGTGCCCGCGGCCGCGGCGGCTTCACGGGGCTGCTGCTCGGCTCGGTCAGCCAGGCACTGCTGCACCACGCGCACTGCCCCGTCGCCGTAGTACGTGGCGGAAAGCGGGAAAGCTGATGGGCCATGACCCTCGAGTGCCGCCTGCGCGGCTGCCGACGCCGCAGTACTCATACGTGCTGCGGCACGACCGCAACAGGGCACTGGGCGTGATGCAGGAGTGTGTGGGCCACCCGGCCGAGCTGGAGCCCGAAGTGGTCCTGCCGTCGCCGCGCTCCGACGATCACGAGGTCGGCCGCAGCCGAGCGGTCCACCAGTACCTTGCGGGCGGATCCCTCCACCGTCGTGCGGCGCACCCTCACGTCCGGGTGTTCGGCGACCGGGTCACGGATCAGCTCGTCCAGCTGGGCGCGGGCCCGCTCCTCGTGGTACCGGGCGGGTGCCTCGGCGAGCCCGCCCGTGTCGGCGGGCTCGTGTGCGGGTTTGCGCCAGGCCCGGACCACGTCGAGGGTGCACCCGCGCACCTCGGCCTCACGGAAGGCGAACCGCGCCGCTTCCCCGCCGGCAGCGGGGTCCCCGGCCCCGAGGAGGATCCGCTCGTGGGTACCGGTCAGGCCGGCCGTGTCGCCCCGCACCACGATCACCGGACAGTGCGCACGGGCCGCGACGGCCAGCCCGACGGAACCGAGCAGCAGTCCCTTCAGCTCGCCACGGCCCCGCGAACCGGTGACCAGGGCGGAGGCGTTGTTGCTCTCCCGCAGAAGCGCGTCCGCCGCTTCGGCCGGGAGGACCTCGGTGGACACCTTCACGTCGGGGTTGCGCCGCCGGGCGCGCTCCGCCGCGGAGGCGACGATGTGGTCGGCCATCACCTGCTCCGACGGGCGTTCGGTACTGACCGACGGGGTGATGCCCTCGTAGCGCTCCCAGCGGGAGGCGTACACCAGCCGCAGCGAAAGTCCGTGCCGAGCGGCCTCATCCACCGCCCAGTCGAGCGCCACCAGGCAACCGTCCGATCCGTCCACGCCCATGACCAGGGGCAGTTCCAGTCTCATCGTTCCCACCGCCTCACTGCCGGGCAGTCTCCAGGTTCACCCTCGCCGTCACACCCGGTACAGCCGGTGGCGAGGGGCTGTTCAGTCCCTACCGGGGACGTTCGGCCCAGCGGTCAGGCCCGCCCGTGACCGGCAAGCCGGCCGTTCGCGGGGGTCGCAAAACCGTGCGAGTCACGGCGCATTCATGCGCGACTCAGGGCACAGTCACGCTCAGAGGCTCCCGCACCGGGGTGGCTCCGGTGCCGGGCCCCGTCTCCAGCACCGGCATCCTGATGGTCAGGACGCCATGCTGGTAGTTCGCCGTGGCCTCGTCGCCCTTCGCCCCGGTCGGCAGCGGAGTGTAGTGGCCGTAGACGAACTGCTTAGGATCGCCTGGCAGGTCAGGTCTCGAAGCGGTAGCCCATTCCCGGCTCGGTGATCAGGTAGCGGGGGTGGGCGGGGTCCGGTTCGAGTTTGCGCCTGAGCTGTGCCATGTACACCCGAAGGTAGTTCGTCTTGGTGGCGTACGTGGGGCCCCAGACCTCCTGGAGCAGCTGCTTCTGCGTCACCAGGCGGCCAGGATTGGACACCAGGATCTCCAGCAGATGCCACTCCGTGGGGGTGAGGCGGATGTCGTGGCCGTCACGGCCGGCCTTCTTGGCCAGCAGGTCGACGGTGAAGTCGTCGGTCGTCACCACCGTCGTCTCGGGGGCCAGGGGCACGGCCTCGGTGCGGCGGACGGCGGCCCGCAGCCGGGCCAGCAGCTCGTCCATGCTGAACGGCTTGGTGATGTAGTCGTCGGCGCCCGCGTCCAGCGCGGCGACCTTCTCCTCGGAGGCGCGGCGTGCGGACAGGACGAGGATGGGTGTCCGGGTCCATCCGCGCAGCGCCTTGATCACCTCGACGCCGTCCATGTCGGGCAGCCCGAGGTCGAGGACGACCACGTCGGGCTGGCGGGCGGCGGCGAGCCGGAGGGCCGTGGTGCCGTCCGGCGCCGCGTCCACTCCGTAATGCCGGGCCTGCATGTTGATCACGAGGGCTCGTACGAGCTGTGGATCGTCCTCCACCACCAGCACCCGGGTCATCGGTGTGCGGCCTTCCTGTCTTCGGTGGACGGGGTCAGGCGTTCGGAGCCGCGCCGGGGGCCGGGGGAGCGGAAGCTCTCGGCCCACCGGCCCTCGGTCGCGGTCCTGCCTGCTAAGGCCATCAGTTCTTGGCCGCTTCCTTGAGCGCGATGTTGAGTTCGAGGACGTTGACGCGCGGCTGGTCGAGGAAGCCGAACGAACGGCCCTGGGTATGGTCCTTGACCAGCTTCTCGACTTGGGCGACCGTCAGCCCGTTCGCCTCGGCGACCCTCTTGACCTGGATGTCCGCGTACTGCGGGGAGATGTCCGGGTCGATGGCGGAGGCCGAGCCGGTGACCGCATCGACGGGCACCTCGGACTCGGGGACGCCGTTGAACTCGGCGACCTGCTCTTTCGCCGCCTTCACGTGCTTGACCAGCGTCGGGTCACTGGCGCCCAGCTGGCTGGAGCCGGTGGCCAGCGGGTCGTAGCCGCTGTTGGAGGGGCGGCCCTGGAACCACTTCGGGTCCGGCTTGTCGGTGCCCTTGATGTTCCAGCTCTGCCCGATCAGCTTGGAGCCGACCTCCTTGCCGTCGGCCTTTACCATCGAGCCGTTGGCCTGGTCGTGGAAGGCGACCTGTCCGATGCCCGTCACCACCAGCGGGTAGATGACGCCGGTCACCAGAGTGAGGACGAGCAGCATGCGCAGCGCGGCCCACAGCATCCGCGCGGTGTTCACCACAGAAGTGTTCATGTCCTTCATCCGATCCCGGGGATCAGCGAGATGAGTACGTCGATGAGTTTGATGCCGATGAACGGGGCGACGAGGCCGCCCAGGCCGTAGATGCCGAGGTTGCGGCGGAGCATCTTGTCCGCGCTCATCGGCCGGTACTGCACACCGCGCAGGGCAAGTGGTACGAGCGCGATGATGATCAGCGCGTTGAAGATGACGGCGGAGAGGATCGCAGACTCCGGCGAGGCCAGGCCCATGATGTTGAGCTTGTCCAACGACGGGTAGGCGACGGCGAACATCGCCGGGATGATCGCGAAGTACTTGGCGACGTCGTTGGCGATGGAGAACGTCGTCAACGCGCCCCGGGTGATGAGGAGCTGCTTGCCGATCTCGACGATCTCGATGAGCTTGGTCGGGTTGGAGTCGAGGTCGACCATGTTGCCGGCCTCCTTGGCGGCCGACGTGCCCGTGTTCATCGCGACGCCCACGTCCGCCTGCGCGAGTGCGGGGGCGTCATTGGTGCCGTCGCCGGTCATCGCGACGAGCTTGCCGCCGGCCTGCTCGCGTTTGATGAGGGCCATCTTGTCCTCGGGTGTGGCCTCGGCGAGGAAGTCGTCGACGCCGGCCTCCTCGGCGATCGCCTTGGCGGTCAGGGGGTTGTCGCCCGTGATCATGATCGTCTTGATGCCCATGCGGCGCAGCTCCTCGAACCGCTCCCGCATGCCGTCCTTGACGACGTCCTTGAGGTGGATGACACCCAGGACGCGGGCGCCCTGATCGTCCTGGACGGCGACCAGCAAGGGCGTGCCGCCGGCCTCGGAGATGCGGTCGGTGAGGGTGTCCGCGTCCTCGGCGACCTCGCCGCCCTGTTCCCGCACCCAGGCGATGACCGACCCGGCCGCGCCCTTGCGGACCTTGCGCCCGTCGACATCCACACCAGACATCCGGGTCTGGGCGGTGAAGGCGATCCACTCGGCGCCGGCCAGCTCCCCCTGGTGGCGCTCGCGCAGCCCGTACTTCTCCTTGGCGAGGACGACGATGGAGCGGCCTTCAGGGGTCTCATCAGCCAGCGAGGAGAGCTGGGCGGCGTCGGCGACCTCGGCCTCGGTGGTGCCGCGCACGGGTACGAATTCGGCGGCCTGCCGGTTGCCGAGCGTGATGGTGCCGGTCTTGTCCAGCAGCAGCGTCGACACGTCACCGGCGGCCTCGACGGCCCGCCCGGACATGGCCAGCACATTGCGCTGCACCAGGCGGTCCATGCCTGCGATGCCGATCGCGGAGAGCAGCGCGCCGATCGTGGTCGGGATCAGGCAGACCAGCAGGGCCGTGAGCACGATCATCGAGGTCTGTTTGTCGGCGCCCGCGTAGATGGCGAACGGCTTCAGCGTCACGACGGCGAGCAGGAAGACGATGGTCAGCGAGGCGAGCAGGATGTTCAGGGCGATCTCGTTCGGCGTCTTCTGCCTCGCCGCGCCCTCGACCAGGTTGATCATGCGGTCGATGAAGGTCTCACCGGGCTTCGTCGTGATCTTGATGACGATGCGGTCGGAGAGGACCTTCGTACCGCCCGTGACGGCCGAGCGGTCACCGCCGGACTCGCGGATCACGGGCGCCGACTCGCCGGTGATCGCCGACTCATCGACGCTCGCGACACCTTCGACGACGTCACCGTCGCCGGGAATGATGTCGCTGGCCTCGCAGACGACCAGGTCGCCGATCTTCAGCTCGGTGCCCGGCACCTGCTCCTCGATGTCTCCGGCGAGGCGGCGGGCGACGGTGTCGGTCTTGGCCTTGCGCAGGGTGTCGGCCTGCGCCTTGCCGCGGCCCTCGGCGACCGCCTCCGCCAGGTTGGCGAAGACGACGGTCAGCCAGAGCCAGGCGGTGATGACCCAGCCGAACCAGTCGCCAGGATCCTTGATCGCGAGCACGGTGGTGACCACCGAGCCGACCAGCACCACGAACATGACGGGCGCTTTGACCATTACCCGCGGGTCGAGCTTGCGGCAGGCGTCCGGCAGCGACTTCACCAGTTGCTTGGGGTCGAAGAGACCGGCGCCGACGCGGCCCTCGGGGTGCTTGTGTCCGGTCGGTACGTCCTGGTGCGGTGCCCGGGTCGGGGTAACCGTGGACATCGGGTCCTCTTGCTTCTTCGTGTTGGTGGTCATGTCGCCAGCCCTTCGGCGAGCGGGCCCAGGGCGAGAGCCGGGAAGAATGTCAGACCGGTGATGATCATGATCGCGCCTACCAGCAGACCGGTGAACAGCGGCTTCTCGGTGCGCAGGGTGCCCGCGGTGGCGGGGATGGGCTTCTGCTCGGCGAGCGAGCCCGCCAGGGCCAGCACGAACACCATGGGCAGGAACCGGCCCAGCGTCATGCACAGCCCCAGCGTGGTGTTGAAGAACGGGGTGTTCGCGCCGAAGCCCGCGAAGGCGGAACCGTTGTTGTTGGAAGCCGACGTGTAGGCGTACAGGACTTCGGAGAAGCCGTGCGCGCCGATGTTGGTCATGGCTTCCTTGCCGTCCGGCAGGGCCATGGCCACCGCGGTGCCGATCAGCACCAGGGCCGGGGGGATGAGGATGTAGCAGGCGGCCAGCTTTATCTCGCGGGTGCCGATCTTCTTGCCCAGGTACTCGGGCGTCCGGCCGACCATCAGCCCGGCGAGGAACACCGCGATGATCGCCATGATCAGCATGCCGTAGAGGCCCGAGCCGACGCCGCCGGGCGCGATCTCACCGAGCATCATGCCGAGCAGCAGAACCCCGCCGGACAGCCCCTGGTAGGAGTCGTGGAAGGAGTTGAC
This sequence comes from Streptomyces flavovariabilis, assembly GCF_000725785.1. Taxonomy (NCBI): domain Bacteria; kingdom Bacillati; phylum Actinomycetota; class Actinomycetes; order Kitasatosporales; family Streptomycetaceae; genus Streptomyces; species Streptomyces flavovariabilis. The sequence continues at coordinate 8,691 of NZ_JNXD01000003.1, read as the reverse complement.
CGAGCCGGTCGAGGTCATCGTCGTGGAGACCGCGAAGAGTGAGGACGGGCCCTCGCCGAAGCGCTGTTCCTTGCCCTCCATGGAACCGCCCGCGATCTGCGAGGCGGTGCCCGGGTGGGCGTATTCGATCCAGGTCACCGCGACGACGGCGAGGAACCAGATGATCCCCATCGCCGCGACGATCGCGTAGCCCTGACGCACGTTGCCGACCATCTTGCCGAAGGTGCGCGGCAGGGAGAACGGGATCAACAGCAGCAGGAAGATCTCCAGCAGGTTGGTGAAGCCGTTGGGGTTCTCGAAGGGGTGGGCGGAGTTGGCGTTGAAGAAGCCGCCGCCGTTCGTGCCGACATCCTTGATGGCCTCCTGCGAGGCCACGGCGCCGGGGCTGATGGCCTGCTTGTCGCCGGTCAGCGTGGTGATGGTGTGGAGGTCGCCGAAGTTCTGGATGGCTCCGGCCGCGATGAGGAGCACGGCCGCGATTACGGAGAGCGGCAGCAGGATACGGACGACGCCGCGCACCAGGTCCGTCCAGAAGTTGCCCAGGTCCCCGGTGCGGGACCGGGCGAAGCCGCGCACCAGCGCCACGGCGACGGCGATGCCGACGGCCGCCGACACGAAGTTCTGCACGGCCAGCCCGGCGGTCTGGGTGACGTGGCTCATCACCGTCTCACCCGAATACGACTGCCAGTTGGTGTTCGACGCGAACGACACGGCCGTGTTGAACGCCTGGTCCGGGCTGATCGGCTTGAAGCCGAGCGACAGCGGCAGCTTGTCCTGCACCCGCTGGAGCACGTACAGGAAGATCACGCCGACCGCGGAGAACGCCAGTACCCCGCGCAGGTAGGCGGGCCAGCGCATCTCCGCGTCCGGGTTCGCGCCGACCGAGCGGTAGATCCACTTCTCGACGCGCAGGTGGTTCTTGGAGCTGTAGACGGCGGCCATGTAGTCGCCGAGGGGGCGGTGCACCAGGGCGAGCGCGCCGATGAGCGCGGCCACCAGGAGCACGTCAGCAAGAACGGAGCTTATGGGCGTGCTCAGAACCTCTCCGGGAAAATCAGGGCGAGGACGAGATAACCCAGCAGGGCGACGGCCACGACCAGTCCGATGACGTTCTCGGCGGTCACAGCTTCGTCACCCCCTTGGCGACGAGAGCCACAAGCGCGAACACCGCGATCGTGGTGAGGACGAAGGCCACGTCGGCCATCGCAAGCTCCTGGATGAGGTTCGGGAAGAACGGACCTCTAGAGGGAACCCTCTTTCCAGGCGGCTGCGGCCGTCCTTAACGCCTCCCTGAAGGCGCCCCGTACATCTTTGACGCACTCCATACGCCTCAGCTGAGCTCGGCGAAGGCTTCCACCGCGTGGATCTTGCCGGTGACCACGATGACGTCGCCCTTCTGGACGACCGTCTCCGCGCTGGCGTAGGTGAAGCCCTCGCCGGGGCGCTTGATGCCGACGACCGTGACTCCGTACTTGGTGCGCACCTGGCTCTGGCCGAGCGGGACACCGGTCGCGATGTCCGGGGCGACGGTCTTGACCAGGGCGTAATCGTCGTCGAACTCGATGAAGTCCAGCATCCGCCCGGTGACCAGGTGGGCGACGCGCTCGCCCATCTCGTGCTCGGGCAGGACGACGTGGTGGACGCCGAGGCGTTCGAGGATCTTGCCGTGCTGTCGGCTGATGGCCTTGGCCCAGAGGTTGGGGACCTCGGCCTCCAGCAGGTTGGAGGCGATGAGGATGCTGGCCTCGATGTCGGTGCCGATGCCGACCACGGCGCTGGTGAACTCGTGCACGCCGAGCTGGTGCAGCACCTCCGGGTCGGTGCAGTCGGCGACCGCCGAGTGCGTCAGGCCGTCGCTGTACTTCTGGACGAGGCGGGCGTCGGTGTCGATGCCGAGGACGTCCCAGCCGCGCCGCATCAGCTCGTTGGCGAGGGAGGAACCGAAGCGGCCCAGGCCGATGACCGCGACCCGCTGGTCGCCGACGCTCTGGGCGTGCTGCTCGGCGAGACGCTTGCGGCGCCGAAGCCGCAGTTTGTGCAGGTAGTCAGCCAATGACGGGTCGCTCCTCGGGCAGGTCGTAGCGGCGTTTGCGCTCGCGCAGGGCCAGCGCCGAGACCAGGGTGACCGGTCCCAGACGGCCGATGAACATCAGCAGGGTCAAAATCAGCTGCCCGGTGGCCGGGAGGTCGGCGGTGATGCCGGTGGACAGGCCGACGGTTGCGAAGGCCGAGACGACCTCGAACAGGACCTGCTCGAAGGGCAGGGAGGTGGTGCTCAGCAGGGCGAGCGTGGCGGTCATGACCAGTCCGACGCCGAGCAGCGCCACGGTCAGGGCCTGGCGCAACACGTGCGGGCCCAGCTTGCGTCCGAGGACCGCGGAGTTGGGTTCGCCCCGCACCTCGGCGATGATCGCGACGGCCAGGACCGCGAACGTGGTGACCTTGATGCCGCCGGCGGTGCCCGCGCTGCCGCCGCCGACGAACATGAGCATGCAGGTCATCAGGAGCGTGGAGGCGTGCATCGCCCCGATATCCAGGGAGTTGAAGCCCGCGGTCCTGGTCATCGTGGAATGGAAGAACCCGTTCAGAAGCTTCTCGGGCCAGTCGTGCGGGCCCAGGGTGCCCGAGTTGGTCCACTCCAGCAGACAGGTCAGCAAAGTGCCCACGGCGAGCAGAACGACGGTCGTGGCCAGCGTCAGCTTCGTGTGCAGGGTCCAGTTGCGGCGGCCGGTGGTGCGGCGGCGGTTCCGGTGGCGCAGCAGTTCCAGGAGGACAGGGAAGCCGAGACCGCCGAGGATCACGGCCACGGCGACGGGCAGGGTGACCCACGGATCATCGGCGTAGCGGGTGAGACTGTCGGCGTGCAGGCCGAAGCCGGCGTTGTTGAACGCCGACACGGCATGGAAGTAGCCCAGGTACACGGCGTCGCCGATGGAGTTGCCGTAGCCGAAGCGGAACCGCAGGGAGAGGACCGCGCCGACCGCGAGTTCCACGATCAGCGTCGTGCCGGCCACACCGAGCAGCACCCGGCGGACGTCACCGATGTCCAGACTCTTGGTCTCCGCCTGCGCCGTGAGCTGCATCCTCAGCCGCAGCTTCCCGGAGACCAGCAGGGCGAGCAGGGAGGCCATCGTCATGATGCCGAAGCCACCGACCTGGATCAACGCGAGGATCACGCCCTCACCGAAGCCGCTCCAGTACGTGCCCGTGTCCACCACCGCCAGGCCCGTCACGCAGACAGCCGACGTGGACGTGAACAGCGCGGTCACCATCCCGGTGGCCATGCCGTCCTCGGCGGCGACCGGCAGCGCCAGCAGCGCAGTCCCCAGGGCGATCACCGCGGCGAAGGCCAGCACGACCGTGCGGGCCGGATGCGCGGTGAACAGCGACCGGCGCACCCGCGCGGAACGTCCTGCCACCGGCTGCCTTCCTCGTGTACGTCCAGTCCGTCAAGGATTGGTATGGACTTCGTACGGAGCCCGTCAAACCCCGCGCGGCCGTCACCCTACCCCGCAGTCGCTCGCAGGGACCGTCCGGCTCAGACGCGGCCTGCTCTCGTCGCCCGGGGCAGGGCGTCAGGTGTTGATGTCCCGGCGCGCGAAGCGCCACGTGCCCAGAGCCACGAGGGCACTAGCCGTCGCGGCAAGGATGCCGATGTCGGCCCACTGGAAGCCGTGCCGCAGCGGCTGGCCGCCGATGTAGTGGTGGAAGGGCGAGAGGTACGCGAGCCGGTCTGCGCCGATCTGCGCGGCGAAGGTGTGCGCGGTGTAGGCCAGGAGCCCTATGGCGGCGGTGCCGGCGAGGGCGACGTTACGGCGGCCGAAGGCGGCCCCGAGCCCGAGGGCGAGGGCGCCGAAGACGATGCCGAGCAGGGCCAGGTTCATGCACTGGGCGAGCAGTTCGGCCGGAGTGACGCTGGTGAGTTCGGCGCTGTCGCGGATGGCGAGCAGGGCGAGCCAGACCAGGGCGGAGATCGCGCCTGCCCCGGTGGCCAGCGCGGCGAAGCGCTGGAGGACGAGCCGGGTGCGGGTGAGGGGGTGGGCGAGGACAAGGTCGAGCTGCCCGAACTCCTCCTCGCCCGCGACAGCCCGGGATCCGGTGGCGGCGCCGTAGATCATGGCCAACAGGGGCAGGATCACTCCGAAAACGCTGGCCTGGAGGTAGCCGGCGGCGGTGGCGTCAATGTGCAGCGACTCGCGCAGGGCCTCGGGCAGGCTCGCGGTGTTGTCCTTCTGCGAGGGGTACGTGGAGGCGTACATCATGCCGACGGCGGCGGTGCCGAGCATCCAGCCGACGAGGCCGCGGCGACTGTCGGAAAGGGACTTGGTGTAGACGGCCAGGTTCATCGAGGGGCCTTTCGATGGGAGCGCGAGGGTCGGGGCAGCAGGCAGCCGACTCCGGTCAGGCGGGCTGGCCTGTCGTGGTGCGCGGGGCGGCTTCCGCACCCTCGTAGTAGGAGTGGAAGAGCTCTTCGAGAGCGGGTTCGGTGGCGCGCAGGCCGGTGACGGTGTGTACGGCGAGGGCCTTGACGAGGGCGTCGGGGCTGCCGGTGATCTGGCCGGTGAGGGTGGTGCCGTCCGCGTCGAGGTGCAGCCGTCCGTCAACGCCCGCGAAGGCGTCTGCGGTTACGGGGTGCGCGAAGGTGACCTCGATGTCGCGGACGGCCCCGGCACGCAGGGCGGCGACGGTGTCCAGGGCGACGAGGAGGCCGTCGCGGATGATGCCGACCCGGTCGGCGACAGCCTCGACCTCGCTCACGATGTGGCTGGACATGAACACGGTCTGACCGTTCACGGCAGCTTCGGTGACCAGGTCGAGGAAGGTCTGCTGGACCAGCGGGTCGAGCCCGGAGGTGGGCTCGTCCAGGACCAGCAACTCCGGGGTGTGCATGAACGCCTGCACCAGGCCGAGCTTCTGCCGGTTGCCCTTGGACAGCTTCTTGATCCTCGTGCCCTGGTCGAGGCCGAGCCGGTCGGCCAGGCCGTCGATGCGCTCCTGCGGCACGCCACCGCGCAGGGCGGCGAGGAAGCGCAGGTAGCCACGCACGTTCTGCCGCACGTCACAGACGAAGTCGCCGGCCAGGTAACCGACCCGGGAACGCAGTCGCAGGCCGTCGGCGCGCGGGTCCAGGCCGAGCACGACGGCGCTCCCCGAGGTGGGGCGGATCAGGTCGAGCAGGAGCCGGATGGTGGTGGACTTGCCCGCACCGTTGGGGCCGAGAAAGCCGAAGACTTCACCGACACGGACGTCCAGGGTGAGCCCGCTCAGGCCGCGTCGGGCGCCGTACGTCTTGGTGAGCTCACGGAGCTCGATCGCGTTCTCCATGAACCAGAACGTACCGAAGTTTCAGAGATCTGTAAACGTATTGAGATATCCGAGTGTTGAGAGTTCCGGGTACGATGCAGGTCATGGACAGCGAGCAGACCCGCGAGACGGCACAGACTCGAGCCACGGACGACGAACAGGGCAGGCAACTGCGCGAGGCCGCGGAGCGGCTCGCGCTCACCCTGGCCCAGGGCGGGATGCAGAAGACCACCGCGCGCGTGATGACCGCGCTCCTCTTCAGCCGCCAGGAGACCATGACGGCCAACGACCTGTGCGACGAGCTGCAGATCAGCTCCGGTGCGGTGTCGGGCGCGGTCAAGCAACTCCTCCCCATCGGCATGATCGAGCGGGTTCCGGCACCCGGCAGCCGGCGCGACCACTACCGCTTCCGTGAACACGCCTGGGCAAGGCTGATGAGCAACCAGAACGCCATGCTCGCCGTCATGGGCGACGCCGCCACCGAGGGCATCAAGGCCGCGGGCGAGGACAGCACCGCGGGACGGCGCCTGCACGAAATGCGGGACTTCTACGCCTTCTTCCAGCGCGAGATGGCCGCCCTCGTCGACCGGTGGCGGGATCAGTACGACGTGGAGCGCTGACCACACCCTTCCCGGGCAGGCCGGTCATCGTCCAGGCGATCGGCGCTGCGGAAATCGGGCAAGGTTCCCAGCCACGGTCTTGCCGCATGGCAGCGTGGACCCTAGTTTCAGTTGAGAGTGAAATCCCTAGGTATTAATGAATCAGCTGAAGAGCGGTGCGCGTATGGCGGAGTCGGGCAACGAGGACGTGCTGGAGTGGGTCGAGCGGATCGCGAAGTACTGCGCGGACCAGGACGGTGTGCCGCTGATCGCCGGCCGGGTGTTGGGCTGGTTGATGATCTGCGACCCACCTGAGCAGTCCGCGGAGGAGATCGCCGCCGCGATCGGGGCGAGCCGGGCCTCGCTGTCGACCAACCTGCGGTTGCTGAGCTCGGTCGGTTTCGTGCACCGGCTCACCAAGCCGGGAAGCCGCACGGTGTACTACCGGGTCGACGACGACGCCTGGGAGAAGGTCGTACAACGACAGATCGCCTCGCTCGCTTCGCTCGGCCAGATCATGCGGGACGGCATGACGTTGGCCGGCCCCTCCACCACCCGCAGCGCCCGGATCGGCGCCGCCCACGAGGTTTTCCTCTGGATGGAGCAGGTCTTCGCCGACGCGCCGCCACCGCCTTCCGCAGCCCGTTCCGCGAAGGAGAGATGACTGTGACGAAGCGACCCCCCGCAGCTCAGACCGCGTTAGGCCCGATGGTGATCGCGGCGTGCGAGCAGCACCTTCCCGCTTCCCAGCGGGTGCTCAGCGACGAGCTGGCCGTCCAGTTCCTGCCGCCCGGACTGCGGCTCGTCGTCGGGGCCTGCAGGTGGCGCCCCGTGCGCGATCTCCTGACCGACGCGACGGACAAGAAGGCCCTGGGTCTTTGGGCGAGCGTCCTGTCCCGGAAACGGTATGCCGACGACAAGGTCTCCGAAGCGGTGCTGGCGGGGATCGAGCAGTTCGTGTTTCTCGGCGCGGGCCTGGACACCCGGGCGTACCGACTGGTGCCGTCGGCTGGCGGACGAGCGTTCGAAATCGACTTGCCCGCCAACATCGCCTACAAGCGGCAACGGCTGGAGGCGGTCTACGGCCGGGTACCCGATCACGTGGTTCTGGTCCCGGTCGACTTCCAGACCGATGACCTCGCCGACGTGCTGCACGCCCATGGCCTCAGTCCGAAGACTCCGACGATGTTCGTTTGGGAGGCCGTGACGCAGTACCTGTCGGAGGATGGCGTGCGCAGGACCCTCGCATTCCTCGCCCAGGCCGCCGTAGGCAGCCGGTTGATCTTCACCTACGTCCGCAAGGACTTCCTCGACGGAATCGACTTCTACGGCGCCGAGCGAGCCCACCAGGACTTCGTCGTGAAGCAACGGATGTGGCACTTCGGTCTCGACCCCGACGACGCTCGGAGTCTGCTTCTGGGGTACGGCTGGGCCGAGAGGGAGCAGGTCGGCAGGCGGGACTACCTCGCCCGCTATATCCGGCCGACCGGGCGGGACCTGCCCGTATCCGAGATCGAGCGATTCGTCTATGGCGAGAAGGAGTGAGACGGCTCTTGCCCGTGGCCGACTTGGCGCGTGATTGGAGGGCCGCGGCCAGTCGGCGAGGGGCACTCACAGCCTGCTCTGGCGACTGTCCCGGCGGATCCGATACAGGCCGTGCAGGCCGAGTACGACCATCGCGCCTGCGATCATCGGCCACCAACGCGAAGCCTCATGCAGCGAGCCACCCCATCGCGATGTCGACCACATCGCCCTGCCTGAATGGATTCTGCACCTTCGGCCCCCGTGTCCCGTAGCTCATGTCGTCGAACCGTTCTGTCGTCGTGCCAGAAGAAGTCGTTCGGCATCGTGCCGTTCGCAGGCGGGGTTTGACCGAGAGCCGGGCACGATGGCGAACGGGTGCCTGCCAGCGCCGGGGACCGCAGAGCCGACGGCGAGTGCTCGGTCGGCTCGCGGTCCGCGTTCACCGCGTCGTCTCCATCACGAAGGGTGGGATCGGCGAAATTCCGGTGGTGGCACCGCCGACGTCAACGCCCGCCGAACCGTACGGCGGTGCAGTGCGTATTTCGCCGCCAGTGCACGCCGCTGATGCGGTGGCCGAGCGCTTCAAACCGGGCTGGCTATGGTCGGGCGGTCGGCGGTGCCGGAAGGGGCGCCGTGCCCGGAGCGCTGTCGGGGGACTGGGACTTCAAGCCGCCGGTGCTCGGGGTGGGCGTGACGTGTTGCTGCTCCTCCACGGTGGGGTGGAGCATCCACCACAGCACGGCCACCAGACCAACGGTGCACACACCACCGACGAACAGCCCAACCGGCGGGCGTCGCGGTGACCGCACCAGGCGCAGGCCCAGCCAGCCGACACATGCCCCTGTGAAGACCGCGATCGTCGGGGTGAGGTCGCCGTTCTTGTACGTGACCAGGAAGGCGTCGCAGTCGGTAAAAAACGCCAACAGCGTGGCGTAGAGCACCGCGATGACCGCGCACGCTCTTTCCAGCAGGCGCAACACGCGTACTCCTTTGCCATTCAAGTGAGTCGCTGTGACCACAGAGACATAGGTGGGCGAAAGGTCCTGAACTAGTGAAATCCACTCTGCTCATTTTGGGGAGTCCGTTTAAATCGAGATGCAGCATCTCCGAAACCACCTCCAGTAACTTCTTTCACATTCCCTCCGGGACACCCTTACGTCGCATAAGACGTTGTTTCACTTGGTGAGTCGGCGGTAGCTGATGAGGGCTGCGGCGATGCCGACGAAGGCCAGGAAGTGTTCGGCCTTTCGCTCGTAGCGGCGGT